>NZ_JAQGEI010000034.1 GCF_029017505.1 Sedimenticola hydrogenitrophicus
CCAGGCCCTGCCGGAGCTGGCTGAGGTGCTCTGATTCCCATCGCACGCGGCAGCAGCCGAACGCCCTGCACTTCCGGTGCAGGGCGTTTTGTTATTCAGGTAAATCCTCGGGGTAATCCCAGGCCCAGCCGGGGGACTTGTCAGGTTTGACCGGTGCATGGGTCGAGCGCCTCTATATGACAAAGGGCAAATGGACTCTCGCCAAGACGCCAAGAGCGCAATGATTAAAGGAGGGAATCGGCTTTCCTTGGCGGGCTTGGCGTCTTGGCGAGAGTAATAATCCTTTGCCGATCCGGGACCGGGAAGGCGTCGTGGGAACGGAAAGTTGTTCGGCCGCCTTGGGCGGCTCGGGGGTATTGCGGGGGTGTTGTGGCGCTTTTGAGGCGCTCACCCAGTAAGCTCCCGCCTTTGGTAGTTAACGTGTGCCAGGACCGTAACGCCGGTTTATTCAAAGAAGCGGCTGAACTGCTCCACCTCGTCGCGTGGCGTGCGGTAACTGTTGACGAGGGCGCGCTCGTCCTCGTAACCCAGCGCCAAGCCGACCACCAGTTTCTTGTCGTCGGGGTAACCCAACTCCCGTTTGACGATCTGCGGATATTCACCCAGGGCCGCCTGGGGGCAGGTGGCCAGACCCTCTTCCACCGCCATCAGCATGATGGACTGGATGAACAGGCCGTAATCCAGGTAGGAGCCGGTTTCAAGTATCCGGTCGATGAAGAAGAACATCATCACCGGTGCATCAAATCCACGGTAATTGGCGGCCCACTGCTCCTGCTGGCGCTGGGTCTCTTCGCGGCTGATATTGAGGGTCGAGTACATTTGCAGCCCACAGGCGCGGCGCCGTGCCTTGTAGATCCCTTCCCATACCTCCGGGTAGTACTGAAATTCCATCGCACCGGCCTGTCCGCTACGAAAGGCGGTCTCCATCAGGTCACCCAGCCGGCGACGCTTCTCCCCGGTCACCACCGCCACCTGCCACGGCTGCGTGTTGGTGCCGGAAGGGGCATGACGTGCCGCATCCAGGATCCGTATAATCTTCTCTTTCTCCACTTCCCGCGGCAGGAAGGCCCGGGTAGCCTTCCTCTGTTGCAGCGCCTCTTTAACCTTCATCGATCGGCTCCGGTTAACCTTAACGTAAACGTCATAATAGAGAATCCTGCCGGGATGTCCACGAAAAATCATGGTCGAATTTTGTGACCGGGAGAGGCAGGGAGCATTTTATCAGGTAGGCTAGAATGGTGTGGTTAGCAGGAGTCTGTTGGACTCCTGTACTGAGTTCACCGCCTCAATCAAACAAAATATACCGGGACGATATATATGCAAAAACTGGATTGCTTTAAGGCCTACGATATCCGTGGTCAGCTGGGCACATCGCTGAATGAGGACATCGCCTACCGCATCGGGCGGGCCTATGCCGACTATATAAAGCCACGACGGGTGGTGGTCGGTGGGGATATGCGGCTTTCAACCGCGTCGTTGAAACAGGCGTTGTCCAACGGTCTGCGCGATGCCGGTGTCACGGTGCTGGATATCGGTTTGTGTGGCACGGAGGAGATCTATTTTGCCACCTCGCACCTGGCAACGGACGGCGGCATCGTGGTCACCGCCAGCCATAACCCCAAAGACTATAACGGGATGAAACTGGTGCGCGAGGAGTCGAAACCGATCAGCGGCGATACCGGACTGAAGGAGATCGAGGCGCTGGTCCGGAAAAACCGTTTCGCCGAAGTCGATGTGAGGAAGCGGGGGGTATATCAGGCGATCTCCACCCGCGAGGCCTATGTCGACCACCTGATGGGCTATATGGCCGCCGAGGCGATCCGGCCACTCAAGCTGGTAGTCAACGCGGGAAACGGTGTGGCCGGCCTTTGCATCGATGTCGTCGAGCAGCGCTTCGCATCCCTGGGCATTCCGATAACCTTCCATAAGATTCATCATCAGCCGGACGGCACCTTTCCCCACGGCATTCCCAATCCGCTGCTGGAGGAGAACCGCCAGGACACGATCGATGCGGTAGTGCAGCATCAAGCCGACTTTGGTATTGCCTGGGATGGCGATTTTGACCGCTGTTTTTTGTTTGACGAGCAGGGGCGGTTTATCGAGGGCTACTATATCGTCGGACTGCTGGCCGAGGCCTTTCTGGTGAAATATCCGGGCAGCCGGATTATTCACGATCCGCGTTTGATCTGGAATACGCTGGATATTGTGAAACAGCAGGGTGGCGAGGCGATTCAGAGCAAAACCGGACATGCCTTTATCAAGGAACGGATGCGACAGGAAGATGCGGTGTATGGCGGTGAGATGAGTGCGCATCACTATTTTCGTGATTTTTTTTACTGCGATAGCGGCATGATTCCCTGGTTGCTGATTGCCGAACTGGTCAGTCGAAAACAGCAACCGCTGTCGACGCTGGTGGATGATCGTATCGCGCTATATCCGTCGCCCGGAGAGATCAACAGTGAGATTGCGCAACCGGCTGCCGCGATCGCCCGGGTCCTGGCCCACTACCAGGATGAGGCCCTGTCGGTCGATCATACCGACGGTATCAGTGTCGAGATGGCGGATTGGCGGTTCAATCTGCGCAGTTCAAATACCGAGCCGGTGGTCCGGCTGAACCTTGAAACCCGGGGGGATACCGAACTGATGCGTGAGAAGTGTGCGGAGGTGTTGAGCCTGTTGAGGTCGGCGGATGGTTAGCCGTTACTGGTACTTTGCCAGGGTGATATCGACTAGTTCAGCGCCCCTGTGGTGTTTCCATCCTCGGGTCCGTAAACGGTGCATCCCTGCACCACTCCTCGCTGCAAGGCGCGTTGTGCAGGCAATGGCCCGGTCCTTTGCAAGAGCCGCAACACGGCCAGGGGCGCGGACAGGTCAACTGAATACGTCAATATTACCCTGACAGAGTACTGTCCGCGGACAAAACAAAAGCCCGCTCCCGGTATGCGGCGGGGCGGGCTTTTTGTCCGGGAGCGGCTGTGTCAAACAGGCACCCGATCGCGCGGCCTATTCGCTTGCTGCGCTTTCCACGGCGGCAGAGGTCGTAGCGGCGGCAGCGGCCGGTTTGCGGGCGGCGGCCTTGCGTGGGCGGCGTTTGGCGGCTGCCTTACGCGGTTTCTTGGGGGCAGTTGCCTTGGCCCAGTCGCTTTCGAATTTTTCCAGTGCCTTCTGTTGTGCGGCAGACCTCTTCAGCGTGTCGTTTGCATCTTTGAGTGCCTGTTTGGCGCTCTTCATCTGCTCACGCAGGGCGGATACCGTCGGGCCCGCTTTACGCAGCGCCTCACGTGCCCGCTCAACCTGTTTCTGGGAAGCCGGCGTGCGATTGGCGGCGGCCTTTTCCGCAGCGGCGTTCTTCTTATCACGCAGTGTCGCCTGTCTGGCGACCGCCTTGTCCAGTTGGCCCTTGATTCTATCTACACTCTTTTGTGCCTGGGCCGCGCCTTTTTCATAAAGCTTGGCCAGTTGAACCTGTGATTTGGCTATGGTCTGTTCGAGTTCTGCCGCAGGAGAGAGGCTGGGTGCGGCCTTCTTGGCGGCAGCGGTTTTTGTTGCACGGGCTACGGTTTTTTTAGCAACGCGTTTTTTGGTGGTTCTTGCTTTTTTCGTGACCATCTAGAGGTTCCCCATGAAGAGTGTATGAAATGCGACGGGTTGTTTAATATCCCACAAATCGAATATTGCCAAAGATGCATACTGTTGCCAATACCTTATTTGGATATTATGGAAAATATTCAACGGTTTTACAGATAATAGCGATGTTTTACTTAAACCGCGGGCGATAATTTTATTATTTTTCCTGAAAGACCCAAATTAATGACTATTGCCGATATCTACGCCCCTATGTACGCCCCGGTGTTTTCAGTCTCATTCAGCCGTTGTGATTTCTCCGCTTGCCGGTTTCCGAGATGAAGAAAACATTGCCGATCAATCACAGAAACCGGGTTCAAGATATCGTCGCAGCGGTCGCTAAACTATTCCAGGTAGGGTGGGCCTGGCGCTAGGTTTATCGCCGCGCACCTCGGTTATCAACTCAGCACACATAATTTTTGTGACTATAGATAATTCAAATCAACGGGGTAATCAGCAAGGGACACAGCAGCGCATGCTGCTGTTCAACCTGTTCGGGCGCCAGGTGTTCGGCATCAATGTGCTGAAGATCAAAGAGATCATTCCCTATCACGCCATGAACACACTTCCCAGGACCAATCCGGCGATTATCGGTATCGCGCGACTGCGGGGACAGCCTTTTCCGGTGATCGATCTGTCCAGCGCACTCGGCATGAGCGCACCCAGGGACACCGCCGAATACGCCGACTGCTCGATCATTATTTCCGAATTTAATCGCTCCCTGCAGGGTTTTCTGGTCAAGGATGTGGATAAGATCATCTCCCTCAAATGGGACGCCATACAACCACCGCCTGCCTCCTCGGGACGGTTCAATTACATCACCGGTGTGATCAATACCGAGGATCAGATCGTCGAGGTGATTGATGTCGAGCGCGTGTTGAATGAAGTGGCGCCGCCCAAGGACAGTACCGGGAAAGGTGTCAGCCTCTCCGATGAGCAGCTTGAACTGTTACGCCGCAAGCTGATCCTGGTGGTGGATGATTCCGGCCTTGCCAGAAAGCAGATATCACAGACCCTGGCAATGATTGGTCTCGATCCGATAATGGCCAATGACGGTAAGGAGGCGTTACGGATACTGCATGCACTGCATGCCGAAGGGCGTACCGTCGACCTGATTATTTCCGACATCGAGATGCCTGAAATGGACGGCTACACCCTGACGCGTGAGCTGCGCAAGGATCAGGATTTCGCCTCGGTCTATATCCTGCTGCACACCTCGCTGGCGGGTGCCGTCAGCAAGGAGTATGCCGCGGCCAGCGGGGCAAATGCCGCCCTGACCAAGTTCGTCACGGAAGAGCTGGCTGAGGCGGTGCTGGAGGGCTTGAGCCAGGCGCAGTGATCCATGGACTCGCGCCAGGTGATTTCCAGCTTCGCTCACAGCCGGGGGTGAGGTTACACTGGTAGTACAGATTTCAACCGGTTCAGATCTCACCCAGCCATGACTGATAAACCCTATGCAGAGCGAATCCGGATACGCGGGTTGGTTCAAGGGGTCGGTTTCAGACCGACCGTCTGGAACCTGGCGCACCGTTGCGGCCTGCACGGTGCCGTCTGGAATGACGCGGAAGGGGTGCTGATCGATGCGATCGGCAGCCGCGAGGCCATTGACCAACTGGTCGAGCTGATTGAAAAACACCCCCCGCCACTGGCAACGATCGATGCCGTCGAGCGGCAGCCGCTGGTGGATTGGCCGGATTACCGGGATTTTGAAATCATCGCAAGCCGCGGGGGCGAGATCCTCACCGGTATCGTCCCGGATGCGGCCACCTGCGACGCCTGTCTGCAGGATATTTTCGATCCGGATAACCGACGTTTTCACTATCCGTTCACCAACTGTACCCATTGCGGTCCCCGCCTCTCCATCGTGCGTGCGATCCCTTATGACCGGGCGACCACCAGCATGGCGCCCTTCCGGCAGTGTGCGGACTGTCTGTCCGAGTATCGTAACCCGGCGGATCGCCGCTTCCATGCACAGCCGAACGCCTGCGCCGCTTGCGGGCCACGGGTCTGGCTGGAGGATGCGGCGGGTGAGCGGCTGGATAACGGCGCGGATGCGGAGCCGATCGAGCTGGCGGCGAGACTCCTGATGTCCGGTGCGATCCTGGCGATCAAGGGGATCGGCGGGGTGCACCTGGCCTGTGACGCCGGCAATGAGACGGCCGTTGCCACCCTGCGTTCGCGAAAACGCCGTTACCATAAGGCCTTCGCCCTGATGGCAACCGACCCGGCAATGGTACGTCGTTACGCCCGACTCAACGATCAGGAGGCGCTCCTGCTGAAGAGCATCGCCGCCCCCATTGTGATCCTGCAGCAGGGTAATGACGAGGCGTTGGCGCCGGCGATTGCACCGGGGCAGCGATCCCTCGGTTTCATGTTGCCCTATACGCCGCTGCACCACCTGTTGATGGCGCGGCTGTCGCGGCCGATTGTGCTGACATCCGGCAATATGTCGGATGAACCGCAGGTGATCTCCAATAATGCCGCCCATGAGCGCCTGTCGGCCATTGCCGATTATTGGCTGCTGCATGACCGGGAGATTGTCAATCGGCTGGACGATTCCGTGGCCCGGGTGATGGACGGTGATGTGCGGCTGCTGCGCCGCGCACGCGGTTATGCACCCGCGCCGATCGCGCTGCCGGCGGCTTTCAAGCGGACACCGCAGATACTTGCCCTCGGCGGTGAACTGAAGAACACCTTCTGCCTGCTGAAGGGCAACCAGGCCATCCTCTCCCAGCATATGGGGGATCTGGAGAACGGCGCCACCATAAAAGAGTACCACCGCTCCCTGGCGCTCTACCGTCAGCTGTTCCGGCATGAACCGACGGTGGTGGTAGTCGATTATCACCCCAACTACCTCTCCACCCAGTACGGCCAGCAGCTGGCGACGGAGGGTGGGCTGCATCTGGAAACGGTGCAGCATCATCATGCCCATATTGCCGGCTGTATGGCAGAGCATGGCATGGGCCTGGAGCAAGCGGAGGTGCTGGGTGTCGCCCTGGATGGCCTCGGCATGGGGGAGGATGGCTCCCTCTGGGGGGGTGAGTTCCTGAAGGTCAGTTACCGTGAGTTTCAGCGCCTGGGCCATTTTAAACCCACCGCCATGCTGGGGGGCGCCAAGGCGATGCATGAACCCTGGCGCAATACGCTGGCCTATCTGTTAAGTGAATTCGACTGGGACGATCTGCCGGGTGAATATGCCGAACTGGAGATTATGCAGTTCCTCAACGGCAAGCCGATTGCAACGCTGCGGCAGATGCTGGAGCGGGGGGTAAACTCGCCGCTGGCCTCCTCCTGTGGCCGGCTGTTCGATGCGGTCGCCGCTGCTATCGGGGTGTGCCGCGAGCAGGCGAGTCATGAGGGGCAGGCAGCCATTGAGATGGAGGCGCTGATCGAGCCCGGGGAACTGGACCGGTTGGAGGCCGGATACGGTTTTCAGTCGGAGACGATCGCCGGGCAGCGTGTACTGAGCTGGCAACCGCTCTGGCAGGCCCTGCTCGGCGATCTGCAACAAGGTGTGGTGCCAGGGGTTATTGCAGCCCGGTTTCATAAAGGGATGATCGCTGCGGTCACGGAGACGGCGCGGCTCCTCTGTCAACAGCAGGGACTGGAAACCGTGGTACTTTCAGGGGGCGTGTTCCAGAACAGGATCCTGCTCGAGGGTGTCAGCGGTGGGTTGCGAGAACAGGGTCTGATGGTGTTGAGCCCCCGCATCGTTCCGGCCAATGATGGCGGGCTTTCGCTGGGACAAGCGGTGGTAGCCGCGGCACGCCAGTTCTAGTGCGGAAACTTACCCTCGCCACGATCGGTCAAGCCCAACAGACTCTAGGTCTCGAAACAGCGGTTTTGCGCCTTCAGGTGACGTAGCACCTCAATCCGTTCTTCCGCAGAGATCATCCGTACGTTCTCCCGGTATTGCAGAAATCCCGCCAACGCTGACAGCGCATACGCCTCTTTAAACAGCGTGGTACCTATCCAGATTGCCGCCCCCTGGTAGGGATCGTTATAGAAATCCGGTTTATAGCTGTAGGTTTGCGGTACCAGTGCGGTTATTTCACGTTCCAGGGCGAGGCAGGTTTTCGCCCGGTCGCTCTCGCTGGGCGTCGGCACAGCCGGGGTGCGGTAGAGTGTGAAAGGCAGCAGTGTGGAATCCGCTTTCCGCTCCGCTGATCTATTCGGCTCATCGGCCATGACGGTCGATACCGTGATCAGCAGCAGTAGAAAAACGCAGGTCTTGATCCCTGCCGTGACAGCGATTGGCATTGTCCGCTCCTCTGGTTCTTTATCGCTATGTTAGCAGTATCGGCCGCCGTGGCGATAAGTTGACCAGAATCAAAGTTAAGTACGATATTATTTTTTTTACTCTCGACCCTGCGGCATACTCAGCGGTTGAGACGCGCAAGTCCGCCACCGAAGATGAGGCGACGTGCGTTAAGGACCCGCGCAAGAATAAGCGCCTGTATGCGGTCGCCCCTGGGCTCCGCTGGCTGCGTTACGCTTTTTTGGCAATGGCACAGTGACGCCCTCGGTACCAGGGAATTATTCTTGTGCGGGTCCTAAGTGCCGGATTGTTGAAAAAACCGATGAAAATTGTCGGAAGATGCTATAAAATAAGTATTCGCTAATATATTGTCGTATGGAGCATCGAATGCCCGATCTCGAATTTGAATTTTCATTACGGCCGGACTCGGATTCCGAGTTGGCGCCCTATGTGGTCAAATTCACCGGAAAATCAATCGTCTGGGATGAATCCACGGGTTCTGACCGGGTGGTAGGCGAGATCCATGGTCATAAACTCGATCTGGCGGCGGCGATAGTCGACGGGGTCGATCAGACACTATTGCTCGACTCGATCTGCCCCGAGCTGTCGGAGTTTTCCCGGACGGCGTTTGGCGACAATGGCTGTCACTATCTGCAGAAGATGACCGATGGCAGCCTGAAGAAGCAGGAGTGCAGCGGGCTGGTCTACATCAACGAGATTACGGTTGATCCGGCATATCGGGGACAGCATATCGGTAGTGCCCTGATGGGAAAGATTGGCCAGATGGTCGATGTGGAAGACAGTATTATCGCCCTGAAGGCGTTTCCACTCTCGCCTGAATACGGCAAGCGGGTACCGGAGGCGGATGTGGAGCGGGTCAAGCGATTTTATGAACGGCTCGGCTTCACCCATATCGGTGGCGAGTTCATGGTCAAACAGGCCAATCTATGCGACACCATCAAGAAACGCCTGGCCTGGAGAAAGGATCACCCGGCTGCCCTGCCGCCGCCGCTTTCGGGCAAGATCTACGTATAGCCGGCAAGTTATTGTCCGCGTTGTTCTGTGTTATAAACTGTCGTTGATCTGGTTGACCGGCACTGTTACCCATTCGCGGTAGCGTAAAGCGGTCTTATTTCTGACAGGGACAGGCTATGGCGGAGCGCGGTTTCAGTTTTGCGGGTTTCATGATTCGATGGACCCTGGCGTTGTTTTTGGTTTTCTCGACCTACAATCCCTCAGGTTACTCCTGGTACCACTGGCTGGCCGGCGCGGAACAAAAGCTTGACCCGCTGATCGCGCTCGCCGGGCTGTTGCTGCTGATCGGCTGGGTCATCTATGTGCGGGCAACCGCCCGTTCTCTCGGCATGCTCGGTACCCTGCTTGCCCTGGCCCTGTTCGGGACCATCGTCTGGGCGTTGCTCCACTATCAGTTGATTGCGCTCAGCAATACCTCACTGCTCACCTACATTGTGCTGGTCATCCTCTCGGCAGTGATGGCGACCGGGATCTCCTGGTCCCATATCCGCCGGCGCATGACCGGACAGCTGGATGTGGATGACCTTGACCAGGATTGACCGATAACCGCCGGTGGCACCGAAAGGGCCGCTGTCAATCCGAACACAGGGGGTGGGAGATGTGCTCGGCATTCAACGGTTTGAGTCCGACTCCACGACGATGCAACTTCTGAAACGGGACGCGCGCGGTGAATAATCAAAACAAGCTGCTCAACTATGGCCTTTCCATCCTGCTGGCCTGCTGTTTTCTCTGGCTGCCGGCGATGCCGGCCGTTGCCCAGAGCAATGGGGGCACCGCACAACCGGAAGGGGCGGTGGCACCCGCCACAATCGAGACCCTGATCTCCGTCGTCGAGCTGAGAAAGCAACTGCGCAAGGATATCGAGGCCTTGAACCTGCAACTCCAGTCGACCACGTCGGATGCCGAGAAGGCGCGACTGCGACAGCAGGTAGAGAGTCTGGAGGACGATCTCAGGACCACCACCCGGAACTTTGAAAACATCGCGGCAGGTGTCGATATCACGTCCCTGCGCGGCGAGCCCGAGGAGGAGTTCAACCTGCAGCAGGAGGTGTTTGCCCTGGTGCGGCCGGCGATCGACGAGATGAAGGAGATGACCGCCCGGGTCCGTCAGAAATCGGAACTCAAGAAGCGGATCGCCTATTACCAGGAGCAGCTGCCGATCGTCAGCGAGGCATTGACCAATATAGCGAACCTGAAGCAGGCCGGAGACAATGAGGGGCTGATCCAGTCCCTGGATCAGATCGAGGGGCAGTGGGCCAAGCAACAGGCGTTCATTCGGAGTGAGCTGGGGGCGGCCCAGTTGCAGCTGAACAAACTGAATGCCGCGGAGACCTCCCTCGCCGAGGCCTCGCAGAGCTATCTGAAATCCTTTTTCCAGAAGCGCGGACTCTACCTGATCATCGCACTGCTGGTGGTGGCCGCCATTCTCCTGCTGTCACGTCTGAGTGCCTCGGCGATGCAGCGTTATATCCCCGGGTTCCGGGCCAAGCATCGCAGTTTCCGGGTCCGCCTGGTCGAGCTGCTGCAGCGCATGCTGACCGTGCTGTTGGCGATCCTCGGCCCGATGGCGGTGTTCTACCTGGTGGAGGACTGGGTGCTGTTCAGCCTGGGTATCCTGCTGCTGTTCGGTATCACCTGGACCCTCAGGCAGGCCCTGCCGCGTTACTGGAGCCAGATACAGCTGTTTCTCAATGTCGGCTCGGTACGCGAGGGTGAACGGATATTCATGGAGGGGTTGCCCTGGCGGGTGGAGCAGATCAATGTCTTCAGCACCCTGGTGAATCCGGTGGCCGGTATCAGCCAGCGTGTGCCGATCGACGAGCTGGTGGATCTCAAATCACGTCCATCGCAAATCGGTGATCCCTGGTTTCCCTGCACTCAGGGGGACTGGGTTATCCTGAGCAACGGGATCAGGGGCAAGGTTACCGGTATCTCCCATGAACTGGTTCAGCTGGTGGAGCGGGGCGGCGCCAGGCTGACCTATCAGATGGCCGACTTCCTGGCCGCCGCGCCACGCAATCTGGCGACCAACTTCCGGATCAAGGAGACAATCGGTCTCAGTTACTCGCTACAAAAAGAGTGTACGCAATCCATTCCGGAGACGCTGCAGAACTACCTGTTCGAGCGCCTGCACCAGGAAGGATATGGCGAGCAACTGCTGAATCTGCGGGTAGAGTTCGAGGCTGCCAGCAGCTCGTCCCTGGATATTGTGGTGATCGCCGACTTCAAGGGTGAACTGGGTGACCTGTACAACCGGCTGCGGCGCGCCATACAGCGCGGCTGTGTTGACGCCTGCAGCGAATACGGCTGGGAGATCCCGTTCCCGCAGCTGACCCTGCATGGGGCGGTGTCCACCGCGGAATAACCCGCCGGATTTTCGACCAGACCCGCGCGCGATCGGTGGCCGTTTAGCCGCCGCGAGTAGTGGTGCAAGAGGAGTGGTACAGGGAAGTACCGTTTACGGAGCCGAGGATGCCATGCACCGTCTACGGACCTAAGGGCTCGTGCAAAAATAAGTTTCGGTATTCGGTCGCAACTGGGCCCTTGGTACTGCGAAATTATTCGTGCGCGAGCCCTAAGGATGGAATGAACGCGAATAGACGAAAACCGCTCGCTTGGCTACCGCTCAGCGGGGCAGGCTGACCACCGCCTCCAGCCCCTGCGTTTTACCCCGGCGCAGGGTGACATCACCGCCGTGGGCACGGGCGATATTGCGGGCGATGCCGAGACCGAGCCCGGTGCCGCCGGTCGCCCGGGCACGTGATTCCTCGCGGCGATAGAAGGGGTCGAACAGCCCCTCGAGCTCGGCCTCCGGAACCCCCTCGCCGCGGTCGGAGATTATGATGTCCAACCGCTCCCGGTAGTCTTCCAGGCGGACATCTGCCGCCTGGCCGTAGCGCACCGCGTTCTCGATCAGATTCATCAGGCAGCGCTTCAGTGCCAGCGGCCGCCCGCTATAGGGCGCCACCTTCCCGCTTGCCAGGGTCATCTCCCAGCCCAGCTCCTGGGCATCGTCCTGCAGCGACTCCAGCAACCCATTGATGCTGATCGGCACCGGTTTCTCCTTGCTCTCGGTGCCGCGCAGATAGTCCAGTGTGGCCAGTACCATCTGTTCCATCTCATCCAGATCCTGGTTGAAGCGGGATTGCAGCGCGTCGTCCTTGAGCAGCGCCAGGCGCAGGCGCAGCCGGGTGATGGGTGTCTTCAGATCATGGGAGACCGCCGCCAGTACGCGGCTACGATCCTCAATGTAGCGCCTCAGCCGCTGCTGCATGGTGTTGAACGCCCGCACCGCGTTTTGCACTTCCTGCGGGCCGCTCTCGCTGAGTGGCGGATAGCCGATGTCCTTGCCGAGATTACGCGCCGCCTCCGCCAGGGTGCCGAGGGGTCGGGTAACCCAGCGTACCGCCAGCAGCGAGAGCAGGATGATGGAGACCAGCAACACGGCGAGGTAGGTCAGCAGCTTGTAAGGCCAGTTCTCCATCCCTTCCGGCAGGGGACGCAGGATGTTCAGCCAGCTGCCATCGGCGAGCCGGATGCTGGCCTGAAAGCCGTTTCTTGGCGGCCGGGAACGATAGGTGCGGGGCTCGACAAAGCGGCGTTCGGCAACCGCCTCCCGGTGTTGACGCCAGCGGCTGCGCTCCGTTTCATCGCCGTTAGGTAGCGGATTGATCGCCACCTGGATCGGGGTGTTTTCGGACAGCGCCTGGCGCAACATCATCTCCAGGTGGTTGGACGGTATCGCCTCCGAGCCTCGTGGCAGCGGCTGGTCGGACAAGGTGACCCGAAACTGGGAGGTGCTGAATGCCCGGACGATGCGGGCACGTTCCGTCGCCGGCGTCTCCTCCAGCAGGTAGACCAGCGAGGCGATACGCTGGACCAGCTGTATCCCGGTGTTTTCCCGGATCACATCGATCCGATCCTTGAGCAGCAGTCCGGTGCTGAGAAACTGGGTCAGCAGCAGGCCCACCACCAGGATCAGGACCAGGCGTCCAAACAGGGAGCGGGGCAGCAGTCTCATGCCGTGCTCCCCGGGTTGTTCACCTGCACCGCAAACACATAGCCCTCGCCGCGTACCGTTTTGATAATCCCGGGATCCTTCGGGTCGTCCTCCAGGCGTCTCCTGAGGCGGCTCACCAGCACATCGATACTGCGATCGAAGGGATCGGCGTCCCGCCCCTGGGTCAAGTCGAGCAGTTGGTCCCGGTTCAGCACCCGGTTGGGGTGCTCCAGGAACACCTTGAGCAGTCGGTACTCGGCGCCGCTGAGGGGTACTACAACCCCCGCGGACGACTCCAGGTGGCGCGCCACCGGGTCCAGGGTCCAGTCGGCAAACCGGATCGCCCGGGCTGTCGTCTCCGGCTGGTCGTAGGGCAGGGCGGCGCTGCGGCGCAAGACCACCTTGATGCGCGCCAGCAACTCCCGGGGGTTGAACGGCTTGGGCAGGTAGTCGTCGGCGCCCATCTCCAGTCCCAGGATCCGGTCCATCTCATCGCCCCGGGCGGTGAGCATGATGATGGGGATTCTGGATTTCACCCGCAGGTTGCGACAGAGCTCCAGGCCGTCGGCACCGGGCAGCATCAGGTCCAGCACCACCAGGTCGATGCGCTGTTCTTCCAGTACCCGGCTCATCGCCTTGCCTTCACCCACCGCGGTCACCCGGTAGCCGTTCTGCTCCAGGTAGGCCTGCAGCAGTTGGCGGATCTCCCGATCGTCATCCACCACCAGGATATGTCGTCTCTTTTCCATAGGCTCTTTATACCTGAATCATCGTCGCGTGCGCGGGTGGTTTTTGTAACAGAGTGTAACAGGCTGAGGGTTGTTACTCAGGCTTACAAAAAACCGTTTTTCTGACATTGTCTGGTTACAGCATGCTGGTCTGATAGGACCCACAGACGGGGCATGTCGCCCCGGAAACAGCGAGGAATGCAGATGAAACGTTCAACCAAGATGATTCTGACCACGGTAGCGGTCGTCGGTATCAGTGCCGCATCCATCTCCTATGTTTCTGCCGGTGGCGGGTTTGACCGTTGTGGTTACGGTCAGGGGCAGATGAGTATGCAGGATGGCGGCCAGAGAAACTGGGGTCGCCACGGTGGTTTTGGTCGTGATATGTCGGGTGATCGCACGGCCAGAATGGAACAGGGACTGGATATGCTGAAGTATAAACTGCGTATCACCGAGGCCCAGGAGCCTGCCTGGCAGGCCTTTGAACAGGCCATGAAGCAGAAAATGACCAGCCACATGGAACGGCGCGAGGCGGTGCGCGGCGGGGATGGGGTTACGGTTGCCGAACGGGTCAAGGGGATGCGCGAGGGTGCCGGCCAGATGAGCGAAATGGCCGATGCCATCGAGCAGCTCTACGCCAGCCTGACGCCCGAGCAGCAGAAGGTTGCCGATGCGATGCGGCCGATGGGTGGGATGAAGCACATGCGCTGATGTGCCTGCCCTGGACCGGCGCGCACCGCAACGGTGGGCGCCGGTCATTTTATTACCTGATTGCTCATCTAACTCAGCCATCAGGAAAAACCTTAGCCGCGAGTAGTGGTGCATCCCTGCACCACTCCTCGCGTTCATTCGCGGCTTAAATAAACTGTATCCGACAATAGCAGTGTATGATGGGTAATCCGCTTTGCTTATGACTGCAGCTCCGGGCGGTTGGCGAACAGTTCCAGCGCCTCCGGATTGGCGAGCGCCTCCTTGTTCTTCACCGGCCGGTTGTGCACCACCTCGCGCACCGCCAGTTCCACGATCTTGCCGCTCTTGGTGCGCGGGATGTCACTCACCTGCACCACCCGGGCCGGTACATGGCGGGGCGTGGTGTTGGCGCGGATCTGTTTCTTTATCCTGTCGATCAGCGCGTCATCCAGGCCCAGGCCGTCACGCAGGCGCACGAACAGCACTACCCGCACATCGCCCTCCCACTCCTGACCGATCACCAGGCTCTCCACCACCTCCACCAGTTGTTCCACCTGGCGATAGATCTCGGCCGTGCCGATGCGCACACCGCCGGGGTTAAGCACGGCGTCGGAGCGGCCGTAGATGATGATGCCATCCTGGGCGGTCAGCTCGACGTAGTCGCCGTGGCACCAGACATTGGGGAAGCGCTCGAAGTAGGCGCTGTGGTACTTCTCCCCGTCGGAGTCATTCCAGAAGCCGATCGGCATGGAGGGGAAGGGGGCGGTGCAGACCAGCTCGCCCTTCTCGCCGCGTACCGGTTCGCCGTCGTCGCTCCACACCTCCACCCGCATGCCCAGGCCGCGGCACTGCAACTCGCCGCGGTGGACCGGCAGTACCGGGTTGCCGAGGGCGAAGCAGGAGATGATATCGGTGCCGCCGGAGATGGAGGAGAGACACAAATCCTGCTTGATATTTTCATAGACGAAATCGAATGCCTCCGGCACCAGCGGCGAGCCGGTGGAGCAGAGGGTGCGCACGGAAGCGAGGTCATGGGTTTCGCGCGGTTTCAGCCCCGCCTTGTTGATGGCGTCGATGAACTTGGCCGAGGTGCCGAACTGGGTCATGCGCTCCGCGTCGGCGTAGTCGAACAGCACATTGCCGTCCGGGTAGAAGGGGGAGCCGTCGTAGAGCAGCAGGGTCGCCTCGGCCGCCAGGCCGGAGACCAGCCAGTTCCACATCATCCAGCCGCAGGTGGTGAAGAAGAAGGTGCGATCCCCCGGCCTTACATCGGTGTGCAGGCGGTGCTCCTTGAGGTGCTGCAGCAGGGTGCCGCCGGCGCCGTGCACGATGCACTTGGGCACCCCGGTGGTACCGGAGGAGAACATGATGTAGAGCGGGTGATCGAACGGCAGCTGCTTGAAGCCGATCTCCCGGGCGGTGTAATCGTCGATGAACAGGCCCAGGGGCAGGGCGCCGGCGATCGACTCCAGCGGGAAGTTGTCCCGGGTATAGGGGATCACCACCACGCGCTCGATACTGGGGATGCTCCGGCGGATCTCGGCGATCTTCTCCAGGCTGTCATGGGTCTTGCCGTTGTAGTAGTAGCCGTCGGCGGCAAACAGCAGTTTCGGCTCGATCTGGCCGAAGCGGTCCACCACCCCGTTGACCCCGAAGTCGGGGGAGCAAGAGGACCAGATGGCACCCAGGCTACTGGTGGCCAGCATGGCGATGATGGCCTCCGGCATATTGGGCAGATAGGCCGCCACCCGGTCACCTTCGCCGATGCCGGCCGCCTCGAGTGCCTGGGCCACCCGGGAGACCTGGTCATAGAGCTCCCGGTGGCTGACGCGTCGCGCCAACTTGTCCTCCCCGCGGAACACCAGGGCGTCGCTGTCGTCGCGGCGGCGCAGCAGGTTCTGGGCGAAATTGAGCCGCGCCTGGGGAAACCAGCGGGCGCCCGGCATCTTGCCGCCGTCTTCCAGTACCACCTCGCCCCTGCGTTCGGCAATGACGCCGCTCTCTTCCCACAGGGCGCTCCAGAACGCCTCCGGCTGGTCGATGGACCATTGGTAGAGGGCCGGGTAGTCGGCCAGTGCCGTGCCGCGTTTCTGATTCACAAAACGTCGGAAGCGGGTGAGGTTCGCCTGTTCGATCTGATCGGCACTGGGTTGCCAGAGCGGTTCTGCCATTGTTATCTCCACCGGTATAAAGTCTTTACGTTAACGTAAACGTTATAAAAGAATAGCACTGATCAGGCGCAAAATGAAAATGCCTTGATCTGTCAGTTGAACGCTATTTGGATTGCTGTTTTTTTAGCCGCGAATGAACGCGAATAAACGCGAATTAGGTTAGCAGTATAACGCGTAGGTTGGGGTGAGCCTGCGAACCCCAACGAATGGCGTTGAACGGATCCACCGTCTGTTGGGGCTCGCCCCGCTTGTCCTCATTCCCACGCTCTCTGCGTGGGAATGCATATGGCAGTGCACCGTGCGCGCGCCGTAACACACCGTTTGACGACCATGGATGCGTTGGGTTACGCGGCGCCCGGGCTTTGTCGCGGTCTGGATGCGCAATGCCTGTGCGCCGCCAACCCAACCTACGCTGTTTTATCACTACTTGGAGAGGATCATAGCAGAGCCCTCAATGGCTCGCCTTGTGCTCGCTGATCACGCCGCGGCGCAGCTGATCCAGCTCGATCGATTCGAACAGCGCCTTGAAGTTGCCTTCGCCGAAGCCCTCGTTGCCCTTGCGCTGGATGATCTCGAAGAAGATCGGACCGATCACCGTACGGGTGAAGATCTGCAGCAGCAGCCCCTGGCCCGCGCTGGGCGCCCCGTCGATCAGGATGCGATTGTTTCGCAACCGTTCCAGGTCCTCGCCGTGGCCGGGCACCCGCGCATCGACCTGCTCATAGTAGGTGTCCGGGGTCTCCTGCAACGGCACCTGCAGCTCGCGTAACCGCTCCACCGTGGCATGGATATCCCCGGTGCCCAGGGCGATATGCTGTATCCCTTCGCCATGATAGGCGTGCAGATACTCCTGAATCTGGGATTGGTCGTCGCGGCTCTCGTTGATCGGGATGCGGATCTTGCCGCAGGGGCTGGTCATGGCGCGGGAGCGCAGGCCGGTCAGCTTGCCCTCGATATCGAAATAGCCTACTTCGCGGAAATTGAACAGGCGGGCGTAGAAGTCCGCCCACTCGTCCATGCGCCCACGATAGACGTTGTGGGTGAGGTGATCGATGTAGGTGAGGCCGACCCCCTGGGGATGGGGATCGACACCCTGGATGGGCTCGAAGTCCACATCGTAAATGCTGCCCTTGTCACCATAGCGGTCGATCAGGTAGATCAGCGAGTCACCGATCCCCTTGATGGTGGGGATGTTGAGCTCCATCGGTCCCGCCCGGGTCTCCACCCCCCAGGCACCGAGTTCGATCGCCATGGCGTAGGCGCGTGCCGCATCCTTGACCCGGAAGGCGATGGCACAGGCGCTGGGGCCGTGCTGGCGGGCGAAAGAGCGGGGAAAGCCGGTCTTCTCCGCGTTGATCAGGAAGTTGATACCACCCTGTCGATAGAGGGTCACATCCTTGGAACGGTGGCGGGCGATGGCCACGAAGCCGAGCTGCTCGAACAGCCGGCCCAGCGCCTGCGGCTCCGGCGAGGTGTATTCGACGAATTCGAAGCCGTCGGTACCTATCGGGTTGTCCCAGAGTTGTCCCATGCTTCACCTCCCGGCCGGTGGCCGATTCATGAGAAAAATTATCAGCCGCGTATGAACGCAAATAAACGCTAATGGTATAAATGCATTCATGCCATCCGACTGTTCGCCGTCTGTGGGCCAATAGTTAGACGGGTAGTTCTTTCCCGTAAATCAATTGTGTTTTTTATTTGCGTTCATTCCATCCTCGGGTTCGTAAACGGTGCGTCCCTGCACCGCTCCTTGCGTTCATTTGCGGCTAAATTCCAAATGGACTGATTATTAGATAACCAGCGCACCGTCAGGGTTCACACCGCGTCCGGCTGGTTCTCCGGCCGCGCCCGCTCGAAGGCGTCGAGACCCAGGCATTGCCGGTCGATCGCCACGATGCGGGGATAGGGGGTCAGGTCCAGTTCAAAGCGGCGCGCGTTGTAGACCTGCGGCACCAGGCAGAGATCGGCCAGGGTGATACGATCACCGAAACAGTATGGCCCGCCGCAAGCGTGCTGCTCCAGCAGCTGCTCGATGGCGCGCAACCCCTCGTCAATCCAGTGGTGGTACCAGGCCCGTTTCTGGCCTTCATCGACGCCCAGGGTCCCGGTCAGATAGCTGAGGATGCGCAAATTGTTCACCGGGTGGATATCGCAGGCCACCGTCTGCGCCAGGGCGCGGATACGCGCCCGCTGCAAGGCATCACCCGGCAGCAGGGGAGGGTCCGGATGCAGCTCGTCCAGGTATTCGCAGATCGCCAGGGACTGGGACAGCACCCCGTCCTCCACCGCCAGGGCGGGGACCAGTCCCTGGGGGTTGATCGCCCGGTAGTCGTCGCCGGCCTCCTCGCCCTGCAGCAGGTTGACCCTGGCCTGGTGGTAGTCGAGCCCCTTCAGGTTGAGGGCGATACGCACCCGGTAGGCGGCGGTGGAGCGGTGGTAGTCGTAAAGTGTGATCATGGTCCCTGATACGGCTCCACCCGCTGCTCGATATCGCCAAAGATGTTGTGGCCGGTCTCATCCTCCATGCGGATGCGGATGGTGTCGCCGAAATCCATGAACGGGGTTTTGGGGTTTCCGCCGTTGATGGTCTCGATCATGCGCACCTCGGCGATACAGGAGTAGCCGACCCCGCCGTCGGCAATGGCCGAACCCCACGCGGTGTTCTGTTTGTTGGAGACGGTGCCGGAGCCGATGATGGCGCCGGCGCCCAGGGGACGGGTCTTGGCGGCATGGGCGATCAACTGGGGGAAGTTGAAGATCATGTCGACCCCGGCATTGGCCTTGCCGAAGGGCTGGCCGTTGTACTCCACCAGCAGCGGCAGGCTCACCCGTCCGTCATGCCAGTGTTCGCCCAGCTCGTCCGGGGTCACCGCCACCGGGGAGAAGGCGCTGGAGGGCTTGGACTGAAAAAAGCCGAAACCCTTGGCCAGCTCCGCCGGGATCAGGCCGCGCAGCGAGACATCGTTGACCAGCATCAGCAGACGGATCTGTCCAGCCGCCTGCTCCGTGCTACAGCCCATGGGGACATCTCCGGTGATCACCGCCACCTCGCTCTCGAAGTCGATGCCCCAGGCGCTGTCGGCCAGGCGGATCGGCTCGCGCGGTCCGAGAAAGGCGTCGGAGCCGCCCTGGTACATCAGCGGATCGTGCCAGAAGCTCTCCGGGACCTGCGCGCCGCGCGCCTGGCGCACCAGTTCCACGTGGTTGACATAGGCGCTGCCGTCGGCCCACTGGTAGGC
The DNA here is from genome assembly GCF_029017505.1 of Sedimenticola hydrogenitrophicus. Classification (GTDB taxonomy): domain Bacteria; phylum Pseudomonadota; class Gammaproteobacteria; order Chromatiales; family Chromatiaceae; genus Sedimenticola; species Sedimenticola hydrogenitrophicus_A. The sequence goes on from NZ_JAQGEI010000034.1 coordinate 19,746, forward strand.
GCGCGGCAGGGGAGAGGCGAGTTGCGCCATCTCCAGCTCGAAGGCGTCCTCCGCCTGCCCGTCATTGAGTGCGCGGTAGCGCTGCTGCAATGCCGGCTCGCAGGTCGGCCAGTCGTCCAGCGCCGCCTGCAGGGTGGGGGCGATGTCGTCGGCGCGTACGGCGCGGTGGAGGTCCTTGGAGACCACCAGCAGGACGCCGTCGCGTCCCTGTTTCAGTGAAGCCAGCTTCATCGTTTTTCCTTTTACCCGTGAGACGGGGTGTTGTCTTATAAAGCTATTAGCCGCGAATGAACGCGAATAAACGCAGATAACGACTCGATCCTTCGGTAGGTTGGGGTGAGCGGAGCGAACCCCAACCTACATGCATGCTGCTATCTACCCATATATAGGGCCAGTCCACGTTAACGGGTAGGATGGGTGGAGCGCCTTCCTCCCACGTGGCATTTGCCGGCACCTTCGCGGCGCGCAACCCATCAAGTAGCCGTACCCGAAGAGATGATGGGTTACGGCGCCCGTCCCTGTGGACTGCCTTCCGTAGCGTTGCCATGCGCCTCCACCCATCCTACGCGCTGTGGTTGATACACAGAGTTACTCCTTGAACTCCTTCTCATGCAGCCAGGAAGCGTGGGTCACTACCTTCTTGGTCTTGCTCCACTCCTCCAGCATGGCCGGGGCGATGTCGTGCAGCTCCTGCAGCATCTCCTGGGTGGCAGTAATCGTGGTGAGCTCCAGTCGGTGACCGTTGGGATCGAAGAAGTAGATCGACTTGATAATGCCATGATCGGTGGGGCCCACCACCTCGATGCCGTTGACCTCCAGCTGCGTCTTGGCCTCCATCAGGGCCGCCTCGTCTTCGACCCGGAAGGCGATGTGCTGTACCCAGTCCGGGGTGTTGGGGTCCTTGCCCATGGGCGGTGAGTTGGGCACCTCGAAGAAGGCCAGGATATTGCCCATGCCGGCATCCAGGAACAGGTGCATGTAGGGATCGGGCTCCTTGGTCGAAGGGACCCTGTCTTCCGAGATGGCCAGCAGGAAATCCATGTTCAGGTTCTTGGCATAGAACTCCACGGTCTCTTTGGCGTCATTGCAGCGATATGCAACGTGATGGATCTGTTTGATTTCCACAGGTGGCTCCTGTCACTTGAACGGTAAAAGTGCAATCGGTTCGTCAATTCAACCCTTCGGCGGCGATCCGCAGCGCCTCTTCCAGGGTCTCTTTGTCGCCGATGTGATTGGCCAGCAGCAGGATCAACTTGGCGTTGGCCAGCCGGCTCTGCTCCTCACTCAGTTCCCGGTGCATCTCCACCAGGGCGTTGTAGAAGTCATCCGGACGGCTGAGGGTCGGCTGAACGTTCAGTTTGCGCGTCTCGATCATCAGTTATGCTCCTTCAGCTGCAAGCGGTGGCCCGTTTCAGGGCCGCTTCAATCTTCTGCCGATCCAGGCTGCGCCAGCGGGCGGCGACGTGCTGGTCGGGACGGAACAGGTAGAAGGTGCCGGGCCGGCCGTCGAAGCGCTTGCTCAGCACCCCTTTGGTATCGCTCACCGCGCGGACGCCGGCCGGCAGGTTGTCCGTCGGTTCGAGGCCCGCTACCAGGATATTCAGCGGGATATCGGCGTGCTCGGTGAGGCTGCTCAGGGCGGTCAGCTCGGGATCGCTCAGGGTGCCGTCGGTGGGGGCGAAATAGAGCCCGTTGAAGCGGCTGTTGGCGATCAGCCGCAGGAACCAGTCGCCCGCGTTGACCGGCGCGTCGGTGCTGGGAGCGCCGGGCACCATCTTGCTATCGAAGCGCTCCTCATCGGGGGTGTTGAGGGGGGAGTCCCGGTACACCGCCGGCGTGGAGAGCCGGCCGCTGTTGACCAGGGTGCGGGCAAACGGGTACTCCTCGGCCAGCAGCAGGGTGGCGTCGCGAAACGTGCGGCTGACCGCGCTCTTGGGGGTGATAAAGTCGGTGCTGCGGGTGGAGTTGAGCAGGTTCTCGTCGGCCGCCGGCACCCGTTCCGCATCATAGCTGTCGAGCAGCCGCTGCGGCGCCCTGCCGTCCAGCACCAGTTTCAGCTTCCACAGCAGGTTGTCGGTGTCCTGGAATCCGCTGTTGGCACCGCGGGCACCGAACGGCGAGACCTGGTGGGCGGCGTCGCCGACAAAGAACAGACGACCGTGGCGGAACCGCTCCATGCGGCGGCACTGGAAGGTGTAGACCGAGGTCCACTCCAGTTCAAATTCGGTCTCCTCGCCGAGCATCGCCTTGAGCCGGGGGATGACGTTCTCCGGCTTCTTCTCCTCTTCCGGATCGGCGTCCCAGCCAAGCTGGAAGTCGATGCGCCAGACGTTGTCCGCCTGGCGGTGCAGCAGGGTGGAGCCACCCTGATGGAACGGGGGATCGAACCAGAACCAGCGCTCCGGCGGGTAATCGGTCTCCATCACCACATCGGCGATCAGGAAGCGGTCCTGGAACACCTGGCCGCTGCTCTCCAGCCCCAGCATCCGGCGAATGCCGCTGTTGGCGCCATCGGCCACGATCAGATAGTCGCAGGTGAGGCGGTATGCACCGTCCGGGGTTTCCACCTGGATCTCCACGTGGTCGTCCTTTTCCGCCACGGCGGTGACCCGACTCTTCCAGCGCAGTTCCAGGTGCTTGGTCTGGCGGATCTGCTCGACCATGTACTCTTCCAGGTAGTACTGCTGCAGATTGATGAAGGCGGGCCGGTGATGATCCGACTCCGGCAGCAGGTTGAAGGTGTAGACCAGATCGTCGCGGAAAAACACCTTGCCGAGATTCCAGGTGATGCCCTTGTCCACCATGCGCTGGCCGCAGCCTAGCCGGTCGAGGATCTCCAGGGCACGCTTGGCGTAGCAGACGGCGCGGGAACCGATGCTGACAGTGTTGTTGTCGTCCAGGATCACCGCCGGGATGCCCTGGGCGGCGGCATCCAGGCCGGCCGCCATGCCGATCGGGCCGGCCCCCACCACGATGACCGGGTGGTGCACCGGGGCGGGGGTGTCCTGATCGGCCGAGTGGGAATATGCATAGACCGGGTTCTGATGGGTCTGCAACATGGGTGGTCGATCCTCCTTTTGTGGCATCTTTGCGCCTTAACTATGGGGCTGTCGGGTCGCGCTGCTTCAGAGTGCGTCCTGCAGGGCGTGCCACATCTCGGTGTCGCGCTCGGCGGTCCAGATGCGCGGGTTCGGATAATCGCCCGCCTCGTCATAGGCGCGGGTGATATCGAACGGCAGGCAGTGATCAAAAATCACCCAATGGCCGAACTGCGGCTGCAGCACCTGGTAGGTCTCGGTGTAGATCTGGTTTAGTTCCTTGCCGGCGGCGCGTCCCTGCTTCACGCTTTCGAACATCTGGGTAAGGAACTCCTGGGTACCGCTGATGGCGGCATCGACGGTCTCGGGGGTGGTGAGGGCATCGCCGCGGCCCGGTACCAGTTTTTCCGCGCCCAGGGCACGCACATTGGCCAGGGTCTGGGGCCAGTCGCTCAGGTAGGCATCGCCGGTGTAGGGGGTGGCGCCGAACTCCACCAGGTCGCCGCTGAACAGCACCTTCTCCTCCGGCAACCAGACCACGATGTCGCCCTTGGTGTGACCGCGGCCGATATGCTTCAGCTCGACCCGGCGCTTGCCCATCCACAGGGTCATGGAGCTTTCGAAGGTGAGGGTCGGCCAAGTGAGGCCGGGCACCGATTCCACACCCTGGAACAGGCGCGGGAAACGCCCCACCTCGGAGTCGAAATCGAACTGGCCGCGCTCCGCGATCAGCTCATAGGTGGCCTGGCTGGCGATGATATGATCGGCTTGATAGGCGGAGGCGCCCATGACGCGAACGGCATGGTAGTGAGAGAGCACCACGTATTTGATAGGCTTGTCGGTGACCTCGCGGATGCGCCGGATCACATCCTGGGCCATATCCGGCGTCGCCTGGGTGTCGATCACCATCACCCCGTCATCACCGATAATGATACCGGTGTTGGGGTCGCCCTCGGCGGTGTAGGCGTACACGCCCTCGGCCAGTTTATCGAATGAAACCGTCTTCTCATCAACGTCCGCATGGGATGCAAATTTCTTGCTCATCGGTGATACCTTCTGTCGGTCCGGATCGTGGAATATTAGTTGCCAGTGAAACAGTAATTCATGACAAATGTCATTTGCGGTAAATATAGTTGCAATAGTAACTAATTGCAACATTGAAATAAGTAGGTTAATAAGGGGTGCTCCCTATGCCGAAAAGTATAGTAGGGAGGGGCGGGGTGGGCGGTTTCGGCGTGGTGTTGTGGGAGGATATAAACGCAGCTTATTGCGTTGTCGGCGGATGGTAATGGGAGATTGTTTCGGCGTATGAACTCCGTGCAAAAGCCGGGAACAGTGCGGGTGTTTCTCACAATGACAGCGGAGAGTATGTCACTGGATCAAGGCTGAACGGGTGGGCCCACGCGACCGTTAAAACGACTCGCCTGTAGCAGAGGCTTTGTCCCGGGATGGACTTGTGCCGCTAAAGTTGTGGAGGTTCAGCTGGTGATGCAGAGTTCGCGGGCGCGTGCCTCGAGCTTGCTCAGCAACTGGTCAAACTCCTTGATCTCCCGGGCATTGAAGGGGGTGAGCAACTGGCGTTCGCGCTCCAGGGCCAGGGGAACGATCTGCTGGTAGACCTTCATGCCCTTGGCGGCCAGCCTCAGCTGGGACTTGCGTCGATCCTTCTTGTCGGTTTTGCGCAGCACCCGGCCGGATTTGGTCAGGCTGGAGACGGCGCGGCTCACCTGCACCTTGTCCATATTGGTGCGTTCACAGATTTCGTTTGCCGAGAGGGGTTGATAGTTGCCGAGCACGGCGATCACCCGCCACTCCATGATGCTGATGTTAAATCGTTCAGAGTAGATAGCAGCGATGCTGCTGGAAACAAAGTTGCTCAATACCGACAGGCGGTAAGGGATGAAGGTCTCAAGCTCGACCCGTGGTTCGTCCCCGCTTTCGTTTGTTTTGGTTGTATTGTTCTGAGACAACTTGCTGCTCCATTTGACAGATGATACTAACGAGGGTGGCCGCCTGTTCCGCGTTCCACTTGCCGCGAGTATATGGCCGACAGGCCATCTGCGCAAAATCCTTGTCAGGGTACCTGTCAGTTCGGACTGACCGAGTCGGCATTGTAAGCCAACTCTGTGTAATCTAGCCACTTTTCCTGCAGTGGGTCCAGGACGACGTCTTCTAACGCTGAGCAGGGCGAGGATCCGCCTGCTTGTTTGCCGGGACGCCGTAAACCCTTTCATGCTACGCATCCTGCTTCGCATGAAAGTCCGGTCCACCCGTCCCTGGGTGGGCGTTCGCTGCTGCGCAGCTCACCCCTGGGGGCTTGCAGTGGCCATCCATGGCCGCGGACACCCGTCAATCAAGCAGGCTGATCCACTCTCACAGGCCGTTGCGTGTTTAGATCACGTGGCCCTGGCAGCGGGCCGGTTAACCGAGGAGTCGGGTAGTTTTTTACCCGGAAGGGCGCGCAGGCTACAATCCGTAGATCGAGATACATTCACCTGACTCACCCTGTGATCATGACCGGAAAAATCGCCACGTGGATCATGCATGTGGACATGGACGCCTTCTTCGCCGCTGTGGAGCAGCGCGATCGGCCGGAGTACCGCGGCCGGCCCGTGGTGGTCGGGGCTCAGCCGGGCCGCCGCGGCGTGGTGGCCACCTGCTCCTACGAAGCGCGGGTGTTTGGTATCCGTTCTGCCATGCCGATCTCCGAGGCCTATCGTCGCTGCCCGGACGCCATCTATCTCAAACCGGACATGTCACGCTACGCGGAGGCGTCGCGGCAGGTGATGGCGGTGCTGGAGAGCATTTCGCCGGTGATAGAGCCGGTATCGGTCGACGAGGCCTACCTGGAAATTTCCGGTCTGGAGCGGCTGTACGGCTCCCCGCACGCCATTGCCGGCCTGGTCAAGGAGCGTATATGGCAACGGGTCGGGTTGAGTTGTTCCGTCGGTGTCGGCCCCAACCGGCTCATTGCAAAGCTGGCTTCCGAGCACAACAAGCCGGACGGATTAACCGTCATTCCGGCGCCGCAGGTGGAGGCATTTCTCAATCCCATGCCCCTCTCCAATCTGCGCGGGGTCGGCCCGCAGACGCTGAAGACGGTGCAGCGCCTGGGTATCCGGACCGTGGGGCAGTTGCGGGAACTCCCGGCGGAGCTGCTCAACAGCTATTTCGGCGAAAACATGGGCGGCAGCCTCTATCGCCAGGCCCGTGGCCTGGGGTCTGATCAGGTGGGGGTGCGGGGCGGCCGGCAGTCCATTTCCAAGGAGACCACCTTCAATGAGGATATAACCGACCGGGAACGGCTCAGGGGCACCTTGCGGAGCCTGGCCTCCGAAGTGGGCCACAGCCTGCGCCAGGCGGGGTTGATGGGGCGGGTGGTAACCCTCAAGCTGCGGCTGGGAGGTTTTGAGACCCATACCCGGCAGCGCCGCTTGCCGGTGGCCAGTGACTCGGATGCCATGCTGTTTCAACTGGCGTGGGAGCTGTTTATCAGTTCACCCTTTGTCGACCGGCCCATCCGCTTGATCGGTATCGGCATCTCCGACTGGGGCGATGGGAGTGGAGAGACCCTGGATCTGTTCGCTTCCGGTGCGGGCCGCGAGCGGGAACGACGCCTCTACGCCATGCTGGATAACGCGGCCGAGCGGTTCGGCGAGGGCAAGCTGTCACTGGGTGTGCCGACCCGTAAACAGAATAAGTAGTTAGTTCTACTTTGTCGGATTGCGGATAGCTTCCGGGTGGGAGGATTCCAAGACCATCGGCGGCAGGAGGAGTGGTGCAGGGATGTACCACTCCTCGCCAATGCTCACGGGGTGATTGGCCTGCCTTGTTGGCCGATCTTGATGGCGCCTCGAATCCGGCTCCTTTTTCAGATTCAAGCCTGCCCTTGTTTGAGCGAAGCGAGTTTGGGCAGGCGCTGAAAAAGGGGCCGGATTCGAGGAAACAAGCCATCGTGTGAGGCCGGCAAGGCAGGCCAATCGCTTACAAACCGGGTAAGTAGTTCCAATCCGACAAAGTAGAATTAGGGCCTGCCTCAGTCAGTGGCCGGTGATCGGGAATCTCCGGAAATGGGGTTGCGGATATCGGCGGGAGTTGAACCGAGAGACTGCTGTCGGCAATGCGCCACTCGCCCCGTTGACCGATGGCGGGTTCGTCACCACTGAACAGGGCATAACTGTAGCGGCCGTAATGGGGTAGTTTTCTGGCCAGGCCGGCGAGGGCGGCGGCATTGTCCGTGGTGATGTAACCGAGGGTCTGTTCGGGTGCCTGTTGTTGGGTCAGGGTCAGGGTCAGGGCAAAGGTGCCCGGTTTGCCGCTCAGCTCCAGTTCGTCGCGCCGCTGATCGAACAGGCGGGCGAAGCGGTTGTCTTTGCCGAGAATCCAGACCGGGCCGGTCTCCGGCAGCCGTTCGATGGCGCTGTCCCGGAGCAGGGTTAGACCGGGTTGCCGCTGTTGCCACTCCCTGAGCAGCTGCGTATAGGCCCGCTGCAGCTCCTCGTCGGCGGCGTCCGGTATAACCGCATACAGCCGTTTTGCCCCGAACAGTTGCCCCAGGCTGCTGGGGGTCTCGCTGGGGTCGAGTCGCCTGAACAGGTCGAACAGGGGGTCGACGCTAACCTTCAGCGGGCGCGTCTCCGAGATGATCTCCAGTGTGGCATCGCGGCCGTTCATCTCCAGATGGTAGGGGGCCGCCTGTTCCGTGTCCGCGAAATGGACGAAGAGTGGCACCTTGAGCCGGTAGGGCTCATCCGGCTGGGTCTGCTCGATCTGGATTCGCAGGCGATAGTTCTGGCCAGTGAGCGCCGACTCGGCGGAGACAAGCTTCAGGATGGGCGCCCCGGTCCGTGTCAGCCACTGGTCGAAAAAACCCCCGAGCTTTTTCCCCGAGACCGCTTCAAAGGTATCCCGCAATGCGTCGAAGCCGGCAGCGCGGAATCGATAATCACGGTAGAACTGCCGCAGGCCCTGGAGGAACAGCGGGTCGCCCAGCTCCATTCGCAGCATGTGAAACAGCATCAGGGTCTTGCCGTATCCCACGGACTGGCTGATCTGGCCGTGATTACCGCGAAACCGGGAAAGCGGGAAGTCATCCTGGCGTGCCACATAGTGGCTGTAGTTCTGCAGCGTGGTTCGGCGGTAACCGGCCCCCTCGCCCTGTTGCTCCTTGAGCAGATGGTCCGCCAGATAGGTGGTCAGCCCCTCGCTCCAGTTGCCCGATGCAGGATCCACGTAGACGCCATTGCCCCACCAGTTGTGCAGCACTTCATGGGGGTAGGAGGTGTGGATGATAAAGGGGAGCTGGATGACCCGGGGTCCCAGCAGGGTAAAGGAGGGCATGCCGTAGCCACTCTCCCAGAAGTTCTCCACCAGGGCGAATTTGCCATAGGGGTAGGGGCCCAGCAGCTTTTCATAGAGCGAAAGATACTTTCCGGTGGCCTGCAGGTAACGTTCGGCCAGCGCGGGGTCGGGTCGCTGCAGATAGACCTCTGCAAGAGGTCCCGGTCCCGGCTGCTGATAGTAATGGTAGGGATAGGCGATCAGGTAGATCTCCTCCTGGGGTTGGAGCTCCTGCCAGCCGTTGTGGCCGGCGAGCGGGCTTCCCTGGCTGACCGATCGCCAGCGCTCCGGCAGCTGGATCTGCAACTGAAAGCTGACCGTTGAGTGGCCGATCTGGGGATACCAGTAACTGTTGCCCGCCAGAAACACCCCGTCTGTCGATATGAGTCCGGGCGTCGATTGAAGTGGGCTGCCACGCTCCCCGCCGCTGGCCAACGGGTGCCTGATGATGCCGTGGTAAGCGACCGAAAAGCTCTTTCTGGGGATGGATGTCTGAATCCGGTAACGTCGCAACGGCACCGGGCCTTGCAGCCTCTCCATGCTGGCCAGATGGGCATCCCGGTCGACCAGGCGGGGTGTCAGGTCGGCATGCAGCAGGAACTCCACCTCGCGTTGCGCACTGGGCAGGCTGATTTGGTCGGTGGCAGTCAGGCGTCCCTGGTCGGGTTGGATCTCGACCTGCAGTTGATGATGCACTGGCTGATTTGCGTCAATGGAAAAGGCCGGGGTTGCACCGAAAAGCAGCAGAAGGAGTGCCAACCGTCTGATAACATGGCCCCTGTGGATTCCAAAGGCGGGTTGGATGCGGAGTATGAATCGCAATTTGTCTTCCTCTGTTGAATCAGTCTGAGTATTTTTTGTCAGATCGCATGTCTTGTAGTTTTAGGGCTCGCGAAGGAATAATTTCGTAGTACCGAGGGCGTTCCTGGGCCACGCTGGCAAGGCACGCTTTGCAGGCAATGGCCGTTCCCTTGCCAAAAAGCGTAACACGGCCAGCGTGACCCAGGAACGACCGAATACAGGAACTTATTCTTTCGCGAGCCCTTAGAGAGCCGGTTATGGTTATAACACGATACCCCCTGTTTCTTCCTCTGCTCTTCTCTGCGCTGTTTTTGGTCGCCTGTGGAAATACCGTGATGACTCATCGTGACGCCAGTGGGCACGCCAATCCTTCGGATCGACAAGCAACGGAAGCGGCGGAGACCCGGCCGGTAGTTGCCGCTGTGCTGGATCTGCAGCAAATCCACGGTATGGAGGTATTGACGCCCGTCCTGACGACTCGACGCGTGGTCTATGTCGGGGAGACGCATGATGAGTATGCACACCACAAAGCCCAACTGGCCGTCATCGAGGCACTGCATGCGACCGGTGCCGATTTGGCGATCGGCATGGAGATGTTCCAGCAGCCCTATCAGCCCTACCTGGATGACTACATCGCAGGAAAAATAACCGAAGCGGAGATGCTGCGTAAGACCGAGTGGTATGAGCGCTGGGTCTACGATTATCGCTATTACCAGCCAATCCTGAAATTTGCCCGGGAAAAAGGCATTCCCGTGATCGCCCTTAATATCTCGCGAGAGATCACCGGACGAGTTTCACGCGAGGGCATGGAGTCGCTCAGTGAACAGGAACGGGATCAGATTCCGGCGGATATCGATTATTCGGACCAGGCCTATACAGAGCGCCTGAAAAAGATATTCGCTCAGCACGGCGAGGAGACGAGCAGGAGTTTTGAACGCTTCCTGCAGGTGCAGCTGCTGTGGGATGAGGGTATGGCCGAGCGGGCGGCATCCTTTCTGGAGGAGCACCCGCGCAAACAGTTGGTGATCCTGGCCGGCAGTGGACACCTGATGCATAGCTCGGGTATACCAAATCGGGTAAAGCGGCGTCAGCAGGTGACATCGGCCATTGTGCTACCCGGCGGTGGCCTCAATATCGAACCGGGTATCGCCGATTTTGTAGTGTTTCCTCAAGCGGCCAAGTTGCCACCGGCGGCGGTCATCGGGGTGTTCATGGAGCGGTCGGAACAGGGCGTGCTGGTCAGCGAGGTGGTCAAGGCGAGTGCGGCGGAGCGGGGCGGGGTGAAACCTGACGATATCATCCTCGCCCTTGATGGGACGAGGGTTGCCTCACCCACCGACCTGCGGATTGAACTACTCGGGAAAAATCCGGGGGATGGTGTCAGGCTGACACTGCTGCGACGACGGCTACTGTTCGAAGACCAAAGGTTGGACGTGGATCTGATCCTGGGGCAATAACCCAATCTGGTCGACCGGGCACGGCGACGCGGGGTTGGAGAATCGACGCCAATTCCTGCGGACCACGGGCGCCCTCTGGGAACGACAGCGTCCAGAAACAGCGGTTTACTCAAAGCACTCACCGGAAGCGCAGGGCGCGCTCCCGGTGAATTGAACCTTTTTCTTATGCCGGGTAGCTTAGACGATGGTTACGTTTTCAGCCTGGGGACCTTTTTGACCTTGGGTCACTTCAAAGGTGACCTTCTGACCTTCGGCCAACGTGCGACGACCAGTGCCATTGATTGCACGGAAGTGAACGAAAACATCAGAACCGCCTTCGCGCTCAATGAAACCAAATCCCTTGTCATCGTTAAACCATTTAACGACACCGGTAACTAAATCAGACATATAACCCTCGTACTATATATAACAGTGCCAAATATATCGGCATTACAAAAAACACTGGCCCTACTTAACATGTTGCCGGTGTATTATTACGCGTCCATCTATCCAGTCAGATAGATGAAAAAAAATACCAATAACCAGTGGGATCCTTTTCCATCTACCCGATAACCAGTGTCAAGTACGAGTCTGAACTCTACGCTGACAGGTTTATCGTTCAATATCAGATTCAGAAACCTGTGTTAACTCACTTCATTCTCCACGGGGTTTGTTCACTAGTCAAGAACAAAATATAGACAGCGGAGCACCTCGCGACGACCCCTGGGGTCAGGTGGTATTGGATTGATAATGTCATTTATTTACAAATGCTTACGCGGTGAATGAGTGTGTCTGTTCAGAGGGCATTGGCGATGGTTTCGTCATCCCCGGTATCCTCATAACAGGCCTCCATCATGTCAATAAACCGTTTCGCCTGAGGGGAGAGGTATTTGCCGCGGCGCAGCACGATGCCGTAAGTGCGTTTGGGAAAATATTCGTTCAGTGGGATTTTTACCAATTTCTCTTCACCAGTCAGGCAGACGTCGGTGACAATGGAGATGCCCATACCGAGCTCGACATATTTTTTGATCACTTCCCAGCCGCCGGCTTCCAGACCGGTCTTGAACTTGAGTTCATGCTGGCGGAATACCAGATCCACCATGCGCCAGGTGGTCAGACTGGGTGGCGGGAGTATCAGGCCATAGGGCGCGATGTCCTTCAGCGTAACAGTCTGTTTCTTCGCCAGGGGATGCCCTATGGGGACGATCAGTTCCGGAGAGTAGGTGACCAGCGGTTTGTAGATAATGTCATCCGGCACATCCAGCATCGAGCCGACGGCAAAATCTGCCTCGTCGGCCCGTAATCGGGACAACCCGTCACGCCCACCGGTCACATTGTGCAGCTTGACCCGGATCTTTGGGTGCTGCTCCATGAACTGCTTCAGCGGTTCAGGCAATACATACAGGATGGTGGACTCACCTGCCGCAATATTCAGATCACCGGCCTCCAGTAGCCCCTGCTGGGCAATGAAGGTCTCATGCAGCTTGTCCATCCCCTCAACCAGCGGCTGCGAGAGTTTGAACAGGATTTTTCCTTCCGGGGTGAGGCGGATCTTGGGACCGCGGCGCTCGAACAGCACGGTTTCCAGTTCCCGTTCAAGTGCCTGAATCTGCAGCGAGACTGTCGGCTGACTGAGAAAAACCTTGTCGGCGGCTTCGCTGATGCTACCTGTCCTGGCGGCGTGGCAAAAAGCGCGTAATTGCTTGAGTCTGTTCTGTTTGTAGTAGATCGGCGCGGGTGATGCCATGGTGCTCTCTGGTTACTATATTGCTGAAGTTAATAGTAAGCATTGAAATAATTGGCCTGTCAAATACCACAATTTCCTCTACACTTTGCTGCACTTGCGATAATGAGCGCGATGGTTTCAAGTGAAATGGATTTAACGTGATGAATATAAAGGGAAAAAAATGGTATAACTTGAAACAGTCATAATTTTATACGGCGATGAATTGTTGTCTGCTTGGGGGCCGAATAAATGACCGATATCACCAGCATAGCCCTTTCCGTTGGTTTTATGGCCGTACTCGGCTCCATACTCGCCTCCATCCTGGTGCTGGCCAATAAGCGCCTGTTTGTCTACGAAGACCCCCGTATCGATGATGTGGAAGATCTCCTGCCCCGCGCCAATTGCGGTGCCTGCGGCAGTCCCGGGTGTCGTCCATTCGCCGAAGGTTTGATTGACGGCACTTATGAACCCGCCCAGTGTACTGTCAATGCCAAAGAGACCAATGAGCTGATCGCCAACTACCTGGGTGTGGACCTGGGTGCGCAGGAGAAGCGTGTTGCACGGCTCGCCTGTGCCGGTGGTAGCCATGTCGCTTTCATCCGCGCCAGCTATGCCGGCATGAGTTCCTGTCGTGCCGCCGCGCTGGTTTCCGGTGGCGGGAAGGGCTGCTCCTGGGGGTGTCTGGGGATGGGTGATTGCGCCGTCGTCTGCGATTTCGATGCCATCAGCATGAATAAATACGGTCTGCCGGTGGTGAACGAAGATCGTTGCACCGCCTGTAATGATTGTGTCGAGGTCTGCCCCAAGGATTTGTTTGAACTTCACTCGGTCAACGAACAGTTGTTCGTTGCCTGCAAAAACCTGGAAAAGGGCGAAGAGGCGGAGAGCCAGTGCGAGGTGATCTGCACCGCTTGCGAACGTTGTGCAGTGGATTCGCCGGAAGGGCTGATCGACATCAGAAATAACCTGGCGGTGGTCGATTACCGCAAAAACGATCTGGCATCCAAGGTGGCGATTGAGCGCTGTCCGACGGGCGCCATCGTCTGGTTTGACAAGCAGGGCGGTTATCAAGTGGGTAAAGACGCCAAGAAGATTATCCGCAAAGAGATGCTGCCCATAGGGTAGTGAAGGTTTCATCTGTTGGGCTGCCTACAGCGATGGCGATCCCGAAATGTAAAAGAAGAGGAAGTGTTCATGTTCGGTAAGAAAGAGCAAAAGCAGTTTAAGTATCCTGGTATCCGCATGGCGATGGATGGCAACACCGCTGTCATCATGTGTGAGCGGGAGGCCTCTGACGCTGCCGGTGCTTACCCCATTACCCCCTCCACCCAGATGGGTGAGTACTGGGCGGAAGAGGTGGCCCAGGGGCACATCAACGTCTCCGGCAAACCGCTGGTATTCGTGGAGCCAGAATCCGAACATGCCGCCGCGGCGGTCACCGCCGGTATGTCCATGACCGGCCTGCGCGCCACCAACTTCTCCTCCGCCCAGGGCGTGGCATTCATGCATGAGTCGCTCTATGCGGCGGTGGGCAAGCGTCTGCCCTATTTGCTGAATATCGGCACCCGCGCCATTACCAAGGCGTCGCTCAATGTGCATTGCGCCCATGATGATTACCACTGCATGGACGATACCGGTTTCTTCCAGATGTTCGGTGCCAATGCCCAGGAGGCGGCGGACCTGAACCTGATCGGTCGCAAAATCGCCGAGCTGAGCCTGACCCCGGCGGCGGTGGCCCAGGATGGCTTCCTCACCACCCACCTGATCGAACCGGTGATGGTGCCCGAGCGCGAGCTGATCGAGGAGTTCTGCGGCCGCCCGGACGACATCATCGAATGCCCGACACCGGCGCAGAAGATGATCTACGGCGAGAAGCGTCGCCGCGTCCCCGAGATCTGGGACGTGGACAACCCCATGCTCTCCGGTTCGGTGCAGAACCAGGACGCCTACATGCAGGCAGTGGCCGCCCAGCGTCCCTATTTCTTTGACCATATCTCCAGCATCGCCGACCAGGTGATGGACGAGTATTACGAATTGACCGGTCGTCGTTATCACCGGGTCGGCCAGTACCGCATGGACGATGCCGAGTACGTTATTGCCGGGCAGGGTTCGATGATCGTGCAGGCCCAAGTGGTGGCCGATTATCTGCGCGAAACCCGCAAGCTCAAGGTAGGTGTACTCAACCTGACCATGTACCGCCCGTTCCCCGGCGACCTGATCGGCAAGGTGCTGAAGGGACGCAAGGGCGTAGTGGTGCTGGAGCGTACCGATCAGCCGCTGGCGGAAGATCTGCCGCTGATCCGCGAGATCCGTGCCTCGCTGACCAAATGTATCGAAAACGGCGTCACCTCGGGCGATGCCCCATACCCGAAATATGCCTCTTATAAGTCGGGCCAGGCGCCAGCACTCTATTCCGGTTCCTACGGTCTGGGCTCGCGTGACCTGCAGCCTGAAGGACTGGTTGGTGCCATCGAGAACATGCTGCCGGACGGCAAAAAACGCCGTTTTTTCTACCTGGGTGTGGATTTTGTTCGAGAGGCGACCGACCCCAAGGCGGAGATCCGTCAGCAAGCGCTGCTGGAGGCCTATCCCCATATCGGCGAGATGGCCATCCGTGGCAGCGAGAATCCCGATCTGCTGCCCAAGGGCGCGATTACCGTGCGCATGCACTCGGTGGGTGGTTGGGGTGCCATCACCACCGGCAAGAACCTGGCCATGACCCTGTATGATCTGCTCGGTTACGACATCCGCGCCAATCCCAAGTACGGTTCCGAGAAGAAGGGGCAGCCCACCACTTACTATCTCTCGGCGGCGCCGGAGCCGATCCGCCTGAACTGCGAATACCATTTTGTGGATGTGGTGCTCTCCCCCGATCCCAATGTGTTCCTGCACTCCAACCCGCTGTACGGATTGAAAGAGGGCGGTTTCTTCATTATCCAGAGCCATCTGGAGACCGAGCAGGAGGTGTGGGCGCAGATCCCGGTGATGTATCAGAAGTACATCGTCGATCACAATATCCACGTCTATTTCGTCGACGGCTTCAAGATCGCCAAGGAGGAGGCCTCCAATGCGGAGCTGCAGTTCCGCATGCAGGGCAACGCCTTCCAGGGCGCCTTCTTTGCGGCATCACCCCTGCTGGAGCGGGCGCACCTGACCGAGCAAGGCCTGTTCGACGCCATCGAGACGCAGCTGCGCGACAAATTCGGCGGCAAGGGCGAGCGCGTGGTTGCCGACAACCTGCGGGTGGTGCGGCGCGGTTTCGACGAGATCCGCGAGATCTCCGACAAGCCGGTCGGCCTGACCCAGCAGGATATCCGCAAGGCGGCGAAGATTCCGGTCATGTTGCAGGCGCTGCCCCAGGGTGACGGCAAGCTCTCCGACGTACACGCCTTCTGGGAGCGGACCGGCTCCTTCTATCTGAGCGGCAAGGGCTCGGAAAACCTGGTCGACCCGTTCATGGCCACCAGCCTGATCCCGGCCGCCACCGGTATCTTCCGCGACATGACCCAGATCCGCTTCGACTATCCGAAGTTCATCACCGAGAACTGTACCGCCTGCGGCGACTGTTACACCGCCTGTCCCGACAGCGCCATCCCGGGCCTGGTGAATACCATCAGCGACATTTTCAATACCGCCATCGAGCGCATCGAGAAGAAGGGCACGCCGACCCTCTACCTGCGGCGTGAAACCCGCAACGTGGAGAAGAAACTGCGCGCCCTGATCGATGCCCAGGGCGAGGCGTCGGTGGTTTCCAGACTGCTGGATCAGGCAGTGCTGGAGGTACTGGCCGAGTCGGAACTGGATGAACAGAAAAAGGCCGGTCTGGAGCGCGAGTTCGGACTGTTCCTGGAGTCCGTCGGCGGTTTCGAGTTCTCCGTCACCAAGCCCTATTACAGTAACCGGGAGAAGAAAAACAAAGGCTCTGGCGGTCTCTTCTCCATCACCGTCAACCCCTACACCTGCAAGGGCTGCATGGAGTGTGTGGATGTCTGCGACGACGGCGCGCTGGTGGTCGAGCTGCAGACCGAGCAGGCGGTCGAGAAGCTGCAGCGCGACTGGAAATTCTGGATGGATCTGCCCACCACCAACCCGGACTTCGTCCGCATCGATGACCTGAACGAAAAGATCGGTGCCCTGGAGACCCTGTTGCTGGACAAGACCAACTACCAGTCCATGGTCTCGGGTGACGGCGCCTGCCTGGGGTGTGGCGAGAAGACCGCCATCCACCTGTTCACCGGCACCGCCACCGCGCTGATGCAGCCGCGGGTCAAGGCGCATATCGCCGAGCTGGACGACCTGATCAACCGGCTGGAGACCCATATCCGCCTGAAGCTGGCGGCCGGCATGGATCTCTCCAACACTGCCGCCATCAATGAGGCGGTGGAGGAGAACAAGGATACCGATTTGACCCTGACCAGCCTCTCCGCCACCCTCGCCGAGGGGCAGGTGGTGGAGCCGGTCGATCCCAAGTGGCTGAAATGGGCCACCCAGCTGCTGGAGAAACTGCGTCACCTGAAATGGCTCTATACTGATGGCAATACCAATCAGGGACGCGCCACCATGGGCATCATCAACTCCACCGGTTGCACCTCGGTGTGGGGATCGACTTTCCCGTTCAATCCCTATCCGTTCCCCTGGACCAGTCACCTGTTCCAGGACAGCCCGTCGATGGCCATGGGTATCTTCGAGGGCCACATGGCCAAGATGGCCCAGGGCTTCAAGGTGATCCGCCAGGCCAAGCTGGAGTTGCAAGGCAAGTACGATGCCGAGGTGCATGACAGCTTCTTCACCTACTTCGACTGGAAATCCTTCAGCGACGAGGAGTGGCTGCTCTGTCCGCCGGTAGTCGCCATCGGTGGCGACGGCGCCATGTACGACATCGGTTTCCAGAACCTGTCACGCGCGCTGGCCTCCGGTACCCCGATCAAGGTGCTGATCCTGGATACCCAGGTCTACTCCAACACCGGCGGCCAGTCCTGTACCTCCGGCTTCATCGGCCAGGTGGCGGACATGGCGCCCTATGGCAAGGCGTGGAAGGGCAAGACCGAGATCCGCAAGGAGATGGGCGTAATCGGCATGGCCCATCGCACCAGCTTCGTACTGCAGAGCTCCCAGGCCAATGTGACCCACCTGCTGGAAGGTTTTATCGACGGCCTGAACAGCCGCCGTCCGGCCATGTTCAACATCTACACCACCTGTCAGCCTGAGCACGGGGTGGCGGATGACGCCTCCGAACACCAGGCCAAGCTGGCCCTGGAGTCCCGCGCCTATCCGCTGTTCCGCTACGATCCGGATGCCGGTGTCACCTTCAGCGAGTGTTCCAGCGTGGAGGGCAACCCGGCCCTGGACGCGGACTGGCCTACCTACCAGCTCGCCTACCAGGATGAGGACGGCAAGGCGTCGAAGATGGAACTGCCGATCACCTTCGCCGACTTCGCCTTCAGCGAGGGTCGCTTCCGCAAGCATTTCCGCTCGGCGCCCCAGGACGCCTGGAATGACGATATGGTGCCGCTGCATGAGTTCCTCGACATGGACGAGGACGACCGGGATGGTCGGTTCCCCTATATCTGGGCGGTGGACGGCAAGAGCCGCCTGATGCGGGTGCTGGTCTCCCAGGAGATCGTCCTCTCCTGTGAAGAGCGGCGCAATTTCTGGCATCAGCTGCGCTCCCTGGCCGGCTTCGGCGAGGCGGTGGACGAGGTGGAGATCGCCAACCGTGCCAAGGCGGAGATGGCGCAGAAGCTCACCTCCAGCCTGCTGGCCCTGGCCAACAATGGGGATATCTCGGCCCTTGCGGACATGCCGGTGCCGGCCAACGGCGGCAACGGCGCGGCGGCGCCGGGCGGCGCCGTCCCGGCCGATTACGAAGCGGTCTGGATCGAGACTCCCGAGTGTACCGCCTGTGACGAGTGCACCGATATCGCGCCCAACGTGTTCCAGTACAACGAGCAGAAACTGGCCGTGGTGCTGAACCCCAAGGGGGCGCCGTTCAAGGACATCGTCAAGGCGGCGGAGAAGTGCACCGCCGGCTGTCTGCACCCGGGCACACCGTGGAATCCGAACGAGAAAGACCTCGATAAACTGGTCAAGCGTGCAGCAAAGTACCAGTAACACCACCACCAGCAAAGGAGAGAATGACAATGGCAACAGTAACCTTACACGGAAACCCTGTCTCTACCAGCGGTGAATTGCCGGCGGTCGGCAGCCAGGCGCCCGAGTTTTCCCTGGCCAACAAGGAGCTGGCCGATGTGGGGCTGGCGGATTTTGCCGGCAAGAAACGCCTGCTGAACATCGTGCCGAGCCTGGATACCCCGACCTGCGCCATCTCGACCAAGAAGTTCAACGAGTCGTTTGCCGCGCGTGATGATGCGGTGGCGATGGTGATCTCCGCCGACCTGCCGTTCGCCCAGGGCCGCTTCTGCGAGACCGAGGGACTGAAGAACGTAGTCACCCTGTCGCTGATGCACGATCAGCAGTTCGCCAGGGACTATGGCGTACTGATCACCGATGGCCCGCTCCGGGGCGTTACCTGCCGGGCGGTGGTGGTGGTGGATGAGAACGGTACCGTCACCTATACCCAGCTGGTGTCCGAGATCGGCGACGAACCGGACTACGCGGCGGCGCTGGAGGCGTTGAAATAGCGATCGGTCCGGGCGCGGCCGTTAGGCGGCCGTGCCCCGACCGGTCAGGAAGTTGAGATCAGCGGAGAGAGCATGGGTCTACTCAATCTTTTCAGGCGCAGCAAAACCTTCAGGCATGGTGTGCACCCCATGGACCATAAGGAGCAGACGGCGCACCTGGCGATCAGGCGCCTGCCGTTCGCCCCGAAGATATACGTGCCGCTGGCCCAGCACATCGGCGCGCCGGCCGTGGCGCTGGTGAAGCCGGGGCAGGAGGTGGTGCGCGGCGAACCGATCGCCGAGGCGGGGGGCTTCGTCTCTGTGCCGATGCACGCCCCGGTGACCGGCATCGTGCGCGCCATCGACCAACTGGTGCCCACGGCGGCGGGTCCCAAGACCCCGGCCATCGTGATCGAAACCTACGAGGCGGCGACCCAGGAGGTGCTGTACGGACTGGATCGGGATCTGAATGCACTCACGCGCGAGGAGCTGATCCAGGCGGTGCAGGCCAGCGGCATGGTGGGGCTGGGCGGAGCCGCCTTTCCCAGCCATGTGAAGCTGCTGCCGCCGCAGGGGAAGGCGATAGAGACCCTGATCATCAACGGTTGTGAGTGCGAGCCCTATCTCACCTGCGACCATCGGGTGATGCTGGAGCAGACCGACCGGCTGATCAACGGTATTCGCGCCATGCTGCGCGCCACCGGAGCCCGGCGGGCGATCATCGGCGTCGAGGACAACAAACTGGATGCGGTGCGGGCGATCCGCGAGAAACTGCCCGCGGGAGAGACGATCAGCTGCGAGGCGGTGGAGACCAAATATCCCCAGGGGGCGGAGAAGATGCTGATCAGCAGCCTGCTCAACAGGGAGGTGCCCTCCGGTGGGCTGCCGGTGGATATCGGCGTGGCGGTCTACAACGTCGGCACCCTGGCTCAGCTGGGCGAACTGATACCGCGCAGCCGCGGCCTGATCGAACGGGTGGTGACGGTGTCGGGTCCCGGGGTCGGCAAACCGGGCAACTACCTGGTGCCCATCGGCACGCCGTTGCGCTTTCTGATGGAGCAGGTGGGGTCCAGCTCCGCGGCCAATGAAGTGATCGTCGGCGGACCCATGATGGGCATGAGCGTGGCCTCGCTGGATGTACCGGTGACCAAGGGCGTCTCCGGTGTGGTGGTGTTTGAAAAAACGGCGGAGGATCAGCAGCAGCACACGGTGCACCCCTGTATCAAGTGCGGCGCCTGCCTGGATGCCTGTCCGATCCATCTCAACCCATCCATGCTGGGCCAGCTGGCCGGCGCGCGGATGTATGAGACGATGGCCTCCGACTACCACCTCAATGACTGTTTCGAGTGCGGTTGTTGCAGCTATGTCTGTCCATCGAATATCCCGTTGACCCAGTATTTCCGCATCGCCAAGGCGGTGAATCGGGAGACCAAGGCGATCGCGGCCTGATCGGTTTGAATGTCAGGTAAATAGTGGTGGGGAAGGGGAGTCGTTCCCGTGGCGTTATCCGCCAACCCTGAGTTGTGAACGGGACCGGAAGCCCCTGCAGAGTAGAGCATGAGTAGAAAGCAGAAAAAAGTTGTCGAGATCCGCACTTCCCCCCATCTGAAGAAGGCACTCTCCGTCGAGCAGATCATGCGCAACGTGGTGTACGCGCTGTTGCCGATTTGCGCCTGGTCGGTCTATCAGTTCGGCATCAGTGCCCTGGTCCTGATCCTGGTGACCACCCTCTCCGCCATCCTCACCGAGTCCCTGTTCTGCCGGCTCTCGGGGCGTCCCAACAGCGTCGGGGACTTCAGTGTCGTCATCACCGGCCTGCTGCTGGCCCTGACCCTGCCGCCCGGCTTTCCGCTGTGGATGGCGGCGGTGGCCGGTTTTATCGCCATCGGCCTGGGCAAATCCCTGTTCGGCGGCCTGGGCTATAACGTGATGAACCCGGCGCTGGTGGGGCGCGCCTTCGTGCAGGCGGCCTTTCCGGTGGCCATCACCACCTGGACGCCCGGCTTTTTGCCGGGACGTTTTCTGGAGTTTATTCCCTCCAGCCTGGCGCTACCCTTCATGTCGCCCGTGAATACCGGCGACTGGGTGAGGGCGAATGCGCCGGATGGCTTTACCGGCGCGACCCCCCTGGCGCTGCAGAAGTTCGAATACATCACCACCGGCAGCCTGGATCTGCTGGCCGGTAGCGTGTCGGGTTCCGCCGGAGAGACCTCGGCCTTGTTGATCCTGGTCTGCGGACTCTATCTTGCCGTGCGCAAGATGATGGATTGGCGTATCCCGGCGGCGATATTCCTGGCCGCCACGCTGGTGTCCGGCCCGCTGCACCTTATGAATCCCGAGGTCTATCCCTCGCCGCTGTTCGTGATCCTGTCCGGCGGCCTGATGCTCGGCGCCATGTTCATGGCCACCGACATGGTGATCTCGCCCATGACGCCGCGCGGGGTCTGGCTCTACGGTGGTGTGATCGGCCTGCTGACGGTGCTGATCCGCCAGTTCGGCGGCCTCACCGAGGGGGTAATGTACGCCATCCTGGTGGCCAATGCCCTGTCGCCGTTGATCGCCTCGGTGACCCAGCCGCGAATCTTTGGTGCTACCAGGGGCGCGACCAGTAAAGAGGCGGAGTCATGAGTAGTACTGAACAGATCCAGACCCGGCCGCAGACGCCTGGTCTCGCTATGCTGCGCACCCTGGGCGGGGTGGCCATGCTCTCCGGCCTGCTGGTGGTGCTGGCGTTCCAGTTCACCCAGCCGCTGATCGAAGAGAACAAGCGCATCGCCATCGAACAGGCGGTCTCCCGGGTGATACCGGGGGTGGTCAGCAAGAGGGACTTCATCCTCGGTGCCGAAGGTCTGTTCGCGGCGGATGCGCCGGGCGCCAAGGGAGAGAAGATCTATGCCGCCTACAACGGCGACGGCAAGCTGCAGGGGATTGCCCTGGAGGCGGCGGCCACCGGTTATCAGGACGTGATCCGTATCCTTTACGGCTACAACCAGGACTGTCAGTGCGTCACCGGCATCAAGGTGTTGAAGATGGCCGAGACCCCGGGGCTGGGCGACAAGATCGCCTTCGATCCGGAGTTCCTGAAGAACTTCGAGGCCCTGGACGGACGGCTGAACGGACAGAAGAGCGGCCTGGAAAATCCCATCGTCACCGTCAAGCACGGCGGCAAGCGGGAACAGTGGGAGATTGATTCGATTTCCGGTGCCACCATCTCCTCCAAGGCGATCGGTCGCATGATCAATGCCAGCGGGCAACGCATGTTCCCGCTGATCATCCAGCACCTGGATGAGCTAAGAAGCGGACGGGAAAACTGAGGTAAAACACATGTCGGTACTGCCCAATAAACAGGAGAAGGTGACCCTGGACACCTTCATGCGGGGACTCTGGGAGGAGAACCCGGTATTTGTCATGCTGCTCGGACTCTGTCCGGTGCTGGCGGTGACCAACTCCACCATGAATGCCATCGCCATGGGCCTGGCCACGCTGTTCGTGCTGGTGGCCTCCAGCACGCTGGTGTCGCTGTTACGCAAGATGATCCCCAAACAGGTGCGCATCGCCACCTACATCATCATCATCGCCACCTTCGTCACCATTGTCGATTACGTGATCCAGGCGATCAGCCTGGACCTGTACAACGCCCTGGGCGCCTTCATCCAGCTGATCGTGGTCAACTGCGTGATCCTTGGCCGGGCCGAGGCCTACGCCTCCAAACAGAAGCTGGGGGCCGCGGTCGTCAACGCCTTCGGCATGGGCACCGGTTTCACCATCGCGCTGCTCTGTCTCGGCACTGTGCGTGAACTGCTGGGTGCCGGCACCATTCTCGGGGTACAGATCTTCAGCAGCAACTTCGAGCCCTGGGTGGTGATGATCCTGCCGCCGGGTGGTTTCTTTGTGCTGGGGGCCTGGTTACTGCTGTTCGACTATCTGAAACAGCGCAAGGAGCAGAAGCTGCTCAGCGCGGAGGGGGCCGTGGCCAATGGATCCTGATTCACTCATATTCATCTTTCTCAATGCGGCGCTGATCAACAACTTCGTGCTGGCGCTGTTCCTCGGCCTCTGCCCCTTCCTCGGGGTGTCGGCCAAGAGAGAGACCGCCTGGAACATGGGGCTGGCGACCATGTTCGTGATGCTGGTCAGCTCCATCTCCGCCTACGGCATCAACTGGGTGCTGGTGAAGTTCGAGATCGAGTTCCTGCGCCTGATCTGTTACATCGCGGTCATCGCCTCCGCCGTGCAGCTGGTGGAGATGACGGTGAAGAAGTTCAGCCCCGGCCTGTTCCGGGCGCTGGGTATCTTCCTGCCGCTGATTACCACCAACTGCGCCATTCTCGGCCTGGCCCTGTTCCAGACCTTCCGCGAGTATGACTTTTTCCAGTCGCTGGCATTCAGCAGCGGTGCCGGTGTCGGCTTTACCATCGCCCTGATGCTGATGGCGGGGCTGCGCGAGAAGCTGGCGCTGGCGAAACTGCCCAGTGTCAGCCAGGGTGCCGCCATGAGCCTGATGCTGGCCGGTCTGCTGTCGCTGGCGTTTATGGGTTTTGCCGGGTTGGGGGGATCCCATGCTTAAGGTACTATTGGCTGGCGCGGTCATCATGGGCGTGCTGGTAGGCTGGATCCTGGTACAACAGATGGCGCGCGAATTCGCCCGTCGCCATCCGGAGTTCGGGCCCTACCAGGAGAAGCGGGGATGTGGCGGCAACTGCTCATGCAGTGGTGGTTCCAGCTGCAGGAAATAGTATCTGGAACAAACCGCGTGGTGCGGAGGTAAGCATGAGTGAAACCGAACTGGGACCGGCGGTGGTGGCCGAGGTCGTCGAGAGCCGGCGCATCACCCCGGAATCGACCGACGAGGTACGGCAGATCGTGCTGCGGGTCAATGAGCCCTCGTTCCGCTATTACGAGGGCCAGTCGGTGGGTGTGGTGGTGCCGGGCCCGCACGCGTTCGGCAACAAGTACCATATGCGGCGCTACTCCATCGCCAGTGACCGTAGCAGTTCACGAGAGGAGAGCGTGGAGTTTTCCATCCTGGTGCGGCGCTGTTTCTATATCGATCCGGTGAACGGCGAACGCTATCCCGGTATCGCCTCCAACTTCCTCTGCGATGCACGGGTCGGTCAGATGCTCTCCGTCACCGGCCCCTATAAAAGCCCGTTTACTGTCCCCTCCGACAATCGTGCCAATCTGCTGATGATCGGCGTCGGTACCGGGATTGCCCCGTTCCGCGCCTTCATTCAGCACATCTACCGCCAGCGGGGGGGCTGGAAGGGGCAGGTGCGACTGTTCTACGGCGCCCGCAACGGTGTGGACATGCTCTACATGAACGATCACAACAGCGATCTGAAAGAGTATTTCGACGAGGAGACCTTTCTGGCCTATAACGCCCTGGCCAACCGTCCCCTGATGAGCGATACCGAGGCACTGCAGCAGTCGCTGGATCTGCATGTGGAGGAGGCCTGGTCGCTGATCCGCCAGCCCGACACCTATGTCTGTGTTGCCGGACTGGCCAAGGTGCAGCAGGCGCTGGACCGGGTCTTCGGCGCCGCCGCCGGTTCCAGCGAAAACTGGGAGGCAATCAAGGCAGAGCTGGTCCGGCAGGGGCGCTGGTCGCAGCTGTTGTACAGCTGACCGGCTATCGACTTAACCAGTCTGTCGCGCCAACTGCCAGATTATCTTGTGTTTTTGCGGGAAAGGGCTAGAATGGCGGCCTTCACGCACTCCGGTCTGCGTAACCCCATCGCGGTAACACCTTCAGGAACACCTCGATTCAATAACTTTCATAGTTTTGCCTAGGCTGGCCCCATGATGGGTAGGCATTCAGGAGCATTTATACCTATGTCGTTTGATTCACTCGGCCTTTCCGCCGAACTACTCCGTGCTGTCTCTGAACAGGGTTACACGGAACCGACGCCGGTACAGCGTCAAGCCATCCCTGTGGTACTTGAGGGAAAAGATATTCTCGCCGGTGCCCAGACGGGCACGGGCAAAACCGCCGGCTTCACCCTGCCGCTGCTGCAGTTGCTGAGCCAGCACTGCCAGGGCAAGGGGCGGCGCCCCATCCGCGCCCTGGTGTTGACACCCACCCGGGAACTGGCCGCGCAGGTCGCGGAGAGCGTCGAGACCTACGGCCGGCATCTGCCGCTGAAATCCACGGTGGTCTTTGGTGGTGTGAAGATCAACCCGCAGATCGAAAAGCTGCGCCATGGCGTGGATATCCTGGTGGCGACGCCGGGACGGCTGCTCGATCATGCCCAGCAGAAGACCCTGGACCTCTCCCACGTGGAGATCCTGGTGTTGGACGAGGCGGACCGGATGCTGGATATGGGCTTCATCCACGATATCCGCAAGGTCCTGGCGATGTTGCCGGCAAACCGGCAGAACCTGCTGTTCTCCGCCACCTATTCGGAAGAGATCAAGGTCCTCGCCGACAAACTGCTGAACGCTCCGGTGCTGATCGAGGTGGCGAGACGCAATACTGCCGCGGAGAAGGTGGAACAGCGGGTCTATCCGGTAGATCGCGAGCGCAAGCGGGAACTGCTCTCTTTCCTCATCGGCTCGCGCAACTGGCGTCAGGTACTGGTGTTCACCCGGACCAAGCACGGTGCCAACCGGCTCGCCCAGCAGCTGGAGAAGGATGGCCTGAGTGCGGCGGCGATCCACGGCAACAAGAGCCAGGGGGCACGTACCCGGGCCCTGGCCGGCTTCAAACAGGGAGAGGTGCGGATTCTGGTGGCCACCGATATCGCCGCGCGCGGACTGGATATCGATCAGTTGCCCCATGTGGTCAACTACGAGCTGCCCAACGTGCCGGAGGATTATGTGCATCGGATCGGCCGCACCGGGCGTGCCGGCAACAAGGGCGAGGCGATTTCACTGGTGTGTGTGGATGAACATCGGCTGTTGCGGGATATCGAGCGGGTGCTTAATCGCGAACTGCCCCGCGAGACCCTGCCGGGCTACGAGCCCGATCCCAGTATCAAGCCGGAGCCGATCATGAATGGCCGCAACGGTGGCGGTGATCGTGGCCGTGGCCGGCAGCAGCAGGCGCCGCGTTCACGCGGCAATGGTCAGAAGGCGCAGCCCCATAAAGAGCAGCGGGTCAGGCGTGAACAGTCCGCGCCGGTGACGGCGAAGGCGGGTGACGGCACCACGCGGGCCAAGCCCAACGGGAATCAGCGTCCGTCGGCGCCCAGAAACCAGGGCGAGTCGACGGGGGCGGTACCGAGTGGTGGAAGACGCCCGCGGAACCGCCGCGACCGGGCAGCCCTGCTGGGGGGCTGAACCACCGCGGAAATCCCCGGCAGTGCCGGGGGACTCTTCATAACGGCTGGCGAGAATAAAGATTCTTTCCCGATTCGGGGCCGAGTAGTAGCCGCCAGCACGGAAGGTCCTTCGGTCACCTCCGGTGACCAGCCGTCTGAGATCAGGAGTGGCTGCCGATCCGGATGCTCAGCGGCCAGGCCACCGAACGTTCCCTCTCGGGGTCGCCCCACCGCTGCGACAGGGCGGAGCGGATCTGTTCCAGGGGGTCATCGCCACGCTCCTGAATCCTCCGCTGTACCGCCGACCAGGTGCCCAGATAGCCCAGCAGCTGGGACAGGTTCCAGCTTGCGGTCATGGCGAACTCCGGAATTGCCGGTGCCGGGTCGAAGGGGAAGGGGAGGTCGGCATAGCCCCGCTCCACCTGTTCCCGCTCCGCCGGCCAGTAACCCCGCAACGTGTCGTGGTACAGCCGGTCGATAATTGGATCGATGCCGGGATCTATTTCCAGCAGATTGTAGCTCCAGACCGCAATCACCCCGCCGGGTTTCAGTACCCGTTTTACCTCGTTGAAAAATGCCACCAGATCAAACCAGTGCAGTGCCTGGGCGACCGTGACCAGGTCGACGGAGGCGGCGGCCAAGCCGCTCTGTTCCGCCGGCGCCACCCGATAATCGATATTGCCGCGGCGGGTGGCCGCGGCGATCTGGCTGCTGCTGGCGTCGCTGGCGATGACCCGGTCAAACCAGGCGGCCAGCTGCAGCGCCGCCTGGCCACTGCCGGTGGCGCAATCCCAGGCGGTGTGCCGGGACCCGCTCAGGGAAGCCAGATATTCGAACAGAGCCGGCGGGTAGCCCGGCCGGTATTGCGAATAGGCCGTTGAAGCCTTGGAAAAGTGATCCTTGAAGCCGCTTTTCATGGTGAACACCGATCGGTCCTGTATTCGGATTCGGCTGGGAAATGCCCGCCGAATATGGGAAAATCCACATTCTCGTGATTTCGTCAACGGTCCGCATTGATCGCTCAGTCCCTAAACATCGAGTATCCGGGTACATGAAACTAAGAGTCGCCATCAATGGTTATGGCCGCATCGGCCGTTGCATTCTGCGGGCCTTGTATGAGTCCGACCATTTTCGCCGCCATATCCAGATCGTCGCCATCAATGAGCTGGCCGATCTCGAAGTGGTGACCCACCTGACCAAGTACGATACCACGCACGGGCGTTTTCCGGGAACGGTGGCCCGGGATGAGCGCCATCTGCTGATCGACGGTGACAAGATCGCACTGCTCTGCGAGCCTGACCCCGAGTCACTGCCCTGGCGTGCGCTGGAAGTCGACCTGGTGCTCGAGTGCAGTGGCGTGTTCAAGAGTCGCCAGGATGCCGAACGGCATATCGCCGCCGGCGCCGGCAGGGTGCTGTTCTCCCACCCGGCGGAGCCGGACGTGGATGCCACCATCGTCTATGGCGTCAATGATCACCGGTTGCGGCCGACCGATAGCATCGTCTCCAATGCCTCCTGTACCACCAATGCTATCATTCCGGTACTGAACGTCTTGCAGGAGAGCTTCGGCATCGAGTGTGCGCTGATCACCACGATCCATTCCGCCATGCACGACCAGCCGGTGATCGATGCCTATGACAAGGATCTGCGCAAGACCCGTTCCGCGCTGCAGTCGATCATCCCGGTGGAGACGGGCCTGGCCAGAGGCGTGGTACGGATCCTGCCTGAGCTTAACAACCGGGTGCATGCCCAGGCGATCCGCGTCCCCACCATCAATGTCTCGATGATGGATCTGTCGGTGGAACTGGAACGGCCGGCCACCCGCCAGGAACTCAACCAGGTGCTGAAGGCGTTGAGCGAGACGCAGGGGGGGCGGCTGTTCGGTTATATCGAGGAACTGCTGGTCTCCTGCGACTTCAACCACGATTCCCGCTCCTCCATTGTGGACAGCAACCAGACCCAGGTGTGCAATCATCATTTTGCCAAGGTGGTTACCTGGTTCGACAATGAATGGGGTTTCGCCAACCGCATGCTGGATACCGCCATCGCCATGGCGCACGGTCCGCACTTGAATCCATAGTTCAACGGAAAACAGATGACCCAGCAACGCACGGTATTTTATGTCTCGGAAAGCACCGGTATCACGGCGGAGACCCTGGGGCACAGCCTGATCTCGCAATTCGAGCAGACCATCGAGTTCAAGGCCATCTATATGCCGTTCATCAACACGATCGAGAAGGCCAGAAAACTGGCCAAACAGTTCGACATGGTGGCCAAGCGGGACGGCGCCCGCCCGATCGTGTTCGCCACCATGGTGGAGTATGAGACCCGGGTTATTCTGAAACGCTCCAATTGCCTCTACATCGAGCTGTTTGACACCTTTATTGCACCGCTGAGCCGGGAGCTCGGGGTCAATCCCTCCGGCAAGACCGGTCTCAGTCACGGTATGACCAATGGCGACAGTTATGAGGACCGGATGGATATCATCAACTTCGCCATGGTGAACGATGATGGCGCCCGGCTGGACAAGTATGACCAGGCGGATGTGATCCTGGTTGGGGTTTCGCGTTCCGGCAAGACCCCCACCTGTCTCTACCTTGCCATGCATTTCGGCATCAAGGCCGCCAACTATCCGCTCACCCCGGATGACTTCGAACAGAACCAGATCCCCGACGACCTGCTCAAACACAAGGATAAGCTGGTTGCCCTGACTATCGATCCGCCACGCCTCAACCGGATCCGCGAGGAGCGGCGGCCGGGCAGCGACTACGCCTCGCTGAAGCGCTGCGCCTCGGAGGTGCGGCAGGCGTTGACGATGTTCAGGAAGCACAACATCTGGGTGCTCGATACCACCACCCACTCGATCGAAGAGGTCTCATCACGCATCGCCAAGGCGATTCGATCGCGCTGACGAAAATCCTGAAGGGGAAAGAAAAAACTACTACACTGGTGACTCATGGGGGGTGCAGAATGTCTCGGCGGCAGACAATATCAAGAAAACCGCGCAGATAAAAAATACTTTGGCATTCCATAAAAATTACTGATTGTGCGGCGTAATTTTAAAAATCATAATGAACTGTTTTTATTAATAAATTACCCCTTTCTTTGGGGTTTTTCTGAAAGCTGAATAATATGAAAATTGGGGTACCTAGAGAGACACGTCAAGGGGAGACGCGAGTTGCTTCCACGCCTGATGTGGTTAAAAAACTGGTCGCCAAGGGCTTTACCGTGCTGCTTGAACAGGGCGCGGGGGAAGCGGCGCATTTTACCGATGCGGAGTACGGGCAGGCGGGTGCCACCCTGGTGGACCGGGCCGCCGCGCTGGCGGCCGATATCGTATTGAAAGTACGCAAGCCGAGCCTGGAAGAGATCTCCCTGATGTCGGAGGGCGCGGTGCTGGTCGGGTTTATCGAGACCTGTGAAGAGGACGACACCCTGCGTGCATTGTTCGCCAAGCATATCCGGCCGCTCGCACTGGAACGGGTACCGCGTATTTCCCGGGCCCAATCGATGGATGCGCTCTCTTCCCAGAGCAACATCGCCGGTTATCGTGCGGTAATCGAGGCGGCCAATCGGTTCGGGCGTTTCTTCCCGTTGATGATGACCTCCGCCGGCTCGGCCAAACCGGCCAGGGTGGTGGTGCTGGGTGTGGGGGTGGCCGGCCTGCAGGCGATCGCCACAGCCCGCCGCCTCGGCGCGGACGTATACGCCTACGATATCCGCCCGGAGACCCGGGAGCAGATCCTTTCCCTCGGTGCCAAGCCGATCGACCTGGATATCGGCGAGAGCGGTGCCGGCGAAGGCGGCTATGCGAAGGAACTCTCGGATGAGGCAAAGGCTAAACAGCAGCAGTTGCTGGCCGACGAGCTGAGCAAGGCGCATATCCTGATCACCACCGCACTGATTCCCTGCCGTCCCGCCCCGCTGCTGGTGACCGAGGAGGTGGTGAAGCGGATGCGCGCGGGATCGGTGGTAGTGGATCTCGCCGCGGAGACCGGCGGCAACTGCCCGCTGACGGAAAAAGATCAGGTGGTGAGCAAGGAGGGGGTGATCCTGGTGGGACACACCAACTATCCCGCCATGATGCCGACGGATGCCAGCGCCTTCTATGCCAAGAATATCGCCAATCTGCTCGATATCATGGTCACGCAGGAAAACGGCACCCCGGTGCTGAACGATCTCGATCAGGATGAGATTACCCAGGCGGCACTGGTCAGGCCTGAATCCGGATAGTTGTTGGACGCTGTCATCGGGGAGAGGCGACCAGCGGATCGTCGTTATCGGCCTGACGGCTGGCCGAAGCGCCGACCGCGTATATGAAACAGATCCCACCACGCCCCATGCCGCACGATTGGAATTTTACAGGAGGGCAGTCAGATGCCTGATACATTGGTAGCACTCTACGTTTTTGTGCTCGCTTGCTTTATTGGATATTACGTCATCTGGGGCGTTACCCCGTCACTACATACGCCGCTGGTGTCGCTCACCAACGCCATCTCGGGGATCATCATCGTGGGGGCGCTGCTGGTTACCGGCCTGGAAGAGGCGAGTACCGCGGCGGAGATCATGGGGTTCTTTGCGGTGCTGCTGGCCTCGATCAATGTGTTCGGTGGCTTCCTGGTGACCAATCGCATGCTCGCCATGTTCAAGAAGAAGAAATAAGGGAGCCCGTTTGCAATGCAGATCTCAGCCAATTATCAGGCGCTCGCCTATCTGGTCTCCGCCATTCTGTTCATTTTTGCCCTCAAGGGATTGACCCATCCGGCCACCGCCCGGCGCGGTAATTATTACGGCATGGCCGGCATGGCGCTGGCCATCATCGCCACCCTGGTCGGTGCCGAGGTGCAGTCATACGGGTTCATCATTGCCGGGGTCGCCGCCGGGGCCGTGATTGGCGCCGCGCTGGCAGCGAAAGTGAAGATGACCGCCATGCCCCAACTGGTGGCGGCGCTGCACAGTTTCGTCGGTATGGCGGCGGTGCTGGTGGCCATCGGTACCTATGTCAACCGTGCGGCCGCCGGCACCCTGAACCCGGTACTGATGACCGAGCTGGCGGTCGGCATCGTGATCGGTGCCATCACCTTCAGTGGTTCGGTGATCGCCTTCGGCAAGCTGCAGGGCATCATCAGCGGCAAGCCGGTGGTGTTCAAGGGGCAGCACCTGCTGAATGCCGCCATGGGTCTGGCCATTGTCGCCTTCGGCGCGCACTTCGGCATGACCGAGAGTGTGGTGTCGTTGACGCTGATGACCCTGTTCTCCTTCGTGCTCGGTTTCACCCTGATCATACCGATCGGCGGCGCCGATATGCCGGTGATCATCTCCATGCTCAACAGCTACTCCGGCTGGGCGGCGGCGGCCACCGGCTTTACCCTGCAGAACAACTTGCTGATCATTGTCGGCGCACTGGTCGGTTTCTCCGGCGCCATCCTCTCCTACATCATGTGCCGGGCCATGAACCGCTCTATTATCAATGTGGTCTTCGGTGGCTTCGGCAGTGACTCCTCCGGGGGTACCTCCAGCGCCGCGGCCCTGGCGGTGGAGAAGGGGGTCCGTTCCGCCTCCGTGGAGGATGCGATCTACTGGATGGAGGATGCCGGCAAGGTGATCATCATTCCCGGCTACGGCATGGCGGTGGCCCAGGCCCAGCACGCTCTCAAGGAGTTTATGGATCTGCTGATCGAGCGGGGCGTGGAGGTGAAGTTTGCCATCCATCCGGTGGCGGGGCGTATGCCGGGCCACATGAATGTGTTGCTGGCCGAGGCCGATATCCCCTATGATCATGTGCTGGAGATGGATGAGATCAATCCGGAATTCCCCACCGCCGATGTGGCCCTGGTGGTGGGCGCCAATGACGTGACCAACCCGGCGGCCAAGACCGATCCGACAAGCCCGATTCACGGCATGCCGATCCTGGATGTCTCCAAGGCAAAACAGATCTATGTGATCAAACGCTCCATGAATCCCGGTTATGCCGGTGTTGACAACCTGCTCTATTACCAGGACAACTGCGCACTGATCTTTGGCGATGCCAAGGCGGTGTGCGAGGGGCTGGCCAGTGCGCTGAAGGGTGGGGGGCATTGAGCTACACAATCACCGGCTCGTCCCGCAGGTAGGAAGGTAAGCCATAACACCTCACCCGGTCTGTAAGTGATTGGCCTGTCTTGCCGGCCTCACACGATGGCTTGTTTCCTCGAATCCGGCCCCATTTTCAGCGCCTGCCCAAGCCGCTCCCGGCCATCCATGGCCTCCGCGGCATAAGTCCATCCGTGGACAAAACTCGCTTCGCTCAAACAAGGGCAGGCTTGAATCTGAAAAAGGAGCCGGATTCGAGGCGCCATCAAGATCGGCCAACAAGGCAGGCCAATCACCCCGTAAGTAGTTACGACAAGCCATTGTATCGTTGTATCTCTTTGCGCACTTTGCGTTCTTCGCGGTTGAATCGAGAGATCGAGCGGGGTCGGAGTCAAGCCGCGTATTTCCGGAAATCGGTTGATCCATTTCGGCCGGCTTGACTCCGACCCCTGAGTGCACCGCTACACTATCACCGGCTCGTCCCGCAGGTAGGAAATGGAGGGCAGCGGGTCCTCCTCGTGCATGGCGTCCTCCAGCAGTTCCATCTCATCCCGGCCGAGCCGGGCAATGTGGTAGAGCGCCTCGCCCTGGTAGGCCAGGGGGAGGGTGGTGCGGCCGATGACAATGCCGCGCCAGGGTGAGAACACCTGGGCCTCACGCTCGCCGAACGGATCACTGATATAGCCGAGCACCTCGTTCTTGTCCACGGTGGCGCCGAGTGGCGCGATGGCGCGCAGGATGCCGCTCTGGGAGGCGCGCACCCAGGCGCTGGTATGGGTAATGACCGAGGCCTGGCCGCTGCCGGGACGTCTTGAGGCCGGCAACATTTTCAGGTGGCGCATGACCCGGACGATGCCGCGCAGCCCGATACGGATCG
Source organism: Sedimenticola hydrogenitrophicus (assembly GCF_029017505.1). Classification (GTDB taxonomy): domain Bacteria; phylum Pseudomonadota; class Gammaproteobacteria; order Chromatiales; family Chromatiaceae; genus Sedimenticola; species Sedimenticola hydrogenitrophicus_A. The sequence goes on from NZ_JAQGEI010000034.1 coordinate 52,915, forward strand.
AGTGTTCGTCGAAGCGCAACGCCTCGCCGCACTCGTAGACCAGCATCGGGACCCCCAGGGCGGCCCCGGACTGGCGCACCGAACCCTCGCGCAGGTCTGCGTTGAGGGTGACCGGGGTGCGAAACGCCTCCGCCATGGCGGCGGCCACCGGGTCGTTCAGGTCGGCGCGCACCTGGGGCATGTTGGCGCGGTCGATGGCGGCGGTATGCAGGTCGATACCGTGGCTGCACTGGGCGACGATCTCATTGAGAAACAGGTAAGCCACGCGGCCGGCCAGGGAACCCTTTTCCGAGCCCGGGAAGGAGCGGTTGAGGTCGCGCCGATCCGGCAGGTAGCGGGAACGGTGCAGAAAACCGGGTACATTGACAATGGGGACCGCGATCAGGTCGCCGCGCAGTTTTTTCAGCAGCGGCAGGCTGAGCAGGCGGCGAATGATCTCCACCCCGTTGATCTCATCGCCGTGGATCGCCGCGCAGACGAACAGCCGTGGCCCCACCTTGCGGCCGCGGATCACATGTACCGGCATGGTCATCGGCGTATGCGTGTAGAGCTGGGCGAGGGGCAGGTCGATGGTCAGGTTCTGGCCGGGCAACACCTCGCGGGTACCGATGCGCAGCGGTTGGTCCATGGTTCAACCCTTGCCCCGGGTCTTGGTGTGGTGGGGGCGGCCGTTTTTTTCAATGAATTCGATAATGGTGTTGGCGATGTCCTTGTTGGTAGCATGCTCGATCCCCTCCAGCCCGGGGGAGGAGTTGACCTCCATCACCACCGGTCCGTGATTGGAACGCAGCAGATCCACACCACAGACGTTGAGCCCCATGACCCGGGCGGCGCGCACCGCGGTGGAGCGCTCCTCGGGGGTGATGCGGACCAGGGTGGCCGAGCCGCCGCGGTGCAGGTTGGAGCGGAACTCGCCTTCCCGGGCCTGGCGTTTCATCGCCGCCACCACCTTGTCGCCGATCACCAGGCAACGCAGATCGGAGCCCTTCGATTCGCCGATGAACTCCTGGACCATGATGTTGGCCTTGAGCCCCATGAACGCCTGGATCACACTCTCGGCGGCTTTATGGGTCTCCGCCAGCACCACGCCGATCCCCTGGGTGCCTTCCAGCAGTTTGATCACCACCGGCGCGCCGCCAACCTGGGTCATCAGGTCATTGATATCATCGGGTGAGTGGGCAAAGCCGGTGACCGGCAGTCCGATCCCCTTGCGTGCCAGCAGTTGCGCCGAGCGCAGCTTGTCGCGGGCCCGGGTGATGGCCACCGATTCATTCAGCGGATAGACCCCCATCATCTCGAACTGGCGCAATACCGCGGTGCCGTAAAAGGTGATGGAGGCGCCGATCCTGGGGATCACCGCATCGAAATCATCCAGGGTTTCGCCCTTGTAATGGATCGAGGGCCGGTGCGAGGTGATGTTCATGTAGCAGCGCAACGGGTCGACGACCCGAACCTGGTGTCCGCGCGCCTTGGCGGCTTCCACCAGTCGCATGGTGGAGTACAGCTTGGCATTGCGAGACAGTATGGCGATTTTCATTCACGATTTCCTGATTGTTCTGATGAGGGGTTGCCCGGCTGGCCGGCCTGATAGGAGCGCGCGGCATCGACCAGAAAGTTCCCGCGTAAAGCTGTGCGACCCAGCAGCATACGAAACAGCATGGTGTCACGATCGGTCAGTGTCAGCTCGATGCGTTTGCTGAACGGGCCGATGAGCACTTCGGTTTCGATTACATAACGATTTTCCCGATGCCCGCCCGAGTCGGTCACCACCCGTTGATCAAGCAGATCCGCGGTGCAGATGAGGACCGTCTCGCGGTCCCGCTGATGGGGGTGTACACCGAAGCGCACGCGATCACGGCCCCGCTCCCGGTAGGGGTCGATAAAAAACGTGTGCAACGCCGATGTGCGGGCGCCGGTGTCCACCTTGGCCTTGATATGCGGAATACCCAGCTCAGGCAGGGCCAGCCACTCTCTCCAGCCCAGGGTCAGCAGCGTGCTTGCCGGGGTTGCTTGTTGTTCTTCGGATACTCGCATCTCAATGCCTATCTTAGCACCTGGGGTTCCCCGTCCGAGAGAAAAATATTCATCTCCAGCCGGGCCGCGGTGTCCACAGCAGCGGGGGATCAACTGCTAAACTTTCCCTCATCACCCGGACATTCTCTGATGTTACCTCTCGCTGTAGCCACTGCAGCCATCCACATCCGGACCAGGGAGATTTATTGAGATGAGTACCTCGTACAAGCAGGCGGCAACGCTGACGGTCGGGCAGACAGACTACACTATTTATCCTTTTGATCAGCTGCGGCAGCGGTTTGCCATCGAGCGGCTCCCCTTCTCACTGCGCATCCTGCTGGAGAATCTGCTGCGCCACGGCGATGAGATCTACGTGACGGATGAAGATGTGGAGTACCTCGCCGGCTGGGACCCGCTGGCCGAGCCGTCCCAGGAGATCGCCTTCGTTCCCTCCCGGGTACTGCTGCAGGACTTTACCGGTGTACCGGCCATTGTCGACCTGGCGGCGATGCGCGATGCGATGGTCGAGCTGGGCGGCTCGCCCGCCAGCATCGATCCGCTCTCCCCGGTGGAGCTGGTGATCGACCATTCGGTGATGGTGGACCACTTCGGCGCGGCGGATTCACTGAGCCGGAATACCGAGATCGAGATCGAGCGCAACCTCGAGCGCTATAAATTTCTGCGCTGGGGCCAGACCGCGTTTGAGAATTTTCGCGTGGTGCCCCCAGGCACCGGGATCGTGCATCAGGTGAATCTGGAGTATCTGGCACGCGGAGTCTTCACCCGGCAGCGCGACGGCGAGCAACTGGCCTATCCCGATACCCTGGTGGGGACCGACTCCCACACCACCATGATCAACGGGCTGGGCGTGCTCGGCTGGGGGGTGGGCGGTATCGAGGCGGAGGCCGCCATGCTGGGTCAGCCGATCACCATGCTGATACCCCAGGTGGTGGGTTTCCGGCTGGTTGGAAAGCTGCCCGAGGGGGCGACGGCCACCGATCTGGTGCTGACCGTCACCGAGCAGCTGCGCCAGTTCGGGGTGGTGGGGAAATTCGTCGAGTTTTTCGGCAGCGGCCTGGCCAGCCTGTCGCTGGCGGATCGTGCCACCATCGCCAATATGGCGCCGGAATATGGTGCCACCTGCGGGATATTCCCAGTGGATGCCGAGACCATCCGCTATCTGCAACTGACCGGGCGCGACGAGCACCGGCTGCAACTGGTCGAGAGCTATATGCGGCGCCTGGGGCTGTGGCACGATGCGGACACGCCGGAAGCCGCCTACAGCGCCCTGTTGACGCTGGACCTGTCGGAAGTGGTGCCCTCCATCGCCGGCCCCCGACGGCCCCAGGACCGGATCGCCCTGACCGAGGCGAAGAGCGGTTTTTTACGCTTGCTATCCGAACACAACGCCCAGGCGCAGGCCGATGTCCGGGTCACCGATTTCGACGAGGAGGGGGGGCACCCGCCGAGCGATTCCGGCGCGGTGGAGGTCAGCTACCGGGGCGAAACGTTTAATCTCGAACAGGGGGCGGTGGTGATCGCCGCCATCACCAGTTGCACCAACACCTCCAATCCGGCCGTGCTGGTGGCCGCCGGGCTGCTGGCGAGGAATGCCAGGAAACTCGGCCTGAAGACCAAGCCCTGGGTGAAGACCAGCTTCGCCCCCGGCTCCAAGGTGGTGACGGATTATCTGCAGCGCACCGGCCTGATGGAGGAGCTGGAGGCGCTGGGCTTTTACCTGGTGGGGTATGGCTGCACCACCTGTATCGGCAACTCCGGGCCGCTGGCGCGTGAGATCAGCCAGGCCATCAATGCCGGCCACCTGCTGGTGACCTCGGTGCTCTCGGGCAATCGCAATTTCGAGGGCCGGATACATCAGGATGTCCGGGCCAACTACCTCGCTTCCCCGCCACTGGTGGTCGCCTATGCGCTGGCCGGCAACATGGCGGTCGATCTGTATAACGACCCGATTGGATATGACCAGGGTGGTAAACCGGTGACCTTGGCGGCTATCTGGCCGGACAACGCCGAGATCCAGCGGGTCATGGTCGGTGCCCTGGATGCGGCCATGTTCAGGGACAAATACCAGGATGTCTACAGCGGAAACGAGACCTGGAACAACCTGCCGGTGGAGACCGGTGAACGCTACGCCTGGAGCGAATCCACCTATGTCCGCCGGCCGACCTTTTTTGAACGGATTGCCGAGAAGCAGCCGGGTGTGGCGCCGATTCAGGATGCCCGTTGCCTGGTGAAGGTGGGCGACAGCATCACCACCGACCACATCTCGCCGGCCGGTGCCATCGCCATCGACAGTCCGGCGGGCCGCTATCTGCAGGCGCATCAGGTGGCGCCCCAGGACTTCAACTCATACGGTTCACGCCGCGGCAATCATGAGGTGATGATGCGCGGTACCTTCGCCAATGTGCGCCTGCGCAATCAACTGGCGCCGGGTACGGAGGGGAGCTGGACGCGTCATCTCCCGTCCGGTGAGCAGCTCTCCATATTCGATGCCGCGGAGTGCTACAGGCAGGAGCAGACGCCACTCATCGTGCTGGCCGGCAAGGAGTACGGTACCGGCTCCTCGCGCGACTGGGCGGCCAAGGGGCCGGCGCTGTTGGGGGTGAAGGCGGTGCTCGCCGAAAGTTATGAGCGCATTCATCGCTCCAATCTGATCGGCATGGGCATTCTGCCGCTGCAGTTCGTGGCCGGCGAGTCCGCCGACTCCCTGAGGCTGGATGGTACGGAGTATTATTCCATTCCTGCGGTCGCCGTGGGCCAGGACCTGGTCGAGGTCTCGGTGCGCCGCGAGGGGGGGCGTACGTTCAGCTTCAGCGCGAAAATCCGCATCGACACGCCCAACGAATTCTCCTATTACGAAAACGGCGGCATACTGCACTTCGTATTGCGGCGCCTGGCGGCGGGGTGATGCGGCCGCGCCGTTCTCAGCTCCCGGCGGACTCCATGGACGACACGTATTCGCCGTGCCGGGCGGCGCCGTTCAGTTGCGCCCGCCGATACAGCGCGGCCTGGGCCGCCGCCACCTGCTCCGGCTTACCGCCCCAGGCCTGCAGCGCCGGCTGTTGCAGGGCCCGGCCATAGGAGAAGCTCAACTCCCAGGGCTGCGGCGCCAGGCAGTTCATGGCATTGAGGTTGGCCGTGGCCTCTTCCGGGGTCTGGCCACCGGAGAGAAAATTGATACTGGGAAGCGCCGCCGGCACTGTGCGGCGCAGGATCCGCACGGTCTGTCGCGCCACCTCCTCCGGATCGGCCCGCTCCCCATGGGCCTTGCCCGGGGTGACCATGCTCGGCTTCAGCAGGGTGTGTTCCAGCACCACGCGGTGCCGATGCAGGGCATGGAACAGTTCATGCAGTACCGCCTCCGAGACCGCCGCGCAGCGCTCGATGCTGTGCTCGCCATCCATCAGCACCTCCGGTTCGACAATCGGCACGATGCCCTGGGCCTGGCAGATGGCGGCATAGCGGGCCAGTACCTCGGCATTGGCCGCGATCGCCAGCCGGCTCGGGGTATGGTCGGAGATATGGTAGACGTTGCGCCACTTGGCGAATCGCGCCCCCTGCGCCTTGTACCCCTCCAGTCGTTGTTCCAGGCCATCCAGTCCCTGGGTGATCTCATCCCCCGGGGCGTTGACCAGCGCCCCTTTGCCCTTGTCGACCTTGATGCCCGGCACCACCCCTTGGCGGGTGGCCAGTTCCGGCAGCGGCGTGCCGTCATCGGTCTGCTGTCCGAGGGTCTCCTCGAACAGGATGATGCCGCTGATGTAATCACCCAGATTCGGCGTCTCCAGGATCAGGCTGCGATAGCGGCGACGCTGCTCTTCGGTGGATTCAACGCCGATGGCGTCAAAGCGCTTGGCGATGGTGGGACTGCTCTCGTCGGCGGCCAGAATCCCTTTGCCTTTCTGTACCAACAGCTCGATGGTTGCTTGAAGCTGGTCCTGAGTATTCATTTTCCCCACTCCCTGTACGTTGTGAATCATCGGATCATTGTTCAGTGAGTATAGACAGCCGGTCGGGGAAGGTATTTCTGATTCCCTTAAGGTGCGAACAATTCCCCGCCTTTCGGGTGTAGCATATGGAAACGAACAGAGGCCGAAAGCAGGGTACGAATGAAACAGCTGGATCCGGACTATCTACGCGATCAGATTATCGGGGTGGATGCACTGCTGCGAACCCCCTTCGGGGAGCGGCGCATGGTCTATGCGGACTACACCGCTTCCGGACGGGGGCTCCGGTTTGTCGAAAGGTATCTGCAGCGACTGCTGCGGCTATATGCCAACAGTCATACCGAGGACGACAGCAGCGGCCGCACCACCACCGGCCTGCTGCATCAGGCCGAGCAGATCATCAAGCAGGCCGTCAATGCCGGGCCCGAGGGACGCATCATTGCCTGCGGCAGCGGCGCCACCGGGGCCATCGACCGCATGCAGCAGCTGGTGGGGGTCAAGCTCCCGGCGGCCAGCCGCCAGGTGATGCACTCCCTGCTGCAGGGGTTTGCCGGTGCCACCCAGGCAGAGGCATTCGCCGACTACTGTCAGGCGCATCAGCCGGTGGTGTTTGTCGGGCCCTACGAGCACCACTCCAACGAGGTCTCCTGGCGTGAGAGCCTGGCGACGGTGGTGGAGGTGCGGCTGGATGCGGAGGGTGGCACCGACCTGGCAGACCTGGAAAGGTTGCTGAAATTGCCCGTATACCAGGGGCGGCTGCGGATCGGCTCATTCTCCGCCGCCTCCAATGTGACCGGCATGAAGTCGCCGGTGCATGAGATCGCCGCCCTGTTGCATCGCCATGAAGCCCTGGCCTTTTTCGATTATGCGGCCAGTGCCCCCTATGTCGAGATCGATATGAATCCGCCACTGGTAGCGGGAGCGGGGGACAGATCACTGGATGCCGTATTCATCTCCCCGCATAAATTTGTCGGCGGCCCCGGCGCCAGTGGCGTGTTGGTGTTCAACCGGCGCTGTTATCATCCCGAGCTGGCGCCGAGCGTGGCGGGCGGCGGCACGGTGGATTACGTGGGGCCGGAGAGTCACGACTTCGTCAAGGACATCGAGGCCCGGGAGAGCGCCGGCACGCCGGGGATCCTGCAGACGCTCAAGGCGGCCCTGGTGTTTCAGATCAAGCAGGCGGTCGGCCAGGCGGTGATCGACCGGCGGGAGACGGATTACCTGCACCGGGCGCTAGAGCGATGGGGTCGCCATCCACATATCGAGATCATGGGGAATCCCGATCCGCAACGGCGTATCGGTATTGTCTCGTTCAATCTCCGGGGGCCAGGCGGCCGCTACTACCATCCACGCTTCGTCACCACGCTGCTGGACGATCTGTTCGGGATCCAGAGCCGCGCCGGCTGTTCCTGTGCCGGTCCCTATGGCCACAAACTGCTGGGAATCGATGATGCCCTGGCGGAGGAGTTCCGGGCGGTGATTGCCGAGGGACACTGTGGCATCAAACCCGGCTGGTGCCGGATCGGCTTGCATTATCTGTTCGACGAGGCCGAGGTGGCCTATCTGCTGGAGGCGGTGGAATTTGTGGCGGAGTGGGGATATCGCTTTCTGCCGCTCTACCGCTTCGATTCGGCCAGCGGTCTCTGGACTCATAGGGACCGGCCCGAGGCAGATATCGGTTTTTCCCTCGACCAGGCGCTTGAAACCGCCGCTGTGGCGGACGAACAGTTGAGTGTTGCGCAGCGACGGGAGCACTATGCGGCCAACCTGGCGGCGGCGCACCGCTATGCGCAAGCGCTGGGTGAGGGGGAGCGCCATGAGGTGACCCTGGACGGGGAGGAGGGGGTGCTGCAGTTTTTTCTGCTCACCCGTGAGAGTTTAGGAGTTTGAAGGGAGACGTTTGAAGGAGCAGGCCCTGTGCTTGCCTGGGTTGGTACAACCGAAGGTTTCGGGCAACCACGGGCGGTTGCCCCTACGGGGAGGTTGAACACCGGACGGGCGACCCGATCGTAGCGGCAGGCCCCCGTGCCTGCCCGGGTCGGACTGCATTCAGGATGGGTGGAGCGCCTACATGAACTCTCCGCCGGCTCCCTCTCCGGCGCGTAACCCATCGTGCACCTGCATCCGTATCCGAAGATGGGTTACGGCGCGTCCGATCGCCGCGAATTGCCGTCAACAAGGGTGCCGCGCCTCCACCCATCCTACACGCTTCACCCTTCAAACTTCACACTTCACCCGCTAGACCTTGAACTGCCCCATGACATGCTTCAACTCAGAGGCCAGCCCCGACAGCTGCTTGCTGGTCCGGGCTATCTGCTCCGAGTGATCGGCGGTCTGGCCGGTGACATCACTGATGGCGGTGATGTTGCGGCTGATCTCCCCGGCCACCATGCTCTGTTGCTGGGCGGCGGTGGCGATATGCTCATTCATCTGGCTGATGGTATTGATTGACTGGGTGATCCGGTTCAGTGAATCACCGGCATGGGCCGCCTCGGTGACACCGGTTTCCACCCGCTTCTGGCTCTGGGACATCATGTTGGCGGCATTCTGGGATTGACGCTGCAGCCCCTCGATCATGCTCTGGATCTCCTGAGTCGCTTTATGAGTGCGGGTGGCCAGGGTTCTGACCTCGTCGGCCACCACTGCAAATCCACGCCCCTGCTCACCGGCACGGGCCGCTTCGATGGCCGCGTTCAGGGCCAGCAGATTGGTCTGCTCGGCAATGTTGGTGATCACCTCGACCACCTTGCCGATGCCGTCACTGTCCGTCTCCAACTGGCGAATCACGTCGAACGCCTGGTTGACATCTTCGGCCAGGGTGTTGATGCAGGTGATGGCATTGTTCACCACCTTGCCCCCTTCGAGCGCCTCGGCATCGGCCTGATTGGCCGCTTCGGAGGCGCTGCCGGCGCTGTTGGCCACTTCGTTGGAGTTGGCTTCCATCTCGGTCATGGCCGTGGCCACCTGCTGACTCTCCAACTGCTGGCGGCGCACGCCTTCGATACTCTGGGTGGTGATGTCGGTGAGGTGCGCGGACTCCTCGGCCAGTTTCAGGGTGGAGGCGTTGACCTGGTGGATGATGGAGCCGAATTTATCCATCATCAGATTGATGGCGAAGGCCAGCCGGCCGAGTTCGTCGTTGGATTTCACCTCGGCCCGCAGGCTGAGGTCGGACTGCTGCTCGATGGCGCGGACCACATCGGTGACCCGGCGCAACCGCGAGACCACCAGTTTTTTCAGGATGAAGCTGATGATGACCAGTCCGGCGATCAGCAGCGCGGAGTTGAGCCCGATATTTACCCAGAGCTCCTTGAGTACGGTGTTGTCCAGGTTCTTCAGTGAGAAGTCTACCCGTACCGCACCCAGCACCTCACCTTCGGGTACCTGATGGCAGAGCAGGCAGTTGGTGCCCCGATAGTCCTTCTCGGCACGCATGGGGATAATGACCGTCAGCACCCGGCCGTTGTCGTCCTTATACAGGGAATCGATTTTCTCCCCCGCCAGGGCGCGTTTATCCAGCTCATCCCTGATGCTGTTCTGTTCGGTGCCGGCACCGAAGGTCTTGACGACCCCCTCACCCCGGATGATGCGGGCATCCAGCACCTCCTCGCGTGAGGTCACTTTTTTCCGCGAGATCTCCTTGTTGGCCATCCCGCCGGTCAGCATCAGGGTGTTTACGTTGTCGAAGTAGGAGTCGGCCAGGGTTTCGGTCTGATCCATGACCATGTGCTCGACCAGGTTACGCTGGCTGTTGAACTGATAGAGGGCGGAGACGATCAGTATCAGGAGAAACAGCACCACCAGGGCAAGGTCTATCTTGGTGCTGATGGAGATACCTCTGGCGGAGGCGTTACTGGCTTGTTTCATTTTAGGTCCCCGGGTAATTCCAGTTGTGTCGCAATATCCATGAGCGAAGATTCTTCTATCGATGATTTCCCCACTCCCTATTGCGACTTGCCAGGGTGTTTCTTTAGGTGTTTCCCCTACATTTTTTTGGGACATTGATCTGGGTCAGTATCCCGGAAGGGCGTGTGGCGGTGTGTTCCCACGGGGCAAATCTGTAAAATAGCCGCTCTTCTGTTGAACGGACTGCTGTTGTGAAGGTTGAGTCAATACCCGACGTCGAGTTGCTGGATCGCTGCCTGATCCAGGAGCGCCATCAATTACGTAGGCAGATCAATGCCTTACAGAGAAAGCGGCGCGAGGGAAAAAGCCTGGACGATGATCTGGAGCGCCTGTGGAAGCGGCTTGAACAGTCCCGGCAGATGGTCGAGCAGCGGCAACAGCGCCTGCCAGAGCCGCGGTTTCCCGCGGAACTGCCGATCAGTGAACGCCAGGCGGAGATTGCCGAGCTGATCCGAAAGCACCAGGTGATCATCCTCTGTGGTGAGACCGGATCGGGTAAATCCACCCAGTTGCCGAAGATCTGCCTGGCCCTGGGGCGCGGCGTGTTCGGACGCATCGGCCACACCCAGCCCCGGCGCATTGCCGCCCGCGCCCTGGCTGCCCGCATCTCCGAGGAGCTGGGCCGGGAACTGGGGGATTCGGTCGGTTACAAGGTGCGATTCCACGATCGGGTCGGACCCAACAGTCACATCAAGCTGATGACCGACGGCATGCTGCTGGCCGAGATCCAGCAGGACCGCTATCTGACCGAATACGACACGCTGATTATTGACGAGGCCCACGAGCGCAGCCTGAATATCGACTTCCTGCTGGGTTATCTGAAACAGCTGCTGCCGAAACGCCCTGACCTGAAGTTGATCATCACCTCGGCCACCATCGACCCCGAGCGGTTCTCCAAGCATTTCCGGGATGCCCCGATCATCAACGTCAGCGGTCGCACCTTCCCGGTCGAACTGCGCTATCGGCCGCCCGCGGAGGAGGGCGGCGGCGAGCGGGATGATGCGATACAGCAGGGGATTCTGGCCGCGGTAGATGAGCTGTCACGGATCGACCGGGGCGATATCCTGGTTTTTCTCAGCGGCGAGCGCGAGATTCGCGAGACCGCCGAGAACCTGCGCAAGCACAAGCTGCCGCTGACCGAAGTGCTGCCGCTGTATGCCCGCCTCGGACCGGCCGAACAGGCGCGGGTGTTCAGGAGCGGCGGCAGCCGGCGCATCATCCTCGCCACCAATGTGGCGGAAACCTCGCTCACCGTGCCCGGTATCCGCTATGTCATCGACGTGGGCTATGCCCGCATCAGCCGTTACAGCCATCGCAGCAAGGTCCAGCGCCTGCCGGTGGAACGCATCTCACGGGCCAGTGCCGACCAGCGCAAGGGGCGCTGCGGCCGGGTCGCCGCCGGGGTCTGTATCCGGCTCTATGACGAGGAGGATTTTGCCACCCGTCCGGAGTTTACCGAGCCCGAAATACAGCGCACCAACCTGGCCTCGGTGATTCTGCAGATGAAACTGCTCGGTTTCGGCAATATCGAGCAGTTTCCCTTTGTCGATAAACCCGACAGCCGGCTGATCAAGGACGGATACCGGGTATTGGAGGAGCTCGGGGCGATGGACGCCGACCGGCGGATAACGTCGATCGGCAGGGCATTGTCCCGTCTGCCGGTGGATCCCCGGGTGGGACGCATGTTGCTGGCGGCGACGGAAAACCACTGTCTGAACGAACTGCTGGTGATCGCGGCCGCGCTCAGCGTACAGGATCCGCGGGAGCGTCCCCTGGACAAGCAGCAGGCGGCCGATGAGGCGCACCGGGAATTCCGCCATGAGGAGTCCGATTTCCTCACCACCCTGAACCTCTGGCGCCACCTGGAAGAGGTGCAGCAGCACCTCTCGCGGCGTAAATTCCAGGCCCACTGCCGGAGCCGGTTTCTCTCCTGGACGCGGGTGCAGGAGTGGCGTGATATCCACCATCAGTTGCGTGGGCAGCTGCATGAGATGGGTTATCGGGAGAATGAGCAGGCCGCGGATTACGCAGCCATTCACCGCTCCCTGCTGACTGGCTTGTTGAGCCATGTCGGTCTGCACCAGAGCGGCAAGGGGCGTGAGTACCTGGGGGCCAGGAACAGCCATTTTTTTATCTTTCCCGGCTCGGCGCTGTTCAAAAAGCAACCCAAATGGGTGGTGGCGGCCGAACTGGTTGAGACCAGCAAGCTCTATGCGCGCAACGCGGCCGCGATTCAACCGGAGTGGGTGGAGGCGATCGCCGGACACCTGATCAAGCAGGAGTATTCCGAACCCCATTGGGAAAAGAAGCGCGGACAGGTGGCCGCCTATGTCCGCATCACCCTGTTCGGTCTGCCGATCATCTCCCGGCGCAAGGTCAATTACGGGCCGATCAACCCGCTGGAGGCGCGGGAGATCTTTATCCGCTCGGCACTGGTAGACCGGGATTTCCATACCCGGGCCCCGTTCTGGCGGCACAATCACCAGGTGATCGACTCGATACATCTGTTGGAGGAGAAGACCCGGCGGCGCGATCTGCTGGTGGATGAGCAGACCCTCTACGACTATTACGACCAGCGGATACCGGCCGCGGTCTACAGTGCCGCCCAGTTTGAAAAGTGGTTGCGTCAGGTGAGCCGGGAGCAGCCCAAGCTGCTGCATATGCGCGAGGATGACCTGCTGGCCAATCCGGCCGGCGACGTGGCGGACCGGTATCCCGATACCCTGGAGATGGGCGGCCTGCGGCTGCCGTTGGAGTATCACTTCAATCCCGGCGACCGAGCCGACGGGGTCAGTCTGAAGATACCCCAGGCGGTGCTCAATCAGGTCCCGGAGGCGCGTACCGACTGGCTGGTTCCCGGGCTGCTGCGCGAGCGGATCATCGCCCTGCTGAAATCCCTGCCGAAGGCGCTGCGCAAATCCTTTGTGCCGGTACCTGATTATGCCGACGCCTGTCTCAAGGTGATGACCCCTTCGGACAAGCCGCTGACCCGCCAGCTCTCGGATCAGTTACATCGGATGACCGGAGTCTATATCCCCGAGGACGCCTGGCAGGAGAGGGCGGTTGAGGCCCATCTGCGGATGAATTTCCTGGTACTGGATAATGCGGGGCATCCGCTGGCCGAAGGGCGTGATCTGCAGGTGCTGAAAAAGCGCCACGGGAGCCAGGGTGAATCGCGTTTCCACCCCGCCACGGAGACCGGACTGGAGCGGGAAGGGGTGACGGACTGGGACTTTGCACCGCTGCCGGAGTCGCTGATGTTGGAGCGTGGTGGGATCAGGCTGCCCGGTTTCCCCTCCCTGGTGGAGACGGAAGAGGGGGTGGCCGTGCGTATTGTGGATTCCGAACAGCATGCCAGGGAGGCGCATCGCCGGGGGGTGGCTAGGCTGCTGATGCTCAGGTTGGCCAAGGAGACCCGCTATATCCGGCGCAATCTCCCGCAGTTGCAAAAGCTGCGTCTGCAGTATGCCAAGGCGCCGCTGCTGCCGGATCAAGGCAAGGCGAATCCGGTTGACCTGGAACAGGAACTGGTCGTGCTCATTGTGGATCTCACCTTTATCGCCGGGCGGCCGGAGATCAGGGATGCCGAGACATTCAATGCCCGTATCGAGGCTTGCAAGCCGCAACTGGTGCCGATGGCCAATGAGGTTGCCCGGCTCGCCGCCGAGATCCTCGATCAGTATCAGCAGCTGTCCAAAAAGCTGGCGACCTGCACCCAGATCAACTGGATGGCCTCGCTCGCGGATATGCGTCAACAGCTCGACCGCCTGGTGTTCAAGGGCTTCTTCGGGCAGACCCCGATACAACAGCTGCGTCAGTTGCCGCGCTATCTGACGGCGCTGCAGCGTCGCCTGGAAAAACTCAGCCACGCGGCGACGCGTGATCAGCAACTGCTGCGGGAGCTTCAGTCACTCCATCAGCAGTGGTCGGAGCGCGATCAGCGGGAACGCAGGAAGGGCCGGGTGGACGAGCGGCTGGAGGAGATCCGCTGGGCATTGGAGGAGTTGCGTGTCTCGCTGTTTGCCCAGGAGCTCAAAACCGCCTATCCCGTCTCCATAAAACGGATTGAAAAACGCTGGAAGGAGTTAGGGCTATAACCGGGCGCACCTGGCGGCACCGGTATTCGGGTCGGCAGGGAGGCCTGTTGAGTAATATAATGGTGCGGCCTGTGGTTACTACTTACTA
>NZ_JAQGEI010000035.1 GCF_029017505.1 Sedimenticola hydrogenitrophicus
CGTGGTTGCCCGGCTGGTCGCGGCTCCGTCGAAAAAGGGCAGGCACGGGGGCCTGCCCCTACGGGTGGGGCGGTGGTTGCTTCAGATTCAGTGTAGGGGCAACCCCCCGTGGTTGCCCGGCTGGTCGCGGCTCCGTCGAAAAAGGGCAGGCACAGGGGCCTGCCCCTACCGCCCATCGTATATCCATCTGCATGCGCGGTAGCATAGCCTGGATGAAGCCGCCGCCACCGAAACAGGCATTACCGCACGTGCCCACGGCGGCGCAATCCGGGGCGCGGAGCGAATGCAGGGCAATGCCCCGGATTCCGCCCGTCCGGGGATGAGTATCTGTCGGGCTTTCGTGGGGCGGGCTGCATCCGGGCTACGATCTACGACATTTATTAATCCGGCATTCACCCCTTCGACTTTTGGCTAATTGTTCGCCTGTGGGCCGGATACTAGAGTGTTCCTGAGTCTTGATACTTGGGTGATACCGGCGCTATTCCAAATGCAACCGGGTTACTGCCTCAGGTTCACCGGGTCCCAGGATGGTTTATAAATCCAAACAGAGGAGAATGCTATGAAGTGGGAAACTCCGGATTTTTGTGAGCTCCGTATGGGCTTCGAAGTAACGGCCTACGTTTATACCCGTTAAGCCGTGATGAATTGGGGGGTTTTCGCAATGAAGACTCCCCAACTCTGTTCTGGACTGCTGTTAATGATGATCGGCTCCGGTGTGGAGTTGCAAGGATGCCAACCTCCGTCAGCGCAAAGCCCGTCGAATGGAGAGTTGCCTCGTGACGCTATCGAATACCCCTTTCAATCCGCATGACCGGCCGGTGATCAACCCGCTGTTTCTGTTCCGCTGGGAAGAGCAGGAGCAGGCCTACCTGCTGCTCTATCCGGAAGGCATTATCAAACTGAATGATTCCGCCGGCAACATCCTCAATCTGTGTGATGGGGAACGCACCATGGAGTCGATCATTGCGCAACTGAAAGAGTTGTTCGGCGCTGACGATATCGATGGTGACATCTACAACTTTATGGAGGTGGCCCGTGGCAAAGGCTGGATCAAAGCTTAAGATTGATGGAAACGGCAAGCCGCTGTGGCTGGTTTTGGAACTCACCTACCGCTGTCCGCTGAAGTGTCCCTGGTGCAACAATCCACTCGATTTCGATGAGCTGAAAAATGAACTGACCACCGAAGAGTGGAAGAAAGTGCTGCGGGATGCCCGCGCTATCGGCAGCCTGCAACTCGGTTTTTCCGGCGGCGAGCCGATGTTGCGACCGGATCTGGAGGAGCTGGTGGACGAGGGTAACCGGCTGGGTTACTACACCAACCTGATCACCTCCGGCATGGGTCTTAGCAAGGACCGGCTCAGCGAACTCAAACGTTGCGGTCTGAAACAGATTCAGTTGAGTCTGCAGCACAGCAACCGGGAGAAGAACGACATCATGGTCGGGGTCCAGTCCCACGACGAGAAGATGGCGGTGATCGAGGAGGTCAAGGCGCAGGGCTTTCCGGTGGTGCTCAATGTCCCGCTGTCACGCTACAACATCGAGGCGGTGGACGACATCATCGACATGGCGGCGCGTACCGGGGTGGAATATATCGAATTCGCCAATATCCAGTATTACAACTGGGCGTTACTAAACCGTGCCGCGCTGCTGCCCACCCGGGAGCAGATCGAATACGCCGAGGCGCGGGTCAATGAGGCGCGCAAACGTCTCGGCAACACCATGACCATCTACTTCGTGGTGCCGGACTATTTCGACGGTCGACCCAAGGCGTGCATGAACGGTTGGGGCGCGATTCACCTGACCATCGCCCCGGACGGTTCGGCGCTGCCCTGTCAGGAGGCGCAGGTGATGGAGGGGGTGGATTTCCCCAATGTCCGGGATAACGACCTGGGGTGGATCTGGCGCGAGTCGCCGGCCTTCGAAATGTATCGCGGCGACGCCTGGATGAAGAAGCCCTGTAGCGACTGTGACGAGAAGGAGAAGGACTTCGGCGGTTGTCGCTGTCAGGCCTACCTGCTCACCGGTGATGCCACCAATACCGACCCGGCCTGCTCCAAGTCCCGGCACTTCGACATCATTCAGTCCGCGGTGGCGGCGGCACGCATCAACAGTGGACCGCAGATGCCGCTGGTGATGCGCTCACGCGGGGCGATCAACGGCAAGATGCGGTTGATACGTCCATGAGGTTGCCCCACGAAACCCTCGGCGGGACGCTGACAGCCGGCCTGGCCCTGGTGGGGCTGCTCTCCCTGGTGGCCCTGTGGCTGGCGGGCGGTTGAGCCGATGATGACCCTCGAACTGCTCGACGTGGCCGCCCGTTGGCTGCATCTTTTGGGCATCCTGGTCTGGATCGGCCACAACTATGCCAGTGTGGTGGTCAACCCGGGCTACCGGCCAGCCAGCCCCGAAGCGCCGCTGGAGGTGCTGGGCAAGCAGTTCGAGGCGGCCCTGCAGCGCGAACACGGGATTTTCCGCTACGCCTCGCTGGTGGTGCTCGGCAGCGGCTTCTTCATGCTCTGGCAGCGTGGCATCCTGATCGATGTGCTGACCCTGCAGGGCGGACTGGCGGTACTGGGTATCGGCGTCTGGGCGGGCATCGCCATGGCCCTGAATCTCTGGCTGGTGCTCTGGCCGCACCAGAAAAAGGTGATCGGTTTCGTCCCGGCCAGCCATACCGAGCGGGTCCGCTGCTCGCGGATCACCTTTCTCTCCTCCCGCAGCAACACCATCCTCTCTTTCTCCGCCCTGTTCTTCATGATCGCCGGTTCCCATGGCGCCGCGCTGTTCACCTGACGGCCGGCCGGTGATCACGGGCTATAATTTCGCCGCCGGGCCCTCGGTACTTCCCGAGGCGGTACTGGCGGAGGCCCGGGAGGGACTGGACAACTGGGCCGGCAGCGGTCAATCGGTGATGGAGATCCCGTTTACCGGGGAGGCGTTTGCCCGCATCCACGACGAGGCCGTGGCGACCCTGCGCAACCTGCTGGAGATTCCCCCGGACTACCATGTACTGCTGCTGCAGGGCGGCGCCTACGGGCAGTTCTCCCTGCTGCCGATGAACCTGCTGCGCGGCCGCGAGTGCGCGGACTATGCGCTGACCGGCCACTGGTCCCAGCGGGCGGCCAACGAGGCGAAGCGCTATTGCCGGGTGAACATCGCCGCCGACGGCGCGAGCAGCGGCTATACCGCTATCCCGGACTGGTCGGCATGGTCACTCGACCCCACCGCGGCCTACTGCCATATCACCACCAACGAGACCGCCAACGGGGTGCGGTTCCGCGAACTGCCGGATACCGGCCGGGTACCGCTGGTGGCCGATATCACCTCGGACTTCCTGATGGCGCCGCTGGATATCCGCCGCTTCGGCCTGGTCTATGCGTCGGCACAGAAGAATGCCGGTATCGCCGGTCTGACGGTGGTGATCGTCAAACAGGCGCTGCTGGGACGGGCCCTGCCGATCACCCCCACGGTGTTCAACTACGAGTTGCTGGCGGCGAGCAACTCCCGGGTCAACACGCCACCGGTCTGGGCCATCTATATGGCCGGGCTGGTGTTCAAATGGATTCAGGCCGAGGGCGGACTCGGGGAGATGGCGGTACGCAATCGTCGCCATGCCGGATGGCTCTACCGGACCATCGATGAGAGCGGTTTTTACCACTGCCGGGCGGCCGAAGCCGCGCGCTCGCCGGTCAACGTCTGCTTCGAACTGCCTACGCCACGGCTGGAACGGGCGTTTCTCGCCGAGGCCAGGGAACGGCGACTGCACAATCTGAAGGGACACGCGGCCGCGACCGGGCTGCGCGCGAGCCTGTACAACGCGGTGAGCGAGTCGGCGGTGGCGGCACTGGTGAGCTTCATGCGGGACTTTGCCCTGCGTCATGCCAGCGTCGCCTGACCCCGTTCCAGCGTCGCCTGAGCGTCAGCGTCGCGCCTGGACGGGTCGTGCGGGGTTCTATGTGCGCAACGGGTGGCTGCTGTGGGCGGCGTTCCGGCTCTGGCTCCTGGGCCTGGGTGGCCTGCCGGAAGCGCCACGCCACGCCTTACGGGAGCACCCACATGCCACCCGGCTGATGGGGCTCGACATCGCCAACCCGATCGGCCTGGCGGCCGGTATCGACCGCAGCGGCCGCCTGTTACGCGGCGCCAGTCGGGCCGGGTACGGTTTCAGCGAAGTGGGGTCGGTGACCCCGCAGTCGCTGGCGGCCAGCGTGCGCCGGCTGGGCCGGCGCCGGCCACCGGGACGGATCATGCCGCGGGGGGTGAATATCCGTCCCGCCGCGGGTGCCAGCGCCGAGCGGATGATCGACGACTACCTGCACTGCCTGCGTCGCCTGCTGCCGGTGGCGGATTACCTGGTACTCAACCTGAGCTCGCCTTTCGCCCGCCGCGGCTGGGCGGCCGATCCCGTCTGGCTGGAGTCGCTGCTGACCCGGGCCGTGGAGGCGCGCGACCAATACCATCGCGACGGGGGCGGGCGGGTGCCGCTGGCGATCAAGGTGGCGCTGGCGCCCCGGGTGTCGCGGCGTCAGCAACAGGCGCTGCTGTCGTGCCGACGCGCCGGTCTGGACGGGGTGTTGCTGGTGGCGGTTCCCGGGCAGGCGGAGGCGGCGGTCTGCCACTGCCTGCGCCAGGTCAAGGATCTGATTGGGGAGATGACGCTGATTTCGGTGGGCGGTATAGTCTGCCCGACTCAGCTAACGGGCCGGTTAGCGGCCGGGGCGGCGGCGGTACAGCTGTTCAGTGCGGTACTCGGGCAGGGTCCGGGCCTCCCCGGACGGTGGCTGGAACAGCTTCACCCCGATCCACGCCCTGGTCCACATAGGGAGGAGGCCGCCTGATGCCCCCGTCGCTGTTGGCCGCCCTGGTCATCACGGGCCTGCTGCTGCAGCTCTGGCTGCACGGGCGGGAGCTCCGCTATCAACAACGGCAATCGGCACCGGCCGGGGCTCGGAGCAGCGACTACAGCCGTCAGCGGCTGCGCTTCGCGGCGCTGGGGCTGATACTCGAAGCGCTGTTTGTGCTGCTGATGCTGGTGGCCGGGCTGGAGCTGCTGCAGCGGCTGTGGCTGGCGGCCGGTCTCTCCGGCTGGGCGCTCCAGTGGGCCCTGCTGCTCTCGGTGCTGCTGTTGCTGGCGGCCGTGCAGCGGGCCATCACCCTGCTGCGTGTCTGGTGTGTCGAACGCCGTTTCGGTTATTCCCGCCAGCGTCTTGGCGGGTTTCTCCGCGACACCCTGGTCAAGGCCGGCCTGCTGTTGATCGTCGGCACCGGCCTGGCGGCCGCCGCCACGCGCCTGCTGGAGCCAGGCTGGCAGGCGGGTTGGTGGTTGCTGGCGCTGCTCTGGGGCGGGTTTGTCTGGGTACGCTCCTGGCTCTATCCGGCGTTGATAGCGCCCCTGTTCAACCGCTATCGCCCGGTTGATGATCCGGATCTGGTGTGCCGGGTGCGGGCGATCGGGCGGCAGGCCGGTATTGACCTGGGGCCGCTGCTGGTGATGGATGGCTCGCGCCGTTCATCGCATGGCAATGCCCATGTCACCGGGGCGGCCGGATCGCGGCGGGTGGTGCTGCTGGATACCCTGAGCGGGATCCTCGACACCGGGGAGATCGCGGCGGTGGTGGGCCATGAGGCCGGCCATCTGCGTGCCCGGCACATGCCGCTCTTTCAGCTCTGTTCGTTGCTGGTCTCAGCCCTGTGGATCGGCCTGTTCAGCCTGGCCGCCGGGACAGCCGATATGGCGTCGGGTACGGGGCTGGCCCTGCTCTGGCTGCTGACACCGAGTGCGGCCCTGCTGGTCAAGCCGCTGTTCTCCTGCATGATCCGTGGTTTTGAACACCAGGCCGATGCCTTCGCCGGGGCCTGCGGCTACGCGGACGCCCTGGCCCGCGCCCTGGTCAAACTGACCCGTCACAACGGCGCGGCGGAAGATTCGGACCCCTGGTTCAGCTTGGTCTATCATTCCCACCCAAGGCTTGCCGAGCGGTTGCGGCGTCTGGGGGATAAAACGCTTCACAGAGTGCATAAACCGCTAGGCGAATCCACCAATGCTTTGTCCAGGAATGGATTTATGCCGTGAAGGCCATGGATGGCGGGGAACGGCCACGGTGGATGCGCTGTCGCTTATCCACCCTACATCTACTTTAAAGAGAAGGTGCGGGAAGCCGGAATAGGGCGCTTCCGTAGGGTGGGTTAGGCGCGCCCTGCGCAGTCGCTGGGAGTCTGTATGGTGCCCGCGCGCGCCGTAACCCACCGATTGGCGTGAGGGATCCGTGGGTACATTTTGCTGGATAACCCACCCGGAAATGGCGGGGCATACCCCCCGTGGGAGAGGAGTGAGAATGCAGCTTCACGATCTAACCTGGCCGGAAGTCGAGGCCTACCGGCGGCGCAGCGACGGCGTGATCATTCCGATCGGCTCCACTGAACAGCACGGCCCCAGCGGTGTCATCGGCACCGACGCCATGGTGGCCGAGGCGATCGCGCGGGAGGCGGGACGGCGTGCGGACCTGCTGGTCGGTCCGGTGATCAGTATCGGGGCCGCCGAACATCATATGGCCTTTCCGGGAACCCTGTCGCTCCGCCCCGCCACCCTGATCGCCCTGGTGCGGGATTATATCCACTCCCTGGCCCAGCACGGCTTTCGCCAGTTCTTTTTTATCAATGGCCACGGCGGCAATATCGCCACCCTCAAGGCGGCCTTCAGTGAGATCCACGCCGAACAGCGGGGTGAGGGGGCCGGGCTTGCGCTACGCTGCACCCTGACCAACTGGTACGAGGTGACGGCGGTGGTGGGTCTGCGCAAACAGTACTACGGTGACCGGGAGGGGCGCCACGCCACGCCGAGCGAGATCGCGGTGGTCCAGTATCTTCGCGAGGATCTGATCCAGGCCGGGTCCCTGCCGCCGCCCGGGCCACTGCAGGGCGAGGTGCAGGGGGCGGAGGATTTCCGCGCGAAATACCCGGATGGCCGGATCGGCTCCTGGCCCGACCTGGCCACCCCGGCACAGGGGCGGGCGCTGTTCGAGGCGTCGGCCGGCGGGCTGGCGCAACGGGTTCAGGCGTTTTTTGCCGAGGGCCGAGTGCCCAGTCCCTTTTGATGCAGGCTGCGCGAGCTACAAACCCCAATGCTGGGGTAGGATGCTGGTGAGCTTGCGAACCGCATCAAATACGGTACAAATTGATGCGGTTCGTGCCTCACCGGCATCCTACATTGCCGGCAAGTACCGTAGTCTCGTAGGGTGGATAAGCCGGTAGGCGCATCCACCACAGCATTGGTGGATGCGCTATCGCTTATCCACCCTACGTTACTATGTCATTAAGTTATAGATGTCTCGTCGGCATTAGGTGAACGCACCCGCTGACGGTTCTGTTGCACCAGCGGCACGCAGCGCGTGGCGTCGTCATGGATCTCCACGCACTCCAGACACTGGAAACAGTCATCGTAGCGGATCGCGCCGCTGTGGCGTTCGATGGCCTCGTAGCGGCAGGTGACCGCGCAGAGTTTGCAGGGGGTGCCGCACTCGCGGCGCCGCACCAGCCAGTCCCAGCGCCGTAACCGGCCGCCGAGGACCAGGGCGGCCCCCAGGGGGCAGAGAAAGCGGCAGTAACCCTTGAAGACGACCATCGAGACCAGGATGCAGGCAAGGGCATAGAGCACATAGGGCCAGGCGCGCTGGAAGCTCAGGGTGATGGCCGTCTTGAACGGCTCCACCTCGACCAGCCGGTCACCCAGCGAGGCGGAGAAGAACAGGCTGCCGAGCAGTGCCGCCAGAATGGCGAACTTGATCCAGCCCAGTTTTTCCGTCACCGCCGCCGACAGGCGCAGCTCCCTGATCCCCAGTTTTTGGCCCAGGGTGTGGGCGAACTCCTGCAGGGCGCCGAACGGGCAGAGCCAGCCGCAGAAGGTGCCTCTGCCCCAGATGGCCAGCGTGATCAGGGTAAAGATCCACAACAGCAGCGAAATCGGGTCATACAGCAGGAAGGCAAAATTGTGCGTCTGGAAGATCGCCCGCACCAGGCCGATCAGGGTGACGATGCTGAGCTGGCCCTGCTCCCACCAGCCGACGAAGAAGAGGGTGATCAGCAGCAATAGCGGGCGCAGCGTGGCGAGGCGCTGCGGGCCGGTGACGCTGCGCCGGTGATTGAAGAGGAGGTAACTCAGCAGGCCGAGGAACAGCGTCAGCAACAGCAGGTCCCATGCCTTGTCGCGCCAGGATGCCAGCCAGGCCGGCTGTTGTCCCGTGTCCGGCAGCGGCTGGATGAAGTAGCGCGGGTCCGGGCTGTAGCTGAGCACAAAGTCCCGGCTGCCGGTGGTCGGCCGGAATGAGCCGTGCTGGCGCAGCACCTTGATAATGAAATCCCAGCGGGAGGCGGGATCAAAACCGAAACGGGTATCGACCCGCAGGATCATCGCCTGGTCGAACGCCGGCACCCCGGGCAAGAATGCCATTTCGGCATCGGCATCCCGCAGGCTGATGGGAAAGCCCTGCTGGCGGATGGACATGCGGTCGGGCGCCGAGTTGCGCACAAAATCCTCCGCCACCAGCCGGTGCCGGCCATTGGCCAGTACCAGTATCGGCTCTTCGGACGGCTCCAGCTGCCGCTTCAGGGTGGCGAGGGCTGCCGGGTCCAGAATATTTCCCGCCACGCTCGGCAGATTCAGGTCGGCAATCCACAGATCCAGATAGAGCCCATCCGGATCCCGGGTGGCTTCACTGTCGTCATCGGCAAACGGCGTGGCGGCAAAGGCCTGCTGCAGATCCCGGTTGCCGATCCGCAGGTGCTCCATGAGACTGCTGTCCGCCAGCTGCGCCCAGCTCATCGGCTCGAACAGATCCTGGCGCGGATGGCCGGCCGGTTTGGGTGCGATATGGGCGAGTTTCTCCCGGGCGACGCTCAGCGCCGCGGCGAGAATGGTTTCATTGGCGATCCGCACCGAGGCGGTGGCCTTGGTGACGCCGTCGATATAGCTGTTGGCGCCGGCGGCAGCGTCGGCCGGTTTGCTGGCGCCGGCGGGCAGCACCTTGATGTTGTCGGCCAGGGACTTGCCGCGATATTGGTAGACGAACTCATGGAAAGGGCGCGGCCCCAGGCCACTGACAAAGACCGGTTCATTCTGGTCCAGGACCTTGATGTCGAGGAAGTTGCCGTCGGTGTCGATGCTGACCAGCAGATTCATCGGGGTGCCGGAAAAGCCCGGAATCGGGGCCAGCTCCCGGGATTCGAAAATATAGCCGGCCAGGGCCCCACCGCTGTTCAGCAACTGCCAGACGGGCAGTTGCGCGTCCTTTGTCCCGAGTGCCAGCGGCGGGACCACAAAGCGGGAGAGCTGGTCGGCGGTCAGGGATGTTGCGCTTGCCGACGACCAGCCGAAAAACGCTCCCCATAACAGTAAGGCACCCAGCAGACGTGGCAACGATCATCCCCCCGACATGACATCCATAGGGAATCGAAGCTAGCCGATCGGCTGGGTGCGCTCCATTCAACCTAAGTCTAAGGGCTCGCGCAAGAATAAGTTCCTGTATTCGGACGCCCCTGGACCCCGCTGGCGGCGTTACGCTTTTTGGCAAGGGAACGGCCATTGCCTGCAAAGCGTGCCTTGCCAGCGTGGTCCAGGAACGCCCTCGGTACTACGGAATTATTCTTGCGCGAACCCTAAGGGCTCGCGGCGGCGCTCAAACCACCGGGGCACCGTAACCGAAACTGTAGGGCACGGGGCCGGAGAGGGCGATGACATCGCCGTCTTCGAGCTGATGGGCCAGGCGTATGTCGCCCACGCACCCCGGGGCCACGTCGCGGCCGTTGACCAGGATCAGGAACAGTTCGGCGAGCGGGATATTGAAGTCCCTGACGATGTCGCCGATGGTGGCCCCGACCGGATAACTGATTTCGCGCTCCAGCCGCTCCGGATCGCAGAACCGGGTCATGGAATTGAAGGCGCGTACTGTGATGCTGACCGTCAGGTCGGCCGAATTGTGTCCAAGCAGTGTCAACTCTCTTGCCTCGATAAATCGGTATGAATCAGGGAGCGCCTATTTTCAGCGCGGATGGCGGATTGTGACTTGATCACTGTCAATTGGGAGTATTCGACTTTGGTCGAGTTTTGGTAGGTGGCCTGCTTCTCAAGCCAATGCGGGTCGGCGCATCGTGGAGCCGTTCCACTGCAGTAGCGTTATGTCTTGGAAAGCATAAGCCTTTAGTTCAATTGTGAGATTTGAGTGCCTGGGTACACTCGCCTATGAGTGGATTTTATTCACCTTTTTACGCCTTGAAACCAGCAGCATCAGGCTACGCGCGGCTGGAGATGGGTAAACTTCCGGGGAGGAGATAATGCAAAAATCGCTGCACATCATTCCCGAGAAATGCACCGGCTGTACCCAGTGTGAAATCGCCTGTTCGATGGAACATGAGGGTATTTTCAGCTCCAGCAAATCTCGGATCAGAGTATTCAAGTTTCACGATGAGGGACGCTTTGTCCCCTATACCTGCACCCAGTGTGCCGAGGCGTGGTGCCAGCGGGCCTGTCCCACCGGCGCGATCGATATCAATGCGCGGACCGGGGCAAAGGAGGTGCTGGCGACGGCCTGCGTGGGGTGCAAGGTGTGCACCATCGCCTGTCCCTTCGGCACCATCAATTACGTTCCGGACAGCGGCAAGGTGGCGAAATGCGATCTCTGCGGCGGCGATCCGGCCTGCGCCAAGGCCTGTCCTACAGGGGCCATTCTGTTTATCGATGCGGAAGCGACCGGGTTCGAGAAGATGCGTGCCTGGGCAGCCAAGACAGACACTGGCGCATCGGCCACCGCATAACCACAGCAATCGGGAGTTAATCTTATGGGATGGGCTAGAAAGCTTCTGCGTGTCAACCTGACGGCTGGCACCTGCACCACCGAAGCGCTCAATATGGAATGGGCGCACCAGTTCCTCGGCTCACGCGGGCTTGCCGCGAAGTACCTGGTGGAGGAGATCGACCCCAAGGTCGATCCGCTCGCGCCGGAGAACAAGCTGATCATGGCCACCGGGCCGTTGACCGGCACTTCGGCCTCCACCGCCGGACGCTATACCGTAACCACCAAGGGCGAGCTGACCGGTGCGATCGCCTGCTCCAATTCGGGCGGATTCTTCGGCAACGAGATGAAGAACGCCGGTTGGGACATGATCATCTTCGAGGGCAAGTCCCCGAAGCCGGTCTATCTGCTGCTGCAGAACGAGCAGGCGCAACTGGTCGATGCCGCGGAATTCTGGGGCCAATCGGTCTGGGATACCGAAGAGGGGATCAAGGCGAAACATCAGGATCCGCTGATCCGTGTCGCCTCCATCGGCAAGGCGGGGGAAGAGGGTTGCAAGTTCGCCTGTATCGTCAATGACATGGATCGCGCCGCCGGGCGTTCCGGCGTCGGCACCGTGATGGGTTCGAAGAACCTGAAGGCGGTGGCGATTCGCGGCAACCTGGGTGTGAAGGTGGATAACGTGGAGCAGTTCCTGGAGGCGGTCAAGGCGGGCAAGGCGGTACTGGCCGGCAATCCGGTGACCGGCGTGGGGCTGCCCACCTACGGTACCCAGGTACTGATGAACGTGATTAACGAAATCGGCGCCCTGCCGACCAACAATCACCAGGAGGTGCAGTTCGCCCGGGCCAACGACATCTCCGGCGAGGCGATGCACGCGGTGCGCAAGGACGGTACCAAGAACCTGGTCACCAATGCCGCCTGCTTCGGCTGTACCATCGCCTGTCAGCGGGTCTCCAAGATTGAGCGTTCACACTTCACGGTCAAGGATCGCCCGCAGTATCAGGTGGCGTCGGGTGGACTGGAATACGAGAATGCCTGGGCCCTGGGTGCCAATACCGGGGTCAACGATCTCGAAGCCATCACCTTTGCCAACTTTATCTGCAATGAGCAGGGCATGGACCCGATCACCCTCGGCGCGACCATCTCGGCGGCCATGGAGATGTTCGAAGCGGGTGCCATCACCACCAAGGAGACCGGTGGTATCGAACTGCGTTTCGGCAACGCCGAGGCGCTGGTGCAGATCACCGAACTGACGGCGAAGGGCGAGGGCTTCGGGCGTGAAATCGGGCTGGGTTCGAAGCGGCTGTGCGAGAAATATGGCCACATCGACATGCACATGGGTGTCAAGGGACAGGAGTTTCCGGCCTATGACAGTCGCGGTATTCAGGGTATGGGTCTGACCTATGCCACCTCGAACCGTGGCGCTTGCCATCTGCGCTCCTACACCGTGGCTTCCGAGGTGTTGGGTATTCCGGAGAAAACCGATCCGCTGGAGACCACCGGCAAGGCCGGCCTGGTGAAGGCGTTCCAGGATGCGACCGCGGCGGTGGATGCCAGCGGGCTGTGCATCTTCACCACCTTTGCCTGGAGCATGGAGGATATCGCGCCCCAGGTGAACGGTGCCTGTGAGGGTGACTGGACCGTTGAATCGATGCTCGAAATGGGTGAGCGGATCTGGAATATGGAGCGTCAGTTCAACCTGGCGGCCGGTTTCACCGGTGCGGACGATACCCTGCCCAAGCGTATCCTCAAGGATGCGGCCAAGACCGGGCCGGCCAAGGGCAAGGTGAATGAGCTGGGCAAGATGTTGCCGGAATATTATCAGCTGCGTGGCTGGAATGCGGAAGGCGTACCGACGGGTGACACCCTGGAACGTCTCGGCCTGGCCTGAGGCGGCCGTAACCCCGGCGTCGGATCGCGCGGCTTGTGAGTAGTCAAACTCGCTGCCGCTAACCGATCCGACGCCGCCAATAACCCGATTGATGCGGTTCGTTTCTCGTCGCATCCTGCATCCGATGGCGAGATCCGGCCCAGTGCCCAATGCGCTTTCGGATGTGGGATGCGCCGGGCCTGCGAACCGCATCACTTGGAATTATGGGGACGAATTCGCTCATATAGAGGAGACCGAAAATTGATAGGCTTACTGAAGCGAGTGTTTGGCAACAACATGGGTCAGGCACAAGAGGTCACCGATACCGGGTCCGTCGCAGCGGATGCCGTCTATCGCTATGTCGTCGTCGGCGCCGGACCGGCCGGTGTGTCGGTGGTGGAGAATCTGCGCCGGAACGATGCGGAAGGTTCCATCCTGCTGCTGGGTGACGAGCCGGAACCCCCGTATTCGCGCATGGCGATTCCCTATCTGCTGGTCGGTAAGGTGGGGGAGACGGGTACCCACCTGCGGCAACAGGAGAACCATTACCAGGCCCTCGGTATCCAGTTGCGGAATGCCCGGGTCACCGGCATCGATGCGGCGGCCAGGCGTGTCGCCCTGAGCGATGGCAGTGGGGTTCAATATGAACAGCTCTGCCTGGCTACCGGGGCACTTCCGATCCGCCCACCGGTTCCCGGACTGGATCAGAAACGGGTGCACCACTGCTGGACCCTGAAGGATGCCCGTCACATTATCGAACTGGCCCATGAAGGCGCCAACGTGGTGCTGATGGGGGCCGGTTTCATCGGTTGTATTATCCTGGAGGCGCTGGCCCTGCGCGGCGTCAACCTGACCGTGGTGGAGATGGGGGACCGCATGGTTCCGCGCATGCTCGACCCGGTGGCGGGCACGCTGCTCAAACACTGGTGCCAGGAGCGAGGCGTGGCGGTGCATACCTCGACCCGGATCACCCGGGTGGAGCCCAATCCGGGCAACAGCGAGGATACCCTGCTGGTCGATCTGGATAACGGACAGCAGATACCGGCCCACCTGGTGGTGGTCGCCGCCGGGGTGAAGTCAAACCTCGACTATCTGCAGGATGCGGGCCTGGCGGTGGACCAGGGCATTCTGGTCAATGAATTCCTGCGCACCAGCGATCCACACATCTATGCCGTGGGGGATGTCGCCCAGGGTCCGGATTTTGAAAATGGTGACCGGGTGGTACACGCCATCCAGCCGACGGCGACGGATCATGGTCGGATCGCCGCACTGAACATGGTGGGAAAACCGACCCCCTACCGGGGATCCATGCAGATGAACGTGCTGGATACGCTGGGTCTCATCTCGGTTTCGTTTGGTGAGTGGGACGGCGTACCGGGTGGTGATCAGGCGGTCCTGCAGGATCAGCAGGGCTATCGGTATATGCGCCTGGAATTCGATGGCGAGCGTTTGGTCGGCGCGCAATGCGTCGGCCGCACCAACCATGTCGGTGTCATCCGCGGGCTGATTGAAGGCCGGGTTGCACTGGGTCCCTGGAAGGAGCGGTTGAAGAAAAATCCCCACCTGATCATGGATGCCTACCTCGCCTGCGCACAGCGGTAATTCTACCCGCGGCTGTTCCCAGAACTCCCCCTCGCCGGTCAGGTGGGGGTGGAGTCAAACCGCTAATAACCGAAGTGCATATTGTCAGCCTGTAGGTTGGGGTGAGCCTGCGAACCCCAACGGGGTTGCACGCGTGTGCGCCATGATGTTGGGGTTCCCTCCTCACCCTAACCTGCGCGCTAAAAACCACGATGTCCGGCATCCTGCGTCGCGGGCCGATTCAACCAAAGTTGAAGAGTCTCGGGTCTCGGCATGGTTTATAAATGTCCTGAATCCGCAACGGCGGATTCAGGTTGAAACTGACCGGCCCAGCGCTGGATGACCCGGGATGCCACTTCACTTCCCCACTTCCCGACACGGGGAGCAGGACGAGATGAAGATCCGGGTTGTCAGCGATATTTCCAAACAACATTCACACCCCCAGGGTGAGACTTGAATCGTGTGCTATGGCGGGATCGATGCCTGTCGTAGGAGGAGACCGCTAATGCTTACCTATCGTCCGCTTTTTATCATTGGACTGACCCTGTCGCTTGGCCTGCCGGCGCAGCTTTTTGCCCATGGGGATGTCACGCCGCAGGCGGTGGACACAGCCGGATTGCCGCAGTTGGGGGATGAGTGGGTAGATACCAACCCGTTTCGCGAGGACGGCGAGCTGAAGCCGCTGGCCATCGAGATCGGAAAATCCGCCTACAACCAGAATTGTGCCCGCTGTCACGGCCTGGAAGTGATCTCGGGCGGCATTGCCCCCGACCTGCGCTACCTGGAAGAGGATTTTGATGGCGACGACTGGTTCAAGGAGCGGGTCATCAACGGGGCCGTGCGCGATGGCAAGGTGTATATGCCGAAATTCGAAGGCACCATTCCTCAGGAAGGGCTATGGGCCATCCGCACCTATATCGATTCGATGGGTGAGGATTGAACCGGCCGCTGGCGTGACCCCGTAAACCCCGAAGGGGTGAACGCAGGGATGTGCTGAACAAGCCGGCTTTTCCTCGCTACCATCGGTCAATCCCGACAGACTCCCCCAGCCAGACTCTAAGGGTGAAGTGAATTAAGTGACAGGACAGGAACAACAGATTGCATCCGGGGTGTCGGTAAAAGACGGTGCCGAGCAGGCGGTGGCGGAGCTGATTAGCTGTTTTGGCGTTATGGCGCCGGAAGCGGTCCTGTTCTTCTGCTCCAGCCACTACGACATCGCGCGGGTGGGCGCGGCCCTGTCACGGCGCTATCCACAGGCCCAGGTCATCGGCTGTACCACCGCCGGCGAGATCAACGCCCGCGGTTGCCTGGACCGGAGCCTGTGCGGATTTGCCCTGCCGGGCGACAGCTTCAGCCTCGCTTCGACCCTCCTGCCCAATCTCTCCCGCTTTGATATGAAGCTGGCGCGCGGCCTGGTGACCGAGCTGCATACCGACCTCGCGGTGCGCGGGGTGGCGCCGGTGAGCGGACATACCTTCGCCTTTCTGCTGGTGGATGGGTTGAGCGGGGTGGAGGAGATCGTGCTCAGTGCGGTTCACGGCGAGATTGGCGATATTCCCCTGTTCGGTGGCTCGGCCGCCGACGATCTGCGCTTCAGCAAGACCCTGATCTATTACAACGGCCAGACCCGCGAGGATGTGGCGGTACTGTGCATGATCAACACCACCTGTCCCTTCAAGGTGTTCCGCACCCAGCATTTCGTCGCAGGCGAACGCAAGATGGTGATTACCGAGGCGGATATAGCGACCCGCAATGTCAGCGAGATCAACGGGGTTTCGGCGGGGATGGAGTATGCGCGGTTGGTGGGCATCCAGTATGACCGCCTCGACCCTATGACCTTTGCCTCCCATCCGGTCATGGTGCGTGTCGGCGGTGCCTATTATGTCCGTTCGATACGGCAACTGGCCGAAGATGACAGCCTGACCTTCTTTTGCGCCATTGGTGAGGGGATTGTCCTGACCGTGGCTGAAGGGGTGGATCTGGTGGAGAACCTGTCCCAGACATTCGCGGAGATCCGTGACCATGTGGGGGAACCGCAACTGGTGATCGGCTGCGACTGTGTGTTTCGCCGGCTGGAGTATATGCAGGACCCCGAAGTGGCGAAACGGGTCGAAGGGCTGTTCCAGGCCAATCGGGTCATCGGTTTCAATACCTACGGTGAGCAGTTCGGCGGGATGCATGTCAACCAGACCTTCACCGGTGTGGCGATCGGTGCCCCGCAATCGGAGGGGACGGACTGATGGTCGCCTATCTGGATATCCAGCAGGGTTCCACCGACGAGGTGCAGCGCCTGCGCAAGATCGTCACCGCGCTGATGAATCAGGTGGAACGCACCATGGATGTCCAGGGTGGGGCCTTCTCGCTGTTCCAGACGGCCATCCTGCTCGACGATAAGGTGCGTGGCCGTACCGGTGAACTCGAGGCGGCAATGAAGCGCCTCGAGGAGACCAACGACGAGCTGAACTCCGCCAATGCGGAGGCGCACACCGCGCGGCTGCGGCTGGTCGAGGCGGTGGAGAGCGTCTCCGAGGGGTTTGCGCTGTTTGATGAAACGGACAGCCTGATTCTGTGCAACTCGAAATTCCGCGAATACTGGGGGATGGACGAGAATGATATCCCTTACGGCAGCTCCTTCCAGGTGCTCTCCCAGGGCCTGATCGACAACTGCCGGGTGCCGCTGGCGCTGCAGGATCGCCAGCAGTGGCTGGAGGACCGTTTTCAGCGCCACAAGAATCCCGATGGTGCCTTTGTCATGCGCATGTTCGACGGGCGCTGGCTCAAGGTGACCGAGCGGCGCACCGGCGATGGCGGCGTGGTCGGTATCTATACCGACATCACCGAGATCAAGAAACAGGAAGAGCTGCGTCGCCAGAAAGAGCTGGCCGAGAAGTCGGTGCTGTTGCAGGCCTCCATCGACAACCTGAGCCAGGGTGTGGCGGTATACAGCAGCGAGCTCAAGCTGGTCGCCTGGAACCAGCGTTTCGTCGACCTGCTGGAGCTGCCCGACGGGCTGGTTCGTCTGGGGATGCCGTTCCAGGAATATCTCCAGTTCAATGCCAACCGCGAGGAGTACGCGACTGACATGGAGCGTTCGGTCAGGGAGAGGCTGGAGCAGGCGACTGCATCCAGTTCCTTCTTTTTCGAGTATGTGCGGCCCACCGGGCGGGTCCTCGAGGTGCGTCGTAATCCCATGCCCAATGGCGGTTTCGTCACCACCTATACCGATATCACCGCCAGACGCCAGGCCGCCGTGCAGTTGAGCGAGGCCAAGGAGCATCTGGAAGAGCGGGTGCGGGAACGCACCGCGGCGCTCTCCACGCTCAATGAACAGCTGCGCCAGGAGATTGCCGAGCGCCTCGATGTGGAGGAGGAGCTGCGCCTGGCCACCAAGGCCGCCGAGGAGGCCAATCTCAGCAAGACACGCTTCCTGGCTGCCGCCAGCCATGATCTGCTGCAGCCGCTGAATGCCGCGCGCCTGTTCATCTCCACCCTGCAGGAGCAGCGTCTGGCGGAGAAGACCGAGCGTCTGGTGGAACGGACCGACCTGGCGCTACAGGGCGTGGAGAATCTGTTGAGCACCCTGTTGGAGATATCCAAGCTGGATGCCGGGGCGGTGCCGACCAAGCTGCGCGACTTCCCGATTTCCGATGTCCTGAAGCGGCTGACGGAGGAGTATCAACCCGTGATCAGTGACGCGGGGCTGGAGCTGCGCATGATCGACTCATCGGTGACGGTCAACAGCGATCGCAAGTTGCTGGAGCGCATTTTACGCAACTTTCTCTCCAATGCGGTCAGATACACCTATAACGGAAAAATTCTTATCGGCTGCCGGCGCCGCAAGGGTAAGCTGCTCGTGCAGGTGAGCGATACCGGTCTCGGTATCGGCGACAAGGACCTGGACACCATCTTTGACGAGTTTCACCAGCTGAAACAGTCCGGGGACAATGGGGCGCCCGGGGTCGGCCTGGGGTTGGCCATTGTCAAGCGGATTGCCGGGATGCTGGATGTACCTGTGATCGTCGACTCCCGCCTGGGGCGCGGCTCAACCTTCGCCGTGGAGATTCCCATATCCAACCGGAAGATCCAGTCCAGCCCACCGTCGCGGCGGCTCGTGCCCAGCCTGGAGATGCCGCTGCACGGGGCCTCGGTGCTGGTGATCGACAACGAGGCGTCAATCCGCGAGGGCATGTATCACCTGCTGACCTCATGGGGCTGCGACGTGTTTACCGCCGCTGACCTGGACGAGGTACGCCGGTTGGTGGAGAGCGGAAATCTTCAGCCGGATTTTCTGATTGTCGATTACCATCTGGACAACCGGATCACCGGCGTGGATATCCTGCTCTATCTGGAGCGTGAATATGATATACGCGCTCCCTCCATCGTGGTGACGGCCGATCGCAGTGATGAAATGCGCCACCAGGTAACCAAGGCGGGCTATCGGGTGCTGCATAAACCCCTCAAGCCCCATCGTTTGCGGGCATGGATGGCGCACAGCATGAAGTCGCAGGAGTGCAACTCCCAGGGGTAACTTCGCATCCTACGCTGTAAATTTAACTAGCCTGTAGATTTGGGTGAGGAACGAACCCCAACATCATGGCGCACACGCATTTCAAACTTCTGAAACCCCGTTGGGGTTCGCAGGCTTACCCCAAGCTACAAACTGTCATCCCATGTTGTTGCGTCCGCGTGGGCACAAAAAGCGTGGCCACCTACGGTCTGGGCGGGCGGTTTGCTGTGGGGCGCGGCAGGGTTAAGCCTTGCCCAGTTTTTGTGCTGCCAGCACGGCCTGGGTGCGGCTGTTGACGCCGAGCTTGCGCAATACCGATGAGATGTGCGCCTTGACCGTCGACTCCTTGATATCCAGTTCGCAGGCGATGATCTTGTTCGGTTTACCCTCGGTCAGGTGGTGCAGTACGCTGAGTTCCGCCGGGGTCAGGAGGGCAAATTTTTTCTGGAATTCATGGTCGAGGGTGGAGCGTGGACCGGTTACCAGATCGGCATTTTCCAGCTCATCCGGTACGTAGGTTCCACCGGCCAGCACCGTCTGTATCGCCTCGGCAATCCGTGCCTTGGGGCTCGATTTGGTAATGAAGCCGAAGGCGCCACAGGTGAGCCCGCGGCGGATTGCATCCGGATCCTCGGAGGCCGACACAATGGCCACCGGGATGGTGGGGGCCGCATTGCGGATGGAGACCAGGCCCGAGAAGCCTTCCGAACCCGGCATGCGAAGATCGAGCAGGATCAGATCGAGATCGAAATCCTCGCTGGCCCGCTGGACTGCCTCCTCGAGGGTGGAGACTTCAATGATTTCGACATCATCGAAATACTCTTCGATGACCTGTCGCAGGGCGTCACGGAACAAGGGGTGATCATCTGCTACAAGGAACTTGGGCATGTTTCAAGGCTCTTTAGCTGAACAGTGACTGGTGATTCGTCTGTTTTATTAATTATATCACCCTGTTGATCGATGACCCGGCTCGATAAAAAACCGATAACTCAACAGCATGGGACGGTTCGGCCGATTCTCTCAGATCGCCGCACTCTTGGATAGCCCGCTGCGCGTCGGCCGGTGGTTTCCCGGTAGCGCTGCGTCTCCCGGTATCCGTTGCCGCAACGGATGAAGGCAGTGGGATCGTAAGATCCCACTGCCTTGGTTATCAGCCTTTCCGCTCCCCTGTGGTCGTCCGGTGGCGCGAAGAGAGGCGTCGTCGTCGCTTCTCTAATGCGCTACCGGGGCCAATGGGTTACCGGGTCGGCCGATGGGTGGTCGGGGCGAATCAGTTGGGGATCTTGAATGTCCAGACACTGCCGCCCTGATTCAGGTCCTTGACCCGCTTGGCCACCTCGCCACCCCATAGCGGCACGGCGCCACCCCAGCCGGAGACCACCGACACATACTGCTCGCCATCCTGTTCCCAAGTGATCGGGGAGCCGACGATGCCGGAACCGGTCTGGAATTTCCACAGCTCCTTACCCGTTTTCGAGTCGAACGCCTTCAGATAGCCCTCGGGAGTCCCGGTGAACACCAGGCCGCCGGCGGTGGTCATCACACCACCCCAGAGTGGCGCGTTGTTTTTGTATTCCCAGACGATCTTGCCGCTCTTCGGGTCGATCGCCTTGAGTGAGCCTATATACTCCTCGAACAGCGGCTTGATGGTGAAACCGGCACCCAGATAGGCGGCGCCCTTTTTATAGTTCACCGGCTCGTTCCAGATCTCCATGCCCCACTCGTTGGACGGGACATAAAAGAGTTCGGTCTCCTGGCTGTAGGCCATGGGCATCCAGTTCTTGCCACCGAGGAATGAGGGAACGGCGAACACCGATTTACCTTTTTTTCCGTCGGCGGACGCGGTCGGGTTGCCCGGACGGTTGGCGTCGTCATAGACCGGACGCCCGGTCTTCAGGTCGATGCTTTTGGCCCAGGTGATGTCGCGGACGAAGGGCGTGGCATTGACCAGCTTGCCTTCCTCACGATTAAAGACATAGAAGAAACCGTTTCGATCCGCCGTTGCGGCCAGTTTCTTGCCGTCCTGGTTGAAGGAGACGACCTCGTTCACACCGTCATAATCCCAACCATCATTCGGTGTGGTCTGGTAGTGCCATTTGATCTCGCCGTTATCCGGATTGATGGCGATGCGCGAGGTGGAATAGAGGTTGTCACCCGGACGCAGATGGGAGTTCCAGGGCGCAGGGTTGCCGGTGCCGTAGAAAATGCTACGGGTCTCCGGATCGTAGGTGCCGCCCAGCCAGGTGGCGCCGCCGCCGTACTTCCACATGTCGCCCGGCCAAGTGGCGTTCTTGGTGCCGGTCATGGTGCTCTCTTTGCCATTGAGCATGCCCATGTGGCCCTCAATGGTGGGGCGTGACCAGACCAGTTCGCCGGTCTTGGCATCGCGGGCCTCGATTTTTCCGATAATGCCGAACTCGCCACCGGAGACGCCGGTGATCACCTTGCCCTCAACAATTGTGGGCGCGGCGGTGATCGAGTAACCGGCCTTGTAATCGCCGATCTTCTTTGACCACTTGACCTTGCCGGTCAGGCGGTCGAGGGCGACCAGTTTGGCATCCAGGGTGCCGAAGTAGAGCAAGTCGCCGTGGATGGCCGCGCCGCGGTTGATTACGTCACAGCAGGGCATGATGCCGTCCGGCAGACGGGCATCGTACTGCCAGAGCTCTTCGCCGGTTTTTATGTCGATGGCAAACAATCGTGAGTACGATCCGGTAACGTACATCACGCCATCATGGACAATCGGCTGTGCCTCTTGGCCACGCTGTTTTTCTCCGCCAAAGGAGAACGACCAGACGGGCAGCAGTTTTTTCACGTTGCCCTGATTGATCTGTTTGAGCGGGCTGAAACGCTGCCCCTGAAGACCCATACCGTTGGTGACGACCTGGGTGGTAATGCTGTGATCGCTCAGAATATCCTGATCGGTGACGGTGGCGCTGGCGGTTTGCGCGGTGACGGAAATGGCCAGCGAAATGGCCAGTGCTAGTGAGACTTGTTTCATTCTACTCCCCCATGGTTATCCATTTGGTTATCTGACATGAGGGTGGTGCCAGGTGGTGTCCCTCATGGTATATACAGCCTGTACAGTTGTAGTTGATACCCGCAAAGGCCTCTATTGGAAAAAAGTCGAATGCCCCAACGCAGTCTGCGAAGTCGACCCCTACAAAGGTACAAGACGATCCTTCCGGTCGAATTGAACGGGGTGGAAGATGCTTCGTACATTGCCGTCAAAAGCCAAGGCAATCTTTGTATTCCAGTCGCGTAGAGAAGACGTTGCCTCTCGCCAAGAACGCCAAGAGCAAAAAGGCTATACGTAATCGTATTTCGTAGGGGCAGGCCCCTGTACCTACCTGGTTTTCAGGCGCCCGTCGATCCGGGCAATCACGGGGTTGCCCCTACGCGGCATCGAAAACAACCACCGCCCGATCCGTAGGGGCAGGCCCCCGTGCCTACCCGGTTTTCAGGTGCCCGTCGATCCGGGCAACCACGGGGGGTTGCCCCTACGCGGTATCGAAAACAACCACCGCCCGATCCGTAGGGGTAGGCCCCCGTGCCTACCCGGTTTTCAGAGGACAAAAAACGGCCGGGCAAAGCCCGGCCGGACGCGCATAACTATCCGCAGGGAATCAGGTGCGGATATGACTGCTTGGCACAGTGGATCAGAAGAACAGGATGGCACCCAGGTTGAAGGCGTTGGTTTCATCCGAGCCGACCGAGGTCTCGCTCTCCATATCGGAGTATTCGGCCAACAGCGTCAGGGAAGAGGTCAGGTTATGATAAACACCAAGGGTAACGCGGGTGTTCTCCACCGGTGATATCTTTTTCTGTTCGCTTTCGCCCCAGTTGATACCCAGTTTGGTCTTGCCGAACTTGTAACTGCCCTGCAGGTAATAACCGTTGGACTCCTCGGCCTGTCCGGTGGCGGGGTCGAACCCGGGGAACACCAGGCCACCGAGTGCCAGGGTGCTCATACCGTCGCCCTGGAAGTAATACCCGGCCAGATCGAAGTTGTTGATGTTCACCTTGGCGAAGATATCCCAGCCCTCGATCTGGCTGGAGGCGCCGGAGGTCAGGTCCACATCCTGCATCAGGTAGGTGGCGGAGATCAGGCCGGGCGTACTGCCCTGCCAGGCATAACCCACCTTGCCGTGGAAACCGGGGTTGGCGTGTCCCGCCGCCTGGCCGCCGCCCACTTCGACACCATCCAGCGGATTGAACACACCGATGGTGGCGGAGAGGCCGCCCGAGGTGGGCAGGGTCCAGTTGATCTGGGCCAGGCGGTCGGTATAGGGATAACCGTAACCCAGGCCGCCCAGGGTGGTGTGGCCCGGATCGGACGCGGAAAAGGACGGGCCGGCGCCGACCAGGCTGATATCGTTGAGGATGGCGTCCAATGCAAACAGGCCGAAGTTGCGCCCCATGGTGATGGTGCCCATGTTTTCATTGCCAAAGGTCAGGTAGACCTGGCGGGCATCCACTGTGGAGAACGCCAGGGCGTCGCTGCCGGCGCCGCCTTGCGAGGTCAGGCCATAGTAGACATTAATGTTGGCACCAATGTCGTAACCTTCCTGGTGGGTTGTGGCGCTGAAGTTCAGCGAGGCGGGCAACAGGCCGTTGGAGACCGAATGGCTGTCACCGGCGGTTCCGCACGCCAGTCCCGCCAGGGTAGTCCCACCGGAATTCAGGTCGCCGCTGTCGCAGGAGGTGACGGTATAAAACGCATTTATGTTGCCGCCCAGACCCAGGGTCCAGTCGCCGGCCTGCCAGGAGGCGGCCTGGATGCTGCCGGCGCCCGCCACGCAGGCTCCCCCCAACATGGCCGCTACGAGTTTGGATAGTTTCATTTAAGTTGTACTCCTCTGGATTTATCGTGAGAAACCGTTCAGGTCTTTTTGATCTGCTTCCCCAAGTGCCCATCCGGTTTTTGTTATGAGAGTGGCGCCGTAGGACGCACCCTCCACAGTATTTTGCTGCGCGGTAATTTTTAGGGGAGCGGGGTGTTGCCTGCTATTGGAAAAAGGTAGATTGGAGAAAAGTTGATTGATAGAAAGTAGATTGACCAAAAGTCGTATGCACGAAAGTAGCTTGGCCGAAAGTCGAATACGGGTGACTGAGGAAGTTTGAAGGGTGAAGTGTGAAGTTTGAAGTATGAAGTCGCGTAGGGTGGGCACGTAGTTTGTGCCCACCTTTTTGCCCTGGCCGCTGCTCCTTCCGCGTGGGCACAAAAAGCGTGCCCACCCTACCAAGCAGGAATGCACAGGTGGACTTGATAGTCAGGCCGTAGGTTGGGGTGAGCCTGCGAACCCCAACGGTGGTGCCTGGGTATGCGCCATGATGTTGGGGTTCGTTCCTCACCCCAACCTACGGGCTGATGCGTTCGGCGGGCACGGCCCGCTCTATGTCCGGTAAGCCCTCCATGGCGGGTGATATCCTGAACTGTATTTGTGCGCGGCAGGTGTTGTTATTGCTGGCCGGCGCCGGCAAGGTAGTCGAGACTTGGCGGCACATAGTCGATCCCGTGCCGCTTGAATATCGTCGCCATGTCGCCATCGCGAACCATACTGGCGAGAATGTCCTCCACCGCATAGCCCAGTTGCCGGTAGGTATTCTTGACCGCGGCACCGATGAGCCAGTCGGCCTTGACCAGGCCGGGGGTGGGGACCTTGCCCAGATCGAAGGCTTCGATCCCGCCCAGCAGGCTGTATTGTACTTGCGAGCGTGGCCCCATCAGGCCGGCGGCCTCGCCGCGCAGGGTGGCTTGCCCCGCCTCTTCAGTGGTCTTGAAATGCAGCAGGTTGTCGCGGATGGTTCCACCGAAGGCACCGGACAGGTAGAGGTCGGCCAGGGAGTCCAGTTCAACGGCTATATTTTCATATCGAAACAGGGCGAGGGTGGCATCCCGTCCCAGTTTTTCAATATTGCGCGCGGCTACAATCTCTTCCTTCATGTAGGGACCGAACAGCACCACTAGCTCATTGCGCAGCGCGAGCTCGCGATCATAGGGGATGTGCAGCATGAGGTCGGCCACCTCGCCGCTGAGCATTGAGCCTTTCCAGATCGCATTGCGCAGGTCGTCATCGACATTTTCATCGGCCGTCTGTTCGATCAGCTTGAGCCGTACCTTCAGCTGTTGTGCAAGGTGGTTGGCGATATCAATATCAATACCGACCAGGGCTCCATTCTGACGGTAGGAGAAGGGCGGGTAGTCGCGATACACCGCGATGGTGATCTCCTCCTTGTCCTGAATCTCGTCATAGGAGAGTGCCAAGGCGGCGGGTGTGGTGGCAGCGAATGCGATCAGTAAGAGCAGTCGCGGGAGGAGGGCCGGCGCGCCGGCCAGGCAGGCTTTGATTGACGACATGGTTTTACCTCGCTTCATGATCTTACCCGGAGTGACTACGACGGGTCATTGGATAGGCAGACGATGGTGTGCCGACCGGCGATGCGTACCCGACGTGACCAGGGGGTAGAGATTTGGCACAGCTCACGGGGGTTGTTTTTCCACCAGATGTTGAGATCGATGCCCAGGCTGTCGTTCGCCTCGAAGGTCACCCGTTCAGCCGGCGCGCCGGCCTTGAGGATAAAGGCGCGCCCCGGTCCGACCACCTTGACGTCATGCGCCGACACATTTTCGAACAACAGCCACGGCTGCTCCGCGGCCTGAGTCGACCCGGCACCGGCAAGAGACAGGGTCAGTATCAAGATTATCGGAAGGTGGCGCACTATTTCACCTTGATCTGCGCTTCGGCTCCCTTGTGCTCCAGTCCGGCCGCGCTGATGCTATAGGTGCCGGGCTTGATCGGCACGAAAAAGAGTTCCGCCTCGCCCTCTTCTTCGAACTCCAATTCATAGAGGGCGCTGGCCTTGATCTCCATACCCCCGGCCTCGACCTTGCGCAGCCAGATAAAGGTGAAGAACTCCGGGGCGCGTACCGCATACTCCTTGCGACCGGTGCTGACGATCTTCAGGCTGTATGACTTCCCGGTCTCCAGTTCGTAGCGGGGTTGCGATACCTGGTAGCCAGCTTCATCGATACCGAATACCAAGTCTGGCAGCGCCTGCGGCTTGGTGGCCAGGAAGCCTTCGGCATGGCCTGCCAGGGGAATGAGTGAAGCGAGCAGGGCGAGCGCCGGTAGCAGTTTTTTCATATCAGTTTTTCCTTGATGTGGTGGTTGGTATAGAGAGAGTCTCACGCTCCTGCGGTCTCTCCTCAATGCGACTTTTGTCGCATTGAGCGTGCCCGGTGCGGACGGGCTAAACTACTGCGCACTGGATTATTCAGACCATGGGAGCGCGGATGTTACGGACACTTGTCATTGGCTGCCTTGCCTGTCTCATGGTGGCGACCCGGGCCTGGTCGGCCGGCACCGTACAGGTCCCGGTGCTCTATATCAAACAGCAAGTCGAACGGCCGCCGGTACTCTCCAATCTTGACGACATTCCCGTGGATGAGGGGCTGGCCGGCGCGCGACTGGCCATCAAGGACAGCAATACTACGGGGCGCTTTACCGGGCAGCAGTTCTCCCTGCGGGAACTGGCCTTTGAGCCGGCGGCGGACCCGGCGGCGATCATCGGTCAGCTGCAAGCCGCGGAAGAACATTTTGTGATTCTCGATCTGCCGGCCGCCACCCTGGAGGCGGTGCTACAGGCCGACCTGGGCCGGGAGCGGCTGTTGTTCAATGTCGGCGCGCCGGACAACCGTTTCCGTACTGAGCTCTGCCGCAAGGATCTGCTGCACACCCTGCCCAGCCGCGCCATGCTGACCGATGCCCTGAGCCAGTATCTGGTAAAAAAACGCTGGAGCAAATGGCTGTTGATCGAGGGGCCGCTGGAGGGTGACCGGCTGTTCGCCGATGCCTTGCGGCGCTCGGCTGAAAAGTTTGGGGCAAGGATTGTCGGGCACAAGGTCTGGGACGGCGCGCGGGATGCCCGGCGCACCGCCCAGGCGGAGGTGCCGCGGCTGACCCAGGGGGTTGAGTACGATGTCCTGATGGTGGCCGATGAGTGGGGCGACTTCGGGGAGTACCTGATGTACCGCACCTGGGAACCGCGCCCGATAGCCGGTACCCAGGGGCTTTTCGCCACTGCCTGGTACCGGACTATCGAACAGTGGGGGGCGACCCAGTTGCAGGTGCGCTTCGGCAAGGCCGCCGGGCGGCCGATGGGCGCCCGGGATTATGCCGCCTGGGCCGCGCTGCGCTCGATCAGCGAGGCGGCGATTCGCAGCGGCTCGGCGGAGCCGGCCATGATCGGCACCTATATTCAAAGCCCCGAGTTTGAACTGGCCGCCTACAAGGGGCGCAAACTCTCCTATCGGCCCTGGTCGGGTCAGCTGCGCCAGCCCATCGCCCTAAGCGCCGCCCGCTCGCTGGTGACCCAGTCGCCACAGGAGGGCTTTCTGCACCGGGTGAGTGAACTGGACACCCTGGGATTCGATCAACCCGAGGTTCAATGCAAGAGGAATTAAAATGCTGTTTCGTAATGGATCCATCGTCGTACTCTGGCTGGCCAGCGGCGTCTTCTCCGCGCTTCACGCGGCCACCGCCTATGTTTCCAATGAGAAGGATAATACCGTTACCCTGATCGACACCGAGCGCATGGAGGTGACCGGAACCATCGACGTAGGGCAGCGGCCGCGCGGCATCATTCTCAGCCACGACATGAAGACCCTCTATATCTGCGCCTCGGACGACGACACGGTGCAGATTTACGATATCGAACAACAGAAATTTGTCGGTGAACTGCCCTCCGGGGCCGATCCGGAGCAGTTCGCCCTGCATCCCGACAATCGCCACCTCTATATCTCCAACGAGGATGACAACCTGGTGACGGTGGTGGATGTGGTGAAGCGCGACGTGGTGGCGCAGATCGATGTCGGGGTGGAGCCGGAAGGCATGGCGGTCAGCCCTGATGGACGCTGGGCGGTCAACACCTCAGAGACCACCAACATGGTGCACTGGATCGATGCCAAGACCCACGAACTGGTGGATAACACGCTGGTCGATCAGCGTCCCCGGCATGTGGAGTTCGAGCCCGATAGCAAGACCCTGTGGGCCTCGTCCGAGATCGGCGGAACCGTCTCCATTATCGATACCGACAGCAAGCTGGTCAGGCACAAGATCAACTTCTCGATCAAGGGGATCCACCCGGACCGGGTGCAGCCGGTCGGTATCAAGCTGGGGGCGGACGGGCGTTATGCCTATGTCGCGCTCGGCCCGGCCAACCACGTGGCCGTGGTGGACCGTAAAAGTTATGAAGTGGTCAAGTATATTCTGGTGGGGCGGCGCGTCTGGCACATGGCGTTCACCCCCGACGACCGCT
The DNA here is from genome assembly GCF_029017505.1 of Sedimenticola hydrogenitrophicus. GTDB lineage: Bacteria > Pseudomonadota > Gammaproteobacteria > Chromatiales > Chromatiaceae > Sedimenticola > Sedimenticola hydrogenitrophicus_A. The sequence goes on from NZ_JAQGEI010000035.1 coordinate 28,067, forward strand.
ACCTGATGACCACCAACGGGGTGAGCGGCGATGTCACCGTGATCGACCTGGCCGAGCTGAAGCCGATCAAGTCGATCAAGGTGGGGCGCTACCCCTGGGGCATCGCGGTGCGTCCCTAGGAGCTGCAATGCCCGATCCGGTCCCCTATCTCCTGGATGTCTCCGCGCTCTGCTACCGCTATCGGGGCGCGGACCAGGCGGCGTTGGCCGATATCAGCCTGCGCATCGAGGGGGGCGGCTTCCACGCCCTGCTGGGCCCGAACGGGGCCGGCAAGACCACCCTGTTTTCCCTGATCACCGGTCTCAGCGGTCTCCAGCAGGGGAGCGTCTCCATCGCCGGGGCGGATATCGCGCGCCAGCGCCTCACGGCGCTCTCGCGCATGGGCGTGGTGTTCCAGCAGCCGACCCTGGATCTGGACCTGACGGTGGAGCAGAATCTGCGCTACTTCGCCGCGCTCAACGGGCTGGGCGCCAAACAGGCCAGGCGGCGCATCGCCGAGGAGCTGGCACGTTTCGATCTGACGCCACGCCGCCGCGAGCGGATACGTCAGTTGAACGGGGGCCATCGGCGCCGGGTCGAGATTGCCCGCGCCCTGTTGCATGAGCCCCGCTTGCTGCTGTTCGACGAGGCGACCGTGGGTCTGGATGTGCCCACCCGGCAGCAGATTGTCGATCATGTCCATCGGCTCGCCGAGGAGCAGAATATCGCCGTGCTGTGGACCACCCACCTGATCGATGAGGTGTATCCGGGGGATACCGTGTCGCTGCTGGACCGGGGGCGAGTGGTGGCCCAGGGCACTTGTCGCCAGTTGCTGCAGGAGCGCAAGGCGGCGGATCTCAAACAGCTGTTCGCCCAACTGGCAGCGCGGGATTACGCCGCCCGGGAGGTCGCCCTGTGAACGGTCGGCACGCCTACTGGACACCGTTCCGTGGCATTGTGGTGCGCGAGTGCCTGCGCTTCCTGCAGCAGCACGAACGGTTTCTGGCGGCGCTGGTGCGGCCGCTGGTGTGGCTGTTCGTGTTCGCCGCCGGTTTTCGTGCCGCGCTCGGTGTCTCCATCATCCCGCCCTATGAAACCTACATCACCTACGAGACCTATATCGTGCCCGGCCTGGTGGCCATGGTGCAGCTGTTCAACGGTATGCAGAGCTCGCTGTCGTTGATCGTGGACCGGGAGCTCGGCAGTATGCGTATCCTGATGCTGGCACCGACACCGCGCTGGTTTCTGCTGTTCAGCAAGCTACTGGCCGGCGCCGTGGTCTCGGTGCTGCAGGTCTACCTGTTCCTGGTCATCGCCTGGTTTGCCGATATTCGCCTGCCGCTCCTGGGTTATGTCGCCGTATTGCCGGCGCTGATGCTGTCGGGGGTGATGCTCGGCTCCCTGGGCATGCTGCTCTCGTCGGCCATCCGCCAGCTGGAAAATTTCGCCGGTATCATGAACTTCGTGATCTTTCCCATGTTTTTCCTCTCCTCGGCGCTCTACCCCATCTGGAAGATTGGAGAGGCCAGCCCGCTGCTGGAACAGATCTGCCGCCTTAATCCCTTCACCTATGTGGTGGAGTTCATCCGCTTCAGTCTGCACCTGAAGCTGGACGGCCTCTCGGTGGTGGTGGTCAGTGCCTCGCTGGCGCTGTTCCTCACCCTGGCGGTGTGGCGTTTCCAGCGCAATTGACTCCTAAGGGCTCGCCCGGTCTGTAAGTGATTGGCCTGCCTTGTTGGCCGATCTTGATGGCGCCTCGAATCTGGCCCCTTTTTCAGATTCAAGCCTGCCCTTGTTTGAGCGAAGCGAGTTTGGGCAGGCGCTGAAAATTGGGCCGGATTCGAGGAGACAAGTCATCGTGTGAGGCCGGCAAGGCAGGCCAATCACCCCGTGAGTAGTTACCACCGCGAGCCCTAAGCCACTTCGCACTGGCTGGCCGCCGCACGGGCCGTTCATACTTAAGTCTTATTGAGCCGAACCGGGCGGAACGCCTATAAATATCGCTAAATCCATCACTACAGGACGCCCGAAAATGAAAAAACCGTTGTCTCTTTTTGTGGCGATCAGCACCCTCCTGATCGCCTCGCTAAACACCGCATTTGCCATGAGTGAGGGGACCGCCCGGGACGCCATGGTGGCGGCCGGCGAAGCCGCGTTTCAGCATCGCTGCATGGCATGTCACTCGCTCGATTCGGCCAAGAACGCCTTCGGGCCCTCCCTGCGGGGCGTGATCGACAGGCCGGCCGGCAGCCTGCCGCGCTTCGCCTACTCCAAGGCCATGCTCGAATCCGGTCTGGTCTGGAGTGAGGAGAATATCCGCAAGTGGATCGCCGACAACGAAAAACTGGTCCCCAATACCCGCATGCGCCACGTCTCCATCACTGATGTCACCGAGCAGGATTTCCTGATTGAGTTTCTCAAGAGCCTGAAATAGGCAGTCTGCCATCTGATCGCGACCTGTCTGAATTCACCCCGCCCCCCTGTTCACGAGGGGGGCAACGGACCTTGAAGTGACGGTCAACAACCCCATCTTCCTCCCTGTCCAGGATATTGGCACGGCGGTTGCCGCGGAGTGAATTGCCGCGGCACCGGTAAAAGGGAATATATTCCTTATCAGGCGTCGGGGTGCGGGGTGCCTCCCCAGCGGAGCGGGCCTCCTGTCGCCGGACCGGCATGAAAACCTTTGAGCGGAAGACAACTGTGCTAATATCCACAGCGATTTGGTGCCCCCGGTGAGGCGGGGCGGTTGAATTTCAGGAGTGATGCATGCCGATTTATGAGTACCGTTGTGATGCCTGCGGCCATGAGCTGGAGGCGCTGCAGAAGATGAGCGACGCGGCGTTGACCGATTGTCCGGCGTGTGCCGAACCGGCGCTGAAAAAGATGATATCGGCCGCCGGTTTCCGTCTCAAGGGGCAGGGCTGGTACGAGACCGACTTCAAGAGCGGTAAGCAGAAGAACCTGCACAGCGCGGAAAAGGCGGAGGCCAAGCCGGCCCCGGCCTGTGCCGGCGGCGGATGCGGCGGCTGTGATGCCTGACCCCCAAGTGCTCCGTCAACGTAATAATTACGGATTCAGCGTCCCTGTGGTGTTGCGCAGCAAGGCGCAGCGCGCAGGCAATGGCGGGTTCCCTTGTCAAGCGCTGCAACGCGGCTGCGGGGCGCCACAGGGACGCCCGAAGGGTGAGCTTGTCAGCGCCCATGGACTGCGTTGCGCCTCTTGCCAAGGGAGACAGCCATTGCCGGCGAGGCGCGCCTTGCCATGAACGCTGACAAACTCACTGAACTCGCAATTATTACGTTGACGGAGCACTAGCATGAAATTCATCCGTCGCTACCTGGTGGCCGGTCTGCTGGTCTGGGTGCCGCTCGGGATCACCCTGCTGGTGGTACGCCTGCTGGTGCACTGGCTGGATGGCACCCTGCTGCTGATACCGGAGGCGTACCGGCCGGAGCACCTGCTGGGGTTCTCCATTCCGGGATTGGGGGTGGTGGTCTCGGTCCTGATCGTATTCGTCACCGGCGTGCTGGCGGCAAATCTGTTCGGCCGTTCCCTGGTCTCTGTCTGGGAGCGCCAGCTGGCGCGCATTCCCCTGGTCCGGTCGATCTACTCCGGTGCCAAGCAGCTGGCAGAGACCCTGTTCAGCGAGGCGGGGCAGTCGTTCCGCAAGGTGTTGCTGATCGAGTTTCCCCGCCGGGGACTCTGGACCCTGGCGTTCCAGACCGGTATCGATCTGGGGGAGGCGCAGCGCAAGACCGGGCGGGATGTGATCAATGTATACGTCCCCACCACCCCCAATCCAACCGGCGGCTACTTCGTCATGGTGCCGCGGGAGGACGTGGTGGAGCTGGAGATGAGCGTGGATGACGGTCTGAAAATGCTCATGTCAATGGGCGCGGTGGTGCCCCTTGGGCGGATACCGGCCCCGCTCGCTGAGCCGCTGGATTCCGGGGCCTGATTCGTTCAACACCAATTAAATCGACTCAGTGCTTGCGCCTGCAGGGCCCAAACCTTAAAATTTCCGGTTTTCTCGTCGGACGAATTCCTCGCCCGAAATTCAGTCAGTAACGGTAATATCGAGCATGCGCACCCACTATTGCGGTCATATAAACGCCTCACATATCGACCAGGAGGTCGAAATCTGCGGTTGGGTTCACCGGCGACGCGATCATGGCGGGGTGATCTTCATCGATCTGCGGGATCGTGAGGGGCTGGTCCAGGTGGTCTATGATCCGGACCTGCCGGAGATCTTCGCCACCGCCGAACATGTGCGCAATGAGTATGTGCTGAAGGTGCGGGGGCGCGTGCGCGCCCGTCCCGAGGGTACGGTCAATCCCGAGATGGCGACGGGTGAGATCGAGATCCTGGGCCTGGACCTGGAGGTGCTGAACCGCGCCGATACCCCGCCGTTCCAGTTGGATGAGCACGAGCGCGTCTCCGAAGAGGTGCGGCTGCGCTACCGCTACATGGACCTGCGCCGCCCGGAGATGCAGAAGCGCATCAAGCTGCGCGCCGCGGTCACCCGGGCGCTGCGCCGCTATCTGGACGACAACGGTTTCCTGGATATCGAGACGCCGATGCTGACCAAGGCGACCCCCGAGGGGGCGCGCGATTACCTGGTGCCGTCACGCACCCATCCGGGCCAGTTCTTCGCCCTGCCCCAGTCGCCCCAGCTGTTCAAGCAGCTGCTGATGATGTCGGGTATGGACCGCTATTACCAGATCGTGCGCTGCTTCCGCGACGAGGACCTGCGCGCCGACCGGCAGCCCGAATTCACCCAGCTGGATATCGAGACCTCGTTCATGAGCGAGGCCGAGATCATGGACTCCATGGAGGAGATGATCCGTGGCGTGGTGAAACAGGTGATGGACGTGGATCTGCCCGATCCGTTCCCGCACATGACCTATCAGGAGGCGATGCGCCGTTTCGGCTCCGATCGCCCCGACCTGCGCTGTGCGCTGGAGCTGGTGGATGTGGCCGACCTGATGAACGGGGTCGATTTCAAGGTGTTCTCCGGTCCCGCCAAGGATCCCAAGGGGCGCGTCGCCGCCCTCTGTCTGCCCAAGGGCTGCGAACTGACCCGCAAGGAGATCGACGAGTACACCAAGTACGTCGGCATTTACGGCGCCCGCGGCCTGGCCTATATCAAGGTCAATGACTGGGCCGGCCAGGGACGCGATGGCCTGCAGTCGCCGATCCTCAAGTTCCTGCCGGACGCGGCGGTCGACGGCATCATGCAGCGCACCGGCGCCCAGGACGGCGACCTGATCTTCTTCGGGGCCGACAAGGCGACGGTAGTGAATGAGGCGCTGGGTGCCCTGCGGGTCAAGCTGGGCGAGGACCGCGGGCTGATGCAGCCCGGCTGGCACCCGGTCTGGGTGGTCGACTTCCCGATGTTCGAATGGGATGATGGCGGCGCCCGCTGGAACGCCCTGCACCATCCGTTCACCGCCCCCAAGGAGGATCAGATCGAGCTGCTGGAGAGCGATCCCGGCGCCTGCCTGTCACGCGCCTATGACATGGTGCTGAACGGCACCGAGGTGGGCGGCGGCTCCATCCGTATCCACACCGGCGCGGTACAGGAGAAGGTGTTCCGGCTGCTCGGCATCGGCGAAGCGGAGGCCGAGGAGAAGTTCGGCTTCCTGCTGTCGGCGCTCCGGTACGGCTGCCCGCCCCACGGCGGTCTCGCCTTCGGCCTGGACCGGCTGGTAATGCTGCTGGCGGGCGCCAGCTCGATTCGCGACGTCATGGCCTTCCCCAAGACCCAGACAGCCGCCTGCATGCTCACCTCGGCCCCGTCCGAAGTGAGCCCGGCACAGCTGCGCGAGCTCTCAATCCGGGTGCGCACGCCCCAGGTGCCCCAAGTGGAACCCTTGTTGGAAGAAGACAAGGGCTGAATCACCAGGGGTTGTTGGGGGGAAGAGTGGACAAAACCTACAAACGCCCCGAATCGGTCCTGGTGGTCATCTATACCGATCAGGGCGAGGTGCTGATGCTCAACCGCACCCAACCCAACGGGTTCTGGCAGTCCGTCACCGGCAGTCTGAAGTGGGGCGAAACGCCCCGCCAGGCGGCAGAACGCGAGCTGTTCGAGGAGACCGGGCTGCACCACCACGGTCGGCTCCGGGATGCCCGTCATACCGAGCGTTTCCCCATCCTGCCGGCCTGGCGCGGCCGCTTCGCCGCCTCGGCGCACTATAACCGGGAGCATCTGTTCTATTTCCGCCTGCCCGGGCACCGGCTGATCCGGCTCAATCCCCGTGAGCATGGTGAGCTGCGTTGGCTCGACGCGGCCCAGGCGGCGTGCCGGGCCAGCTCCTGGACCAACCGGAATGCGATCCTGCGGCTATTGAATCCAATGTGATGGAACGCCCGGTGGTCGCTGTGCGTCGTGCAGGCGACGGCGGACACTTATGGTGGATGCGCCTACCGGCTTATCCACCCTACAAAGCTACTGCCTGTAGTGCCATGCCCCAAATGTAGGGTGGATAAGCCAAAGTGCATCCACCATGGAGGGCGTTCCGCCGGGTCGTTATTTATCTCGGCAGCTTGGTAGGGCACGCTTTTTGTGCCCACGCGGATACTACACTCGGGATGACTTAACTTAAGCCAGGAATCACCGTCATCCCGGCCTGCGCCGGAATGACGAAAATCCTGCAATTCGCCTTAAGTTAAGTGTCATTCGGCACAGGCTACGTGCCCACTTGGGCTGAAGGCCACCAGCGCGAACAAATCCTTTGCCAGATCGATTCCGACGGTCGTAAGCTTGTTCATGGTCTCCTCCTCAACTCATCAGATAAAAGGTTTCACCTTTATCTTGGTGCATCGTGACACCGGTTGGAGTGGGGAGGAGACCATCTCATCACCCTATGGGGCTATAGGCCGCCCCGCGGGCGCCGTCCTCCGATCACAGCGTATCCGAGGCGTAATCTGCCAGCCGCGAACGTTCACCCCTGAGCAGGGTGATGTGCCCGCTGTGCCCCCAGTCCTTGAAACGATCCACCACGTAGGTGAGGCCGGAGGTGGTCTCGGTCAGGTAGGGGGTGTCGATCTGCGCCACGTTGCCCAGGCAGACGATCTTGGTGCCGGGGCCGGCACGGGTGATCAGGGTCTTCATCTGCTTGGAGGTGAGGTTCTGCGCCTCGTCCAGGATAATGTACTTCTTCAGGAAGGTACGACCGCGCATGAAATTGAGTGAATGGATGCGGATGCGCGAGCGCAGCAGTTCATCGGTGGCGGCACGGCCCCACTCGCCGCCGTCGGTCTGGGTCAGCACCTCCAGGTTATCCATCAGGGCACCCATCCACGGGGTCATCTTCTCCTCCTCGGTGCCGGGCAGGAAGCCGATATCCTCGCCCACCGGCACCGTCACCCGGGTCATGATTATCTCGCGGTAGATGTTCATGTCCAGGGTCTGGGTGAGTCCGGCCGCCAGGGCCAGCAGGGTCTTGCCGGTGCCGGCGGTGCCGAGCAGCGAGACGAAGTCGACCTCCGGGTCCATCAGCATGTTGATGGCGAAATTCTGCTCCCGGTTGCGTGCCCGGATGCCCCAGACCGAGTGGTTGGCGCTACGGAAATCGGTCGCCATCTCGATGATCGCATCGTCGCCGTCGCGGCGCCGTACGATGGCCTCGAAGTTGGAGTCGTCATCCATGAACAGGCACTGGTTGGGATACCAGGTGCGGGTGTCCTCGCCCTTGACCCGGTAATAGGTGCGCCCCTGCTCCTGCCAGGAGTCGAGGTTCTTGCTGTGGCTCTCCCAGAAGTCGCTCTGCAGTTCCGCTTCGCCGCTGTACAGCAGGTTGACGTCGTCCAGCACCTGGTCGTTGTAGTAATCCTCCGCCGGCACCCCCAGCACCGCCGCCTTGATGCGCAGGTTGATATCCTTGGAGATCAGCACCACCAGCATCTCCGGGTGGGCCTGCTGCAGGGTGAGGGCGGTGCTGAGTATGTTGTTGTCCGGGGTGTTGCCCGGCAGGCTGGCCGGCAGGTCCTTGGCCAGCGCGGTGGTCTGGAAGAAGAGCCGGCCGGCCGGCGCGGCATTGGCGCTCTTGCCGTTGCCCGGTGCCGGCAGCGGCAGGCCGGCGTCGATCTGCTGCTTGCTGGCGCCGGACATCAGCTCATCGAGAAAACGGGAGGCCTGGCGTACGTTGCGCGCCACCTCGGACACGCCCTTCTTGCCCTTGTCCAGCTCCTCCAGGACCACCATGGGCAGGAAGATGTCGTGCTCCTGGAAGCGGAATATGGAGGTGGGGTCGTGCATCAGTACATTGGTATCAAGCACAAACAGGCGGCGCTTCTCCGGGTCATTCATCGGCGGTTTTTCCTGCATAGAATTACGAATGGGTTGCTGGGTGGAGCTTCCGTTTCAACACTGGTGCTTCAACTCTGGTGCCTCAACGCTGGGCCGGTTCGATAATGGCGTCCAGGTTGATGGCATCGCAGAATTCCATGAAATCTTCCCGCAGTGAGGCGATGTGGATGTCGGCGGGAATGCCCACGGTCATGTGCACCGAAAACATGATGGTTCCGGTGTGCGGGGCGGCATAGCTGGTGGTGGCCATGTCCTCGATATTGATCCGGCGGGTGGAGAAGAAGTTGGCCAACTGGTGCACGATGCCCGGATGATCCAGGGATATCACATCCACCACATAGGGCAGGGAGGGGGTGGACCGGTCACGGCCTTCGGTGCGTTTGACGATGATGGTCAGGTCGAGTTGGCGCTCCAGGGTGGGCATCGCCTCCTCCATCTTGGCGAGGCTGCTCCAGTTGCCCTCCACCAACAGCAGGATGGCAAACTCGCCACCGAGGACGGTCATGCGGCTGTCGGCGATATTGCAGCCGATATCCAGGATTGCCTTGGAGAGTTCGTCGACAATGCCGGGACGGTCCTTGCCCAGTGCGGAGATCACCAAATAGTTCTGTGCGGACATATATAAATTTTGCTCCTGTGACTTTTCCCCTGAGTGTAGCTTCCTGAAGGCCCGCTTGTCTTGCGCTCTCTGGAATTTTGGGCCGCTCACGCCGGGGGGGAAGGGGTGGTATTCAGACGGAAACGAATCGGAATTACCGTATTATCGGCCATCTTCCTTGTCAGCGTCCAAGCCGCCGTTTTAGAATGCGTGATTGAGCGGGTAACTGGGAGTTTTTTCACATGTTTCAAGGCAGTATGGTAGCGCTGGTCACCCCGATGCGGGAAGACGGCAGCGTCGATGAGAACAGCCTGCGCAACCTGGTGGACTGGCACGTGGAGCAGGGTACCGACGCCATTGTCGCGGTGGGCACCACGGGTGAGTCCGCCACCCTGGATGAGCAGGAACATTGTGAAGTGATCCGGCAGGTGGTTGAATTTGCCGCCAAACGGCTGCCGGTGGTTGCCGGCACCGGGGCCAACTCCACCACCGAGGCGATCCAGCTCACCCGCTGCGCCAAACAGGCGGGGGCCGACGGCTGCCTGCTGGTCACCCCTTATTACAACAAGCCGACCCAGGAGGGGCTGTATCGGCATTTCAAGGCGGTGGCGGAAGCGGTGGATATCCCCCAGCTGCTGTACAATGTGCCGGGCCGGACCGCCTGCGACATGTTGCCGGAGACGGTGGGCCGGCTCGCCGTCATCGCCAATATCGTCGGCATCAAGGAGGCGACCGGTGATCTGAGCCGGGTGGCGCTGCTGCGCGAGCTTTGTGGCGAGGAGTTCGCCCTGATCACCGGCGATGACGCCAGTTCGCGTGAATTTATTCTGGCCGGCGGTGTCGGAACCATCTCCGTGACCGCCAATATAGCCCCGGCCGCCATGCAGCGGATGATCGCGGCAGCGCGCCGTGGCGATGTGGCCGAGGCGGCGCGCATCGACGCACCGCTGGCCGGCCTGCACCGGGATCTGTTCCTGGAGTCCAATCCGATCCCGGTAAAATGGGCGCTGGCCGAGATGGGCCGCATTCCCAAGGGGATCCGCCTGCCGCTGACCTGGTTCGCCGAGCCGTACCGGGCGCAGTTGCGCCAGTCGATGGTCAACGCGGGTCTCATCTAAGGACCTGTCAATAAATAACTGTTACATCTTGCTGGTCTTTTCGTCCGCCTTCGGCGTTACGGCAAGACTTACATAGAACGACTATGCGCGCCTTGCCGTGCCTTGAAGGCAAACGAAAATCCGGCGCAATATGTTACAGTTATTTCTTTCCAGGCCCTAAATACGCCGGATTACCGGCAACAAGGTTCTCTACAACTATGGCTTTTACGAATCCCAATACCCTGGTCTCTCTCCTGGTTGCCGCCCTGCTGAGCGGGTGCGGCGCCCTGCCGAGCATGGATAAGGTGCTGCCCGACCGCAAGGTCGAATACAAGAAGGCCAAGGATGCCGGTACCAACCTGGAGATCCCGCCGGATCTGACCAAGAGCACCATCAATGATCAACTGGTGATCCCCGGCTCTTCCGGGGCCGAGGCGACCACCCTGTCGGGTCAGCTGGCGCGGGAGCGCATCCAGGGGCGGGTCGCCACCCGTACCAGCGTGCTGCCGACGATCGAGCAGATCGAGGTGATGCGCGACGGCAACCAGCGCTGGCTGCGTATCCAGGGCACTCCGGAGGATGTCTGGTACAAGACGGTCGCCTTCTGGCAGGAGAACGGCATCCTGCTGGCGCAGCAGGATCCCAGCGTGGGCGTGATGGTAACCGACTGGCTGGAGAACCGGGCCGATATCAAGCGGGATTTCATTACCGACAAGATCCGTTCGGTGTTTGAAGGCGCCTACTCGGCGGCCACCCGCGACCAGTACCGCCTGCGCATCGAACAGGGCGCCAACCCGGAGGTCACCGAACTCTACCTGACCCATCGCGGCATGGAGGAGAAGTATGTCCTGGATGGCGGCGGCGATCCGGAGCGCACGGTATGGAATCCGCGGCCCACCGATCACGGCCTGGAGGCCGAGATGCTGCGCCGCCTGATGAACTACATGGGCGTGGCCGATCAGCAATCCCGTCGCTCCCTGGCGCAGGGCGGGGCGGCCCAGGCACGTTCGCGGCTGGTGCGCAATGGCGACGAGGTGCTGTTGCTGATGGATGAGGAGGTCAACCGCGCCTGGCGTCTCACCGGTGTGGCGCTGGACCGGGTCGGGTTCGCGGTGGAAGACCGGGACCGCACCAAGCGGGTCTATTACGTCCGCTATAACGATCCGCTCAAGGAGGTCGATGAGCCGGGCCTGCTCAGCAAGCTGGCATTCTGGCGCGACAACGACCGGAACATCGACAAGGAGAGTCAGTACCAGGTCGGGCTGGATGCCGAGGGCCGCGGCACCCGGGTGGTGGTACGGAACAAGGAGGGGGTTCAGGATAACTCCGAAACCGCGTTGCGCATCCTCACCCTGTTGCACGAGCAGATCCAGTAAGTCGGCCAGGAGCGTCCGGTGCGCTTCGCTTCCCTGGGTAGCGGCAGCCGGGGCAACGCCACCCTGATCGAGAGTGGAACGACCCGGCTGCTGCTGGACTGCGGCTTTGCCGCCCGCGAGACCGAGCACCGTCTCGACCTGCTCGGGGTGGCGCCGCAGAGCCTGGCCGCCATCCTGGTGACCCACGAGCATCAGGATCACATCAAGGGGGTCGGGCCGCTGGCCCGGCGCTACCGATTGCCGGTGTGGATCACCCACGGCACCTACCGGCAGAATCGCTGCGGCGAGCTCCCCGCTGTGCAACTGATCCACAGCCACCAGGCGCCGTTCCGGATCGGTGACATCACGGTGCAACCCTACCCGGTACCCCATGACGCGCGGGAACCGGCGCAATACATCTTCAGCAGCGAGGAGTCCCGCCTGGGGGTGTTGACCGACAGCGGCAGCATCACGCCGCATATCCAGCAGGTGCTGAGCGGCTGTCACGCCCTGCTGCTGGAGTTCAATCACGACCGGCGGATGCTGGCCGACGGCCCCTATCCGCCGGCCCTGCAGCGTCGCGTCGGCGGCCGGCTGGGGCACCTGAATAACGAACAGGCGGTGGCGCTGCTGGCGGAGCTGGAGCATGCCGGGCTGCGACACCTGGTGGTGGCCCATGTGAGCGAACAGAACAATCACCCGGAACGGGTGCGGGATGTGATCCTTACCCGGTTGCCACAACTGGCGCCACGCCTTACCCTGACCTGTCAGTCACAGGTGAGTCCCTGGTTTGAGGTGTGAGTCATGAGTCTGAAAGCGCAACTGTTTCCCCGGCAATCCCGGTATCTGCCCGGCCAGCGCTGGCTCAACGTGCTGTTCCGCACCCTGCACCTGGTGGGGCTGGGTGGTCTGGGGGCCGGGTTTCTCTATCCGGCCGCGGACGACAGCTGGCAACTCTATCTGCAGATCACCTTGGTCTCGGGTGTCGGCCTCTCCCTGATCTCCATCTACTCCAACGGTATCTGGCTGATTCAGCTACGCGGTCAGGTGGTGTTTCTCAAGCTGGCTCTGCTGGCCCTTATGATCCCCTTCCCGCAACTGCGGGCGGAGTTGTTTATCCTCATCATCCTCCTGTCCGGCTGGATTGCCCACGCCACCGCCCAGGTGCGCTACTACTCCCTCTACCACCGGCGCCGGATCGAGTCCGGGGATCTGCATCGACAGGGGTCGGAGTCAAACTGATAAAGTTTGAAGGGTGAAGTTTGAAAAGGCCGGCCGTTGCACGCGATCAGGACCACGTCATCTAAACGTGCAAATAATTGTTAAAGGTAACTACTCACGGGGTGATTGGCCTACCTTGCCGGCCCCACGTGATGGCTGGATCAAGATCGGCCAACAAGGCAGGCCAATCACTTACAGACCGGGTGAGTAGTTACTGAAAAAGAGGATTTGACTGCTTGATTGACGGGTGTCCGCGGCCATGGATGGCCGCGGCAAGCCCCCAGGGGTGAGCTGCGCAGCAGCGAACGCCCACCCAGGGACGGGTGGGCCGGGCTTTCATGCGAAGCAGGATGCGTAGCATGAAAGGGTTTACGGCGTCCCGGCAGGCAAGTAGGCAGATCCTCGCCCGGTCCAAAGTTGGATGCCGTCGTGCTGTGCACGCGATGGTCCTATGCGGAAATTTCCGGCCGCTTGGAGTATCATTACCGATTTGGTTTTCCGCCCAGCAACCAAGGTACCCCATGCTCACTCTTCGCGGTGCTCCAGCCCTCTCCGATTTCCGTCAGAACAAACTTGAACGGCGCCTTGCCGAGGCCGTCGGCCGTCCGTTGGGGCTGTATGCCGAGTTCATCCACTTTGCCGAATTGAGTCAAACCCTGGATGAGGATGAGCGGGCGGTCCTGGATCGGCTGCTGCGCTACGGCCCCCATCTGGCGGAGCATGAACCGGCGGGACAACTGCTGCTGGTGGTGCCGCGGCCCGGCACCATTTCGCCCTGGTCGACCAAGGCGACCGATATTGCCCACAACTGCGGTCTGGAGAAGGTCGAGCGGCTGGAGCGGGGCACCGCCTACTACTTGGTCGAAAGTGGGGGAACTGGCGGCGCGGGCGCGGCCATCAGCGAACATGAACTGCAGGCGGCCCGCTCGGTACTGCACGACCGCATGACCGAGGTGGTGTTCGACGATCTGGAGGAAGCGGTCTGCCTGTTTGCCAGGGCCGAACCCCGCCCCTTCACCACGGTCGACGTAATGGGCGGCGGCCAACCGGCACTGGAAGTGGCCAACGGCGAGCTGGGGCTGGCCCTTTCGGCGGACGAGATCGACTACCTGGTGGAGAGTTTTCAGAGCCTGGGGCGTAATCCCACCGATGTGGAGCTGATGATGTTCGCCCAGGCGAACTCGGAGCATTGCCGGCACAAGATCTTCAATGCCGACTGGATTATCGATGGCGAACGGCAGAGCCATTCCCTGTTCAAGATGATCCGCAACACCACCGAGCACTCCCCGGAGAACGTGCTCTCGGCCTACAAGGACAACGCCGCGGTGATGAGCGGCCACCCGGGACAGCGCTTCCTGACTGAGGCCGGCAGCCACCGCTACAGCTACAGTGCCGAGCCGATCCATATCCTGATGAAGGTCGAGACCCATAACCACCCGACGGCCATCTCCCCCGATCCCGGCGCGGCCACCGGCTCGGGTGGCGAGATCCGCGACGAGGGGGCCACCGGCAAGGGCTCCAAGCCGAAGGCCGGGCTGACCGGCTTCTCCGTCTCCAACCTGCGTATTCCCGGGGCCGAGCAGCCGTGGGAACAGGACTTCGGCAAGCCCGAGCGCATCGTCTCCGCCCTGGATATCATGCTCGAGGGGCCGATCGGTGGCGCCTCCTTCAATAACGAATTCGGCCGCCCCAACCTGTGCGGCTATTTCCGCACCTTCGAGGAGCGGGTGATGGGGCCGGAGGGACCGGAGCTGCGCGGTTATCACAAGCCGATCATGCTCGCCGGCGGTCTGGGCAATATCCGCGAGGAGCATATCGAGAAGCACGATTTTCCGGCCGGTTCACCGCTGGTGGTATTGGGCGGGCCGGCCATGCTGATCGGCCTGGGCGGCGGCGCCGCCTCCTCCATGGCCAGCGGCACCTCGGCGGAGGATCTCGATTTCGCCTCGGTGCAGCGTTCCAACCCCGAAATGGAGCGGCGCTGCCAGGAGGTGATCGACCGCTGCTGGGGGCGCGGCGCGGAGAACCCGATCCTGTTCATTCACGATGTGGGCGCCGGCGGTATCTCCAATGCCCTGCCGGAACTGGTGCACGATGCCGGCCGCGGCGGCCGTTTCGAGCTGCGCACCGTACCCAACGACGAGCCCGGCATGTCGCCCATGGAGATCTGGTGCAACGAGGCCCAGGAACGCTATGTGATGGCGATCGACAGCGAGCGCCTGGAGGAGTTCAAGGCGATCTGCGAGCGCGAACGCTGCCCCTACGCCATCGTCGGTGAGGCTACCGACGAGGAACATCTGCTGCTGGGTGATGCCCAGTTCGAGAACAACCCGATCGATATCTCCATGCCGCTGCTGTTCGGCAAGCCGCCGCGCATGCTGCGGGATGTGAAGCATCGACCTTTCCACAAGCCGGAACTGGACTTCAGCGGGGTGACCCTGGCCGAGGCGGCACAGCGCGTGCTGCGCCTGCCGAGCGTGGCCAACAAGACCTTCCTGATCAGCATCGGCGACCGCTCCATCACCGGCCAGGTGGCGCGCGACCAGATGGTGGGTCCCTGGCAGGTGCCGGTGGCGGATCTGGCGGTGACCCTCTCCGACTATGTGGGCTACCGCGGTGAAGCGATGGCGATCGGCGAGCGCACGCCGCTGGCGCTGATCGATGCCCCGGCCTCCGGGCGCATGGCGATCGGCGAGGCGATCACCAACCTGGCGGCCACCGCCATCGAGCACATCGGCGACATCAAGCTCTCCGCCAACTGGATGGCGGCCGCCGGCCACGCCGGTGAGGACGCCAGCCTCTATGCCACGGTCAAGGCGGTGGGCATGGAGCTGTGTCCCTCCCTGGGAATTGCCATCCCGGTGGGCAAGGACTCCATGTCCATGAAGACGGTCTGGCAGCAGGCGGGCGAGGCGCGCGCCATGGCCGCGCCGCTGTCGCTGATCATCAGCGGCTTCGCCCCGGTCAGCGATGTGCGCCACACCCTCACGCCGCAGCTGCGCAGCGACCAGGGGGACAGCGACCTGGTCCTGATCGACCTGGGCAAGGGGGCCAACCGCCTGGGGGCCTCCGCCCTGGCCCAGGTGTATCGCCAGGTGGGACACCAGGGGGCGGACCTGAACGACGCCCACGCCCTGAAGCAGTTCTTCGCCACCATTCAGGACCTCAACCGCGACGGCCTGCTGTTGGCCTACCACGACCGCTCCGACGGCGGCCTCTTCACCACCCTGTGCGAGATGGCCTTTGCCGGTCATACCGGTGTGACGGTACGGCTGGATGACCTGGCGGAGGATGACCTGGCGGTACTGTTCAACGAGGAGCTGGGCGCGGTGATCCAGGTGCGTCACAGCGACACCGACGCGGTGCTGAAGCAGCTGCATGATGCCGGCCTCGGCCACTACAGCCACCTGATCGGCACCCTGAACGACGGTGACCGGGTGGAGATTGTGCGCGGCACACAGACCCTGCTGGCGATGCCGCGGGTGGCTTTGCAGCAGGCCTGGTCCGAGACCACCCTGGCGATGCAGCAGTTGCGCGACAATCCGGACTGCGCCCGCGAGGAGTTCGAGCGCATCGCCGATGCCGGTGACCCCGGCATCCAGGTGAGGCTGGGCTTCGATCCGGCCGAGGATGTGGCGGCGCCGATGATCAACCGCGGCGTGCGCCCGGAGATCGCCGTGCTGCGCGAGCAGGGGGTGAACGGGCAGCTGGAGATGGCCAACGCCTTCCACAAGGCCGGCTTCGACAGTATCGATGTGCACATGTCGGATATCCTCTCCGGCCGGGTGTCGCTGGAGCGCTTCCAGGGACTGGTGGCCTGTGGCGGTTTCTCCTACGGCGACGTGCTCGGGGCCGGCGAGGGCTGGGCCAAGTCGGTACTGTTCAACCCCCGGGCGCGGGACCAGTTCCAGGCCTACTTCGAACGCGAAGACAACTTTGCCCTGGGGGTCTGTAACGGCTGCCAGATGCTCTCCAACCTGCACGAGCTGATCCCCGGCGCGGAGCACTGGCCGCACTTCGTGCGCAACCGCTCGGAGCAGTTCGAGGCACGCTTCGTCTCGGTCGAGGTAAAGGCCTCCGCCTCCATCCTGCTGCAGGGCATGGCCGGATCGGTGTTGCCGATCGCGGTGGCCCACGGCGAGGGGCGGGCCGAATTCCGCGACGCGGCCCACCTGGCCGCCGCCCGGGCGCAGGTGGTGATGCAGTATGTGGAGAACAGCGGGGAGGTGGCCAGCCGTTATCCGGCCAATCCCAACGGTTCGCCCGAGGGCATAAGCGGCCTCACCAGCCGGGATGGCCGGGTCACCATCATGATGCCCCATCCCGAGCGGGTGGTGCGCACGGTGCAGAACTCCTGGCATCCCGACGGCTGGGGTGAGGCTGGGCCCTGGCTGCGGCTGTTCCGCAATGCCCGGGTCTGGCTGGGCTAGGCCGCGCCCGTCGAGCGCCTGATGTCCACCCTGGCGGCGGCGTTTCGTGCCTCGGTGCCGGTGCTGTTCGGCTATGTCCCGCTGGGCATGGCGTTCGGCATCCTGTTCCAGGATCTCGGCTATGCCTGGTACTACGCCCCGTTGATGGGGCTGACGGTCTATGCCGGCGCCGCCCAGTTCATGGCGGTGGGGTTGCTGGCGGCCCAGGCGTCCCTGGTCGAGGTGGCGATCTCCACCTTCATCCTCAACTCCCGGCACATGTTCTTCGGCGTGTCGCTGCTCGGCCGTTACCGTGCCCGCGGGCTGAAGAAGCTCTATCTCATCTTCGGCCTGACCGACGAGACCTACTCCCTGATCACCAGTACCCATCCGCCGGATGGCCACGACGAGCAGAATTATTATCTGGCCTTGACCGCGCTGAACCAGGGGTACTGGGTGGCCGGGTGTGCCCTGGGTGCCCTGTTCGGGGCCGGTGTGGAGTTTGATACCCGCGGGATGGATTTTGCCCTGACCGCCCTGTTCATGGTGCTGATGCTGGAGCAGTGGAAGAAACTGCGCGAACCCTATCCCTTCGCTATCGCCCTGCTGTGCGGCCTGGCGGCGCTGTGGCTGTTCCGCGAGCAGATGCTGTTGGTCTCGATCGGCCTGTCGATCGCCCTACTGTTGTTGCGCACCCGTACCCGGCAGGTGGCCTCATGAGTGCAACCAATTATCTGCTGCTGGTGTGCCTGGTGATGACCGTGGCCACCTTCATCACCCGGCTGATCCCGTTCGTGGCGTTTCGCGAGAAGGGGGACCACCCGCTGCTGCTCTATCTGGGCCGCTACATGCCACCGGCCATCATGACCCTGCTGGTGTTGTACAGCCTGAAATCGCTGGACCTGACCCAGGCGCCCTACGGGGTCAATGAACTGCTGGCCTTGCTGTTGACCACGCCGCTGCACCTGTGGCGCGGCAATGCCCTGCTCAGCATCTTCTCCGGCACGCTGTTCTATATGGCAGCGATCCAGTTGGGCTGGTTCGTTTAGCGCGCAGGTTGGAGCCGCCATTTCCCGCAACCTGTCTCAGCTAATAGGGCGCCCCGTGGGCGCCGTCGGTGGGCACGCTTTTCGTGCCCACGCGGATGGAACGACGCCGTGAGGGGGATGTCGGGGAGGGGTGGATGTACGGGAGGAGTGGATGTAGGGTGGTATAAGCGACAGCGCATCCACCACGACAACGGTGAGAAGTGGTACAGGGATGTACCGATTGTGGACTTGAGGATGGCATGCGCCTACCGGCCTATCCACCCTACTAAACTGGCATACCCCGGGATGGCATTCAGCCGTTCTCCACCCGCACCGCCAGGACATCGCAGGTGGCCTGGTGCAGCACGCCGTTGGCGGTTGAGCCGAGCAGCAGCTGCAGGCCGTGACGGCCGTGACTGCCGAGCACGATCAGTTCGGCCTTCTGCTCGGCGGCCACCCGGACGATTTCGCGCTTCGGTGTGCCTATCTCCACCTGGAATCCGGCATTCGCCAGGCCGTGCTGATCAATCAGCGCCTGCAGTTTGGTCTCCGCCTGTTTGGCCAGCCGCTGGTCCAGATCGAGGTCTTCCGGGAGCGGGATCTCCCCGGTATACATGGCCCCCGTATACTCCACTACATGGACCAGGGTAAGGCGCGTGTTGTACAGCTTCTGCAGTTCCATGGCCTTGGCCATGACCGCTTCAGACTCTTTGGAAAAATCCACCGCCACCAGGATGTGTTGATAATTGGCCATTCGCTTGTCTCCTGCGCTCTGCTGTAGCCATTATGGTGCGCGCAGGCTTTTTTTTCCAGACATATGCTCCCCTGGGGGTAACTGCTTGCTTCTATTGGAACCACAGAGACACAGAGAGCACGGAGAATTCATAAGATTCTCCCGTGGGTTCCGTCCTTGGGTCCGTGAGGGCAATGGCTGTTCCAACGATCCGTTCCGTTACATCACCCGGTTTCGCCTCTGTGTCTCCGTGGTGCATTGGTGTGCCTCCGGTGGATCCCTCGGGTGAGTGGTTACCCATGCGGGTGGTCGGCACCGTAGCCCGGCCCGGCCCGGGCTTGCCTGTACCGGGAATATTCCGTAGTCTCGACTCACTACCCTTGAAGGAATGTTGCATGTGGCGTCGGGCGCTGTTGTTATTTCTGTTGCTGCCGCTGGTTTCTGAGTCGCTTCCGGCCGAGGATCAGTTGATCCGGATCGGGGTGCTGAGCCATCGCGGCGACCAGGCCACCTCTGACGCCTGGTCGCCCACCGCGATCTACCTGAGTCGGGTAATTCCCGACTATACCTTTGAAATTGTCCCGCTCGATTTTTCCGATGTGGACCCGGCGGTCAAGTTCGGCCAGGTGGATTTTATCCTCACCAACCCGGGGATGTACGTGAATCTGGAGGTGCGTCATCGTATCTCGCGTATTGCCACGCTCAACAACCTGGCGGGCGGGACGGCAAAAAACGTATTTGGCGGCGTGATCTTCACCCGGCGTGATCGCGACGATATCAATACCCTGGATGATCTCAAGGGAAAAAGCCTGATGGCGGTGGACGTCTATTCCCTGGGCGGCTTTCAGATGGCCTGGCGGGAGATGAACACCCGGGGACTGAACCCGTATCGGGATATGCATTCCATCACTTTTGGCGGCATTCATGACCGGGTGGTCAGGTCGGTCAGGGATGGCCGGGTCGATGTCGGTACGGTGCGTACAGACATTCTGGAGCGCATGGCCAAGGCCGGTCAGATCGATATGGCTGACTTCAAGATTATCAACCGCAAGGTCAATCCCGGTTTCCTGTTGAGCCGCAGTACCCGGCTCTATCCGGAGTGGCCGTTCAGCAAGGTGCTCCACACCTCCAACGAGTTGGCGCAGAAGGTCGCCGTGGCGCTGCTGAACATGCCGAGCAACCATCCGGCCGCCCGTGCCGGCAGCTATGCCGGCTGGACCATTCCGCTGGATTACCAACCGGTGCATGAGTTGTTCAGGGAGCTGCAGCTGCCCCCCTATGAGTACACCGGGCGCTTTACCCTCGAAGACGCGATAAAAAAGTACTGGTACTGGCTGCTGGTGGCCCTGGTGTTCCTGCTCTTCATGTTGCTGATGACCACCTGGGTGGCGCGGCTCAACCGCGAGTTGAAAAAGGCCAAACGGCACCTGGAGCGGCAGTATGAACTGATCCTGAACTCGGTGGCGGATGGTATTGTCGGCGTTGATCTGAACGGCAATACCACCTTTGCCAACCGCGCCATGACCCAGATTACCGGCTGGGAGGCCGACGACCTGATCGGCCGCAATCAGCATCAGATCCTGCACCATACCCGCGTCGACGGCACGCCGCACCCGGCCGATCAGTGCCCGGTCTATGCCACCAACAGTGACCAGGTCCCCCGCTTTGTCGAGGACGATGTGTTCTGGAAAAAGGACGGCAGCAGCTTTCCGGTGGAGTATTCCAGCACCCCGATCAGGGACGGGCAGCTCAAGACCGTGGGCAGTGTGGTGGTGTTCCGGGATATCAGCGACCGCAAGCGGATCAGCGAGGAGACGCGCCAACATCAGGACGACCTGGCCCACGTGGCTCGTCTCAGCACCATGGGTGAGATGGCCTCCGGCATCGCCCATGAGATCAATCAGCCGTTGACGGCGATCGCCACCAACGCTCACGCCTGCATCCGCATGCTGGAGAGCGGCAATGGCGAGACGGAACGGGTAATCGATGTGATGGAGCGTATCGGCGCCCAGGCCGCCAGGGCGGGCGAGATCATCCGCCACCTGCGGCAGTTCGTAAAGAAAGAGCAGCCGGAACTGAGCCTGATCGATATCAATGAGGTGATCAATGAGGTGATCACCCTGCTGCGCACCGAGATCAGGAAGGCCGGGGCCAAGGTGGTTCTGGACCTGGATGAACGGATCGGCAAGGTATTGGCGCAGCATGTGCAGATCGATCAGGTGATCCTGAACCTGGCGAGAAATGCCATCGAGGCGATGGCCGATATCCCGGAGGGGGCGCGGTTGTTGAGTATCGCCACGCGCAACGAAGCGGTCGATTATGCGCGGGTCACCCTTACCGATACCGGTCCCGGGCTGGACCCGGCGGTGGCGGGTCAGTTGTTCAACCCCTTCGTCACCACCAAGCCCAACGGCATGGGACTCGGTCTCTCCATCAGCCAGGGGATTATCGAGGCGCACAAGGGACGGATTTTCGTTGAACCCGTGGCGGGTGGCGGGGTGCGCTTTATTTTCCTGCTGCCCACATGCCCACAAAGAGAAACAGAAACATGAGCGAGAGTACAGTCTTTATCGTCGATGATGACCGGGAGGTCCGTGAGGCACTCCAGTTGCTGATGGAGTCGGTCGGGCTCGACGTGGAGTCGTTTGATTCCGCCAATGCCTATCTGGATCAGTTCGATGCCTCACGGCCCGGCTGTATCATCCTGGATGTGCGCATGCCCGGCATGAGCGGCATGGACCTGCAGAACCAGCTGCTGGAGCAGCCGCTCTGTCCGCCCATTATCATTATCACCGGTCATGGCGATGTGCCGATGGCGGTACGCGCGGTGCAGGCGGGTGCGGTGGATTTCATCCAGAAGCCGTTTAACGATCAGGCGCTGCTGGACAGTGTGCATCGGGCGCTGGAGTATGATGCCCGGCAGCGGGGCGAGGCCTCGCATCTGGCCGAGATCAAGCAGAAGCTGTCGCGCCTCACCCCCCGGGAGCGCGAGGTGCTGGAGCTGGTGGTGCAGGGGCTGCGCAACAAGCTGATCGCCGCCGAGCTATCGGTCAGTCAGTCCACGGTCGAGGCCCATCGGGCCAAGGTGATGGACAAGATGGAGGCGAAAACCCTCTCCGACCTGATGCGCATGATGTTGACCCTGGAATCCCAGTAGTGGAAAACCACAATATCTGCTGCTGTATATTCCAATTTCTTTAACCTGGATCAATTTCCATAATCAGCTACGTCCGAAAATCTGCCACGGAATCGAGTAACCGGTCGCAACCCTGCCGACTATACTCTGGGACCGCTAAACCAATAAATCAGGTAGAGTGACGACATAACTGACCTCTTGTCCGATAAATGAACGTGCAGGGATGCGCACAGGCTGACGTTCAGCTATTGGGCAGGCGGTCACCCCTTCAGCATTCCTTAGGAGGAGATGATGAAAAAAACTGTCAGACTGGTTTCCACACTGGTCATCATAGCGTCGGCGGCTTGGTTGACTGGCTGCTCCGGCAAACCCACGACAAAAGAAGCGCCCAAGGCGATGGCCGCCCAGGTTGACCCCGCGGTCGTCGCCGAAGGCAAAGCCATCGCGGTCGACCGGAAAAAAGGCAACTGTCTCGCCTGTCACTTGATCGAAGACGAGCCCACGCCCGGGAATGTCGGGCCGCCGCTGCTGGCGATGAAGGCGCGCTATCCCGACAAGGCAAAGCTGCGCACGCAGATCTGGGATGCCACCGCGGCCAATCCCGAGTCCGCCATGGTGCCCTTCGGTCGGCTGCAGGTCCTGTCGGACGCAGAGATCGATAAGATCGTCGAGTATATCTGGACCCTCTGAGGCAACAGCGCTGCACAACCGCGACTGATTATTTTTGGTTTAGGGTTTTGGGAAGAGAAACTATGAAAAAAATACTGATTACTCTGGCGCTACTGGCGATAACCGCCGTTACCGCCCAGGCGGGTCCCGAGGAGGACCGCATGGCGTTCATCAAGTACTACAAGGCCAAGTTCCCCTCAGTGCCCATGGAGGAGTACGCCAACGGGGTCTACGCCATCGATCCGATAGGGCGTGAAAACTGGGAAGCGATCGAGGAGTTTCCTCCCTATGAGCCGTTCATCGATGCCGGCCAGGCGATGTGGGAGAAGCCCTTCGCCAACGGTAAGGGCTACAAGGACTGTTTCCCGGACGGACCGGCGATGGCCGACAAGTATCCGAGCTGGGATAAACAGCAGGGCATGGTGGTGACCCTGCCGCTGGCGCTTAATCAGTGCCTTGAGGCCAATGGCGAGAAACCGCTCAAGTACAAGAAGGGGCCGATCAACAACATTCTGGCCTATGTCGCCTTCCAGTCCCGCGGCAAGGTGATCAACGTGGAGGTGCCGAAGGACGATCCCCGCGCCATGGCGGCCTATGAGGACGGCAAGAAATTCTATTTCACCCGGCGCGGTCAGCTGAACTTCTCCTGCGCCAGCTGTCACCTGCAAAATGCCGGCCTGCGGGTGCGTACCGAGATCCTCAGTCCGACGGTCGGTCATGTCACCGGTTGGCCGGTGTATCGCTCCAAGTGGGGTACCGTCGGCACGCTGCATCGCCGCTTCTCCGGCTGCAACAACAACATCCGTGCCAAGGCATTGAAGGCGCAGGGTGAGGAGTATCGCAACCTGGAGTATTTCCTCACCGCTATGAGCAACGGCCTGGAGCTGAATGGTCCGAGTGCCCGCAAATAGGCGTCCCCTGTCATTCAGGATCGGGCAACAAGAGAAACTGGAGAGGAATATGAAGATTAAAACTGTACTAGCAATGCTGGTTTTGGCATTCGGGCTGCTGGCCGGGTCCGCCGCCGTTCTGGCGGGTGGCATGAAGGCCGATGCGGCGATGGCCGCCGATGCCATCGCCAAGGCGGAGGCGGCGCGCAAGCAGGCGGCCTCGGTGAATGGCGAGTGGCGGGATACCGGCAAGTTCATCAAGCAGGCCCAGGACGCGGCCAAGGCCGGTGAGTATG
Source organism: Sedimenticola hydrogenitrophicus (assembly GCF_029017505.1). Lineage (GTDB taxonomy): Bacteria > Pseudomonadota > Gammaproteobacteria > Chromatiales > Chromatiaceae > Sedimenticola > Sedimenticola hydrogenitrophicus_A. Next base: position 51,792 of record NZ_JAQGEI010000035.1, read on the forward strand.
ACAAGGCCGTGAAACTGGCCAAAAAGGCCGAAGCGGAAGGCCGGCTCGGCTATGAGCAGCAGGTGTCGCAGAGCGAGCTCAAAATACCCTCCTATCTGAAGTACTGATACGGATCAAACCGAAGGAGAGACATAATGAAATACGGCAAGGTATCGATTACCCTGGCCCTGATTGGCGGTGTGGCGCTGGCCGGCCTGGCGATGGCCGGCCCCATGGCCAAGATTACCCCGGGAATGGAGTCGCTGGACGTGGTGCACAACGGCAAGACGGTGACCATCCGGCGGGTCGATGACAAGGATGCCACTATTCCGGCAGCCTATAACCATCCCTCCCGCCACTGCCCACCCTTCTGCATCCAGCCGATGCACCTCATTCCTGGGGTGGATACGATCGGTGAGCTGGATGTGCTGGGTTACCTGAAGCGCATCAGCAATGGCGACCGCAGTGTGATGCTGGTGGATTCCCGCACCCCGGACTGGACCCGGCGCGGCACCATCCCCGGCGCGGTCAATATTCCCTGGGACAAGATCAATATCGATGTGGCGGGCAACTTCGAGATCGAAACCGAGGCGGAGACCCTGAGCGATATCCTGGTCAACAGCTTTGGCGTACAGATGGTGGATGGCAAGTGGGATTTCCGCAAAGCCAAGACCCTGGTGCTGTTCTGTAACGGCATCTGGTGTCCCCAGTCGTCGGTCAATATCAAGACCCTGACCAAGATGGGTTACCCCGCCTATAAACTGAAATGGTATCGCGGTGGTATGCAGGACTGGGTCAGCGTCGGTCTGACCACGGTCATGCCCTGATCGGAAGTATCTACAGAAGCATCTAGAGACAGGAAACAGCTATGAATGAATTACGCAGACTGATTATCAAGGGTTCAGTGGCCGCCGGCACACTGGGTGTTGCCGTGGGCGCCGGACTGCTGGTACCCACCAGCGTGCTGGCCGCCTGGCCGGACAAGGCGTTTGGCGAGAAAAAGATGGACGATGCGATCTCGACCCTGCTGGGCTCCGGAGGGATGACTGAGAGCGCGGAGATCAATATCAAGGCGCCGGAGATTGCCGAGAACGGCGCGGTGGTTCCCGTCACCGTGACGGCCACCATGGCCGGTGTGGAGTCCATCACCATCGCCGCGCCCAACAATCCGTCGCCGCTGGTGGCCAGTTTTGATCTGGCCGACGGCGCCCACGGTTACGCCTCCACCCGGATCAAGATGGGTAAGAGCGGTGATGTGGTCGCGGTGGTCAAGGCCGGTGGCAAGCTCTATACCGCGAAAAAGGAGGTCAAGGTGACGATCGGCGGCTGCGGCGGCTAAGCCTCGTCAGAACGCCATCGGCATTTGACAGCAGACACACTATTTTTCGAGGTATAGAACATGGCAACAATCAAGATTCGCGCAAAAGAGAAGGACGGGGTAACCACCGTCAAGGCCCTGATGACCCATCCCATGGAATCCGGTTTCCGCAAGGACTCCACGAGCGGCAGTATGGTGCCGGCACACTTTATCCAGGAGGTGATGTGTGAAGTGGGCGGCAAGATGGTGATGAACGCCCACTGGAGTGGCGGTGTCTCCAAGAACCCCTATCTCTCCTTCAAGTTCGATGGCGGCAAGGGCGAGACCCTGAAGCTCACCTGGACCGACAACATGGGCAAGAGCGACAGCGTCGAAGAGGCCATCGGCTGATTCGCTTCATCGGGAGGTAACCGCACCCCGGGTGCAGCACAAACCGGCGTCACCATTCCCGGGATCCGTACGGATCCCGGGAACCACATGGTGCTATATAATATGACGCTACATAACACAATACAGGCCAGGCGGCAGTGCTGACCGGAGCCTGACACCAAGGTTGATCCGACATGAGCATATCCAGAAGAGAGTTCCTGCACCTGATGGGCATGGCAGGCGTGGCGGGCCTGTTGCCGGGTTCGCTCCGGGCCACCGCCGGACGGCCGGGAGACCTTTACGAGGTCCCCCGTTTCGGCAATGTCTGCCTGCTGCACATGACCGATTGTCATGCCCAGCTCAATCCCATCTACTTTCGCGAGCCCAACGTAAACCTGGGGGTCGGCGCCGCCCTGGGCCGGGCGCCGCATCTGGTGGGGAGCGCCCTGCTGAAACATTTCGACATCGCCGCCGGCAGCCACGCGGCCCATGCGTTCAGCTATCTCGATTATGACAACGCCGCCAGGACCTACGGCAAGGTGGGGGGATTTGCCCACCTGGCCACCCTGATCAAGCGTCTGCGGGCGGAGCGCGGGGATGGTAACACCCTGCTTCTGGATGGCGGCGATACCTGGCAAGGTTCCGCTACCTCCTACTGGACCCGCGGCAAGGACATGGTGAAGGCGTGTAACCTGTTGGGGGTCGATGTCATGACCGGCCACTGGGAGTTCACCTATCAGGACAGTGAGATTATCGAGAATATCGGTGAGTTCAAGGGTGCGTTCCTCGCCCAGAATGTGAAGGTGACGGAAGAGGCGCTGTTCGATTACAAATTCAGTGACTTCGGCGGATTTGACGAGGATACCGGGCTCGCCTTCAAGCCCTATACCCTGCGCACGGTTAACGGGGTGCGGGTGGCGGTGATCGGCCAGGCCTTCCCCTATACCCCGATCGCCAATCCGAGCCGCTTCATCCCGGACTGGACCTTCGGTATCCAGGATGAGCGGATGCAGTCCATGGTGGACAAGGTAAGGGCCGACGAGAAACCGGACCTGGTAGTGGTGCTGTCGCATAACGGCATGGACGTGGACCTGAAGATGGCCGCCCAGGTAACCGGTATCGATGTCATCCTCGGCGGCCATACCCATGACGGCATGCCGGCCCCCACGGTGGTGGAGAACGCTTCCGGCAAGACCCTGGTGACCAACGCCGGCTCCAACAGCAAGTTCCTCGGGGTGATGGACCTGGATGTGCGCAACGGCAAACTGCAGGGCTATCAGTACCGCCTGCTGCCGATCTTCTCCAACCTGCTGCCGGCCGATGCCGGGATGCAGGCCTATATCGACGAAATGCGCGCACCCTACCTGGCCAGACTGCAGGAGCCGCTGGCGGTGGCCGAGGAGACCCTGTACCGCCGGGGTAACTTCAACGGCACCTTCGATCAGGTGATCTGCGATGCCCTGCTCAAGGTGAACGATGCGCAGATCTCGCTCTCGCCCGGCTTCCGCTGGGGCACCACGGTGATACCCGGCCAGACCATCACCATGGAGCACGTGATGGACCAGACCTGCATCACCTACCCGGAGACCTACCGCCGGGAGATGAGCGGTGCCGACATCAAGGCGATCCTGGAAGATGTGTGCGACAACCTGTTCAACCCCGACCCCTATTTCCAGCAGGGGGGCGACATGGTGCGCCTGGGCGGTATGGACTATGTGTGCGATCCCAACCAGTCGTTCGGTCAGCGCATCAGCAACATGACCCTGAACGACGGCACCGCCATCGAGGCCGGCAAGCAGTACATGGTCGCCGGCTGGGCCACGGTCGGCAGTGAGTCGCCCGGTAGGCCGATCTGGGACGTGGTGGCGGATTACCTGCGCGACCGCAAACAGGTCAAGATCGACAAGCTCAACACGCCGAAACTGGTGGGCATGTCGGGCAACCCGGGGCTGGAGGCCTACCCCTCCGTTTGAGCCACCTTACCGGGGTCGGCGTCAAGGCTGGCGCCGACCCCGGTCCCTGCATAGAACAACGTCGGGACAGGATCGGACAACCGGCGGTAGTTTGATCGACACATGGATTTGCGCCGGCACCTTCACGTAAGATGGGGGCCTCCGCCACGCTATCGGGTCGCCAGGGATCATGCTCAAGCCGCTGTTCAGACAACTCGCCATCACCCTGCTGCTGTTACTGCTGGTCGGTGTGATCCAGGAGGGCAGCCTGGACCGGATCGGTCATACGCAGACCGAGGCGGGCTTCAAACGGGCGCTACTGGTATTTGCCGTGAGCCGGGGGTTGAACGGGGTGATCTCGGTGGCCCAGGGCACCGAGGTAGCGGTGGAACCGGTCGGCATCGGCCTCAACTTCAAGCCGGGCGAGATCCTCGACCCGATCAACGACCTGGTGGAGCGTTTCTCCTGGGTCATGCTGGCCAGCAGCGCCTCGTTCGGAATTCAGCGCATCCTGCTGGATGTGATGGCCTCTCCCTGGCTGACCTATGCCACGGTTGTGGCCATCCTGTCGCTGTTGCTGGTCATCTGGTGGCCGGGTCGGCGACGCATTGGCGGGATCGGCCGTATGGTTTGCCGACTGGCGCTCGCCCTGCTGATTCTGCGGCTCTCCATCGCCCTGATCGCCATCGGCGGTGAGCGCTTCTACCAGGCCTTTCTGGAGCCCCAGTACAGCGAATCGCGGGGGCAACTGGAGCGGGCGGCGAGCCAGATCGGTGAAGTGAACAGCGAGCTGCGGCCAACCCTGCCGGAAGGGCAGGCGGAGTCGCTGCTGGATCAGGCCCGGCGGGTCTACGATACCGCTACCCGGGCGGTGGATATCGAGGCGCGGATGGCCGCGTTCAACCGGGCGGCGACCAATATCAGTGAGAATGCCATCAACATGATCGTGGTGTTTTTGATGCAGACGGTGCTGTTTCCGCTGTTTTCGCTCTGGCTGCTGTGGCAGCTGCTGAAACGGGTGCTGCGCGCCCGCTTGGAGTGGCTGCGGAGCGCCCCGCCGGAGGCCGGCGAGCGCGGGGCGGCACACGAGTAGCGATCGCTAGCTGCCGTGCAGCTCGCGCGCCTGCAGCGTGTTTTCCAACAAGGTCGCCACGGTCATCGGCCCAACGCCGCCCGGTACCGGCGTGATCCACGCCGCACGCTCGCTGGCGCCCGCAAACTCCACGTCGCCGCACAGGCTGCCGTCCTCCAGCCGGTTGATGCCCACATCGATCACCAGTGCCCCCGGCTTGATCCACTCGCCCCTGACGAAGTTGGGGCGGCCGACCGCGGCCACCACCACATCGGCATTGGCGATCTTCTGCGGCAGATCCTTGGTGCGGCTGTGGCACACCGTGATGGTACAGCGGGCCGCCAGCAGCTCCAGTGCCATCGGCCGGCCGACGATGTTGGACTGGCCGATGATAACCGCATCCAGCCCCTCCAGTTGCTGTCCGGTACGCTCCAGCATGGTCATCACCCCCTTCGGGGTGCAGGGGCGCAGGATCGGCATACGTAGCGCCAGACGGCCCACGTTGTAAGGGTGGAAGCCGTCCACATCCTTGGTCGGCAGGATGCGCTCGATCACCGTCTCCTCGTCGATCTGCCGGGGCAGGGGCAACTGAACCAGAATCCCGTCCACATCCTCGCGGCCGTTCAGCTCGTCGATATGGGCAATCAGCTCCGCCTCCGTGGTGTCGTCCGGCAGGCGGCGCAGTTCGGAGAGAAAGCCCACCTCCTCGCAGGAGCGCTGCTTGTTGCGCACATATACCTGGGAAGCGGGGTCCTCGCCCACCAGGATCACCACCAGCCCGGGTGGGCGTTCCCCGGCCTCGGTCATGCGGGTTACCTGGGCCTTGATGTCGCTGCGCAGGTCAGCGGCGATCGCCTTGCCGTCAAGGATATTTGCACTCATGGGTGAGATTCCACTACAGTTTCAAAGGAAGGGGCGCATGATAGCGCGAATGCCCGGAATTTTCACCGCACAAGCGCCTGGAACGGGGAAATTATTCGTTGACTCAGTGCGGTTGGCTGCGTATCATTCCGGCCTCTTCGCACAGAGGCGGGGGTCCGGTTATCGGGGTATAGCGCAGTCTGGTAGCGCGCCTGCTTTGGGAGCAGGATGTCGGGAGTTCGAATCTCTCTACCCCGACCAAATTATCGATCATGCGCCCGTAGCTCATTCGGATAGAGCATCGGCCTTCTAAGCCGAGGGTAGCAGGTTCGAATCCTGCCGGGCGTGCCAGGTTCTTTACAGTTTATGGTGGGCGTAGCTCAGTTGGTAGAGTCCCGGATTGTGATTCCGGTTGTCGTGGGTTCGAGCCCCATCGTCCACCCCATAAATTGGGCCATTAGCTCAGCTGGTAGAGCAGTGGACTCTTAATCCATTGGTCGTAGGTTCGAATCCTACATGGCCCACCAATTTAAAGCAGTAAAAACAAAGGGTTACACGCATCGTGTAGCCCTTTTTTGTTACGATCAAAATTCCGCCGTGTGCACTAGAAACAACGACTTAGCACAGACATGCACAGAGAAATACGATAGGGTGCACACATAGTGCACACGGATCAGGGGCTTACAACCGCCCCGCCAACATCGACCATTCAGCATCCCGTGTGCAATCTGTGTGCACTCTGAAGGGGAGATCCAATGGCATCGTTCACCAAGCTCAAGTCCGGCAAATGGCGCGCCCAGGTCCGCAAGGATGGCGTCTACACCAGCAAGACCTTCAGCACCAAGACGGCCGCCAAGACCTGGGCACAAAGGATCGAGGTGGCCATAGAAACCGGCGACTACCAGACGGAACAGGTCCAGCTGCCTACCCTCGGCAAGCTCCTAGACCGCTACGAGACCGAATTCACCGCCCGGAAGAAGAGCAACAAGGCCGAGCGTTCGCGCTTGCGCACCCTGCACGCCGATGAGCTGGCCAAGCAGCCCCTGGAGCGCATCACTGCGCCCGATATCGCCGCCCTGAGGGATCGCCTTGCCAAAACCCGCTCCAGCGGCACCGTGCGCCTTATGATCGCCCTGATCAGCCATGTCTACACGGTAGCGCGCAAGGAATGGGCGCTACCGGTGGCCAATCCGGTGATGGACATACGCAAGCCGCCACCTGGTCGGGCCAGGGATCGCCGTCTCTCCCGCGATGAAACCGCCCAACTGTTCCGCCTGGGAAGGCGGCACAGAAACCCGGAGCTGCTGATTATTATCCGCCTGGCGATTGAAACCGGCATGAGACAGGGGGAGCTACTGGGGTTGACCTGGGAGGATGTTGATCTGGCCGCCCGGATTATCCACCTGAAGGACACGAAGAACGGCTCAGATCGAGGGGTCCCGCTGTCGCGGAGGGCACTCCGGATCCTGCGGCGCCTGGATCCAGGGGAAAACGCCGGCAAGTTATTCACCTATACTGGTGACGGCCTCCGAGCCTCCTGGAAGAAGCTCCTGAAGAAGGGGAATATTGAAGGCCTTCGATTTCACGACCTAAGACATGAGGCCTGTAGCCAATTGTTCGAGAAGGGACTGGACAGCATGGAGGTGGCGGCCATCACCGGGCATAAGACTTTGCAGATGCTAAAGCGCTATACTCACCTCCACGCAGGGAAGCTGGCGGATAAGCTGGGGTGAGAAGCAGGCCGCCTTAAAGTCGGTCTGCTTCTCAGGCTGAAAGATTACCTGACAAAATACCATTTGCCGCCATTGGTCTTTGCAAGGTCAATGATTTTTCTTTCTGTGTTATCCCCTAGAAGCATATTTTTACTGGTTATTTCTAGATCGCAGGCATAGGCGCCATCCATTGTTTTGTGAGAATCACAACCATGATTTGAGATGTTAACAATCTCAGTGATTCCTTTTTTCCCAAGCGGACCAAGGCTGGCCATTAATTCATTTGCTTTTGCAATTTCAGCTTTTATTAACCCCTCAATTTCAGCATCGGATGGCCCACCACCACAGCCTGTGAGGAAAGCAGTTAACGCAAGAGCAGAAAGTATTTTTTTCATCAAGCAACCCCTATTGTATTAATAATTTTGTTCTCGTTATTTATCACAGAATACCATTCCCCACAATAAATTGAACCAGGTGCGAGGCAGGGTCTAAGCGTCCCGGCCAACAAGTTGGCCGCCATGGCCGCAAGCGCCCACCCCTTCGGGGCGCTAAGACCGGGACAAATCACGCCCGGCCGACAAGTCGGCCGCCCGCTCAGCCCGGCGCGTGTGCGCGCCCTGCCTGGTAGTTCGGTGGTACACCAAGTGTACAAAAAGCGTTTAGCAGGAAGAAAGATGTCTGGGACCAGATAATCGACCCGGGCCCATCAAGAAACTACGACTTATCATCTATCATAATTGATAGCCTAGCTATTACCTGCCGCCTCGCCCTCCCGGTCTGCTTCTCCAGTTCCGGCGCAAAAAAATCACGCTAAAAAGCCTTGCGATCTGTATGTATTGTATGTACTGTACATACATACAATACATACAGATGAGGTGATGGGATGAGCGTTAAAAAGGAGATTAGAGAAAAAATCGTGGCCGCTGCCAATGCCCTGGTGGCGGAGGGCATCGAGAGCCCCACCAATGACCAGGTGCGTGAGCGCATGGGGGGAGGCTCGCTGTCGCATATCAGCCCTGTGATGAGGGAGTGGCGGGAGTCCCGCAAGCAAGAGGTCGCCGTTGCCCTGGAGATGCCGGCAGACCTCCGGCGCGCCATGGAAACATCACTGGGCCAGGTCTGGACCGTCGCCAGCAAGCTGGCAGGCTCGACGGTCGAGGCGGTACGCCAGGAGGCCGATGCCGCCATCGAGGCCGCCACCGGCGAGCGGGACGAGGCGCTGGCCGAGATCAGCCGGCTGGAGGATCGCATGGGTGAACTGCAAAAGGCCTTGGCCGAGAAAGACCAAGCTGTTAGCCAGGCACAAGGGGAGTTGGATAAGGCCCGTGCGGACGCTGCCAGGTTGTCCAGTGAAAACGCCGCCCTGGCCGCCCGGGTGGAAGACCGAGATGAGCAAATCAAGAGCCTGCGGGCGGAACTCAGAGAGGCCCGGGAAGATAATAAGACCCTGCAGGGCGAACTGGTCGAGATCGCCCGGGCCCGGAAGGCCACTAGGGGTTCCACGTAGAACCTCGGCCTTGCGCTTTTTGCGTGGAGGATTGGCTGAACGGCAGCCCGGAGGGACGCCCGGCAGGGATGCCGGGTGCTGTCCGGTCGGATTGGTGCTTGGCCCAGGGATGGGCCGTCTGAGGGAGAAGGGCCGGAACCCAGGATGATCGCCAGAAGTTGAAGCGCGGCCCCTGGGCCTGCTGGTTCGCCGGGGCTATCTCGCGCCTGGCTGACTGGTTTTAATGCAGTACATAGAAGGCGACGACTAACAACGCCAAAGCTCCAAATACAACTACAACGCTTTGCCCTGTGTTTGACTGTTCCTCGGGTGCTTCAATTGTATCCAGGGTGTAGGTCACCGGGGAGGCTGCAATACGCACCACCTCCCCGGCTGTGATATCAGCCACTGGCATTCCCTCCAAGTCCTCCCAGCCGTCGGCGGCGGTAATCCGGTCTGATGCGGAAACATAGTTGAAATTAATTGGGTATCCAAGGGACACCGCCGCCGCGATCCGATGGGAACCTTCCAGGGCGTAGTATCGACCGTTGATTCTCACGACTCGGATGGTTGGTGGTCCCAACTGCACCATCCGTTGCTTTACCACAATCAAGTGCTCCGGATCGGCGTGGTTTGGCGCAACCAGTTCAAGCACGGCCATCAGCGATCATCCGAGAATAGTAAGCTCTTGGTTTTCCGGCTCTCCCCGAATCCTTGAAACCAGGTGTCACTGTTATTCATCACGCTGGGATTCAGTGGACTGATACCCGTCGCCCCAGCGGCGAACCCACGCCAGTAACTTGTTTGATCCTTAAATGGACAGGCCTCTTTATCATGGCATTCACCGCAGAGCTGATCGAGGATTCTGTCAATCCTATCGGGCTGTTGGTACACGCTCATGCCCAAACTCTCGATCCACATAATCGCCTCATCAAAACTGATTTTTTTCTTCATTGTTATTACTCCATGTTTCAAATTCCGCTCTCCTGTCCACAAGTCCACAGGCTGTGCCTGAGCCCCTCCGGAGGCTCGGGGCAGCCTGTGGGCCCTGTGGGCAGGCCCTACTCCCGGCCAGTACGGCGCCTCGGTCAAGGCCAGCGCGGTCTATACCAGCCCCGTGCCCGGTCGACGATTTTTCGCTGGCGCTTATCCAGTCTTTTATAGGCAGCGAGAGAATCTTGCCAATCGGACGGCAGAAGCCGCGGCTCATCAAGTGCCAAGGCGGCGGTAATCTGCTCTGATGTGCTGCATGATGGTAAAGGGGTGTCCGGTGCTGCCCGCACCTGGTCTATAAGTTGTTGTTCAGTTGATAGCCCTAGCTCTGTGCACATCAATTTTCTATCTTCATCTGTTACCTTAATCATCAATTTTCTCCTTGGTAAAATTATTACTCAGCTTCGTATTCCGCTTCTGCCGACTCGCGGGTCACACCCTCGCCGCCCTCGATCGCTGCCAGCGCTGCCTCTCGATCCTGCTCTGCCTGCTCGCCCATCTCCTGTAGTGTTGGCTCGTGGTCATGGTGGTTGTCATGATCATGTTCATGTGCCTTACCCTTATGCTCTTCCTTTTCGAGCTTCTCGTGATGCTCAGATTCAGGTTTCTCTTTCTCGTGTTCAACCTGGTGTTCTGCATGCGCCTCCTCTGTATGCGCCTCTCCTGTCTTTTCCCTCAGCTCCCGCAGCATCTTATTAAACTCTCTCTCTGCCTCGGCATAATCCTCCTCGGTACGTTTTCGCGTGCGCTCCACGGCCTTTTCTTCGTCGGGTGTCAACATTTCTTTCTCCTGATCTGGTTGATGTGGTCTATCAATCAGTTGGCTTACTCCTCGCTCTCGGGGCTCTTCGGCTCGGGGGGTGGCGGAATCATCGTGCCGTCGCAGATCGTGATCCGGAGATCGATCAGAGAGTGCATGATCCGACAGTAGATTTGAATATTCGTCGAGATCTCGGGCTCGTTCGCTGAGCGATAGCCCTGCCAAATGGCGTGCGGACAATTCCGACAGGCTACCGGTAGCTTCGGCGATTTTTCTACAATGCTCTGGTGTTGGGTAAGGGTTTGACTGGTCATTCTGATACTCCCGTGCTGGATAAATTTGATAATCTTGTGAGGTGTCTTTCAGGTGGCTGCGGGCCATCGTCTTCGCCGCCTCCTTGTAGGTATCGGAGGTTGCATAGAACTGAGTCTGCTCCCGGGCGCGGGAGGCCGCCACGTAGGACCAGTGACGATCGGACATGCCCTCATTGATCAGAACATGCGCACGATCCACAGTCACTCCCTGGGATTTGTGGCAGGTGATGGCGTACCCATGCTGAAAATGTTCGAACTCCTGGGGGTTAAAATGGACTCGTTTCCCAGCGTCGGTCATGACCTCGAATCGATCCGGCGCCGCAGATACAACCGACCCCAGCACGCCGTTTTTCACGGCTACCAAGCGGTTATTTCGGGTGAATATAATGCGGTCGCCCTCGGCGTAATTTGTTCCGTTAATGGCTACCGCATCAGCTTGCACCTCGCCGGTCGCCTGCAACTCGGACCGCGCCAGTTGGTTCAGCAGCGCCACGTCCCGCCTGGTGGCGGCGATCATCAGGTTTTCACCTGGGTGCTGCGGATCGCGCTCCTGCAGGTGGTTGGCTACCAGTTTTTCCAGTAGGGCATCATGGCTCTGTTGCTCGACATGCACCAAGCCCCGCTCGGCATACGCCCGCAGTGCTTTGCCCGCTTCTCCGTTTCTGAAGTCCTGTACAGCTTGGCGTGCCCATGCATCCCGCTGTCGTCTGTTCTCCGTGATTTCCACCGCTCCAATGGTCTGGCTGACTAGGCGGAACGCTCCGCCGGCATCTATAGCCTGAGTCTGGTAAGCGTCTCCGCAAAGAATAATTTTCGCGTTAGCGGCGTTGGCTTTGTCAGTGATCTCTTTCAGTAGTCGGCTTCCAGCGACACCCGCCTCATCGATCACCAGTACACTATTTTTGGTCAGTGACTGATACCCGTTTTCCAGGTCATTGATCAGGGAGTGGATCGTTTGGCTGGGGATGGCGGCTCCGGCCTCGAGCTCGTCAGCTTGCTTACCACCCAGCGCACAACCAACGACGTGTTTTCCATCGGCTTTCCAAGCCTCGCGCGCCGCTCCCAGCGTGAACGATTTGCCCGTACCGGCCCAGCCCTGCACAGCACAGAATCCCTCCGGGCCGGTGATGTGTTCGAGCATCATTTTTTGTTCATCGGTAATAGTCGGCCGGGCGGCCAGCGCCTGGTCGACTGCGCCTTGACTGGATTGGTGGTGCCGCTCCTGGCTGCGTTTTTGTGCATCTGCCGCCAGGCGCTTTTCCAGGTTATACATTTCCAGGGTGGTATAGCGCGGTCGCCCCTCCCGGTCGCGAAGCGTGACCAGTTGATCATGATGCAGTAGCTCTTGCAGGTACTGTTCGGACTCCTCGGCCCCCATCACGCCCTGGGCGTGCTGATAAACGGCTGCCTGCAGCTGGGACTTGCTGACGGTCGAGGCGCGCTCGGTGAGCTCCGCGAGGATCGCCTCCGGGGTGGGCATCTGGAGGGGTTCCTCCAGCTCCGCATCTGCCAAGTCTTGAAGGATGGATTCGAGGGTGTGGCCCAGCGCCGCCGCCTGATCTTTCCAACTCTGGCGCAGTACGTCCGTGGCGATGGACTCCTTTGCAGAACGGGTATCCAGGGCTGCTATTTCGGAAGCCTTTCCCCCGTTCATACCCTTCTCATCGAGAGACTTTTCAATCTTGGTTCGACATTTTGAAAGCGCTTTTTCGAGCGCGGGGTCCATTCCTGCCAGCCGAAAGCTTTTACCGTCCCGCTCGACTGTTAGCGGTTTGTTAGCATCTTGCAAACAGATTGTTTGCAGTTGGCTGGCGAATTCCGCCCGGTAGAGAGCTCCCAAGGCCATTTTGGCCTGGAAGAATTCACTGCTTTGGATTGTTCCAAAAGTACCGTCGGCACGCTGCGCCAGGTTCATCACGAAGGAATGCGTATGGCACTGCGGGTCCTGCTCACGGCTGGTCCAGTGATCGAACGTAGCCGAGACCAGGCGGGCGTTTTCCAGCTCCTCGCCGCCGTGGCCTCGTCTGGAAAACAAGTATTCAGATTCGAGTTTCCGCAGGGCAACCTGCACCGCCTTTTGGTGGGCATTGGCAATTTGCTGGCGCAGTTCGCCATCCGCCAGGCCCCACACGAGGGATACAGATTTAGGAGCTGAGAACGTCAAATCAAAACCTGCCCGGCGCTCGGGGTTGCCGCCATTCTGAACCAGTTTATTGTTCGCCTGGTCGACGCCCAGCAGGGCGCGGGCCATATCCTCGATGCCCACCTCGCCAACCAATCCCAGCGCCTTGGCACCCGACCCATACCACTGGCCAGGTGATTCGGCGCCAGACTGATAGTAGTCCTCGTGAGGGTTTGCGGCCGCGCCATCCTCAACCAGGTGATCAGAGAAATAGACCATGGCGCCGCCGGCGGATTTGGCCTTCGAGATTGAAAGCATCACTCAGC
>NZ_JAQGEI010000036.1 GCF_029017505.1 Sedimenticola hydrogenitrophicus
GCTGGTCGGTAATACTGCCCTGGCCGGCAAGCAGGACGCCACAAAAAGTGAACAGGCGGGACCCGCGCCATTGGCACCGCTCGGCCCGCCACCGATTCCGCCGGATAACCTGCAGTCCGACGCCAAGGCCGAACTGGGAAAGATCCTGTTCTTTGATCCCCGGATCGGCGGTGACGCCTCAACCGCCTGTTCCAGTTGCCATGAGCCGGAGCAGGGCTGGGCCTGGTCCGAGGACCTCTCCCGCGGTTATCCCGGCACCGTGCACTGGCGCAATAGCCAGACCATCGTCAACAGCGCTTACTACGGCCGTGGCTTCTGGGCCGGCTCCGTGCCGTCGCTGGAGAAGCAGGCACCGGCCGCCGCCAAGGGCGGTGTCGCGGGCAACGGCGAGGACGACATCATGGAGGCGCGTTTGGCGTTGATTCCCGAGTACCGCAAACGCTTCAAAGAGGTATTCGGTACCCAGTGGCCGCTGATCCAGGACGTCTGGCGCGCCATGGCAGCCTACGAACGCACCCTGGTGCAGCGCGACACCCCGCTGGACAAATACCTGCAGGGTGACCAGGCGGCACTGAGTGAAGAGCAGGTGCGCGGCAAGGTGCTGTTCGAGGGCAAGGCGGGTTGTATCCAGTGCCACAACGGCGCCCTGGCCTCGGATCAGGACTACTACAACATCGGCGTGCCGGCCAACAGGCGTTGGGAGGAGGATGGCCTGGCACAGATCACCTTCCGCTATGAGCAGTACGCCAAGGGCCAGACCGAGGAGGGTTACCGCACCGCCAAGTCGGATTGGGGTTTCTACTACCGCAGCAAGAACAAGTGGGACAAGGGCAAGTTCCGTACCCCGTCGCTACGTTATACCGCCCATACCGCGCCCTACATGCACAACGGCATCCTCTACACGCTGGAGGATGTGGTCGAGTTCTATGACCGGGGCGGCTTCGATGAAGAGGGTCGCACCACCCAGTTCCCGGAGAACAAATCCAAGCTGATCAAGCCCCTGGGCCTGACCGATGAGGAGAAGGCGGATCTGGTGGCGTTCCTGGAGGCCTTCTCGGGTGATCCGATAACCGCCGAAAAACCCACGCTGCCCGAATACGCGCCACTGTTTACGCGTGCCGAGCTCGAAGCCGCACAGGAGGCAAAGTAATGTCTGATTTAATCAAAAAAGACGAGTCAGCCGCTGGGCACGCACAGTGCATGCTCAACCGCCGTCAGTTTCTGATGTACACCGGCACCACGGCGGCCGCGGTCAGTACCATTTCACTCAACCTGTTTCCGGGCGAGGCCCAGGCCAAGGCACGGGTGGTGGGGTATCCCCGTCAGCACATCGGCAAGTTGAGCCAGCTGAAGGAGAATATCCCGCTTGATTTCAACTACCCCGACGAGAACCGGAATTCCCAGTGCTTCGTGGTCAAGATGGATGGGGCCAAGGCCGGTGGCGGTGTCGGTCCGCAGCGCGACGTGGTGGCGTTCAGCTATCTCTGTACCCATCAGGGCGGTTTCATGAACGGCAAGTATCAGGCGGTGGGCGAGCACCGTGTACTGGGCCAGTGCCCGCTGCACCTCTCCACCTACGACCTGACCCGTCACGGCATCATTGTTTCCGGGCAGGCCTATCAGAGCATTCCCCAGGTGTTGCTGGAGCTGGATGGCGATGATATCTACGCCGTTGGTGTCATGGGTCTGCTGTTTGGCCGTAATCAAAACCTGATGGAATCCCAGGAGTCATAATCATGTCAAGCAAGTACTATCTTCCCGAGGACAAGGCGCCGCTGCCTCCGGTGAACGCGGAGGTGCTGACCACCTGCTGCGATTACTGCATCGTGGCCTGCGGCTACAAGGTCTACCGCTGGCCGGTGGGTACCGCCGATGGCGGTCCCCAGGCCCATGAGAACGCCCTGAAGGTGAGCTTCCCATCCGGACCGCTGCAGGCGTGGGTGGCCCCCACCCAGCATAACGTGGTGATGCATGACGGTCGTCCGCACAATGTCGTGATCCTTCCGGACAAGGAGGCCCAGGCGGTCAACCTGACCGGCGACTCCTCCATTCGCGGCGGTTGCATCGCCCAGAAGGTCTACAACCCCAACAAACCGACCCGGGATCGGCTGATGTCGCCGATGATCCGCATCAACGGCACCCTGCAACCGGTCTCCTGGGACATGGCCCTGGATGTGGCCACCGAGGTGATGAAGCACGTGGTGGAGAAGCACGGCGCCAATGCCTACGGCATGAAGACCTATCTCTATCAGTACATCGAGAACACCTACGCGATAAGCAAGTTTGCGCTGCGGCATATGAATACTGCCAACTTTGCCTTCCATGACACACCTTCAGATGTCACCTCGACGCCAGGGTTCCGTGATGCCGGGTTTGAAAACTTTGCACCCTCCTACCAGGACTGGGCCGCTGCCGAGACGCTATTGATCGCCGGTACCGATCCCTACGAAACCAAGACCATCCTGTTTAACCAATTTATCAAGCCGGCGATCGATGCCGGTCAGAAGACGGTCTGGCTCAACGTGCGCGAAACGGCGGGTATCGCCTATGCCAAGAGCCGCGGCAACGCCCTGTTCCTGCAGATCGACCCCGGAACCGATACACCGGTGCTGGGCGCCATCCTGCGGGTCATCCTGGAGAACGGCTGGGAAGACAAGGAGTGGATCGAGAAGTGGGTCAACAACCAGTGGGCGTCCGACTCCGGATTTGGCCAAGGCACCCGCAACACCCCGTGGCAGTGGCGCACCACCTGGGGCCAGTTCCAGACCAAGGGCTTCGAGGACTACAAGCAGTGGAACCTGGCGCAGAAGGAGTATGACCCCAAGGAAGCCGCCAAGATCGCCAATATCGACCCCACCGACATCTACAAGGCGGCGGAGATGCTGGCCAAGCCCAAGGCTGACGGCAGCCGGGTAAAGGCCTCCTTCGCCATTGAGAAGGGCTTCTACTGGTCCAACAATACCGGCAACACCAATGCCGTTGCCACGCTGGCTACAGTCTGCGGGGCGGGTGGCCGGCCGGGCCAGATGGTCGGTCGTCTGGGGGGGCATCAACGTGGTTACCAAAGCGGCGGCGCTTATCCCCGTAATAAATCCCCTCAAAAACACGCGGGACGGCGGCGTCAGTCGATGGATTGCGATCGCTACTTCTACGCCGGGCACACCCGCTTTGCCCATGTCATCGGTACCACCTGGATTCAGGCGATGTGCGGCTCCGCCGGCCTCAATGCCAAGTTCGAGGAGCAGGTGACCAATAATCCGCACCAGGTGCGCTCCTTCGACAAGCAGGAGATCATCGACACCCTGAAGGCGCGCGCCGACTCCGGCGGTACCGTGGTGCTCAATCAGGAGATTTACTTGCGCGATCCGATCGGCTCACGCTTTGCGGACATCGTGCTGCCGGCGGCCACCTGGGGCGAGTCGGACTTCATCCGCGCCAACGGCGAGCGGCGCATCCGACTCTACTCCAAGTTCTACGACGCCCCGGGGGACGCCAAGCCGGACTGGTGGATCATGGCGGAACTGGGCAAGCGCATGGGCTTCGATGGCTTCGACTGGAAGGATGCCAACCAGGTATGCGAGGAGTCCTCGCGCTTCAGCCGTACCGGACCCAAGGCCTACCACATGCTTAAGGTGGCGGCGCATGCCGAGGGCAAGACCCTGCACGAAAAATTGCGTGAATTGGGTACCACCGGTATCCAGGGGCCGACCTTCTACAACTACAAGACGGGCGAACTGCTGGGCAGCAAGCGGCTGCACGACACCACCCTTACCCCCGAACAGATGGAGGCAGAGGGTCGCAGCATGGCCACCAACATGGTGAACAAGAAGGGCACTCACTTCAATTCACAGAGCGGCAAGGTGAACATCCAGAAACACCCCTGGAGCCTGTTCTCCGACTACTGGGAGTGGATGAAGCCGAAGGGTGACGAGCTGTGGCACACCAATGGCCGAATCAACGAAGTGTGGCAGTCCGGATTCGACGACGTCGACCGGCGCGCCTACATCGCCCAGCGCTGGCCGGAGAACTGGACCGAGATTCATCCAGACGACGCCGCCGCGCGCGGTATCGAGTCGGGCGATCAGTTGATGCTGTACTCCGAGCGGGTACCCAACCTGAGGCAGAGCATCAAGGCACAGGATGATACGGATTTCAGTTTTGCCTCGCGGCTGAAGAATGGCTGGATCGAGCTGAACAAGGCCGCGGTGACCGCCGTCGCCATCGTCACGCCCCATGTGAAGAAGGGGACCCTGTACTCTTACTATCTCAACACCAATCAGCCCAGTAATGCGTTGCAGGGTCGCGTGCCTGATCAGATCAGCGGCAACTACAGCTTCAAGATGGGCGTGGCCAGGGTGAAGAAGATCGGCGAGTCGAAGTACAAGAGCGAGTTCCGCTCCATGTCCTTCGCCCCGCGCAATATCGTCTGATTCATCTTTTCGTTGTACTGAAGAGACAGGGGCGGCCTTCGGGTCGCCCCTGATCCTAAAAACCTCGTTTCAACCGCTAACGTAACTACCTACCCGTGAGCAGTTACAAAGTACTTTTGTAGGGTGGATAAGCCGGTAGGCGCATCCACCTCGGCAATGGTGGATGCGCTGTCGCTTATCCACCCTACGAAGCTGGATTCGGTTCCAGCCTTTTGTCTTTTCGTGTTTATTCGTGTATTTCGTGGTTCACTGCGTTTTCTAGGTTAATCGCAGCCAGCGCAGCGCTAACTGGGCAGGGAATCCTGAAGGGGGCAGTGAGTGAAACCGCGTCGCTCTTGGTTGATGAGTACTCAGCTCGGGTTTTAATCGACAGGGAAAGCCTGTTCCGCGTTATCATGTCACCCACCTTATTCAAATACATGAAGTTTTTGCGGTAATCCTTCAGGAAAGCATGGCTTTATTACGTTTTGCGGGCCTCTCCAGGCGAATCTATCTCTCTTTTCTGCTGGCTGCCGCGCTGCCGACAGCCATTTCCGGCGCGATCGGCATTGTCTATTCGTTGAATGCCCTGAAACAGGAGACCCTGACCAGCGTCGAGCAGGAGATTCTTATCCGCACTGCGAACATCGCCCGCTTCTTTGCCCAATTATCGTCGGAGCTGCGCTTTCTCTCCCAATCTGACGCCTTGCACCAGTTGCATGAGGTGGCGGCTCGGGGGACTGGCGAATCCAGCGTGGCGGCGTCGCGAGAGCGGCTGGAGCAGGACTTCTCCCGCTTCGCGGCGTACTATCCTCACATCTACCAGATTCGCTACCTGGGTCCGGATGGGCGGGAGCTGGTGCGGGTGGATCGGCGGGGCGAAACGATCGAGACGGTGCCCGCCGAGCGTCTTCAGGACAAGTCCGATCGCTACTATGTTGTGGAGGCGAAAGGCCTGGCGCCTGGGGATGTCTATGTATCCCCGCTCGATCTCAATATCGAGTTTGGGCGGGTGGAGCGGCCGGAGCGCCCGGTTATCCGTTTCGCCACACCGGTGAAACCGTTGAACGCGGCGGATGCCGGCCTGCTCATCGTCAATCTCAATGCCGATATTCTGCTGGACCAGATCCAGCAGTTGGCGGACGCGCGGGGCGGCATCGCCTACCTGTTCGATCGTGCCGGCCACTTCCTCTCCCGCAGTGCCGGCGGCCAGCCCGATACCTTTGTGATGCAGCCCATCGAGCGCTTGCGCTCCGAGTTCGGCGAGACGGTGCTCGACGAGGTGGTGTCGGGTGGCAGCGGCACCACGCTGGTCGCGGGGCAGATCTTCTCCTTCGCTCCGGTGACGCCCTTGGATAGCCAACACGCCCAAACCAAGACCAAGGGTTGGGTGCTTGCGCTGGCCTTTCCGAGAAATCGGCTGTTTCTCTCCATCTTCAATCTGTCCACGCTCTATATCGTGCTGCTGGCGAGCCTGGCGGCCACCGCCCTTGGCGGTTATCTGGTTTCACGGCGGCTCCTGGGACCCCTTGACGACCTGTCGCGGGAGGCGGAAGCGGTCGCCGCCGGCGATTTCACCCGCCGCGTGCGTATCGAAGGCGATGACGAAATAGCCGGGCTTGGCGAGCGCTTCAACATCATGGCGGAACGGCTTCAGGAGCTGGTTGGAAAGCTCAACGCGCATCGTTCCCGGCTGACCGACGAGGTGCGGGCGCGAACCGACGAGCTGGATCGCGAGCGCGCTTACCTGGCGGCGGTGATCCAGCATACCGGGGATGGCATCCTGGCCGTTGATGAACAGGGGCGCTGCACCCTGGCCAATGATGCGGCAAGGCAGCTGATCGATGGACTCGAACGGCGCCGGCCACTGGTGTCGTGGCTGCCGCAGTGGCCCGGGTTGGCTGCCGCGGCGGCCGCCGCCGGGGCGTATCGCGGGGACATCAGCCTGGCGGGACGGACCCTGGCGCTGTCCATAACCCATACCAGCGACGGCGGTGGCGAGGCCTTCATCGTCGTGGTCCGGGATGTCAGCGAGGAACGGCGTCTGCTCGATGAGCGGCGGGAGTTGGATCGGCAGATGTTCCAGATGGA
This sequence comes from Sedimenticola hydrogenitrophicus, assembly GCF_029017505.1. GTDB lineage: Bacteria > Pseudomonadota > Gammaproteobacteria > Chromatiales > Chromatiaceae > Sedimenticola > Sedimenticola hydrogenitrophicus_A. The sequence continues at coordinate 6,501 of NZ_JAQGEI010000036.1, forward strand.
GAAGATGACCACCCTCGGCGAATTGGCCATGGGCCTTGCCCACGAGATCGGCAACCCGCTGGCCGGGCTGAAGGCAGTTACCCAGTCCCTGCGTTACGAGTCCGACACGCCGAGCCACCTGCTGGAGGCGCTGGGCCGGATGGAGGGCGAAATCGACCGGCTGAGCGGTTTTCTGCACACCTTCAACAGCTTCGCGGCACCGCCCGCCGGCGCTCCCGTTGACTGTGATCTGGCCGGGGTGATGGACGATGTCCTGTTCTGGACCCGCAAAGAGGCACACGGCAAGGGGATCGAACTGCTCACTGAGATAGACGGGGTGGTGCCGTTGCGCGCCGATCCGCGCCAGATGAAGCAACTGCTGCTCAATCTGGTCATCAATGCGATGCATGCCATGCCCGGGGGTGGACGGCTGCGTATCGGCGCCCGCTTGCGGGGGGGCGAGGTGGTAATCGAGGTGGAGGATTCGGGTGCGGGCATTCCCGTCGAGGTGTTGCCGCGGATCTTCGAGCCCTTCTATACCACCCGCGGCGAGGGCACCGGACTGGGGCTGGCCATCGTGCGTAAAATCGCCCAGGACCACCACGCCCGGGTCGAGGCGAAAAGCGAGCCTGGCCAGGGAACCCGGTTTACCTTGTATTGGCCAGCCGCCGGAGGTGCGCATGCCTGACCACATTCTCATTGTTGAAGACGACCAGACGCTGCGTCTGACCCTGGGCCAATTCCTCACCCGCAGAGGCTTCGCGGTGGAACTGGCCGCCGATGCGGCCGCCGCGCTGGCGGCCGTGCGGCGGGGGCGATTCCAGCTGGTCCTGCTCGATCTGCGGCTGCCCGATAGCGACGGCCTGGAGCTGATCGGCCGGCTGCATCAGCTGGACGACGGCTGCCTGGTGGTGATCATGACCGCCTACCCCGAGGTGCGCACCGCCATCGCCGCCCTCAAGGCCGGTGCCTACGACTACATCAACAAACCGTTCGATCTGGATGACCTGTTGGAGCTGATCGGTCGTGCCGTCGATGCCCAGCATATGCGCCACGAGCTGGAGTGGCGCCGCGCCCAGTCCTCGGCGCAGGATGACGCGGAGTGGATCGGCGACAGCGCCGCCTTCCGGGAGATGGTTGACGTGGTGAGTCGCATCGCCGCCGCCGGGCGGGTGCCGGTGCTCATTCACGGCGAATCCGGCACCGGCAAGGAGCGGGTGGCCCACACCGTGCACGCCCGTTCCACACGGGCGGAGGGTCCGTGGATTGCGATCAACTGCGCCGCCCTGCCCGAGACGCTGCTTGAGGCGGAGATGTTCGGCTACGAGAAGGGCGCCTTCACCGACGCCCGGCAGGCCAAGCGCGGACTGTTGGAGCTGGCCGACGGCGGGACTCTGTTCCTGGACGAGATCGGCGATCTCGCCCTCGCCCTGCAGCCGAAGCTGTTGCGGGCACTGGAGACCCAGACCTTTCGGCGCCTTGGCGGTAGCCGCGAACTGCAGGTGGATGTACGCATCGTCGCCGCCACGCATCGCGACCTGCCGGCGATGGTTGCCGCCGGCCAGTTCCGCGAGGACCTCTATTACCGGCTCAACGTCGGTGCCATCGACGTGCCGTCGCTACGCGAGCGCCGCGACGACGTGCTGCCCCTAGCCCGCTATTTTCTGCGGCAAATGGCGCCGACACTGGGTGTGGCCCCACTCACCCTGACTCCGGAAGTGGCCTCGTTTCTGACCGCTTACCCCTGGCCGGGCAACATCCGTGAGCTGCGCAACGTGATGGAACGGGCCGCGATCCTGTCACGGGACGGCGCGATCCGCCCCGAACACCTGCCCAGGGAGATGTCGGGTGCCGGCCAGCCGGGCATGGCCCAAGCCGCCGAGTCCCCCCTGCTCCTGGCGGACGCGGAGCGGTTTCACATTCAACGGGTGCTGGCCGCGTGCGAGGGCAACAAGACCCGCGCCGCGGAGCTGCTGGGTATCACCCGCGCCACCCTGCGCAACAAGCTGGGCGATCAGCGTGGCAACGAAGACTATGAGAGATCGTAACTACTCACGGGGTGATTGGCCTGCCTTGCCGGCCTCACATGATGGCTTGTCTCCTCGAATCCGGCCCCATGTTCAGCGCCTGCCCAAACTCGCTTCGCTCAAACAAGGGCAGGCTTGGATCTGAAAATGGGGCCGGATTCGAGGCGCCATCAAGATCGGCCAACAAGGCAGGCCAATCACTTACAGACCGGGTAAGTAGTTAGTGAGAGAGATCGTCATAATCACCGGTCGATTATTGATCGGTCGCCACCACAAGCCGGGCGATATTTATCCGCTGGATAGCCGGAATAATAATATATTTACCATGAATACAATGTGTTAAAGCATTGGCACGGGTTGTGCTCCGAGGCTGTAGATGCCTGCCTTAATAATTAAGGTGGCGCCACGAAACCTAACAGACTCGCCGGGAGCCCAAGCATGAATCTGGCTTATGCAACACAGATACAACCCGTGGATGATTTCGCATGCCGGGACGATGCCGTGTGCCGGGACAGTTGCTGTCTGGCGGGCATTTGCCAGTTCGGACTCTGGCCCGGGGCACAGGCCGTTTCGGTCGATGTGCGGGCAGGCAGGCCGGTCATTCGAGATGAACCCGCCCTGTATGTGGTCAAGGAGGGATGCCTCAAGGTCAAGCCGGAAACCCCGGATGCGACCTGGGTTGATTTCCGCGTGCCCGGCGAATCCCTCGGATTGCAAGGCGTCTACTACGGCTCGCCGGAACGGGAAATCGCCTGGGCAACCGTGGATACCCGGTTGTGCAAGATTCCCTATACCAATGTGCGCCGAATCGCGGATGCCGCTCCGGGTCGTTTCGCCACCTTGTTCAAGATGTTGGCGCATGACGCCAGCCGCGCGCACGCGCTGATTGCGCGAACGGAAAAGTCGGCGGATGCCCGGCTGGCCGAGTTTCTGCTCGACCTGGCCGTGCGGATGCGGGTGCCCGAAGGGCGGCGGTTAAAACTTAACATGAGACGGCGCGATATCGCTCACCACCTGATGATCGCGCCGGAGACGCTGAGTCGTGCGCTGCTGCGCCTCAGTGACAAACAACTGATCACTGTCGATCGAAAGTGGATCAGGATATGCCGTCCGCTCACCCTGCTCAGGCTGTCCGGTATTGACAGGCAATCGGCCGGAGCGTGCCGGTTACCGGCGAAGCGGAGTTATGACCGCCCGTTGGAGCAGGCGCGACTCGCGTAAGCCGCATGCGCGGATTTGCCGCCAACCTGAGTCCGCTTGAACCATAGGGCGGGCCGTGCCCGCCGCAACACCGGCACGAACATCCATGGCGCCCATGGGGCGCCCTATGACGGGTTTTCGGGGGAGGGAAGCCCGTGCTCGCAGCGACGCAGCAGCACGCTATCCCATGCGGCTACAGCGACCGGGGTAGCCAGTCCGGCATAGGCGAGCGGCACCAGGATCTATGCTTTTTCGTAACTACTCACCCCGTGAGTAGTTACTTCCTCGCTTAAATCCCGAATTCTGCAATCTTTGCGCTCTTGGCGTTCTTCGCGAGAGAAAATGCCTTCTCTCCGTACCTACAAGTCTTGCGGACGATCTCTATCTGGTCTCGGGTGCGAAGGTGTTCCCATCAAATCCACTCCCGCAGGTGGCAGGTTCGCCACGCCGGTTTGTAGGCCTGTAGCGCACCAAAAAACGCCCCCGGCGGCGATGCCGTCGGGGGCGTTTTTTCAGGGATAGCCTTATGCCGCGAAGTGCGGGAGCGGCTCTCAACTGCGATCAGCCACCATGAACGATGTCGGTCGAGATGTCCTGACGTTCGTTGGCGACCCGCTCGAACGGCTGGGCCTTGTCACTCTGGCCGCGGCTGTCGGAACCGTAAACCAGATCGGTGGCCAGCTCCGAGTTCACGGGGCCGTTCTGTACGAAGGGGCTGCTCGGGCTGACGCTGACCGGGGCGCCACCGTACAGGATATCGGTGCTGAGATCGTCAGCGAGGGCACCGGTGGAGGCGAAGGCCAGTACTGCGAGAGTGATCAGTTTGTTCATGTTGTTCTCCTTAAAGGGTTGTTTACTGCGTAATGTTTTGCTCTGTAATCTGGATATTGCAGATGCCGTGCCAGTTTTGCGTCTTATTGAATTTATTTAATAAATACAGTAACTTATTTGTTGATGGCGGGGTTGTGCGAGAGCGGTTTACACGATGGGACTTAATGTTTTGATGTAACGAAACGTTAGATGACGTAATGCCCCGTGGTATTTCGCGGTATGGGCGCAGGTTGGTTTGATCAGGCAGATCCTCCTAAACAATTACGTCTGTGGTGTAATCGGAATGGCGCAACTTATGGCTGGACCGGGACAAGAAGGGCGTTTACTCTTCCTGTACTCGCGAGCACGGATCTATGCGCCCGCCAACACTCAGGAGGTATCCATGTCGCTGAAGGGTAAGACCGCCGTCATCACCGGATCGAACCCGGGCATCGGGCTCGGCATCGCCGGGGAACACGGTGGCGCGGAGTTCTTTCTCTGCGCTGTGGCGGACGACCGGATCACCGACGCCACGATGGTGGACGGCGGCTGGACGACACGGTGAGCGAGCCCAAGCGCATCAACCTGGCGCTCCAGGGCGGCGGCGCGCATGGCGCCTTCACCTGGGGAGTGCTCGACCGGTTGCTGGCGGATGACGGCATTGAGATAGCCGCGATTTCCGCGACCTCGGCGGGGGCGCTCAATGGCGCGGCGCTGAAGGCGGGGTTGCAGCGCGGCGGCCGTGCCGGGGCGAGGGAAAGCCTCGACTGGCTCTGGGAGCAGGTAGGCGCCCTGCCCTCCGACGCGGTGACCGCCTGGCTGGCGGCGCTGAGCCCCGAGCCGAGTACGATCTCGGCGATGATCGACGCCTCGCCGGTGTTCAACTGGGCCGATATGATGAGCCGCATCATCAGCCCCTACGGAATGCCCGGCGACAACCCGCTGCGCCGCATCGTCGAGCGTTTCGAATGGGATCTGGTCTGCGACGCCGGTCCGCCCGTGCTCAACATCTGTGCCACTAATGTGCGCACCGGGCGCATCCGCGTTTTCACGGGTACTGAGATCTGCACCGATACCATGCTTGCGTCGGCCTGCCTGCCCACACTCTTCCGCGCGGTGGAATGGGACGATCCGAGCACCGGCCGGCGCGAGGCGTTCTGGGACGGCGGCTATATCGGCAACCCCGCACTCTTCCCGCTGTTCCGGGCCGATCTGCCGCGTGACATCGTGGTGGTGAACATCAACCCGCTGTTCCGTGAGGAGGTGCCACGCACCGCGCGCGACATCCAGAACCGGATCAACGAGATCAGCTTCAATTCCTCGCTCCTGCGCGAGCTGCGGGCGATCTGGACGGTGCGCAATCTGGTGGATGGCCATACCCTCGACCCCGGCGGCATCCAGCGCGCATTGATCCACATGATCGCTGATGATGTGCTGATGACCCAGCTTTCCGTGGCCACCAAGATGGTGGCCAACCCGGTGATCCTGCACCGGCTGAAGGAGGCGGGCCGCACCGCCGCCGACCGCTTTCTCGCCAGTCACCGAGGCGATCTGGGTGAGTGCGACACGGTCGACACCGACGCGATGTTTGGCTGACCTGCCGCTACGCACAGCGTCGGCGATGTTCGAGAACCATATTGTTCCTGATCCGAGCGGCTTGACTCCGACCCCTTCCCTGCCCCCCCCCCTTTTCCGGTCATCAGTTAAAGTATTTATACATATTGATGATTGTGTCGCACTATTGTATAAATCAAATTTCGGAGTTTTCATGGATGTGTTCAGGGCGGACCACCCCCTTTCCAGGACACGCTGTGAATACATCCCTGTACGCTCGCGTCGGCCTCCCTGCCTCCGACGGTCCCGGAAAGGGGATGGCCCGCCCGGAATCTGGAACTGAACTCCGAAACTAGAGGCATAAGAATCCCATGATCCCACGTCTCCTCTCCAGCACATTGCAACGGCTGGCCGCCTCGTTTCCAATCGTGGCAGTCACCGGGCCACGCCAGTCCGGGAAAACGACATTGAGCCGGGCCATCTTCGCCGACAAGCCATACGTTAACCTTGAGGACCCGACGGAAAGGGCCTTTGCCCAGGAAGACCCCAAGGGCTTTCTGGCCCGTTTTTACCAGGGGGCTATTTTCGACGAAGCCCAGCGCTGGCCAAACCTGTTTTCCCATCTTCAGGGAATGGTCGATGAAAATCGTGTTCCGGGCCGCTTTATCCTGACCGGCTCCCAGCAGTTCGGGTTGCTTTCCGGAGTGACTCAATCACTGGCGGGCCGGGTGGGACTGACCCGGTTGCTGCCGCTGGCCTTGGCCGAGACTCCGGAGCTCCGCGATGGTGCGGCCGACCTTGATACCCTGATGGTGCAAGGCGGCTACCCCATCCTGCACGCCGAACCGGTTAGCCATACCGACTGGTTTTCCAGCTACGTGGCCACCTACATCGAACGTGATGTCCGCCAAGTGCTCAACATTCAAGACCTTTCCACTTTCCAGCGTTTTCTGCGCCTGTGCGCTGGCCGCACCGGCCAGTTGCTCAACCTGAGCACCTTGGCCGGCGAAAGCGGAATTGCCGCCAGCACCGCCCGGGCCTGGATGTCGGTTCTGGAAGCCAGCGATCTCGTGTTCCTGCTCCCTCCCTATCACCGCAATTTCGGCAAGCGCCTGGTTAAATCCCCCAAGCTGTACTTCGTCGATGTCGGTCTGGCTTGTTGGCTGCTGGGTATCCGCGACGCCGATGTTCTGCGCCTGCATCCCCTGCGTGGAGCCCTCTTTGAAACCCTGGTGGTAAGCGAATTCCTCAAGGATCGCCACAACCAAGGACTGCCGCCCGATCTCTATTTCTGGCGCGACAATAACGGGGTTGAGGCAGATCTGCTCTTTGAGCGGCAAGGAAAATTACAAACCGTGGAAATCAAGTCGGGCCAGACGATTACCGGCGACTACATCCAGGCCGGCCGTAAATCAGCCCGCTTTGCCGGCGACGAAGCCCTCACCCCTTGGCTGATTTACGGCGGCGAAGAGGAATATCTACGCAGCGGCGTACAGGTCATAAGCTGGAAAAAGATTACCCCTGGGAGTCTTTTGGATTTAGGACTCGCGTAGGAACTCCCTCGCAGCGACGCAACAGCACGATATCCCACGCGGATGCCGCGACCAGGGCAGCCAGTCCGGCATAGGCGAGCGGCACCAGGAACCACAGCGCCGCGAAGGCGACCAGGCTTGCCACCACGCCCAGCACAAAAGGCCCGTTCCGGCCATGGCGCCGGCGCGAGCTTTGCAACCCCCAAAGCGTGATGCCGAGAAACAGCACGAACAGGGGGATCAGCACCAGGTCATTGATAAGAAATCCCGCGCCGATGGACGAAAGACCGGCAAGAAAGGGCGCGAACCCGAGGCAGCAGGCGCCGCTGATGGCGGAGCCCGTCGGGCCGATGATCTGTTTCAGCATGTCCGCTTTACCCCGCGCAACAGGAGAGTTGTTTGACATCCCGGGTGAAGGTCTGGGCGCACAGCTTCAGTCCCTCGACCATGGTGAGATAGGGGAACAGCTGATCCGCCAGCTCCTGTATCGTCATGCGGTTGCGGATGGCTAGGGCGGCGGTCTGGATGATCTCCCCGCCCTCGGCCGCCAGCACCTGGCAGCCGAGAATCGGTCCGCCATCCCGCGCCGCCACCAGCTTGATGAAACCCCGGGTATCGAAGTTGGCCAGGGCGCGCGGCACGTGCTCCAGCGGCAAGGTGCGTGACTCCGCTTCGATGCCTTGCGCCCGGACCTGGTCTTCGCTCAGGCCCACCGTGGCGACCTGCGGATCGGTGAACACCACCGCCGGCATGGTGGTGAGATCCAGTACCGCATCGCCGCCGGTCATGTTGACGGCGGCGCGGGTGGCGGCGGCCGCGGCGACATAGACGAACTGCGGCTGATCGGTACAGTCGCCGGCGGCGAAGATATGTTCCACCGAGGTGCGCATCCGGTTGTCAATGGCGATTGTGCCATTGCCGCCGATATCGACACCGGCCTTGTCGAGTGCCAGTCGCTCGGTATTGGGTTGACGCCCGGTAGCCACCAGCAAGCGGTCGGCGCGGATCTCGCCGTGCCGGGTCGTCAGGATGAACGCCTTGCCGTCATGGGCTATGGCATCCGGCACACTGTGTCGTAGTACCCGCGCGCCTTCCTCCTCGAATATCCCGGCAAGGGCCTTGCCGATCTCGGGGTCTTCCTTTGAGAGCAAGGTGCTGCGTGCCAGGATGGTCACCTCGCTGCCCAGGCGCAGAAACGCCTGGGCCAGTTCCAGCGCCACCACCGAGCCGCCGATGACCGCCAGCCGCTTGGGGATCTCCTCGGCGACCAGCGCTTCGGTGGAGGTCCAGTAGGGGGTGTCGCGCAGGCCGGGGATGTCGGGGATGGCCGGGCGGGCGCCGCTGGCGATCAGGATGCGATCGGCGGCGAAGCTGTTCTCCGAACCGTCCGGGCGCGTGACCGTCAGGGTGTGCGGATCGGCAAAGCGTGCCCAGCCACGGATCAGGTGGATTCCGGGATAGTTCTCCAGGACGTCCTGGTATTTGGCCTGGCGAAGCTCCTCGACCCGGGCCTGCTGCTGCCTGACCAGGGCGCCGCGATCGATGGACGGCTGGTTCGGTGCAATCCCGTCGAACGCATGGTGCGTCTGCAGGTGGGCGATATGCGCGGCACGGATCATGATCTTGGAGGGTACGCAGCCGACGTTGACGCAAGTGCCGCCGATCACATCCCCGCCTTCGAAGAGGGTCACCTGGGCACCCGCGTCGGCGGCCCGGATCGCCGCGGCGAAGGCGGCGGATCCGCTACCGATGATGGCCACCCGCAACCCGCCGGCAGTGTCACCGACGTTAGTCCGGTCTTGCTCATTTGACAGATTGGCCTGGTAACCTGCAGCCACCACCGTTGCCAGCAACCGATTCGTTGGGGTCGCGCCGGTGGTCTCTACCCGAGCCGTCGCCGCCACGATTGATGAACGGTTGTTGGTTACGATGTATTCCGCCACGAAGCACTCCTCACTCATAGGTTCCAATCCCTGAAATAAGGATAAACGCTGTACCCAGGTACGGAGTCAAGTTGCTGACCGGAATCCAGTTGGGGATCGCAGGCTCACCGCAGCGAGTCGGGGTGGAAAAAGGTCCGTAGGAGCACCTCTGGCGCGAAGGTTTTCGCGGCAAATCCACTTCTGCAGGTGGCAGATTTGCCACTCCGGGGTGTGGAACCGTAGCTCGCAAACAAAAGCCCCCGGCGGCGGTGCCGTCGGGGGTGGCTTTATCATTCATCATTCAGCTGGGATCAGCCGCCGTAGATGATATCGGTCGAGATCTCCTGACGTTCGTTGGCGAACTGCTCGACCGGCTGGGCCTTATGACTGTGGCCGCGGCTGTCGGAGCCGTAAACCAGGTCGGTGGAGAGGTCCGTGTTCACGGGGCCGTTCTGCACGAAGGGGTTGCCCGGGCTGACGCTGACAGAAGCGCCGCCGTACAGGATATCGCTGCTGAGATCGGACGTGACGTTGGCGGCCAGGGCACCGGTCGAGGCGAAGGCGAGTACTGCAAGAGTGATCAGTTTGTTCATGTCGTTCTCCTTAAAGGGTTGTTTACTGCGTAATGTTTTGCTCTGTAACCCAGATACTGCAGATGCCGTGCCAGTTTTGTGAATACTTATTTTTATGTAATAAATACAGTGAGTTATTAGGTTGGTATGGGGTTGGGAGATGGGGGTTGAGGCGGTGGAGCTTAATGTTCTGATGTAACGAAACGTTTGATTGTGTAATGCCCCGTGGTGTTTCGCGGCGTTAGTGCGGGGTTGGTTTGCGCCGCGTATTCCGGATGATTTTCGCCGCGGCGGTGAGTAAAAATGCGGGCTTGACCTGGAGTCGGCTCCAGGGTCTATGCTTTTTTAAGAATTGGGTATTTTTCGCGGCAATCTGAACGTGGGAGTCTGTATGAGTAGGCATTACAAGGGGGCAGGCTGGGCGGTCGCCCTGACGGCGCTATTGATCAACAGTCCTGCCTGGGCGCATGACCCGGTGTTCGGTATCGGTCCCCACGTGCTGTACAAGGGAGGGGTGGAGGTGGCCACGGAGGTCCATCTGGGAGAGGCGGGCGAGGAACGGGAGTTGGAACTGGGGCTGGAGCTGGTGTACGGCATCACCGGGGATTGGGCCGCCGGTATCGAGCTGCCCTACGCCTGGAAGGAGGAGGGCGCGGAGGAATCCGGCGGCCCAGGCGACCTGAGCCTGTTCACCAAGTACCGGTTCTGGCGCCACGACACCCTCGGTGCCCAGGAGGGCGCGGCCGTGCTGCTGAAGATCAAGACCGATACCGGTGACGAGGGCGCCATGCCCGCCCTGGGGACCGATACCACCGATGCCATCCTGGGGCTGACCTATGGTTACGAGAGCCTCAAGTGGTACCGCTGGGCCAGCCTGCGTTACCGGCATAATGGAGAGAACGATGCCGGCCTGCTGCGTGGTGACAAGGTGCTGCTGGATCTGGCCGCTGGCTGGCGGCCCAGGCTCCCCAGCTACTACCTGCCGGATACGGTGTGGCTGCTGGAGCTGAACGGTGAATATGGCAGACGCGCCGAGCTGAATGGCACGGAACTGCCCGACAGCGGCGGCACGGAGTGGTTCCTGTCGCCGGGCATTTTCTGGACCAAACGCAACTTCGCGGTCAAGGCCGGGGTGCAGATTCCGATTGCCAGCGATCTGAACGGCAATCAGGAGCAGACCGACTACCGTGCCAAACTGGTACTCGAATGGCATCTGTAAGGCGAAGGCTTGTCGGCTTACGCCGTGCCCCCGGCTACCAGGTGAACGGCCGGTTTCCGGCCCTTGCGCGGCTGACCCAACTACGCACGGATTTTTCAATAAAAAAACAGATGATGGCCGTAGGTTGGGGTGAGGAACGAACCCCAACATCATGGCATTGAATGGGTGTTTGTTGGGGTTCGCAGGCTCACCCCAACCTACATGGATATATCCTTTAATATCGGAAGAGGTGATGTGATGAAACGCTATTTTCTGCTGCCGATGTTGTTGCTCTGGAGTCTGACGACCTTGGCTGCCGGCACTCAATACGCCATGCGGGTGGACGGGCTGGCCTGTCCCTACTGCGCCTATGGCATCGAAAAGAAGCTGAATCAGATCGAGGGTGTCGAGCGGATCGATATCGACCTGGAAAAGGGCCTGGTCACGGTGGATGTGCGCGAGGGGGTGGAGATCACCGAAGCGCGGATGCTGCAGCTGTTCAAGGACGCGGGCTTTACCTACCGTAGCATGACGCAGCAGCGGCTGTGAAGCAAAATTCAGTGCTGAAGATCATCGCCACAACAACGGCGGGCCTGCTGGTTCTTCTGGCTGTCGCCTGGCTGGCCTGGGTGCCGTCGCCGAAAGAGCTGGCCTACGAGTTGGCCGGTAGCTGGGGCGGACCCGGTTCGGGAGCCGGACAGCTCAACGAACCCACCGGGATTGCGGTGCACAAGGGCGAGGTGTTCGTCAGCGACGCACGCAATGCGCGCATTCAGGTGTTCGACGTTGACGGGCGCTTCAGACGCCAGTTTGGCACCAAGGGCGATAGCCCCGGCCAACTCGGACGGCCGATGAATCTGGCCATTCACCAGGATGAACTCTACGTGGCCGACTACTGGAACGACCGCATCGAGGTGTTCGCCCTGGACGGCACGCCGCGTCGCCGCATCGGTCGCGCCGGCAGTGCTCCCGGTGAGTTCAGCGCCCCGGGCGGGGTGGCGGTGGCGGCCAACGGCGATCTCCACGTGGTGGACTTTTATAACCAACGGGTTCAGCAGCTGAAGCCGGACGGGAAATTCATCTCGCAACGGGGGGAGAGCGGCAGGATCGGCATCTGGGCGGGCGAGTTCAACTACCCGACGGATGTCGCCCTGGCCGGTGACGGTACCCTCTACGTGGCCGACGGCTACAACGACCGCATCCAGGTCTTCGCCGCCGATGGGCGCTTCCTGCGCAAGTGGGGCGGTCCGTTCGCACTCAATGTTCACGGTCCCTTTAATGGTTGGTTCGCCACCGTCACCTCCATCGCCTTGGGACCGGAAGGCAATATCTTCGTGGCCGACTTCTATCACGATCGGGTGCAGAAGTTCCGCCCCGATGGCACCTTCCTCACCGCCTTCGGCACCCCGGCCACCGGTCCGGCCCATACCGCCATCGCCGTGGACGTCGATGCTGACGGAACGGTCTACGTGGCCAATTATGATGCCCATCGTATCGAGAAATGGCGGCCTGGAAAACGCTGAGGGTGATGCTGAAAATTCTGGATTATCGCGCCAACTGATTACCCATCGAACTCAGCCGCACCCGGAAAAAATATTAGCCGAGAGGAGTGGTGCAAGGATGCACCGTTTACGGACCTAAGGATGGAATAAACGCAAATGAACGCGAATATGGTTAACGTCACAATAACGCAGTGAGATTTGACTGGACAGAGGACTGACGGACCTTTCTACCGTCCTTCGTCTTCCATCCCCGTTATTTGCTCTATTCACGTTCATTTGCGGTTTTATAGACAGTATCCGGCAATAGCTGAGCCTTATGGGCAATCAGGTCGATGGATCAGGTTGACCTGAAGCCTGCTCCAGACTAAAGATTATCTTTGAATGAGTTTTCCAGCCTACGGCCGGACAGATCAGGAGGCAACGGATGAGTATCAAGGTCGAGCTGTTCTCCTCTCCCGGCTGCCGCAGTTGCGGCCAGGCCCGGGAGACGTTGCGCAACCTGGTCGGGGAGTTCGGTGAAAGCCGGATCGAATGGCGGACGGTCGATGTGCTTGAAGAGTTGGATCATGCCGTGGCGCTTGGCGTGCTCGCCACCCCCGCCATCGCTATCGATGGACAGCTCCGGTTTACCGGCCTGCCGTCGGTCCGCGGACTGCGTGCCGAGTTCACCCGGCGGCTCGCCGCGAAAGGGGGAACGGAAGCGGTAACGGAGAATGACGCCATTGACGGGAACACACTAAAGGTGGACATAACATGAGTGATCATCATCAGTCCCGATTCCGTATCGGTGAGGTGGCACGCCTCACCGGCCTCAGTGTCGATACGCTACGTTATTACGAGAAGATAAAGCTGTTGCGGCCGGTCGGCCGTTCGCTCTCCGGGGTGCGGCTCTATGACCGCCATGACCTGTCGCGGCTGCGCTTCGTTCAGCGGGCCAAGGCGATGAATTTCTCACTGGAAGAGATCGCCCGGCTGCTGGAGATGCGCGAGGACCCGCAGCACGCCCGCGATGAAGTGCGCGAGTTGACCCACCAGAAGCTGGCGGAAGTTGAAAATCAGATGAAGTCGCTCGAAACCCTGCGCAGGGAACTGACGCTGCTGGTTAATCTCTGCCACGCCACCCGGGACGGATGTCCGATCATCGAAGACCTGGATGTGCATTCCAAATCCGGATGATGGACCGGCTCCATCCAGGCTACAAACTTTGCTCACGACCTGGCGCAGATGCCGGTGGGGCACGAACCGCATCAAACCTTACCACGAGGAGTGGTGCAGGGATGCACCGTTTACGGACCTGAGGATGGAATGATGCGGTTCGCAAGCTCACCGGCGTCCTGCCTTGCCGATGGTTGGTGAGCGGACAACATTGTTGCCAGGGGTGTATACCGTGGCATCCGTCCAGCGCCTGGATTCGAACAGGGAGTCCAGGGGAGTATGACACAGGTGGTTGGCATAGTTGCTCAAGGTTTTGACCGCGATCGCCAACACCACCTCAAGGATGTGCCGTTGTTTGAATTCGGCCTCCAGGAATGCCATCACCTCGGCGTGGGAGGGCAGTCCGCGACTTCTGACCATGATTCGGGTGAATTCCGCCAGCGCCGCCAGCCTGGGGTCGGGTATGGCTGTATCGTCGCGAATCGCGTCGGTTACCGCGGGATCCAGGAGCGACTTGACGTCGGCAAGCATGGAGTGGGCGGAAACGCAGTACTCGCAGCCATGCTCACGGCTGATGGCGAGAAATATGACTTCCTGCTCCGGTGGGGTGAATCCCGATTCACTGCGGAAGGCGGCGTAACCGTGAAGATAGCTGTCGAGCAGCCCGGGCGAGTTCACCATGTAGGCGTACATGTTGGGTATGAAACCGACCTGTTCCAGGGCCTTTTCCAATACGGCCCTGCTCTTGGGATTGGCCGTCTCGATGTCCTGCGGTTCCAGGGTGATGCGGTATTCGCAAAGCATGAGCTTCTCCAATTAGGTTTGATTTGAAAGATTGCCTCTCCATAAACGGGGAATGACGCCACGTGTTAGTGACGAAGTCGCTAGTAAGACCGGAAACCGCCCGGGATTATTTCCGAATAGTCAATAGACTCATATCATCGGTATTTCGATGACATATATTCCGCATACATCCGGTCGTATAGTAAACAAAGTACCCGAGGATATTTTATGGATTTCGTACTACCCGCTATTGTGGCAACCGTTGCGCTATCTTCGCTGCTGCTCACTTCCAGGGCCAATGACAACAGTACCTTTTTCAATGGGCTGTCCATCAACGGCAGTCCGCCGGGTCTGTTGCTGCTCACCCTGTCCCAGGTTACCACCTGGATCTTCGCCCGCTCCTTGATGAATGCCGCTATCCTGGGTTACTACTATGGCATCTGGGGCACCCTGGCCTATGCCGCCTACTATCTGTCATTCCTCACTGGCGGAATGATTATTGACAGTCTGCGCTTCAAGCAGGGTTACGACAGCATCCAGGCGTTTCTCCAGGCGCGCTTTGGGGCCTGGGGGGCCGGCTGCTATAACGTGGTAGTGGGTCTGCGTCTGCTCAGCGAGGTATTTGCCAATCTGCTGGTTATTGGCATCCTGTTTGGTGTGACCGGTTCGCAATCCTATGCCTTGTCGGTTATCGGTCTGGCTCTGGTTACCCTGCTCTACTCCATGATAGGCGGCTTGCACGCCTCCCTGCGCACCGATCTGTTGCAGATGCTGCTGTTCATCGGCATATTGCTCCTGCTGATACTGTCCGCACTTGTCAGTGGCCACCTCACGCTGGATGCCTTGACCTTCAAACCCTTCGAGATCGATCAACCCGGCCCCATCCTCATGGCCGTGGCATTGCTTCAGATATGGAGCTATCCGATGCATGACCCGGTGATGATGGACCGTGGTTTTTTGTCCGACCGTGAAACCACCCGCCGCAGTTTTCTTCATGCCGCCTGGATCAGCATTCTCTGCATCATATTGTTTGGCAGCCTGGGCGTACTGGCGGGTGCCAACGCCATGGCGGGTGACACCATGAACCAGGTACTGTCCCGCCTTCTGGGGGAGATTCCCATGCTGTTGTTCAGCGCGGCACTGGTGATATCGGCTATGTCGACCCTGGACAGTACCCTGTCAAGTGCCTCCAGGCTGGCGGTGGTGAATATGCGTGTCATTGAGCCCACACTGAGAAATGGCCGAATCACCATGGCCCTGTTTATGCTGCTGGGGTTATTGCTGGTGTTCGCCGGCAACAAGGATCTGTTCAGCGCCGTGGCGGTCAGCGGCACCGCCTCCATGTACCTGGCACCGGTGGTCTTTTTCTCACTGTGGGGAGGGCGTGAAAACATCCCGCTCTGGAGTTACCTGGCGACCTTTGTCCTGGCTATTACGGGTGCGGCACTCTATTTTACCGAATCCGCCAACCACACCCAGTGGTTGGGGGATATGCATAAATACACAAAACTACTCTACATCTCGATCAGTGTGCTGGGGATCGGCTGCCTGCTGTTCTGGGTTGGCGACCTGCTGGCAAACCGGCGCCGCAGTCCGGTCGCCTCCGCGGTCCGACCATGATGGCAACCGATAATGCATTACATCATCTGGGTCCAATGGATGGGCCGCTGCTGCTGTTTGGAGGTCCCTACGGCAACCTGGAGGCGTTAACCGCTATCCGAAACGAGGCGGAACGTCGGCAAATACCGGCGCAGCGCATCATTTGCACAGGCGACCTGACGGCCTATTGCGCGTCACCCTTTGAATCGGTTGAAATGACTCGTGACTGGGGTATCCATGTCGTCATGGGTAACTGCGAGGAGGCGCTGGCAGACAAAGCCATTGATTGCGGTTGCGGATTCGATCAGGGGTCTGTCTGCGCCCAACTTTCCGAGTCGTGGTTTGGGTATACCAATAGCCGGATTACGCCGGCGCAGCGCAACTGGATGCGGACACTTCCCCGGTCGCTACGTTTTACCTTCGGAGCTCACTCGTTTCACGTGGTGCACGGCGCCCCCAGCTTGATTAACAAATTCATATTCCCCTCCACCCCCGATGGGGAGAAGAAACGGGAGCTTGCGCTGGCGGCTGCCGACTCGGTTATTGGCGGGCATAGCGGTATTCCATTCGGCCAGCGGATCGGCCAGCAATTCTGGCTCAATACGGGTGTCATAGGGCTGCCGGCCAACGACGGCACGCCCGATGGATGGTATCTTCTGCTTGAGTGGAAGGGCAAACGCATATGTGCCAGCTGGCATCGCCTCGCCTATGATTACCAAAAAGCCGGCCGCGTCATGCAGGACGCCGGCGTCGATACAGGCTATGCCAGGGCGCTGTCAACCGGACTCTGGCCAAGCCTGGACGTTCTCCCGCCGCATGAAAAGGCCCAGCAGGGCAATCCCATTAACCCCCCAGCCCTATGGCTGACATAACCAGGGGCAGTGTGATCAACCTGGAGCGGCTGCGGAGAATGAACGCGTGTAGGTAGTGTCGAACTCAACGAAGCGCCCCCGTCGTGCATCGACGCGGTTCGTTACCCTCACCGCATCCAACCGTTTTTCCCTCCATGGCACACACCCGTCAGGGTAAAAGGCGTTAACACAGCCTACGGGAACGCCCCGCCGGTGATGCCGACGGGGCGTTCATTGCTGTCCAGCGATGGACTGCCGCGAAGCACAGAGATGTGCGGGAGCGGCTTTCAGCTGTGTTCAACCGCCGTAAATGATGTCGGTCGAGATGTCCGGACGTTCGGCAGCGATCCGCTCGACCGGCTGGGCTTTACTACTCTGGCCGCGGTTGTCGGAACCGTAGACCAGGTCAGTGGAGAGGTCCGGGTTCACGGGGCCGTTCTGTACGAAGGCGCTGCCCGGGCTGACGCTGACAGAGGCGCCGCCGTACAGGATATCGCTGCTGAGGTCGGGCGTTACGTTGGCAGCCAGAGCGCCGGTCGAGGCGAAGGCGAGTACTGCAAGTGTGATCAGTTTGTTCATGTCGTTCTCCTTAGAGGTTGTTTGCCGCAATCAGCTGCCGTAGATGATATCGGTTGAGATGTCCGAACGTTCGTGGGCGATCCGCTCGACTGGCTGGGCCTTATGACTGTGGCCGCGGCTGTCGGAGCCGTAAACCAGGTCGGTGGAGAGGTCCGGGTTCACGGGGCCGTTCTGCACGAAGGCGCTGCCCGGGCTGACGCTGACAGAAGCGCCGCCGTACAGGATATCGCTGCTGAGGTCGGGCGTTACGTTGGCGGCCAAGGCGCCGGTCGAGGCGAAGGCGAGTACTGCAAGAGTGATCAGTTTGTTCATGTCGTGCTCCTTAAAGGGTTGTTTACTGCGTAATGTTTTGCTTTGTAACCTGGATATTGCAGATGCCGTGCCAGTTTTGTGTTTAGTTATTTTTATGTAATAAATACAGCATGTTATGGCATGGTGGCGGGTGTGGGTGCGAGGTGGTGAGGCGATGGATATTAATGTATCGATGTAACGAAACGTTATGTGGCGTAATGCCCCGTGGTATTTCGCGGTATTAGTGCGGGGTGGGTTTTAGCGGGTAGAAGGATGGATGGAGGAGGAACGACCTAACCCATCAGCGAAGTAGCCCGGATGAAGCCGTCACCTCCCAACAGAATCGTCATGGGCACCCGTGGCGGCGGCATCCGGGGAACAGGCTCGATGCACTGGTACCCCCGGATTCCGCCCGCATGCAGTGGTGTGTCTGTCGAGTTTCCTTGGTGGGCTCCTGCCCGGCAAAAAGCGGATCTTCGTCCACCTGTGGTGTTACGGCAAAGCTTGCGTAGCGTGACTATGCGCGTAGGGGACAAACAAAAATCCGGTGCAATCCGTAACCGCAATTTCTTTTCGGGTGCTTACTTCGCGTCATCGCCCCCGATGCGCCGGCACGCCTTGCGGATGAATCCCATCTGCCGGTCGTAATTCGTACACCCCGAACACATTATGAGGTGGAGGCGTAGTGCGACACGCTCCCTGAACGACAGGGGCCGGTCCTGTTTCTCCGATAGCAGTTTCGTGGTCTGTTTGCAGTTCAGCATGTCATTTACCCGCGCTTGATCCAGTTCTCTTCCAGGCACAGGCGCAGGCGTGATCTGGCCCGATGCAGGATTACCCAGCAGTTGTTTTCACTGATGCCGAGTTCCGTGCAGATCTCCGCCGTCTCCAGGCCGAGAAACTCGCGCATGGTGAAGATGCGCGCCGTATTTTCCGCCATGGCGTTGAGACAGATCTCGAATATCACCCAGAACTGCTCGCTGCCCAGGGCCGCCTCCGGATCGCCCCAATCGGCGGGGCGCGCCGCCTTGTGCCAGTAGCCGCCGTCATCGAACAGTGCGCCGACCTCGGCATTGCGGCCATCATCCTGGGTAAGACTGCGGGTTGGATGGCGTGTCTGACTGCGTATCTGGTCGATGATTTTGTTGCGCAGGATGGAAAATATCCAGGTCTTTACCTGCGCCCGGCCGGCAAAACGCCCCCGGGTCGCGTAGGCTGCCGATAGTGCCTCCTGGACCGCGTCCTCCGCTGTGGCAACATCGCGTAACTGCAGTTTCGCGAAACGCAGCATATCCCGGCGCAGAGTGGCAATCTCCGCCTCTTGCAGCCAAAGCTCCGCCGCTTTGCTGGTGTTACCGTCCCTTTCACTGTTCATGATCTGCCCGCGGTCAATGAAACAGGGACTATTGTAAACACCAGCATGCGCAAAAGGTATCTATATGCGTCTGCAGGTATAGACGCGACATGGCGACTATCCTTACAGGCAGGATGGCATGCGCCTACCGGTTTACCCACTCTCAAAACTACAGCCCGTAGGATGCGGTGAGTAAAACGAACCGCATCAGTCCAGCGGCCAGCCAATGATGCGGTTCGCAAGCTCACCAGCATCCTACCCCGAAATCCGGTCATGGAGCGCCCCGTGGGCGCCGTCGGCGGACACGGCCCTCAGGTGTGCGATCGAATCAGTGAAATATTTCACCGCCGGGAGCCGGTCTCATGCACTGAGCGATGGAAGATAATGAGGAGATTGAAATGCGCCAATTCCTGATGGCCGGTCTGGTTGTGTTGGCCCCTGCTATAAGCGCCCCTGTGTTGGCGGAGACGCAAGTCATCGAGTTGACCCAGGTGCCGTGTCAGTTCCTGGAGAGCGAGAGAGGTATCGATCGGGGCTTTTCATCCCAGAGCATCGGCGATTGCCAGGCGATCAACCAGCGGACGGGCGACCAGCGCCTGGCCGAGGCCAAGGTGCTGACGCTCAAGCCCGGGCGTTATGTATTCCGGGTCAGCAACAAAAATGTACCCTATGAACTGGGTTTCTGGCTGCGCGGTGACGGTCTGGTCAATCGCGCCCGGTTGCCCAGCGTCTCGGGTGGCGGACTGACCACCGGCAAGACCCAGGACTACCCGGTCGAGCTGAAGCCGGGTGAGTATGTCTACTCCTGCCCCCTCAATCCGACCCCCGACTACAAGCTGATCGTCAGTGGCGGCTGATGCGTAACCCTAAGCGAAAAGGGGCGGCAGGATTCCTCCCGCCGCCCCCTTTTACCGCTTTTACCTTAACTAACTACTTGGACCGACTACCGGGTATAGGTACGCTAAGGACAAACCCTCCCTGTTCACCCGTCAGCAATCCGGGGCCCGGTGGAATCTCTGTTTGATCGACGTACTGGTAGCTGCGTGCGGCGCCACAGCCGGTCAACCAGAGCAGGCTGAACAGAACCAGTACCCATTGGCGCCCTGTTGATAAACGACTATTCATATCAGAATTTCACCCGGACGCCTGCCAGCAAGGCTGAGACATCCTCGAAATTACTGCCCGGCCGATCCAATTCATAATTCCTCAGGCCGACATAGGCCTCGGTTGCCCACGGCTTGATCTCCTGCACCAGCTGAAGACCGACACTGCTGGCATCGTCGCCCGCCACGCCGGCATCATCCGTCTGGTGATAGTCCACGGAAAGGGACGTCTTGCCGACACTGAACCAGGATGCGCGATAGCCCAGCTTGGCGTAATAGAAGCTCGGGTCCGCGGAGGTCCCGTCCTTGTCCTGATCACCTGCCCCCAGGGTGAAATTCAACCCGTTGTCGAGCAGGATCGAGGCGGATCCGTTGACCTGGTCGGCACTGGATGTCTGGGCATAAGCCAGCGCGCCGACCAGCTTGAAGCCGGGAAAGGCGGATGAGTAGAGGGCTGCCACATCCCAGGCGTCGCCATCCACCAGGCTGGTTGCCAGTTTCAATCCACCGAAGCTGGGCGTGTCGTAGCGGATACGATCATCACGCCCGAGACCATCCAGATTGGTGAGGACGCTCTTTACCCTGATGGCACTCAGCACACCGTCGCTGCCACGAAAGAAGGTGCCGCCCGCCAGGATATCGGTATCCGAATAGCCGGCCAGGGCGGTCCCCGACAGATCATACTCCGAAGTCCCCTCGCTGGCCGTCCAGCCCTGCCCCAGCCACAATTTGCCAAAGCGTTTATGGTCGAAATAGACCTCCAGCCGGCGTTGGGTAAAATTGTCGGTGCCAGTGCCGGGATCACCTGTTTCCCTGGTCAGTTGACTCACGTCGGCGGTGGAATTCGATTCGAACTGCACCTCGATCGCCGCACCTACCGTCAGTTCATCGGTAGGGTCTGCTTCACCAATGAAGCGGATACGCGTGGACGAGGCATCATTGTCGACATTGTGGTAGTCCGTCTCTTCCCCGTCATCGGTAATCAGCAGGCCCCGGTTGACTTGCCCCGAGATGGACAGTCGCACCTGCTTCTCGCCGGAGGTAACGGTCGGTTTGCTGTCGGCGACGGCGGTGGTTTTCTGTTTTTCCAACTGCTCGACCCGGGTCATCAATTTCTGAATTTGAGCCTTCAGGTCATCAACCTCGCCTGCAAAAAGGGGTGCTGAATTCGCAATAAACAGTCCCACCGCGGTGCAGATGAGTGTTTTTTTCATGTGCATATTGGTATCTCCGTATAATGAGGGGTTGTCGGAATGGCGACACTTTTCATTACTTCTTGACTCCATTCCTTAGGATAGTAGATTTAGCAGGAATGGTGACATTTTCATCGCTGTTCGACCCCATCCCCAGACAGGGGACCGGTAAAATTATTCAAATATTTCATGCGGCGGGAGATTCTGAATAATTGCGCGCCCTGCACAGAGGGGGCGTTTGCATTTTACCGTGCGCGCGCCGTAACCCACCGTTTGACGGTCGGGGAGTCGGTGGGTTATGCGGCGCCCGGGCGTTGTCGTGGAATGCCCGGGTGTTTTCGTGGAATGAAAGTGTCGTGCCTGTGCGCCGCTAACCCAACCTACAAACTTGGGGTTAAGGGCTCGCGCAAAAATAAGTTTCGGTATTCGGTCGCCCCTGGACCCCGCTGGCGGCGTTACGCTTTTTGCCAAGGGAACGGCCATTGCCTGCAAAGCGTGCCTTGCCAGCGGGGCCCAGTGACGCCCTCGGCACTGCGAAATTATTCTTGCGCGAGCCCTAAGTTCTTCATGAGGCGCCCGGTGTCGCCGCCTCCACGACAATCATCTTCCGCACCTGCATGTCGTGCAGGGTATAGGGGATGCCGCCCACGCCGAGCCCCGATTGGCGGAGCCCGGCAAAGGGCATCCAGTCCACGCGGAAGGCGGTGTGGTCGTTGATCATCACCGCCGAGGCGTCGAGTCGTTCGGCCGCGCGGCTGGCCGTTACCATGCTGTCGGTAAACACCGCCGCCTGAAACGCCCAGGGCAGGCTGTTGGCGCGGGCGATGGCCTCGTCGAGGTCGGTATAGGGATAAACGCAGACCACGGGGCCGAAGATCTCTTCGTTGCTGACCCGGGAACTGTCCGGCGGATCATACAGCACGGTGCAGGCATAGGTGGTGTCCGAGAGTGGCCTGCCGCCACTGAGCAGTTCCGCGCCGTCGTCCACCGCCTCCCTGACCCAGTGTCCGATGCGCTCGACCTCGGCGGGGCGGATCAACGGGCCCACTTCGGTCTGTTCCAGGGTGGGATCGCCGATACGCAACCTGGCCGCGCCCTCGGCGAGCCGGCTGGCCAGTTGCCTCGCCAGACTGGCATGGGCGAATACCCGCTGGACCGAGACGCAGACCTGGCCAGCATGGTAGAAGCCGCCCTTGAGCAGCTTCGGTACCACCACCCCGATGTCGGCATCCCGGGCCACGATAACCGGGGCGGCACCGCCGTGCTCCAGCGCACAGCGGGCCCCGGGCGCAAGCTGAGAGCGCAGCATCCAGCCCACCCGTGCACTGCCGATAAAGCTCAGGAAAGCGACCCGCCGGTCCGCCACCAGCCGGCCGGTCACCTCATTGCTTTCGCTAACCAGTGCCTGGCACCAGGCGTCCGGCAGTCCCGCCTCGCGCAGCAGGGCGACCAGACGGTAGCAGGAGAGCGGCGTGTCCTGGGCCGGTTTGACGATTACCGGGCAGCCGGCGGCAACGGCGGGGCCTATCTGGTGGGCGATGAGGTTGAGTGGGTGGTTGAAGGCGCTGAGTGCCACCACCACGCCAATCGGCTCGCTGACGGTATGGGCCTGTTTCCCGGCCGAGGCGGGGTTGATGCCCATGGCAATCACCTCACCCGTTGCGCCGCGCAGCGACTCGGCGCAGAGGCGGATACTGTCAATGGCACGCACCACCTCGACGCGTGAATCGATCAGCGGCTTGCCCCCTTCACGCGCCGCCTCGATGGCCAGGAACTCGGCGCGCGCGCGGATCAGTTCGGCGCACTGTTCAAGAATGGCAATGCGCCGATGCACAGGCAGCCAGGCATCACGGTCGCGAAATAGCGTGTAGGCGGTTTGCAGTGCCTGTTCGATGCCATCGGCACCGCAGGTATCGACCTTGGCGATAGGTGATTGGTCGAAGGGCGCCACGACCTCCAGCGAACTGGCGGGCTCGATGGCCCCGGCGATCATCAGCGGAAAGTGTTCAGGCATGGTGTTCTCCCTGGGGTTAAATGGTACGGCTCTTTTCCTTGATCTCGTGGTTGAGGATACGGTCGTTGTCACGGTAATCGACCTGGGCATCCACCAGATGCACCCCGGGACTGTCCAGGCACTGCTTCAGCAACGGCAGCAGATGATCCGCCGATTCCACGCGATGGCCCTGCGCCCCATAGCTCCTGGCATACTGCACAAAGTCCGGATTGGCGTAATCGAGACCGAAGTCATCAAAACCCATGTTGGCCTGCTTCCATTTGATCATGCCATAGGCATCATCGCGCAGGATCAGTATCACCAGATCCAGGCCCAGACGCACGGCGGTCTCCAGCTCCTGGGAATTCATCATGAACCCGCCGTCACCGCAGATGGCCATGACCTTGCTTTGCGGGCGGACCATCTTCGCCGCCATGGCCGAGGGCAGTCCCGCCCCCATGGTGGCCAGGGCGTTGTCCAGCAGCACGGTGTTGGACAGATAGGCCCGGTAGTTGCGGGCAAACCAGATCTTGTAGACCCCGTTATCCAGTGCGATGATGCCGTCATCCGGCA
This sequence comes from Sedimenticola hydrogenitrophicus, assembly GCF_029017505.1. GTDB lineage: Bacteria > Pseudomonadota > Gammaproteobacteria > Chromatiales > Chromatiaceae > Sedimenticola > Sedimenticola hydrogenitrophicus_A. Next base: position 30,271 of record NZ_JAQGEI010000036.1, read on the forward strand.
TCACCCGGCGCACATCCGCCACCAGCCGCTGCGGGTAGAGCGGGAAGCGTCCATCGTCGCTGCCTTCAAGCAGTTGCGCGTCGAGCGCCTGCTTCACCGCCATGAAGCGGTTGAAATCCCAATGGTCCGGCGGCTCGATCGTCCGGGTGAGCCGTTCCATGGTGTCGGTGATATCGCCGATGACCCCCTGCTGCGGATAGTAGACCGCGTCAATGGAGGCGGTGATGTAGTTGATATGAATCACCTTGGCCCCGCTGGCGTCTCCCGCACCTTCCAGGTGGCCGCCGGCCATCTCCTGTCGAGCTACATTGCCCATGATAAAGGGCGGTTTTTCCACCACATCGTGGCCCACGTTGATAATCAGATCCGCCGCCTCGATGGCCCGATGCAGGTAATCCTCGCCGGACAGGGCCGCGTTGCCGATAAACAGGGGATGGCGCTCGTCGATTACCCCCTTGCCCATCTGCGTACTGAAGAACGGAATGCCGGTCTTGTCGACGAAGGCGCGCAACACACCACAGGTGTGGCGGCGATTGGCCCCGGCGCCGACCAGCAACAGTGGATGCCGGGCCTGCTCGATCATCTGCCTCGCCGAGGCAAGGGACGGCTCGCTGGCGCGTGGCTGCTCGAAGCGGCTACGCTGAATCACCCGGGCATCGGTCTGCTCGTGGGCGATGTCCTCCGGGAGTTCCAGATGCACCGCGCCGGGCCGTTCATCCTCGGCGCGCCGGAATGCCTCGCGTATGCGCGCCGGGATGTTGTGGGCGCTGCCGATTTGCCGCGTGTACTTGGTCAGCGGCCGCATCATGTCGACCACATCGACAATCTGGAACTCGCCCTGTTTGCTTGCCATGATCGGTTTCTGGCCGGTAATCATCAGCATCGGCATGGCGCCGAGCTGGGCATAGGCGGCGGCGGTGACCAGGTTGGTGGCACCCGGTCCCAGGGTGGCCATGCAGACACCGGTCTTGCCGGTCAGGCGGCCATAGGTGGCGGCCATGAATCCCGCCGCCTGCTCATGGCGGGTGAGAATCAACCGAATCGACGACTCCCTGAGTGAGTTGAGCAGGTCAAGATTCTCTTCGCCGGGAATGCCGAAGATGTACTCCACCCCTTCCGCCTCCAACGCTTGGATAAACAGGTCCGATGCTTTCATGCGGCACCTCCCTGTGCCGCACCCTGACGGGCGGCCTCCGGCCGTGAAAATTGGCTCTCCTGCCAATTTTTCATGCGGCAGGCACCTCCCTGTGCCGCACCCTCACGGGCGGCCTCCGGCCGTGAAAATTGTCTCTCCTGCCAATTTTTCATGAAACGTCCTCCATGGTTTGATGTTTATCTTCACCGACCTGTTTGGTGCCGGGAAGCGCTGCTTGCCCGGAGCCATCGACTTCGCAACACTCCCGGTCGATATGGGTCAGGCACATTTTCGGCATGAAGCTGCCGGGGTCGGCCTCGTCCAGATAGAGCCGCCAGGCCTCGGGCGGATTGTCCGAGAGCAGGCAGCCGTGCTTGAGGTAGGGGAAAACCTGGTCATAACGCCGTACCGTCTCCTGGTTAATGCGCCGGTAGATATGGGTACGGGTCAATTCGTCGGTGTGGCACAGGCCCGCCGAGGCGATGATTTCGGCGGTGGCATGCACGGTCTTGGCATGGAACTGGGTCACCCGGCGCGCCTTGTCGGTCACCACCAGGCCGCGGTAGAGGCGGGGATCCTGGGTCGCCACCCCCGAGGGGCAGTGGTTGCTGTTGCAGGTGAGCGACTGGACACAGCCGAGCGCCAGCATCATGCCGCGCGCGCTGTTGCAGATATCCGCCCCCAGCGCCAGGTTCTTGACCAGATGGAAGGCGGTGAACACCTTGCCCGAGGCGATGATACGGATGTGTTGGCGCAGACCAAAACCGGTCAGGCAGTCGTCGACGAAGGCCAGTGCCTCGCGCAGCGGCATGCCGACGGAGTTGGTGTACTCCAGCGGAGCCGCGCCGGTGCCCCCCTCGCCGCCGTCCACAGTGATGAAATCGGGCGTGATACCGCTGGCCACCATCGTCTTGCAGATGGCGATGAATTCGCTCTTGCGCCCGATCGATAACTTGAACCCCACCGGCTTGCCGTCGGAGAGGTCGCGCAGCAGCTTGACGAAGTCGAGTAGCTGCAACGGCGTGGAGAAGGCGGAGTGGGCGGGCGGCGAGTTGACCTGGGTGGCGACCGGTACATCCCGTATCGCGGCAATCTCGGGGGTGTTCTTGTCGGCCGGGAGGATGCCGCCATGCCCCGGCTTCGCCCCCTGGGAGAGTTTGATCTCGATCATCCTGATATTCGGCAGTGTCGCCTTTTCGCGAAAGGTCTCGGGGGAGAACCGGCCGGCGTGGTCGCGGCAGCCGAAATAACCGGTGCCGATCTGCCACACCAGGTCCCCTCCCGGTTCCAGGTGGTAGGGGCTTATGCCGCCCTCGCCGGTGTTGTGGTAGAAACCGCCCGCCTTGGCCCCGCCGTTGAGCGCGAGTATGGCATTGCGGCTCAGGGCGCCGAAGCTCATGGCGGAGATATTGAAAATGCTCGCCCGGTAGGGTTGCCGGCAATCGGGGCCACCGACGCTGACCCGCAGGTCATGCTCCACCTCGGTTACATCGATGGCGGAGATGGAGTGGCCGATCCATTCGTAGCCGTCACGATAGGTGTCTATCTGGGTGCCGAAGGGTACGCTCTCCAGTGCGCCCTTGGCGCGCTGGTAGACAATGTTGCGGAACATCCGGTTGATCGGCGCGCCGTCGGTGTCCGACTCGATCAGGTACTGGCGGATGAAGGGGCGCAGCCACTCCATGAACCAGCGCCCACGCCCGAACAGCGGATAATTCCGGCGTAGCGAATGATGTGGCTGGGACATGTCATACAGGCCCAGCAGTATCAGCGGGATCAGTACCAGGAGCACCCATACGCCCGGTGGCCATAGCCAATAAAGCAGCGCGACGATTGCCAGCGACCCGACGGTAAACAGAAAAAAATTGCGGTGCATCACTTCCCTCTCTCATTATTTTTAATTTCAGGACGTAGGATGGGTGGAGCGCCCCGATGAACTCTCCGCCGGCTCCCTCTCCGGTGCGCAACCCATCGCGCACTTGCATCCGCATCCGAAGTTGGGTTACGGCGCATGACCGCGGCGAACAGCCGTCAACAAGGGTGCCGCGCCTCCACCCATCCTACACGCGTGTTCATCGGCATTTGCGGGTAAAGGGCAGGGCTAGGCGTGACCTGTCAGCTGACCGCGCAATCGAGACAGCAGGTTCGGTTTGTCCTCGTCAAGCAGGATGTTGGCACCTGCCAGGAGATCATCGATCAGATCATCATCCAGGCGTGGCATCAGTTGTGCGGGCGTGCCCCGTCCACCGGTCGGTCGGGTTCGCCACTGCCCGGCCTCCTGAAACAGCTCCGACTCCCCGCCGCAGGATCGGCAGTAAAGGTGATCACCGGGTTTGTCACGGCGCGTAATCACCAGTGTCGGACCACAATTCGGGCAGGCCTGCAACGGGATCCCCGGTTCGCTGTGGCCGACGATGTGCGACATATGACTCGCCTCACCCAGATTGATAAAGCGTACCCCAAGCGCCGGGTCGAACTGGGTGCCGAGGTTGTCACGGATAATGTTCAGCGCGGTTTCAATCGGCATGCCCTTGCGGTAAGGCCGGGTGCTGGTCATGGCGTCGAAGGCGTCGCAGATCCCGACGATGCGCGCATCGAGCGGAATGGATTCAAGCGTGAGACGGCGCGGGTAACCGTGACCATCGGGGCGCTCGTGGTGGGCGTGCACGGCATCGATGACCAATGCGGCGAGGGGATGGTTCTGCAGCAGGCGCCGGCCCACATCGGGATGGGTCTGAATCACCCCACGCTCGTCATCGGTAAGCGTGTCCGGTTTGTTGAGAATGGCGTCCGGTACGCCGATCTTGCCGAGATCATGGAGGAAACCACCGAGCGCGATACGGGCCTGCTCGACGGGCGGGAGTCCGGCATCCCTGGCCAGCAGATGGGCAAATTGCGAGACTCGCCAGAGGTGGCCACCGGTATAGGTGTCTCGCGCCTCGACCGCCGAGGCCATGACGAACAGGGTGCGCAGCAGTGGTTGTGTGTATTCCATCCTGATGGCCCTTAGTTGTTACCCCTCGCGGGATTATCGTCGGGTGGCGTCTCCGACAATGGCATTGAATATCTCGTCGAGTTCCGTTGCCATCGCATCCAGATCCCGGTTGCCATAGGGCGCGAAGGTCGCGCTCGGCAGGCGATAGGTTAGGTTCGAGGTACCGTCGCCGTTTTCCGTCAGGTAGAGGCGCAATGGTGCCTCGATGCCGGCCGCAACGTTGGCGTCGAGCATGCGCACGGCATAATCGTTACGGAACACCATGAGTACCAGATTGCCGGGGATACTGACCCCACGTGCCGCGGCGCCGCGGCTGGCGCTGGCCTGTGCCACCAATCCCATCTTGTGATTAGCGATCGCCTGTTCGACCCGGGTGGCGAGCACATCGAACGAATAGGGCGTTTGCAGGGTGACGGTTCCGGGAACTGGCGTGTCGATGTCGGCCTGGGTGGTGGCAATGAACAGCATGCCGAGTGCCAACAGGAGCCCGCGTAGTCGTATAGTCATGGATGAAGTGATCATCTTGATTCCTTTTGGTGAAGTTTTAATCCAATTGAGCGTTGTCATAACTATTTTAGATGAAGCACAAGTAAAGAGACCGTGAATTGTCGGGGATTATTTCCTCCATTCAGCAACTCCGGTCGTCATCCGGTCGGCGTGCCGCCGGTGCCGGGTTCAGGGCGGCTCTTTTCAGCAGCAGGCCGCCGGCCACCCCGGCGACCAGCATGAGATAGATCCACAGGCTGTGCGGGGTGAGTGTGGGGATCAATCGCAGCAGCAGGGTGTCGTTGCCGCCGGGGATCAGGGCGCCGCCGAGCCCCATCAATAGGCCGCCGCCGAGATTCAGGGGCCAGCCGGTGGCCGGCCTCGCCTTGTGCCAGGCACCGCGCCGCCAGGCCGAGATCATCATCCCGAGCAGCAGCACGGGTACCAGCAGCAGTTGGGTGGCGGGCGGAGCTACCGGGTCGCCCGCCAGCGCACTGACCGAACCGCGCAGGGTATAGGTGTAGGTCCAGGGTCCGAATCCCAGGTAGAGTGCGCCGGCCCCCAGGCCGAGCAGGACGGCGGTGGCCCGGGGGCTGTAAGCGTCGGCCCCCAGTCGTTCACGCAGTCCACGCCGGTGTGGCCAAAGCGCCCGGATCTCGACGCCTGCCCAGATGACCAGCAGTGCCAGCGCCGCCATGAGCCAGGCCGGGGACGGATGGCCCGGTTGGGAGTTTAGGGTGAACAGTGGCGGCGCGAGCTGCCAGGCGGCAACACCGATGATGAAGCCCGCCAGCGTGGCCAGCATCCGCCAATCGGCATCGGCGAGCCGCTGCAGGGTCGAGAACGAGCAGCCGCCGTTCAGGGCCGCCCCGAGGCCGAACAGGAAACCCCCGCCCAGTCCCAGCCACAACGGGGCCGTTGGAGTGGGTGCGGCATACAAGCTCGGCATCAGGAGGAGCGCCGGCAGGGTCAGCAGCATTGCCCAGAGCATGGCCCGCAGGAATCCGCCGAAGCGTTCAAAGCGACGCGATTCCAGGACATCCCCCACCGCCCGGACGGTACAGAGGCTGGCGCGGTGCGAGGCATAGCCGAGGAAGGCCACCAGGGGGGTCGCCCATAGGAGCGATAACGGGTATTGCATGCTGGACATCGGAGAGTCCCTCCTCGAAGGGTGCGGTTTGTTCTTTTCACACTTCACACTTCTCAAGGCATCCCCGCGTCCGCCAGAGGCAAGTGCAACTCCACCGTCTCCGGCGCCAGGCAGACCTGGTCGTTGCAGGCCTGCAATCCCAATCTTAACGGCACGATCCGCGATGCCGGTGCAACGGGTTCGATCGTGGCCTCGATCTGCACCTTGCCCTGGTAGAGCGAGAGGGGTTCGCGCTGAAATTCGAGCTGTTGGCGCTCGCCCACCGGGTAGTCGATTTGTCCCAGGTGCCATCCCCCGGTGCCGGGCACGAGGGCGAGGGTGGTGGGGATCAGATTCTCCTGCAAGGGCTGGTGGGCATTGACATGCCAGCCCGGCGGGATCTCCAGTTCCACGGTGACGCGCCGGGCCCCGACTTGCGCGGCGCTGATGCGTATGCCGCCGAGGGCAGCGTAGCGACGCCTGCCCCACTCGCCATGCAGCAGGTCGTCGGCGCCGGCCAGCAGGTAACCGAAACCCGGGGGATGGCGCGCGACGGGTTCGGCGAAGGCCGCCAGCGTGGCTCTGGCCCGCTCGCCGTAATCGAACCAGTCGGTGCGCACCGAAAGCATCTGCAGCACCCGCAGGGCCACCGAGTTGCCGGAGGGCATGGAGGTGTCGCCGCCCATCTCCCTGGCACGGCCCAGGGCGGTGAGCTGGTTTTCCTGGTGACTCATGTAAAATCCGCCCCGCGTCTCGTCCCAGAAGCGTTCCAGCATGGCGTCGGCCAGTTCCCGCGCCCGGACCAGCCAGAGCCTGTCGCCGGTGCCGTCGTACAGCTGCAGCAGCCCCTCGGCGAAATAGGCGTAGTCCTCCTGGAGGGCCGGAATGGATGAGCTGCCATCGAGATGCACGCGCCACAGCTCGCCGGTCTCGCGGTGGTTTTGCTCCCACAGGAAGCGCGCGGCCCGTGCCGCCGCCTCGGTATAGCGGGGCTCGCCGAGCAGATCGCCCGCCTGAGCCAGGGTGGTGATCATCATGCCGTTCCAGGCGGTGAGGATCTTGTCGTCGCGCAGGGGATGGGGGCGCGCCTCCCGCGCCTGGTAGAGGCGTTCGCGGATGCGGTCGATGTGATCCAGAAGCTGGGTCTGCGACATGCCGTTCTCCCCGGCAAACTCGGCCAGGGGTCGCGGCAGATGCAGGATGTTGCCGCCCTCGAAGTTGCCGTTGTCGGTGACGCCGAACAGGTTAATGGCCAGTGCCGCGTCCTCCGCGGGCAGCACGCCGCGTAGCTGGTCCGGCGTCCAGAGGAAGAAGGTGCCCTCACGGCCCTCGCTGTCGGCATCGATGGCGGAGTAGAAGGCGCCTTCCGCCGAGCGCATGTCGCGCAGTACGTAATCCAGGGTCTGGCTGGCGACGCGGCGATAGAGTGGATTGCCGGTCAACCGCCAGGCCAGAAGATAGACCCGGGCGAGCTGGGCCTGGTTGTAGAGCATCTTCTCGAAGTGGGGCACCAGCCAGTCGTTGTCGGTGGCGTAGCGGTGGAAACCGCCGCCTACCTGATCGTGGATGCCGCCCCGGGCAATCGCATCGAGGGTGGTTCCGATCGCCTCCAGCAGTGCCGGTTCGGGGCTGCGTTCAGCCGCGTTCAGCAGCAGCATGAGCAGCGGTTCGCGGGGGAACTTGGGCGCCGGGCCGAAGCCGCCCTGCAGTTCGTCGTGTGTCTCCAACGCCTCCGTCACCGCCGCCTGAATCGCCTCGCGGCCCACTTCGCCCGCCATGGCCTGGCGCGCCTGCACCGCGGCGAGTACCTGGGCGACGCGTTCGGCCTGGTCCAATACCTCCTGCCGCTTGCCGTCCCAAAGTGCGGCAACCCGTGTCACCAGGTCGCGGAACGGGTCGGGTGGGTAGTAGGTGCCGCCATGAAAGGGCTTGCCGTCCGGGGTGAGGAAGCCGTTGAGCGGCCAGCCGCCGCGACCGGCAATCAGCTGCACCGCGGTCATGTAGGTCTGATCCACCTCGGGACGGCGCTCCCGATCCACCTTGATGGCGACGAAGTGGCGGTTGAGCAGCTCGGCGATGGCCGGGTTTTCGAAACTCTCGCGTTCCATGACGTGGCACCAGTGGCAGGTGGCGTAGCCGATGGAGAGGAAGATCGGCTTGTTCTCCCGCTTAGCCTTCTCGAACGCCTCGGCTCCCCAGGCATACCAGTCCACCGGATTGTGGGCGTGCTGGATCAGGTAGGGGGAGTCCTCCAGGATCAACCGGTTGGTGTAGCGCGGGCTGCCGTCGGGCCGCAGGTGTTCGGTGCGGGGTCGGTAGTCCGCGCCCTTGGCCTTCAGGGCCGCGTCGATGCGTGTGCGGAGATCCATGGGGCGTGGGGCGAGCGTGACCGGCGTGCTGCCTCCTGGCACGCCGGCATACCGTCCATCCATGGAGATAACCGGTGTTTCCGTTGCGAGCGCCGGGGACAGGGAGGTGGCCAACAGGAGGGCAAGAAAAAAGCGGGGCAATTTCATCAGTTAGCGATACCTTCTAAATCGACAGCTGATGATTCCCGGGCCGCAATCCGCGTCATCGCGTGGGCGAGCTCCTGCTTGCCGTACTCCTGCAGTGGCAGGCTCACCAGGGTCTCCACCCGGGAGCGGAGCGTTTCGAAGCAGGATGCGAAGGCTGCCCGGGCGTGCCCGGGATCGTCGGTGACCGCCGCCGGATCGGGCAGACCCCAATGGATGTGAACACTATCTCCGGGAAAGGCCGGGCAGACCTCGGCCGCCGCACTGTCGCAGACGGTCAGCAGGATATCCAGGGGTCGCGAGTCTTCGGTCGTGAACTCCAGCCAGCTCTTGCTGCGGTAGTCCTCGGCGGACAGTCCCTGTTCCCTGATGCGCTCCAGGGCCAGTGGATTGACCTTTCCCGTGGGTCGGCTGCCGGCGCTGAAGGCCTGGAAATGGCCTCCCCCGAAGTGATTGAATATGGCCTCGGCCATCACGCTGCGCGCCGAGTTTCCGGTGCACAGCACCAGGATGCGACAGGGTGACTGAATGATGCTTTGCATGGGGTGTTGTTTGCCCTGGCTTGGTTGCATGTCCGTTATCCGTGTTCTCAATGATCCTTCAGGGCACCACCGCAACTGCTGCCCTGGCCGGCGGTACAGCCGTAGCAATGGTCGGCCACCCGGATCGGACGGCCGGCAAAGTCGTGATCAAGCAGTATGGAGAGGTGGACGGGTTCGGTGCAGCCGCCCGGTGGCAGCCCCAGCATCTGGTTGAAGTCGCAGTCATACACCCGGCCCTGCCAGTCCACCGATATCAGGTTCCGGCACATCACCGAGGCCAGGTTGCCTTCCTGGTGCGCACCCTTGAGCAGGTCCATGTAGTCAAAGAATTTGTTGTGGGAGATGAGTTGGCTGCCGAAGCGGCGGATCGGCATGTTGGCCAGGGCGTACAGCTGGTTGAAGACAATGCCGAAGCGGGACTGCAACTGCGTCCGGTAGTCGGCCTCCAGTTGCCGCTGATCGGGCGGCAGGCTCGGACCGTCAGGGTTGTAGACCAGATTCAGTCGTTTGCCGCTGTCCGGTTCTCCGTAACCCAACGCATTGAGTTTGCGCAGGCCGGCGAGACTGCTGCCAAACACCCCCGAGCCCCGTTGCCGGTCCACATTCTCCTCCAGGTAGCAGGGTAGCGAGGCGATGATTTCCACGTCGTTATCGGCGAGGAACCGCGCCAGATCCTCCTGGCCGGGTTCGTTGAGTATAGTGAGATTACAGCGGTCGATGACATGCAGCCCTTGTTCACGCGCGGCGATCACCAGGTGGCGGAAGTCCGGGTTGAGTTCCGGGGCGCCGCCGGTGAGATCCAGGGTGGTGATACCCTGCCGGTCCGCGAAGTGTAATAACAGGGCCATGGTCGTCCGGGTCATCGCTTCCACGCGTTTCGGACCTGCCGCCACATGGCAATGCTGGCAGGACTGGTTACAGCGGTAGCCGAGGTTGGCCTGGAGGATTTCCAGCCGGCTGCGCCGCAGGAGCGGAAAGTCGGTATTCAACAATAGTGGAAGCATTTCATGCATGTGGTGTCCCCGGCCCTCAGCGCAGGCTGTTGAAGTAGCTGGCGAGATCCTTCATATCTTGATCCGAAAGTCCCTTGGCCTGGCTCAGCATGATCGGGTTGGTGCGTTCCTTGTGCTTGAACGCCTTCAATTGCTTCAGCAGGTAGAGTCCCTTCTGTCCGGCCAGGTTGGGGTACATGGGATTGGCGCTGATCCCTTCCCGTCCGTGACAGGAGACACAGCCCAGGCTCTGGGCCTTCTCTTTGCCCGCGCTCGCGTCGCCGGTGGCCAGGCTCTGGCCGGAAGCGGCCAGCGCCAGCGCGCCAATAAGGATCAGGGTTGCAGGTCTCTTTCGCGGAAGGTACTTCATGGTTGCTCCTGTAAGGTCGTGATCTATCTCTGTGCCGATGGCACCGTTCGAGAAAGTTGGTCGGCGAGCAAGTCGATTCCTTACAGGCAACAACGCGTTTCCTGGCTTGCGACTCAGCTTGTAGCCTGGATGGAGCCCACTCAATGGGAGCTTAACGTACAGTGGGTGGGGAAGCCCGGTAACGATCTCGCGCTGAACAAACTCCAAGCGATGGCTAATGGGTTAGTAAGCGGCTGGTGGTGGGGTTTGAATAATGTCGGGGATATCGGGCGCTATTCTTTCGCATTTGCAGAACTTGCCTGATATATTGCCTTACCAATAAGTAAGGAATATAATAACCCGCAAGTTGTTTATGAGGAGCATCTTATGTCTGCTGCCACTATTACCAGCAAGGGCCAAATCACGATTCCAAAAGATGTCAGGGCACGGCTTGGCCTTCATAGCGGTGACAAAATCAGTTTCATTTTTGAGGGTGATGACCGGGTGAGTTTCATTCCTGTAACCAAAAGTGTGACTTCTTTGAAAGGGATAGTGGCTAAACCTGACAAGCCCGTGTCTATCGAAGATATGGCGGCAACTGTCAAGGCGAGGGGTAGCCGATCTTGAGGGGGCTGGATACCAATGTACTGGTTCGTTACCTGGTACAAGATGATCCCAAACAGGCCGCTCAAGCCTCTAAATTTATAGAGACGTATTGCACGGATGAAAGCCCATGCTTTATCGGTCAGATCGTATTGTGTGAGCTGGCGTGGGTACTGGAGAGTAATTATCAGCAGGATCGCCAGCAAATTGCCTCCATCATCGAGCAGTTATTACAAGTGGGTCAATTGGAAGTGATGGGACCGGAAATCGTCTGGCGTGCGCTGAATGACTACAAAAACTCCAATGCGGATTTTCCAGACCATCTACTGGCCAGGGTCAATGAATCACAAGGTTGTGACACAACGGTGACATTTGATAAGAACGCCGCGAAGCAGCCAGGCTTTAAAATACTGAAATAGGATTACACATAGCGCTCGTAGACACCCTATATCATGGCAATGGAATATCCCGCTCAAACAGGGTAAAGACCGACGCATCGGCAGCATCGAGCGCACGCCGCAGCAATCCGCTGCCTTTACCGGCCCAGCCGTTATCAAGCATTGCCTGGTAGAAGTCCCGGTAAAAGCGGTCCGGTTCGACCCGGATGCGCAAGCGCAGGGAACCGGCTTGTGGATCGCGCGGCTGCCGGTAGTCGAGACTGATGCTCTCGCCCGGCGCCAGGCGGGTGTCGGATAACTCCTCGCTCAGGTCCATGCTCACCTGACGGGCGATGATCCGCTCCTCCCGGGTCTGGGGCAGCAGCGTACCGTCCGCGTCCAACTGTACCGCCTCCATCACCACGCGGGGCGTCACGTAGGTGGGAAAATGGTGGCCGACGCCGCTGTTGGTCAGGTTGAGCCGGGCGGAGAGCGTCGGGCCGGTGGCCGTGACACCGTCAAGCCCGATCTCCACCCCCGACAGCACGGTATCCTTGTCGTGAATGCCGCGCCACAGGTGGCGGCGGTCCGGCATGTGACAGGACTGGCAGCTCTGTCCGGCCGCCGCCTGGGGGCTGGCGCGCCACTCCGCGAAGGTGTTTTCCAGCAGTTTCCCGTTGAGGGCGAAGCCGTCCGCCTCGAACTGGTGGCAGGCGGCACAGAAGCGTGAAGACTCGAAGGCCGCGTCCGCGGTAAAGCCACCGTGTGGTCCAGCGGTTTTCTCGCCCCCGTCCCGGGCGGGCGGGCCGTGAATCTCCCAGGTGCGCAGGTGGCAGGCGGCGCAGATCAGCCCCTGATTGAACAGTGGGCCGGTGGGCACGCCGACCGGCGTGACTGGGACCGCGCCGCTGTTACCCTCGGCGATCCAGGTCGCCAGTTCCTCGGCCTGCTCCGCCAGAGGGGCGTGGCAGCGCAGACAGGCCTGGTGTTCCTCGCGGTTGGTGGGGTCCATCTCAATGAGCTGTCCAAGCAGGCCGGGACCCATGGCGTGGGCGTGCAGGCTGCGCTGCCAATCCTGGAACTGGTGGGGATGGCAGGCGCCGCAGGCGCGGGGATCCAGGGAGCTCTCCAGTGGAGAAAAACCGGCCGGTGCCTCCCCCTGGGGTGGCAGCGGGCGCTGCCAGTGGCGGCTGAGGAAGCTGTCGATGGCAGCGACGCTATCGTCGTCCGCCATTGATACCGTTGCGCCGCTCATCAGCAGCGTCCAGCAGGCCAACGCGACCCGAAAACGGAGCCGGTTCATGACGACACCCGCCGCAGCTCCGTCATCCAGTCGTCCACCGAAATGGCCAGATAACCGGTCAATTCCAGCTCACGCTCCTCGAACACATCCTGCTCCGGGTGGGCCTGTTGCCAGGCATTGATCACGACATCTCGGTGCAGGATCAGGGCCTCGATGTGCGGCCGGAACAGCCGCAACATGGCGCTGATCCAGCGGTTCAGCGGCCAGGAGGGCCAGGCATGGCCGATGGAGAAACGCGGCAGCATCTCAATGACGCTCCCGGCCGGATACCAGGTCTCACCGGTGACCCAGCGGTTGGCGGCGAACAGCCCGATGGGCCTGCCCCAGGCATCCATGGAGATGCCAGCCAGATGGGCGATGGCCTGGTCCCCCAGGGGCCAGGGCACACTGGCCAGGTGGTAATCCAGGGGGCGGGTATCCCCGGGCATGCCGCCGGCGCGCAGAAAGGTATGGAAGTGGCCGTGTTCGGCGTGGTCGGCGCGGTGGGCGTGGTAGTAGTACTGGCCATGGGTCTCGTCATCGAACACATCATCCTTTGGATAGTGCTCCAGCTCGATGAACTCCCCCTGGCCCTTGAGCGCCTCGCCCACCAGGTTGAGCCCGACCCGTTCCAGTGCCCGCATACAGGTATTGACGTCGTCGCCCGCCATGAGCATCTGCTTAATTGCCCCGGCGGGTAGCCGGGCCGGATCGGGGGGTGACAGGATGGCTGGTGGACGGGATATCACTGCACTGTTCATCGGTTCGAAAGTCCGAACAGGGGCCGCCAGCGCACGCCCAGCACGCTGCCGGCTAGGGCGCAGACGATCCACAGCCAGCCGTGCAGGCTGAGCGAGGCGACCCCGGAGAAGAAGGCGCCGATATTGCAGCCGTAGGCGATGCGGGCGCCGTAGCCCATCAGCAGGCCGCCGATAATGGCAGCCGCCAGGGAACGCACCGGGATGCGGAAGGATGGCAGGAAGCGACCACCCAGGCCGGTCGCGGCCAGCGCCCCGAACAGGATGCCGATATCCATCACCGAGGTCACATCCTGTAACACACTGCCCTGGAGCGCCGCCTGCTGAAAGCCCCCGGTCCAGAAGGGCGCGGTGGCGGGATCCCAGCCGAATAACAGCGCGGCCTTGGCGCCCCACAGGGTGAAGGCCCAGGTGATGGTCCAGGGGTGGCCGGCGGTGAGCAGCGTGGCCAGACTGAGCAGGGCAAGCGCCAGGGCGGCGGCGGTCAGACTCCAGGGGCCGGTCGACAGGCGCCGCCAGAATCCCAGCGGCCTGCCGGGCGAGGCATCGCGCTGGATACCCCAGCGACGCAACAGCAGGGCGAGCAGGCCGATGAACCCAAGCTGTAGGGCGACCGCCAACGGATAGCCCAGGGGCTCGGCAAGCGACTGGGTCTGTAACGACGGCAGTGTCTGCCACTGGCCCATATGCAGGCTGGCCCAGAAGGAGCCGGCGCAAAACGCGATCAGGGTGATGGCCATGCGCGGCGCACCGCCGCCGGCCTTGTAGAGGGTGCCGGAGCCGCAGCCGTCACCCAGTTGCATACCGATGCCGAACAGGAAGGCGCCGGCGGCCACCTGCAGGCCGGCCGGCGCCCAGGCGCCGACCAGGCCGCGACCGAGAAACTGGCCCTCACTGAGAAAGGGCGCGAACAGCAGCGTGGCGACGGCGAGCATGAGCAGTTGGGCCTGCAGCGCCGGGGTTTCGCGCTTTAGCAGGAAGCGTCGGTAGGCGCTGGTAAAACCAAAGGCGCCATGTTGCAGGGAGATGCCCAGGGCAACGCCCAACAGCAGCAGTAGCGCCATGCGCGGTGTGCCGACAACCGCCACCAGCACCAGGACAACGAGTGACGCTATTGAAAATACGCCCCACTGAATGGTTCTACGGGAGCCGTCGAGGGATACCGACGCGGTGGGCGACACCTTCTCCGCGTCCGATATTCTGTTCAGGGATTCATTCATCAAATGTGATTAATCAGTACCTAATGGAAGCCAATTCCGGGCGATTGCCGCCTGGATGGGCGGCGGGCCCAAGCCCGCCCCCACTGGGAGTATTACACAATTGTTCTGAATTCGCGGTGGAGGGGCTGGCACCTTCTGTCGAGGGACGCCGTTAACCCATTCCTGGCGGCAGACGCCCTCGGCAGAAGGCACCAGCCCCTCCGGACAAACGTGTAATGCTCCCCCGCCAATCGGCTATTTCGCGGAGCAGGGGTTCATCGGCTTGGCTGCGCACGGATTCATCGGTTTCGCGGCGCAAGGGTTCATCGGCTTCGCCGCGCAAGGGTTCTTGGCTGCACAAGGGTTCATTGCCCCCATTTTGTGCTGCTTGGCAAAGCCCTTCTGCTGTTCGGTGACGTAGGCGGTGAGGGCCGCCAGTTCCCGGGAGTCCCAGGGCAACGGTTTGGCGGCCATGGGTGCGACCATGCACAGCTGAACCATCTCATCGGCGTGGACCGCCTTCAGCTTGAACTGATCATTGGCCATCTGCACATAGTGGGGATACGGTTGCGCGAATGAGGCCTGGAACATGGCGTTGTTGTTGTGGCAAGAGTTGCAGGACATACCGTTGGTGCTCAGGCTGGTATCACTGAACAGCTTGGCTCCCTCGGCAACCAGGGCCGCGTGGTCGCCCTTGTAGGGCTTGTAGTCCGCGGGGCGTGTCACGTCCGCGGACATGTTTTTGGCCGCGCAGGGGTTCATCGGTTTCGCGGCACAGGGGTTCATCGGCTTGGCCGCGCAGGGGTTCATTGGCTTCGCGGCGCAGGGATTCATCGGCTTCGCGGCGCAGGGATTCATCGGCTTGGCCGCGCAGGGATTCATCGGCTTGGCCGCGCAGGGATTCATCGGCTTCGCCGCACAGGGATTGGCGGCCTGCAGTGGGCCGCTGCCGAGGGCGACTACAGCGAGGCATCCGCCGATAATGGCGGTCAGTTTCTTCCTGGAAAAAGTCGTGGTCATAATTATTCTCCTTTGATGGGTGAAATCCTGATATCTCCTCAGGCGGGAATCTCCAGCGGTTAGTCGCTGGAATTTAATATTCCTTACAATGACTGTTCAGCTCCTGGTCCCTGTATTCAGGGGTATCCACGCGCCTATGGCGCCGTTCCGGTGACCTAAGGGTAGACGGAATCCACACCCGTAGTAATCCGCTGTTCATTCAGATCCTGATCCTCCCAAGGCAACTGACGAAAATCGAACCCCATTTCGACAGTGGGCTTGATCACCCGAAAATAGGGTGAAACATCGAAGTCCCGCGGCACAAACAGACTGTGATGCCGAACCCGGAGGCTCTCTTTGGTGCACTCGCGACAGCCGGGCGTGGAAGCGGATGCCACGCTGGCGATCGGCAGGATCGGGTAGCGAATAGACTGAAAACACTGGGCGATCAAGGTCGAGCAGATCGCCCGTGTCGGATCGCCACTGCCGAAAGCGAGCATGCGGCGGCGCCACTGTACCGGCACGGGGGGTGTCGGGAGCAGGTAGCGCGCCAGATCGATCACATTCCTGAGATCGTAGTGTTGCCCGACCCGGGATAGCGCGTAGGCGATCAGCTGTTCAAGTTCGGCTGCCCGCAGACCGATCGGACGGCAGATTCTGCTATGCAGGCCATTAAACTCGGAAATGCCGACCAGGCGGATACCCTCAGTGATATCGGCCTCGACAAAGCAGGGTGGCTCACTATCACCGGCCACCCCGGGAAGCCTGTCTTCCTGCGCCCCGACGTAGAGCGCCGCATGCGACCAGGTGGACTGGGTCAGGTACTTGATCGCCACACTCACTCGACTGTTCCCTTCGACCAGCAGCACATCCCCCGGTTGAATCGTGGAGACGAGCAGAGGCCCGGGTGTCGGCCGCGACGTATCATGAATATGCGCCGGTTTGCTCAGCCAGCGGCCGAGCCGTCCGCCCACCCATTCCAATACCCTGAGCATATCACTCTCCCGTATGACGGCAATTTAGCTGCATTGGTGAGGAGCGGTACAAGCATGTACCGTTTCCGGACCTTAGGATGGCACGCGCCCACCGGCTTATTCACCCTATATTTACGATTTTAGTTCATTTGCAGCTAACAAGCCAACCCTTGGCGGAAGATAATGAGCATGAACCGCGCAATGGCGGCGGGCACCGGCCCGCCGCCAACCGGTTATTTCGCGGAGCAGGGGTTCATCGGCTTGGCCGCGCAAGGGTTCTTGGCCGCACAGGGATTGGCCGCGCAGGGATTGGCCGCGCAGGGATTCATGGCTTTCGCCGCGCAGGGGTTGGCCGCACACGGATTCATCGGTTTTGCCGCACAGGGATTCGCCGGTTTGGCCGCGCAGGGATTAGCGGCGTAGAGGGGGCTGCCGCCGAGGGCGACCACGGCGAGACATCCGCTGATGAGGGCCGTCAGTTTCTTCCTGGAACAGGGGTTTTTCATGTTGCTTCTCCTTTGGTGAAAAATGTTGGGATTTCTTTTAAGTGGAACTTGCTAAAGTCGCTGGAGCTTAGTGTTCCTTACAGGGTGGCCCATGACCGCCGCGAAGAAACAACCCCAAAAGGTTTTTACCAAGCGGGGCATATACCTACAGGACCGGGAAATGCGCCCTTTCTTTTCAGGGTTTGGCCAATAATTTACCGATTCGGTCCGCCAGGCTCCCGGCGAATCGTTGATTTTCCAGGTGCTCTGACTGAACGCTCAGCAGTAGCCAAACTCCCCCCGCCACTGGCCGTTCCTATAGTCGATACGCAACCAGTGGGGGACAAACGCCGCCGCATTGACGACCGGGAAATCGGTTAGCGGCGGCGCTTTACCCGCGATTTCATCGACATGGCAGGACTGGGTCATTACCGGACGGAAGCGAACCCGGAGTCTGTCGTTGACCGCTACCGACTCACCCGGGAGATTGTCCGCCCCTTCATGGAACCGCACCTGTTTGCGTACCAGACAACTGAAGTAAAGCTCCATCTCCGTTATCAGCGGCGTCTGGCGTTGCGACAGTGCCTGTTCGGCGCGGCGACTCAGTTGAATACCCAGGCGTTTTCCCTCAATGGTGATCTGTGTGTTCACGGTTTTCCTTTCAGTTAAATCGCCGGCGCTCTCTTCAATCCAGGCGCCCAGCGGGAGATGCTTTCCGCACACGGATGCATCGTGAATTGCTTATACGGTTTGTATGCGTCCGCTGATGAAGACGCCACCGCTACCGGGCTCGCGCCGCGCCAGGTATTCGATGTGTTGACCCTGGATCTCATGCCAAAGACGCAACGTGGTTTCCGCGTTGCCAAACAGCCGTTGCCGGTAGTCGTGAGGCAGGATCTCCTCAGGATGTTCCAATGAAAGCCCCGCCTCATACAGCCGCTGTATCACCGCCCGATTGATGTATCGCGGTGCTCCGTCAGAATCGAGTTTGATTACCAGATCAGGATTGGCTTCGGGAAATGCCGCCATCAGGCAGTCGCGGGACTTGCAGTTGAGCCGGTTGGCCATGCTGGTGATTACCCAGGGTACAAAGTAGGGAATCAGCAACTGGATGACGGCGCAGACCGGGTTGTCGATCAGCAGTTGCCAGTGGATGGGGAGATACTCCGCGGACCCGAACCACCACAGATCCAGGGTGATCAGCCCGTGGATGGCACTGCCAACCACCAGGGCCACCAGCCAGGGGCGATTGAACAGTTGACGCAGGTAGCGTTCGCCGCGGCTCTGGTCGGGTAACAGTGGGTCGATTTTCATGTCGTATGAGTCCTCAGTCTGTCTATGGCCGTGACAAAATAGTTCGATGCCTGTTTCAGAGACAAGACCGGGACGGGGGATGGAATATTTCGCGGCCCGGCACAGCATCGCGTGGTCGCTTGCGCAACTGTCGTCGGGATTCCCCCAGAACTCGCCGGCGGCATATTTGTTGACCCAATAGTTGCATTAATCATGGCCCAATGATTTGTGTCACCCCGTTATCTGCCGGATGAAATAGACCTGTTGCATGGTTTTCTGGATTGCACCACTGGTGAAGTCCAGAATTGCACCCGTAGGAGCGGCTTTGCCGCGAACACCTTCGCGCCAGAGGCGCTCCTACAAGTCGATTTTTGCAGCGATCGGGTTGACAAGGTTGCGCCAGGGGAGCCCGTCAAGGCCCCCCGGGACCCGATCAGGACGGGTCGCTCCAGCGCCGCTCCTCGAATACCGGGTCGAGTGGTGTATGGAACAGGTGGTTGGCGTAGTTACTGAGGGTTTTCACCGCTAGGGCGAGGACGATCTCGAGGATCTGCCGTTCGCTATAGCCGGCCGCCAGGAATGCCTCGGTGTCAGCCTTTGACGGCAGGCCGCGCTTGTTCGCCACAACCCGGGTGAATTCAGACAACGCCGCCAGCCGGGTATCGGTGATGGCGGTGCCGTTGCGGATGGCGTCGGTTACTTCCGGGGCCAGCTTGGACTTCATGTCGGCCAGGAAGGAGTGCGCGGAGACGCAGTATTCGCAACCGTTTTCGCGGCTGATGGTAAGGAAGACCACCTCCTGCTCCGGTGCCGAGAAGCCGGAATCCGTGCGGAATGCCGCGTAGCCGGTCAGGTAGGTCTCAAGCAGGCCCGGCGAATTGACCATATTGCTATACATGTTGGGGATGAAGCCAAGATTGGCCTGAGCGGTTTCGAGCAGCGTTTTTCCTTTCGGCTCGGCCGTTTCGATGGTTTGAGCGGGAAGGGTGATCTGGTATTCGGCAAGCATCGGTATCTCCTTTGATGAATATGTACCGATCGGTACAGAAATGGTAAAAAAATGCGCTGTTCAGCCCAGAGCGGTCAGCGCCAGCTCGGCCACGTCTTCGATGGCCGTGGTCTGCATGCCCGCCTTGGCCATCGTCTTGAGTCCGCTCATGGTGGTGACGACGTAGCGGGCCAGCACCTCGGCGTCCTTGCCGGCGTCGATCTCGCCGGCCGACTGGGCACGTTCGATGGCACAGCGAAACACCTCGGTAAACTGGCTGGCTCCCTTGCCGACCAGGTCGGCGACGATCGCATCCCGTCCGGAGAACTCGGTCGCCGTATTCATGATCAGGCAGCCTTTGGGAGGCTCGTCCGCAACCACTTCGCTGGCCGCCGACCTGAGCATGCGTCGGAGGAACTCCCTGCCGGAGGGTGCCTGCTCCAGCGCTGCCATCATCAGCCTGACCTGGCGCTCGCGAAACAGCTGCAGACAGCGCTGGAAGAGCTCATGCTTGCTACCAAAGGTCTGGTAGAAACTGCTCTTGGAGATAGCCATTGCCGTCAGCAGGTTCTGCAGCGAGGCGGCTTCGTATCCGCGACACCAAAATACCTCCATGGCTCTCTGCAGCGCGAGGTTGGGATCAAATTCGAGGGGGCGGCCCTGATTCATGGGTTGATTATGTACCGATCGGTCCTTAAGTCAAGTAACGTGACTCGGTCTGGGGTGGTGCAATAAGGCTCCGCTACTCTCCAGGGGTCACTCCTTGCCCCTTCCCGCACCACGGAGACACAGCGAGCACGGAGAAACCAGAAGAGTCTCCCGTGGATGCCATCCTCAGGTCCGTAAGCGGTGCATTCCAGGATAGAGAGGGGCTGAGTGCAATGGCTGCCCAATGATCCCCACGCTACGTTGTTCAGTTTCACCTCTGTGTCCTCTGTGTCTCGGTGGTGCATTGGAGGGGCTTTAATGGAACCTCGGGTGAGTAGTTACCTCCAGGGTTGGCCATAGAGAACCTACGGCCTAAAGGATTGGTCCGGATTGTCGATAAGTAATCTCACCAACCCAGGTAAACATGACGCGGCAGGTGGAAATCTATTCCGTGTTCATATGGATGAGTCGAATGGGCCAACAGCCACCTGCGTCAGCCATCATTTCCCTCCCCCTTGATGCGGTTATTCCCCGCTGCGTCAGACAGCACTGATTGAGAAGCGATGGATAACGCCAGCTACACCGGTCTGCTCAATAACGTCGCGCTGCTGCTCGTGCTCGGTGTCAGTTATGAGGCGCTGGGGATCAGCCGGATTCAGGCCAGGTTGTGGCGGCAACTGGTATCCGGGTTGCTCATCGGTGGGGTCGGCATCGCCGTGATGCTGAGTCCGTGGCAGTTGGCGCCGGGCATCTTCTTCGATACCCGCTGGGTCGTGATCAGCCTCAGCGGCCTCTTTTTCGGTCTCATCCCCACCCTGATCGGGGGCGCGATGGCGATCCTGTTCCGCCTCTTTCAGGGTGGCGAGGGGGCCATCGTCGGGGCGCTGACCATCCTGGCGGCGGGACTGATCGGCCTGGGCTGGCGTCATCTGCAGCGCCGCCTGCAGTGGCCGCTGGGCTGGCCGCAGCTCTATCTGTTCGGCATGGTGGTGGAGCTGGCGGTCCTGGGCTGCATACTGCTGATGCCGGCCGGGTTGCGCTGGGTCATTATCTACACCGTGGGTCCGCCGATGCTGCTGCTGTTTCCCCTCGGCTCCATGTTCCTGGGCCTGTTGCTGTTGCGCCAGGATCAGCATCGCCGGGCCAAGCGGGCACTGGCGCGGAGCCAGTCCCGCTACCAGACCATTATCGAGTCCCTCGATGAGATAGGCGAGGGGCTGTTCATTGTCGACGCGGACTCGCGGATCGAATACATGAACCGGACCATGATCGACTGGTTCGGCGACCACTCCGGAGAGATCTGTGGCGATTCCGTGGTGGGGCTGGATCGCGATCGTCACTATCAACGGCAGCAGCAGTCCGGCGGTCAGGGGCGGAGTGTCTACTATCAGCCCATGGCGGCCGATGGCCGGCATTATGAAGGTATCGGCGCCCCGATCAACAATCGTGACGGCACGGTATCACGCCTGGAGGTGATCCGCGACGTGACCGGGCGCAAGTACAACGAGGAGCAGATCCGCACCCTCTCCCAGGTGGTGGAGCAGAGTCCGGTCTCGGTGGTGATTACCGATACCGACGGCTATATCGAATATGTCAACGGCGCGTTTGAGAAGATCACCGGATACCGTGCCGATGAGGTGATCGGCGAGCATACCCGCCTGTTGAAATCCGGGACGACCCCGGAGGGCCATTATCGCGACCTCTGGCTGACCATCACCTCGGGCCGTGCCTGGAAAGGGGAGTTTTACAACCGGAAAAAGAGCGGTGAGCTGTTCTGGGAACGGGTGCATATCGCGCCGGTGCAGGATCAGGGGGGCAACACCAGGCACTTCCTGGCGGTGAAGGAGGATATCACCCTGCAGAAGTCCCAGGAGCAGCGCATTATGCAGCAGGCCCATTTCGACGTGTTGACCGGACTGCCCAACCGTTTTCTATCGCTTGACCGGCTGGATCGGCTGACCAAGGATGCCGGACGTTCCGATCAGCATGTGGCAGTCCTGTTCCTGGATCTGGATGATTTCAAGAAAGTAAACGACTGTCTGGGTCATGAAGTGG
Organism: Sedimenticola hydrogenitrophicus; assembly: GCF_029017505.1. Lineage (GTDB taxonomy): Bacteria > Pseudomonadota > Gammaproteobacteria > Chromatiales > Chromatiaceae > Sedimenticola > Sedimenticola hydrogenitrophicus_A. Next base: position 52,073 of record NZ_JAQGEI010000036.1, read on the forward strand.
GTGATCAGCTGCTGGTGCAGGCGGCGGACCGGCTCAACGCCCAGGTGCGCAATTACGACACCGTCGGCCGGCTGGGGGGCGATGAATTTATCATCATGCTGGGCGGGCTCGATCAGATCGACCGATCGGGGCGGGTGGCCGAGCAGATGCTGGCGCAGTTTCACCGGCCGTTCAATCTGGATGGGCGTGAGCTGGTCCTGACCGCCAGTCTCGGGGTGGCGGTCTTTCCGCAAGACGGTACCACCCCGGCCGAGCTGTTGCGCAATGCCGATACCGCCATGTACTGCTCCAAGGAGGCCGGGCGCAACACCTACCGCTACTACACCGAATCGATGAATCAGGGGGTGGCCCGGCGGTTGCTCCTGGAGGAGCAGTTGCGCGGCGCCCTGGCACGGGAGGAGTTGCGCATTCACTACCAGCCGCAGATCGAACTGGCGAGCGGCCGCCTGGTCGGCACCGAGGCCCTGTTGCGCTGGCACAATCCGGCGCTCGGGGAGGTGTCGCCGGCGGAGTTCATCCCCATCGCCGAACAGACCGGGCTGATCATGAATATTGGCGAATATGTAATCAGCGAGGCGCTCGCCCAGCTCGCCCATTGGCAGCAGATAGCCGGGCAGTCGCTGCGCATGGCGGTCAATGTCTCCCCGCGACAGTTCCGCGACCCCAACCTGGTCTCCTTTATCGAGCAGCTGCTGCAGCGGCTGGAACTCCCGGCGGCGTGTCTGGAACTGGAGATTACCGAAGGGGTGCTGATGAGCGGCCACTCCCATATCGACCTTGCCCTGTCGGCACTGAATCGACTCGGTGTGACCATCGCCATGGATGATTTCGGTACCGGTTACTCTTCTCTCAGTTACCTCAGAAACTACCCTTTTGATATCCTTAAGATCGATCGCAGCTTCATCGATGATGTCCCCCGGGACGAGGCGGACCGGGAGCTGGTGAATGCCACGATCGCCATGGCCCACGGGCTGGGACTCAAGGTGATCGCCGAAGGGGTGGAGACGGACGCCCAGTTACAGTACCTGAAAGCCCAGGGCTGTGATTACGCCCAGGGTTATCTGTTCAGCCGGCCGGTATCCGGCGAGCGGATCCTGGCGCTGCTGAACAGCGAGATGGCGGTTTGAGGTAACTCAAGTTTCGGAGTTCGCAGTACTCGTAGGGTGGATAAGCTTGCGCATCCACCGCCATCCGATTCATGGTGAGGAGTGGTACATGGATGTACCGTTTACGGACCTGAGGATGGCATGCGCTGATGCTTATCCACCCTACGAATTCAGCGATTCAGGTTTTGTGAAATGAACTCCGAAACTTGAGGAGGTAAGATCATCCAGACACGGCCTGCAGGAAGGAGACATATGAAACCGACAGATGACGAATTGACCAACGCCCTGCAAACGGCGGCGGGCATGCGTGAGCGGGGAGAAGATCCGGATAATCTGGCCAAGGTGCTGCTCTACCTGCATCGCCGGGATGAGATGCTTGAGCGGGTGCTGGAGCACCTGGAGCTGTTCCTGCGTTTTGGTCTGCCGGTGGAGGAGCATATGAAACTGGTTCGCCTGGTGGAGGAGGCCAAGATCCAGGAGGCCCGGGAGGAGGGCACGGACCCGGGCAAGCTGGGGTTATGAGCCTGGGAGGCTGCAGGACTTGACACGCCCTGTTGTCAAACAGTCAACGCCCAGCGTAGACTGTGCGATCGCGGGCGTCCGACGGACGCACAGGGAAGCCGCAAATAATAATTATATTTGATACGTTATACTCAAAAAGCCGGGTATGACCTTTCCGAAGAAAGGTACTCCGGTGAGTGGGGCCTTCGTTAATTAGTACAGGGAATCTGCCCCCACCGTCTGCCGATTTCAAGGTAGTGTCGAACCTTCGGGACTGTCCGGATGTCGCCCTTCCCGTCCGCCACCGGCCCGAACCCTCCACTCCTTGAGACGGCACACATGGTTCCAGGGAATCGGACACCCAGCGCCAGGTATTTCCTGGCGATCGAGAATTCTAGAGACACGTTGGAACCGGTCAAATGAGCCACGATATTTCCAATCTGCGGAAGTTTGTCGCCCCGGAGATGATTTTTGGTGCGGGGGCACGCAAAAGCGTCGCCAATTATGCAAAAACCTTCGGTGCCCGCAAGGTGCTGCTGGTTTCGGATCCGGGGGTCGAGGCGGCGGGCTGGGTCGATGACGTATCCAGCACCCTGCGAGAGGAGGGGATCGATCACGTCACCTTTACCCAGGTGTCACCAAATCCGCGATCCCATGAAGTGATGGCCGGGGTCGATTTTTACCGGGAGCACGGTTGCAATATCATTGTCGCCGTGGGCGGCGGCAGCCCGATGGATTGCGCCAAGGGGATCGGCATCGTCAGCGCCAATGGCCGGCATATCCTCGACTACGAGGGGGTTGATCAGATTCGCGCCCCCATACCCCCATTGATTTTCATTCCCACCACGGCCGGAACTTCCGCCGATGTCTCGCAATTCGCCATTATCAATGACGAGGCGGAACGGGTGAAAATCTCCATCGTCAGCAAGGCGGTGGTGCCGGATGTGGCGCTGGTGGATCCCGATACCACCCAGACCATGGACCCCTTCCTGCGCGCCTGCACCGGCCTGGATGCCCTGGTGCATGCAATCGAGGCCTTCGTCTCCACCGCCTCCGGCCCAATGACCGACATGTTCGCCCTGGATGCCATCCGCCTGATCAACGGTAACCTGGAGCAGTTGGCAGCCAATCCCGCGGACCCGAAGTTGCGGGAGCAGATCATGCTGGGCTCGATGAAGGCGGGGCTGGCCTTCTCCAACGCCATTCTCGGCGCCGTGCATGCCATGTCCCACAGCCTCGGCGGGTTCCTCGATCTGCCCCACGGGTTGTGCAATTCGATCCTGCTGGAGCATGTGATCAGCTACAACTACAGCGCCGCCACGGATCGCTTCAAGATCATTGCCGAGACCATGGGGCTGGATACCCGTGGTCTCAACGCCACCGAGGTGAAGGCGCGCCTGCTGGCCCGGGTGGTGGAGCTGAAGCAGAACATCGGGCTGTATCAGAAGCTGGCCGAAATGGGTGTCCGCACGGCCGATATCCCGACCCTCTCCGCCAAGGCCATCAAAGACCCCTGCCTGTTGACCAATCCGCGTAAATCCAACCGGCGTGATGTCGAGGTGGTCTATGAAGAGGCGCTCTGAGCCGCCTGACCCGGAAACGGAAGAGCAGGGTTTATCATTTCAGGATCTGATCGGCCTGGGTTCGCATTCGGCCCGTAAGAGCCACTACTCCATCCTGGAAGAGAAACTGGCAGAGCTGGAGGCGGAGCGCAACCGCTACAAGTGGCTGTTTGAAAATGCCCTGCACGGCATATTCCAGGCCGATTTCAACGGTGCGGTACGTGCCGCCAACCCGGCCTTTGCCGCGATGTGCGGTTTTCACGACAGCCGCCAGATCATTGCCCAGCCGCAGCTGCTGGAGGCGCTGTTCGATGACCCCGGCGACTATGCGCGGCTGAAGCAGGAACTGCTGTGCCTGGGCAAGGCGTACCGTTTCCTGACCACCCTGAAGCGCCGTGACGGGGTGCGCATCCATGTCTCCATGAATGTGCTGTTGAGGAGTGGCGAGGGCGGTGATCTGTTCGAGGCCTTCGTGCAGGACATCAGCGCCTACCGGCGCGCCCAGGAAGAGCTGACCCGCCTGAATGAGGAGCTTGAGGCGCGGGTCGAGCGGCGCACCCGGGAGCTCACTCAGCTGAACAGGAAGTTGCTTCGCGAGATCGGCGAACGGGAACAGATGCAGGAGGAGTTGCGCCTGGCCAAGGAGGCCGCGGAACAGGCGAATCTAAGCAAGGACAAGTACCTTGCAGCCGCCAGCCATGACCTGCTGCAGCCGATGAATGCGGCCCGGCTGCTGGTCTCGACCCTGCGCGAACGGGCGCTGGCCGAACAGGACGGCTACCTGGTGGAGCGGGTGCATCTGGCGCTGGAGGGCGCCGAGGAGTTGCTCAACGATCTGCTGTATATCTCCAAGCTCGATCAGGATGCGGTGCAGCCGAAGTTCGAGGTGTTCTCGATCCAGCAGCTGCTGGCCTCGCTGGAGGGTGAGTTCCAGCCACTGGCCTCCTGTTCCGGTCTGCAGCTGCGGGTGCTCCCCTCGTGCCTGAGCGTACGCTCCGATACCCGACTGCTGGGGCGGATTCTGCGCAATTTCATCAGCAACGCCTTGCGCTACACCCACCAGGGGCGGGTGCTGGTGGGTTGCCGCCGCAAGGGCAGTCAGCTCAGTATTCAGGTCTGGGATACCGGCGATGGGGTGCCGGAAGAGCGCCTGCAGGAGATATTCCATGAGTTTTACCAGCTGAACACTCACCAGCGGGGGGCGTGCAAGGGGGTCGGCCTGGGGTTGGCCATCGTGGACCGCCTGGCGCGCATGCTGGAACACCCGATCGAGGTCCTTTCCTGGCCGCCACGGGGATCGATGTTTTCGGTGGAGGTGCCGCTGGCGGCAGCGCCGGCGCCGCTGCCTGCCGAGTTCAAGCCGGCGATTACCGGCAACAATCTGGAGGGGGCCTGCATCCTGGTGCTGGACAACGATGACAATATCCTGATCAGTATGGAGGCGCTGCTCCGGCAGTGGAACTGCGTGGTCTATCTGGCTCGTGACCGGCACGAGGCGATCGACCTGTGCAAGGCCCGCTCATTGCGGCCGGATGTGATCCTGGCCGACTACCATCTGGACCGGGGGCAGACTGGGACCGATGCGGTGCTGGCCATGCGCAAGTGCGCCGGGAGCGCTATCCCGGCGGCGATCATTACCGCCGACTACAGCGATGAGAGTGTCCAGCTGTTTCAGGAACTGCAACTGCCGATGCTCAACAAACCGGTAAAACCGGCCAAGCTGCGCGCCCTGCTGAGCCATCTGCTGCGTAATCGGGGGGGCTGAGCAGTCACCCCACGGGAGCCGGCATTTTTCCGCGTGATACCTAAGAACAATTCAAAACTCACCGGTGGGCCGATACACTGGGAGCCCCCTTGTCAGCCATCGTCAGTATCGGAACCCGGCAGAATGAGTGATTTAGTAACCGCCCACAGTGGCACCTCTGGTTTTTCCCTGGCCGCGCCGGATCAACGGATCCCGGTGCGTGAACTGTTCGGCATCGACAGCGATATGGAGGTGCCGGCCTTCTCCCGGGGCAACGAATATGTGCCGGATTCGGATCCCACCTATCGGTTTGATCCCGAGACCACTCTGGCGATCCTGGCCGGCTTCGCCCACAACCGGCGCGTCATGGTGCAGGGCTATCACGGCACCGGCAAATCATCCCATATCGAACAGGTGGCGGCGCGTCTGCGCTGGCCCTGTATCCGGGTCAATCTTGACAGCCATGTCAGCCGCATCGACTTGATCGGCCGGGATGCCATCGTGTTGAAGGACGGGCAGCAGGTCACCGAGTTTCGCGAAGGCATCCTGCCCTGGGCCCTGCAGCACCCCTGCGCGCTGGTGTTCGACGAATACGATGCCGGTCGCCCGGATGTGATGTTCGCCATCCAGCGGGTGTTGGAGGTGGAGGGCAAACTGACCCTGCTGGATCAGAACCGGGTGATCCGGCCGCACCCCTATTTCCGCCTGTTCGCCACCGCCAATACCATCGGCCTGGGCGATACCACCGGCCTCTACCACGGCACCCAGCAGATCAACCAGGGCCAGATGGACCGCTGGTCGCTGGTGCAGACCCTGAACTATCTGCCGCATGACGCCGAGGTGGAGATCGTGCTGTCCAAACTGCCGGCGCTGGACACCCCGGCGGGGCGGGAGACGGTCAGCGCCATGGTGGAGCTGGCGGACCTGACCCGGCAGAGTTTTATCAATGGCGATCTCTCCACCGTCATGTCACCGCGCACCGTCATTACCTGGGCGGAGAACAGCCGCATCTTCCAGGATTGCGCCTACGCCTTCCGCGTCACCTTCCTGAACAAGTGTGATGAGCTGGAGCGCCCGGTGGTGGCCGAGTTTTATCAGCGCTGCTTCGCCGAGGAGCTGCCGCTGAGTGCCGCCCGCGTGGCCCTGAGCTGAGGCGGGCGGGTGCCGGAAAGCGCGAGAGAGCTGTTCGAGCGGGTCACCGGCGCCACCCTGCGCGCCCTGGCCGCCGCCCCCGATACCCGGGTCAGTTTTGCCGCGTCCGGGAGCGTTGACGCGGGTGCGGTGCGGCTGGCCCTGCCCGGGCAGGGGCGCCTGTCGGCGGACGACATTGCCCGCCTGCGTGGCCTGGCCGACGCCAACTCCCTGCGGCTGCGCTTCCATGATGCCCGCTTGCACCGCGCCCGCCTGCCGCGGGACCCGGAGGCACGCGCCCTGTTTGAACTGCTGGAACAGGCCCGGGTCGAGGCGCTGGGCGGACACCGGTTGAGCGGGGTGGCGCGGAACCTCGCCGCCCTGCTGGAGTCGAGAGGCCGGGAGTGCGGCTGGGGACGGGCGGAGCGGCGGGCCGATGTCCCCCTGGTCGAGGGGGTCGCCCTGCTGGCGCGGGAACAGTTGAACGGAGCGGCGCTACCGGCGGCCGCCGCCAGGGCCGCCGCTCTCTGGCGGCCCTGGGTGACCGCCCAACTGACCTCCCAAGTGACTACCCAAGTGGCCGCCCAAGACACCGCTGAGGAGGGCGCCGGCGCACTCGGCGAGCTGCGCACGGCGCTGGCGAATCAGGGGGAGTACGCCCGGCGGGTCTGCGGCCTGCTGGAGCTCCTCGGCCTGGACAGCCGCCCGCTGGAGGCGTCAGGGGTGGTGCTCCCGTCCCCGCCCGAGGCGGCGGGCGCCGACCCGGAGGCGCTGGCCCCGGACGGAGAGGCCGAGCCCGCCGACCAGCCGGGCGACGCGGCGCCCGCCGAGGATGCCGGCCAGGCCGGCCCGCTCCAATCGGCTGCACCGGGGACGGGTCTCGCGGAAGACACGGAAGAGGCCGAAGGCGCGGGCGAAGGGACGCTGTCCGAACAGGCGCTGCGTATCAACTGGCTCGATCCGGGGCAGGCCATCCGCTCCGAATACCGCGCCTATACCCGCGAATTCGACCAGGCGGTGGAGGCCGATGAGCTGGCCGGCAGCGAGGAGTTGGCCGAGCTGCGCCGCCAGCTCGACGGCCAGCTCGCCCCGCTGCAGGGACTGGTGGCGCGCATCGCCAACCGGCTGCAGCGACGCCTGCTGGTGCAACAACAGCGGGCCTGGGAGTTCGATCAGGAAGAGGGGCTGCTGGATGGCGCGCGCATCGCCCGGGTGGTGGCCAACCCCACCCATGCGCTCTCCTATAAGCGGGAGAAGCAAGCGCCTTTTCGCGACACTGTGGTCACCCTGTTGATCGACAACTCCGGCTCCATGCGCGGCCGGCCGATCACCGTGGCGGCGTTGAGCGCCGACATCCTGGCCCGCACCCTGGAGCGTTGCGGCGTCAAGGTGGAGGTGCTCGGTTTCACCACCGGTGCCTGGAAGGGGGGGCGGGCCTGGGAAAGCTGGCAAAACGCGGGCGAGCCCGCCGACCCCGGTCGCCTCAATGAGCTGCGCCATATCGTCTACAAGCCGGCCGACCAGCCGTGGCGGCGGGCTCGGAACCGTATCGGCCTGATGTTGAAGCCGGGGCTGCTCAAGGAGAACATCGATGGCGAGGCCCTGATCTGGGCCTACCGGCGCCTGATCCGGCGTCCCGAGGCGCGCAAGATCCTGCTGGTGATCTCGGACGGGGCGCCGGTGGATGATGCCACCCTGACCGCCAACCCCGCCTCCTATCTGGATGTCCACCTGCGCGAGGTGATCGGCTGGCTGGAGCGGCGCACGCCGGTGCAGCTGATGGCCATCGGTATCGGCCATGACGTGACTCGTTATTATCGCCAGGCGCTGATGCTGCGGGAGCCGGAAGAGCTGGGCGGGGCGATGCTGCAGCAGCTGGCGCGGCTGCTGGATCCACGGCCCGTGGATATCCAGCGGGCGTCGAACTGACCGACCCACGAAGACCACCTTTCGTGAAGGGCAATAGGCTTACCGGGTCACTCGGCCGACGGCCGTGAGGAATATCGAGCGGCTGGGGATGTATGTCCGGAAGTGCCGGGAGCTAAACCTGACGTCCTATGCGGGAGAGTCTCTTAACCCTCGTGCTCCGACAGCCAAGTCGTAGCATCCTTCATGGTCAGGAATAGCGTTTCGCAGTCTGGAAGAGCCGCAAAGCCGTGATGAAGGTAAAAGGAAGAGGCTTGCTGATCGATGGGGTCTACCACAATGGCCCAAACGGGCACCTCCTCCGCGGCATTCGCAATGCGCCCAAGCGCATCGAGAAGCAGCGCAGAACCCAAGCCTTGCCCCTGGAGGGCATTGTCCACCGCCAGTTCCCCGATCCGAACCACTGGCACGGGATATTTGGGCAGACCTCTGCGAATTGCAGGGGGAAGGTTATCGAAGGCCACGGCGCCGGCCGAGAGGGTGTAATAGCCACCAACCGGATTACCGGCCTCGGCGGGGACCGCGACATACGCTCTGGCGACACCGTTCTGGTCGTTTTGACGGGCAAACTGGGTGAGGTAGGTATTAAGGAATGGATGCCCGCAGTCAAAGGTAGCGCGATTATGCACTGCCCTGACTGCTTCGATACGATAGGTGATCGGAGTGGCCTCAGTCACCTACCACCAGTGCAGCATGACGGGCCTTGGCCTTGCGAATGGATTCAGGCATGGGGCGGGCCGGTCGGTCTAGTGCGGCAAGGAACAGGTCACGGTCGCGGTCGTTAAGCATCACCGCCTGCTTGTGGCGCTGCGCCCGCGCCACCTGCTCCTGGGCGGCGGCAATCATAAAGGTCGAGAGGTTCATGCCGAATACCTCCGCCGCCTCGGTAAATTGGGTCTTAATGTCCTCTTCCACCCGGAAGTCGATGCGATTTTGCTTTGCCATAGCGCTATCCTCCTGCACATATTCTAGCGAATGTACGGAAATTGTCCACACATGAACGACGGGCAGGGGCCGGCCACCCGAAATCGCCGATACCTCCGGGGCAGCCTCTAGGCTGATCCGGGCGATAAGCTCTCCCAGAGCCGCGCATCGCGAAAGCGCTCCGCCAGGAAGTCGAGCATGGTGCGCACCGAGGCGGGTAGATGACTGCGGGAGAGATAGACACCCCAGATCACCAGCTCCGGTGGCTTCCAGTCGGGTAGCAGCTCGACCAGCGCTCCGCGTTCGATCAGGGGGTTGGCCAGATAGGTGGGTAGCTGGGAGATACCGGCGCCCGCGCGGGAGGCCTCCATCAGTATGGTGGCTTCATTGGCGCTCAGGTTGCCTTTGATTTCGATATTGATCTCTTCGCCCTGCCGATTGCCGAAGCGCCATTCGCTTCTGCCGAAATGGGTGTAGGTCAGGCAGTTATGCGCCGTCAGCGCGTGCGGGTGGGTGGGCGTGCCCCTGGCCTGGAGGTAGTCCGGTGACGCGCAGATTACCGAGCGACAGGGTGCGATGCGACGAGCCACCAGGGTCGGATCCAGTTCGCCGGCGATGCGGATCGCCAGGTCCACCCGCTCCTCGATCAGGTTGACAGCGCGGTCGACCACCATCAGATCCACCGCTACATCGGGATACAGCTTCAGGTAATCGGCCACGGCGCCGGCCAGGTGGGCCTGGCCGAACGAGATACTGGTGGTCATGCGCAACTGCCCGCGCGGCGAGCTGTCGCGCTTTCCAATTGTGGACTTCAGGTCTTGGGTCAGGGCCAGCATCTGCTCGCACTGGCGCAGACAGGCCACGCCCGCCTCGGTCAGTGACACCCGGCGTGTGGAGCGATGCAGCAAGCGCGTTCCGAGCCAGTTTTCCAACTCGCTGACATAGCGTGTGGCCTTGACGCGGGTAATATCGAGATGCTCGGCGGCGGCGGTGAAGCCGCCCCGTTTGGCGACTTCGACGAACACCTGCATGGCGGTTAAACGGTCCATATTTGCTCATATATTGAAATAATAAATAACATTTTTGATTATATTTCCGATCCAATCAAGAGGGTAGAGTAGCGCCAACCATCAGAAAAGGAGACCGAAATGACCTCACTCAAATCCCTCATCGCAGGGAGCGCTACGATCCTTGCACTGTCGATTTCTGCCGTAACGCCAGTTCAGGCAGCGGAACCGCTGTCACTGCAGGTATTTAACGCGGATGGCAACAGCTTCCACGTCAACTCGGTGCTGATCAGCGGCGAGCAGGAAGCGGTACTGGTCGACACCCAGTTCAGCCGTGCCGATGCCCATCGACTGGTGGCGAATATCCTGAGTAGCGGCAAAACGCTGAAGGCGATCTATATCAGCCACGGCGATCCCGATTACTACTTCGGTGCCGAGGTCATCCGGGAAGCGTTTCCGGATGTACAGGTCTATGCGAGTGCGCCGACCATTGAGTGGATCCGCAGCACGGTAGAGAAAAAGGTCGGTATCTGGGGGCCCAGGATGGGGGTCAATGCACCGCGTAATCCGGTGATCCCCGAACCGCTGCCGGCCGAGGGGCTGAGCATCGAAGGTCATGCGCTGGTCGTCAGCGGTCTGAACGGAGACCAGTCGCGCCGCGGTTATCTGTGGATTCCGGACATCAAGGCGGTGGTCGGTGGTGTAAACGTGTTCAGCGGCCTGCATCTGTGGACGGCGGATACCCAGAGCAAGGAGGCGCGTCAGGACTGGGGGCGGGCCCTGGAGAGTATAGAGGCGCTGCAGCCGCAGACCGTTATCCCCGGCCATATGGCACAGGGCGCGCCGACCGGACTGGACTCGGTGGCCTATACCAAGGCGTACCTGAACACCTTCGAACAGGAGCTGGATAGCGCCAAGGGGTCCGCTGAGGTGATCGACGCGTTGCAGCAGCACTACCCGAACGCGGGCCTGGGTATCGCCCTCGAGATTGGCGCCAAGGTCAATACGGGCGAGATGAAGTGGTAAGGGGCATTGTGAGTAAACCGATACTGCATTACCTCTTCGATCCGCTGTGTGGCTGGTGTTACGCCGCCAAACCCCTGATCGACGTCATCCGGGCACTGGACGCGTTCGAATTGGTACTGCATGGCGGAGGACTGATGCAGGATCAGAAGATCGCACCGGCGATGCGTCAACACATCATCAACAGCGATCGTCGCATCGGGCAGCTCACGGGGCAACCGTTTGGCGAGGCGTATCTGAACGGGCTGATACAGGACCCCGACACCGTGCTCGACTCGCTGCCGCCGATCACGGCGATTCGGGCGGTACAGGCTCTGGGCGCCGAAGGCTTGGCGATGCAGTCGGCCATTCAGCATGCGCACTATGTCGAGGGGCGCAGGGTGTCCCAACTGGACACCCTGATCGAACTGGCCGTCGGACTCGGGTTGGAGGCGGATTCCTTCCAGAGCGTATTCGCGCAACAGGGTGAATCGGTCATGGCCCATATCGGTGAAACCCGGCAAATGCTCGATGCCCATGGTGGCGGCTACCCCACGCTGTTGCTGGAGGGGGAGGGTGGTCTGCGTCGGCTCGAGGTCGCCGACTACTACGGCGAACCGGAGCGCTGGACGGCGTATCTGGCGGCATTGATGGCACGTTGACAGCGGTACTGAATCGTACCCAGCGATTAATCGCGGGAACTCCTCGTCAAGATATGCCCAAGGGGCTGGCCTTCCGGCTGGAGGATAATTTCTCTCTGGTCGACTGGACAGGCCGTCAGTTCCGTGAGGAACGCACTCGGTACTACGAAATTATTCTTGCGCGAGCCCTAAGGCATCGCCAGACGAAAGGGACGGAAACAGATAGGTTTGGCCTACAGAAGCTGAATCCTGCTCTCTATTCTACCCATTGGTTATCAACAACAGCCCCTTGTTAGCTGATTTCATCTGTTCGATCTTTGAGTATAAATTGCCTCAGAACTCTCTCACCGCGCATGACATATAAAATGTAGACCTTATTGCGCTCTAGCCGGTAAAAAATGTGACAGGGACCGACTACCACCTCACGGCAGTGAGTGCCCGTCAATTCGTCGGGCAACTTACCGGATTCAGGGAATTTCTTTAATCGCTTAACGGTATTGAATACATCTTGAACAAGCTTCTTTGCGGCACTTGGTTTATCAAGTGCAATGTATTCAGCTATTTCGTCAAGATCATTTAGTGCGGGCTCGGTCCATTTTATTTGAGCCATTTACTCATTTTCTCTTCCGCTTCCGATTCAGAATAGACTCGGCCTTCAAAAACAGCCTTTTCGCCTCTGGCGATACCTTCAAGAATTCGCATTCGATTTTGCATCGACTCGTAATCTTCAAAATCTACAAGATACGCCGAAGGGTGCCCATGCTCGGTAATTAGAACTGGCTCTCTGGTATCATGTAGCTCCGCAAGGATTTTGGTTGCTTGCCGCTTCAATGTTGTGACTAGTTCAGTTTTCATAAAAGTGATACTATTCTATCACTTTGTACGGTGCAAGAACTTTTTGCAGCTGACGATAAAGTCACTTCTACTCCTGAGTTGTTGCTCTGACCCCGAACTCTTCTTTCTGTCACACCAGTAACTTTATCTTGCATCGCGGGGCGGACCATATATGACCCCGAACTCCGTGGGTCGGGGATATTGGGGTCAGCAGCGGCTTGGCAATGCCGCACATTCTAGCGGGTGAGACTCCCGCCCGGGTAAGCGCTAGCCACGTGCCCGGTATCAAGCCTTGCAGCCGTAGCGGTAACGGTACGGTTGATGCGTAGGTACGAAAGC
>NZ_JAQGEI010000037.1 GCF_029017505.1 Sedimenticola hydrogenitrophicus
AACTAGACAGGCGCACCGTCACCTGCAATGTGGCGGGTAAAAATCGGTGTGTTACGCGGCGCCCGGGCGTTATCGCGGACTGGAAGCGAAGTGCCTGTGCGCCGCTAACCCACCCTACAAAGCCAATCCTTAGGGATGCGGCAAACAAAGCAGATCCACCGATTGTTACCGAACGAGGCCATTATGGAATTTGAAAACATTATCCTGGAGCAGGTCGAACCGGGCATCTACAAGCTGACCGTGAACCGCCCGCGCAGCTTCAATGCCCTGAACAGCGCCACCCTGGACGAGATATACGCCGCCGGTGAACAGTTGGCCAACACCCCGGATGCCCGGGTGCTGCTGGTCACCGGTGCCGGTGACAAGGCCTTTGTGGCCGGTGCCGATATCTCGGAGATGAAGGAGAAGAGCGCCATCGAGGGGCAGCGCTTTTCGCAGAAAGGGATGCGTACCTTCCGCCGTCTGGAGACCCTGGACATCCCGGTCATCGCCGTGGTCAACGGCTACTGCCTGGGTGGCGGCTGCGAACTGGCCATGAGCTGTGACTGGATTCTCGCCTCGGAGCGGGCCCAGTTCGGCCAGCCGGAGGTGAACCTGGGCGTCACCCCCGGTTTCGGCGGCAGCCAGCGCCTGCCGCGGCTGATCGGCCGCGCCAGGGCGATGGAACTGCTGGTCAGCGGACGCCAGGTCAAGGCCGACGAGGCACTGGCCTGGGGCCTGGTCAACCATGTCCATGCCGCCGATGAGCTGCTGGACAAGGCGCTGGAGATGGCGCGCCTGATCAGCCAGAAGGGCCCCGTGGCGGTGCGCCTGGCCAAGCAGGCGGTGCAGCGCGGCCAGGATATCGACCTGGACAACGCCTGCCTGCTGGAGAGCGAGGTGTTCGGCCTCTGCTTCTCCACCGAGGACCAGAAGGAGGGCATGGGGGCCTTCCTGGAGAAGCGCGCGGCGGAGTTCAAGGGGCGCTGAGGCATTAACCGAAGGGGTCGGAGTCAAACCGGAGCAAGTACGATCGCCCTGCCCACCACTCCGTTTCAAATTGACTCCGACCCCAGCGCTCTGTGTTCCGCTCTCGTTCCCATGCTCTGAGACTGTGAAAGAATTGCCAAATGACGCAAAAAGGGGGGTACCCAAACCCTTCCCGAGATGGCGATCGCCTCTCTACGGGCTTCTCAGGCGGTCAATTTTTTTGCCGCGTTGATCAGCCTGAATACTTTCACTGTCTCGGAGCGAGGGAACGAGGAATTGACTCCGACCCCAGCGTTCTGCAACCCCCGCCCTTGCCACCTCCGGTCGACTCCTGTCTAATCTGACGTTCAACCTCCCACAATAAGAACGCCGTGCCTTTTTAACCATGCCTCGAACCACTTCACGCTGGAAACTGGTCTCCATACTGGGTGTTATCCTGGTGTCAGGATTCGTGGTAGTGAATCTCGCCAGCTATCTGGTATCCAGCAACTCCATCCGCTCGGCGTTGATCAACAATGAACTGCCGCTGACCAGCAACAATATCTACTCGGAGATCCAGACCAGCCTGTTGCGACCGATCTACATCTCCTCGCTGATGGCCAACGACACCTTCCTCAAGGACTGGGTGATAGAGGGTGAGGCCGACCTGGACAAGATCACCCGCTACCTGACCGAGATACAGCAAAAATACCAGGTTGCCTCCACCTTCCTGGTTTCGGCCAAGACCCGGCACTACTACCACGCCAAGGGTATCCTGAAGACCGTTTCCCCCAACGTGCCGAAGGACGGCTGGTTCTTCAGCATGGAGTCCCATCCGAGCAATTACCGCGTGGACGTGGATGCCAACGAAGCCAACCGCAATCACCTGACCATCTTCGTCAACCACAAACTGCATGACTTCGAGGGCAATTTTATCGGCGTGACCGGGCTGGGCCTGGACGTGGTGAACGTGGCCGAGATGATCAACCGGTATACCGAGAGCTATCAACGCGACATCTATTTTGTCGACCGCAAGGGGTTCATCAAAAGCCATCACGATGAGTCGATGATCGACACCGTCAATATCCTGAAGACGCCGGGTATCGCCTCCGTGGCGCAGGAACTGCTGGACGGAGAGGACGGTTTCCTGATCTACGAGCGGGCGAACGACACGATCCTGCTCTCCTACCGCTATATCCCGGAACTGGACTGGTTTCTGCTGGTGGAGCAGCCGGAGGACGTGGCCCTGGAACCGTTACGCCGTGCCCTCTACTTCAACCTGCTGTTCAGCGCGATCATCACCCTGGTGGTGCTGCTGATCAGCGGCTTCACCGTGCACCGTTTCCAGGGGCGCCTGGAGACCCTGGCCCGGACCGACAAGCTCACCGGCCTGTTCAACCGCCAGTACTTCGATGCCCTGTTTGCCCATGTGCTGAACAATGTCGGCCGCCACACCACTCGCCTCTCCCTGGCGCTGTTTGATGTGGATAACCTGAAAGCGGTCAATGATCGGGAGGGTCACCTGGCCGGTGATCAGTACCTGCAATCGGTGTCGCTGCTGGCCCGGGAACACATACGCAAAAATGATGTGATTGCCCGCTGGGGCGGCGATGAATTCGTCATCCTGCTGCAGGAGTGCGATGGCGAAAGCGCCATGCGCCTGATGAACAATATTCGCCAGATTGTCGAGTCCACCCTGAACCAGGAGGGGGATGAGATCCAGTTGTCGATCAGTGTCGGCGTGGCGGAATTCGAGGCCAACGACACCTGTGAAACCCTGCTCACCCGGGCCGATGCCCAGTTATATGAAGCCAAGCGCAAGGGCCGTAACCGGGTCGAGGGTTGACCGCGGCAGTTCGACCAGAGGATCGGTGTCAAATTGGTTCCTGCTTCCCCACCAGACTCCGCCAAGGTCGGATACCGTTTAAAAAGCCGCGAGGAGTGGTACAAGGATGTACCTATAACGGAGCCGAGGATGCAATGCACCGTTTACGGACCTAAGGATGGAATGCACACGAAGAAGCACCGTAACCCGTAGGTTGGGGTGAGCTTGCGAACCCCAACGGAGTTTCATGCATGTGCGCCCTGATGTTGGGGTTCGTTCCTCACCCCAACCTACGGCCTGGCCATCAAGTCCACCTGTGCATTCCAGCTTGGTAGGGTGGGCACGCTTTTTGTGCCCACGCGGAAGGTGCGGCACGGGGCAAAAAGGTGGGCACAGACTACGTGCCCTACGCGACTAAGCACCGAGATAGTTTCACGACCCCGATAACGCATTCACCATCACCCTGCCCAGTCTACACTCTCTATACTTCACGGCAGCACCGGAGAAAAAACAGAAAATCCGGCGGCGAAGATGATTCCGGGCGATTCACTTGTTGACCACCCGTGATTTTTTAATTAGTGTTCGCTACAGAGTTACGTTTACGTAAACGTAATTCTCTTTTCAGATTATTTTCGTTACCGCGAATATATTTACAATCAATCGCGGTGACCGGCGACCGGCCTGGCCATCCGCATGAGGGGGAGAGAGCTCCATGGCACTGAGAGACATACTGGTTCATATCGACAATACGCCCTACTGCGACAAGCGGGTCAAGATTGCCATCCAGCTTGCCAGGCAGAGCGAGGCGGGGCTGACCGCACTGTTCGCCCAGGTCGATCCCGCCCTGAAGGGTTTTGAGCCGAACATGGCCAAGCGCCACCAGGGCCACGAGGCGCTGAGTGAACAGCTCCAGGGCAAATACGCCAAGCTGGCCGAGAAGGCCGGTGTCGAGCTGACCTGGTTGACGGCAAAGCTGCCGAGCAACCTGGATCAGCTGCTCAATCAGGTGATCCAGCAGGCCCAGCAGGCCGACATGATCATCGTCGGCCAGTATGATGAAAAGGGCGCCCCAGGCACAGTACCGGGCGATATGCCGGAGCATCTGGTGCTGGAGACCGGGCGCCCGGTGCTGATCATCCCCTACGCCGGTGATTTCAAGACCGTGGGTAAGAAGGTGGTCGTGGCCTGGACCCCCGGACGTGAATCCGTGCGTGCGCTCAATGACGCTATCCCATTGATGCGGGAGGCAAAAAAGGTCAAGGTCGTGGCCATCAATCCAAACAAAAAAAACAAGCAACCGTCCAGCGTCTCGGTGGAACAGGCGGCCGCCCACCTGGCCCGCCACGGCATCAAGGTGGAGAGCGATCAGTTCACCACCCGGGGCGTGGATGAGGGCAATCTGATCCTCAACTGCCTCTCCGACGAGCGTGCCGACCTCCTGGTGATGGGCGCCTACGGTCATCACCGTTTTCGGGAGCTGATCCTGGGCGGCGTCACCCAGAAGATATTCGACCACATGACCACACCGGTACTGATGTCGCACTAAACTGATGCCTAGGCTTGGCAATGACAGCTGAAGGTTTGGCACCTGCCCGGCTCCCGTAGGGTGGGTTAGGCGCGCCCCGCACAGGGGGCGGCCGTTTGCATTGCACCGTATGCGCGCCGTAACCCACCCTACGATTACGGGCAATGCGGCCAGCTGCGGCGATAAAAAACAGCGGAACCGTATTGACCATTCAAACGTTTTTATTTAGGGTGGGATAACGTTTACGTTTACGTAAACGGAAAATAATTATAAATTGACGTCCACGTAAACTGTGTTAAATAAAAATAACGAATTACAGCAAGATCCGATGCCCATTTAACGCCCGAGTTGGGCGTTGCAGATAACGAATCTACCGGCGCGAGAGTCGCCGGACTATTGACCGTGAGAGGAGTTGAGGGAATGTTATTACCCCCAAACCAAGCGGAAGGGCAACAGAGCGTAGCGCTCGATACCTTTCCGAAGCTGCTGCTGAACCACGCCCGGGTTCGCGGCAACAAGGTGGCAATGCGTGAAAAGGATCTCGGCATCTGGCAGTCATGGAGCTGGTCGCAAGTGGCCGAGGAAGTCCGGGCGCTGGCCTGCGGACTGGCCGCCCTGGGTTTCCAGCCCGGCGATAAGCTGGCGATCGTGGGCGACAACCGCCCCCGCCTCTACTGGTCGATGGCGGCGGCCCAGTGCCTGGGCGGCATCCCGATTCCGCTGTATCAGGATGCGGTTGCCGAGGAGATGGTCTTCGTGCTGGACAACGCCGATGTCCGTTTCGCCGTGGTCGAGGACCAGGAGCAGGTGGACAAGCTGCTGGAGGCCCGGGAGCAGTCCCCGAAGATCGAGCATATCCTGTTTGACGACCCGCGCGGCCTGCGCCACTACGACTACCCCTTCCTCACCAGCATCGACAAGGCCCAGGAGATGGGACGCGCCTATGACCGGGAGCACCCCGGCTTCTTTGAGAAGATGGCCGGCTCCACCAGCGGCAGCGACATCTGCATCATGCTCTACACCTCCGGCACCACCGGCAATCCCAAGGGCGTGGTGCTGACCAACGACAATGTCATCATCACCGCGCGCAACGGCATCATCCGCGAGGGGTTGACCGAGAATGAAGAGGTGCTGGCCTATCTGCCGATGGCCTGGGTGGGTGACAACCTGTTCTCCTACGCCCAGTCCTACGTGGCCGGCTTCACCATCAACTGTCCCGAAAGCGGCGCCACGGTGATGACCGACCTGCGCGAGATCGGCCCCACCTACTATTTCGCCCCGCCGCGCGTCTACGAGAACATGCTGACCCAGGTGATGATCCGCATGGAGGACGCCAGCAAGATCAAACAGCGCCTGTTCCACTATTTCATGGAGCATGCGAAGGACACCGGCACCCGCATCCTGGACGGCAAGCCGGTCAGCTTCATGGACCGGCTGCTCTACAAGCTGGGCAACTTCTTCGTCTACGGCCCGTTGCGCGACGTGCTCGGGCTGGGCCGGATCAAGCTGGCCTACACCGCCGGCGAGGCGATCGGCCCGGAAATTTTCGACTTCTATCGCTCACTGGGCATCAACATCAAGCAGCTCTACGGCCAGACCGAGGGCATGGTGTTCATCTGCGTACAGCCGGATGGCGAGGTCTACGCCGATACGGTCGGCACCCCGGCCATCGATGTGGAGATCAGGATCGATGACAGCGGCGAGGTGCTCTACCGCAGCCCCGGGGTGTTCCACTCCTATTACAAGAATCCCGAGTCGACCGCCAAGACCAAGACCGAGGATGGCTGGGTCTACACCGGCGACGCCGGCTACTTCGCCGAGAACGGCCACCTGAAGATCATCGACCGCGCCAAGGATGTCGGCAAGCTCAACGACGGCACCCTGTTCGCGCCCAAGTATATCGAGAACAAACTGAAGTTCTTCTCCTTCATCAAGGAGGTGGTGGCCTTCGGCAATGCGCGTGACTACGCGGCGGTTTTCATCAATATCGACCTGGAGGCGGTGGGCAACTGGGCCGAGCGGCGCAACCTCGCCTACTCCGGTTATACCGACCTGGCCAATCAGGATGTGATCTACGACATGATCCAGGAGTGCGTGGAACAGGTGAACATGGATCTCTCCAAGGACCCGCTGCTGGCCAATTCCCAGATCAAACGTTTCCTCATCCTGCACAAGGAGCTGGACCCCGATGACGGCGAGCTGACCCGTACCCGCAAGGTACGCCGCAACTTCATCGCCGAGCGTTATGGCCCCCTGATGGACGCCCTCTACTCGGATGTTGACGTAAAGCATGTGGAGACCCAGGTGAAGTTCGAGGACGGGCGCAGCGGCATTCTGACCGCCGACGTCAAGGTCCGTAACACCAAAACCTTCACCCCAGTCAAAGCGGTCAGCTGAGGATCAGGAGTCTATTATGTATGAACGCAAGTTTGGGGAAGTGATCCTCGACCTCAAGGGCATCTCGCTCTCGTTCGGCGCCATGCGGGTACTGAACAATATCAGTTTCAATGTCCGCAAGGGCGAGATCCGCTCCATCATCGGGCCCAACGGCGCCGGCAAGAGCTCCATGCTCAATGTAATCAACGGCGTCTATCATCCGCAGGAGGGTGAAATCACCTTCCGGGGCGAGGTGCGCAAGGAGATGAAGGTACATGAGGCGGCGGGGTTCGGCATCGCCCGCACGTTCCAGAACATCGCCCTGTTCAAGGGCATGAGCACCCTGGACAACATCATGACCGGGCGCAACCTGAAGATGAAGTCCAACATGTTTTGGCAGGCCCTTTACTGGGGCAAGGCGCAAAAGGAAGAGATCGAACATCGCAAGAAGGTGGAAGAGATCATCGACTTC
Organism: Sedimenticola hydrogenitrophicus; assembly: GCF_029017505.1. Lineage (GTDB taxonomy): Bacteria > Pseudomonadota > Gammaproteobacteria > Chromatiales > Chromatiaceae > Sedimenticola > Sedimenticola hydrogenitrophicus_A. The sequence goes on from NZ_JAQGEI010000037.1 coordinate 7,147, forward strand.
CTGGAGATTCAGGCGATCCGCAAGACCCCGGTCGGCCGCCTCCCCTACGGCATGCAGAAACGGGTGGAACTGGGGCGGGCGCTGGCGGCGGAACCGGAGATTCTGCTGCTGGACGAACCGATGGCCGGGATGAACGTGGAAGAGAAGGAGGACATGTCGCGTTTTGTTCTCGACATCAATGACGAGTTCGGCACCACCATCGTATTGATCGAACATGATATGGGCGTGGTGATGGATATCTCCGATCGCGTGGTGGTGCTCGACTATGGTCGCCAGCTTGCCGATGGCACACCCGATGTGGTGCGCAACAACCAGGACGTGATCGATGCCTATCTTGGCGTTCCACACTAACTCGGGAGAGAAATAATGCGCCTCGAACGTGATGTCTTCTACATCATCCTTGCTTCACTCCTGCTGATGGTGGCCATCCCCTGGACGGCCGGCTTGCTGTCGGAGGAGATTTTCTTTGAGTGGCCCTTCTTCTTTGAAGTTGCCATCGGCGGTCTGTTGTCCGGTGTCATGTATTCACTGGTTGCGCTGGGCTTCGTACTGATTTTCAAGGCCTCCGGCGTGTTCAACTTCGCCCAGGGCGCCATGGTGCTGTTCGCCGCCCTGACCCTGGTTGGCCTGAACGAGATGGGGCTACCGATGTGGCTGGCCATCATCGCCACCCTCATCGTGATGCTGGTACTGGCCATGGCCATCGAGCGGGTTGTGCTGCGTTCCCTGGTCAATCAGGAACACATCATCCTGTTCATGGCCACCATCGGTATCGCCTACTTCCTCGACGGCTTCGGCCAGACCATCTGGGGCTCCGAGGTGAAAAACCTGGACCTCGGCTTTTCCCAAGCCCCGGATTTCTACTTCGGCGGCCTGATTCTGATCAATGATTTCGATCTGATCGCCGCCGTCATCGCCGGCATACTGGTGATAGTGCTGGCCCTGTTCTTTCAGTACACCCGCATCGGCCGCGCCCTGCGTGCCGTCGCCGATGACCACCAGGCGGCCCTCAGCGTCGGCATCCCGCTGAAACATATCTGGGTCATCGTCTGGGCCGTGGCAGGCATTGTGGCGCTGGTCGCCGGCATCATGTGGGGCAGCAAACTGGGGGTGCAGTTCTCCCTCGCACTGATCGCCCTGAAGGCCCTGCCGGTGCTGATCCTGGGCGGATTCACCTCGATCCCGGGTGCCATTATCGGCGGCCTGCTGATCGGCGCGGGTGAGAAGCTGGCGGAGGTATTCATCGCGCCGATGATAGGCGGCGGCATCGAGGACTGGTTTGCCTACATGCTGGCGCTGGCCTTCCTGGTATTCCGTCCGCAAGGGCTGTTCGGCGAAAAGATCATCGAGAGGGTGTAACGCATGTTTTACCGTGAAGCTGGAGAATTCAAGGCATCCTACAAGGCGGATCAGGCGATCCTGCCCATCCGTCAGGATCGCTGGTTCATATGGGCCATATTGGCCGTCGCCTTCCTGGTAATCCCTGCCGTTTCGAGCGATTACTGGCTGGGCACCATCATGTTGCCGTTCCTGATCCTGGCGCTGGCCGCGATCGGCCTCAACGTACTGACCGGTTATGCCGGACAGCTTAGTCTGGGTACCGGCGGCTTCATGGCCACCGGCGCCTTTGCCGCCTACAAACTGGCTACCATGTTCCCGGGCATGCACATCCTGTTGGTGCTGCTGTTCTCCGGCACCATCACCGCCGGCGTCGGCATCCTGTTCGGCATCCCGTCGCTGCGCATCAAGGGCTTCTATCTGGCGGTGGCCACCCTGGCGTCCCAGTTCTTCCTGATCTGGATGTTCAACAAGTTCGGCTGGTTCACCAACTACAGCTCCTCCGGCGTGATCAGCGCGCCGCCCATGACCGCCATCGGCGACGTGCTGGTGACCGGGGCGCATGCCACTGTGACGGCCAAGTACCTGTTTGCCCTGAGCATCGTCACCCTGCTCGCCCTGATCACCAAGAATCTGGTGCGTTCCAACATCGGTCGCGAATGGATGGCGGTGCGCGACATGGATATCGCCGCGGAGATCATCGGCATCAAGATGCTGCCCACCAAGCTGAAGGCCTTCGCCTATAGTTCCTTCCTGTGCGGGATTGCCGGCGCACTCTGGGCCTTTGTCCATACCGGATCGGTGGAACCGCTGGCGTTCGATGTGAACCGCTCGTTCCAGATCCTGTTCATGATCATCATTGGTGGTCTCGGCTCCATCATGGGCGCCTTTCTGGGTTCGGCCTTTATCGTGCTGTTGCCGATCTTCCTCTCCAATGCACCCCACTGGTTCGGGCTCGATATCCCGGTGGATCTCATTTCACACATCGAAGCGATGGTATTCGGTGCGTTGATTATCTTTTTCCTGATTGTCGAGCCGCATGGTCTCGCCCGGCTCTGGCAGATTACCAAGGAAAAACTGCGGCTCTGGCCGTTCCCTTACTAGGCTTTAGACATGCAAGTTCAACAGTCCGGTCAGGATAACTTGTGATTGTTCAGATGGAGGAAACAACGAGTGAATATTAAAAAAGTTAAAACCGGTATTATCGCCGCCGCCGTAGGCATGGCCTGCCTGGTATCCACGCCGGCTGTCATGGCCGCGGAGAGCCAGTACATCGGCTCTCTGGTCTACCGCACCGGCCCCTACGCGCCGGGTGGTATCCCCTGGGCCGATGGCTTTGCCGATTACATCAACCTGCTCAACGAGCGTGATGGTGGTATCAACGGCGTCAAGCTCAATCTGGAAGAGTGCGACACCGCCTACAACACCGACAAGGGCGTGGAGTGTTATGAACGGCTGAAGGGCAACGGACCCACCGGGATGCCGGCGGTGATGCCCCTCTCCACCGGTATCACCTATGCCCTGCTGGACCGCGTGGTGGCCGACAAGATCCCGCTCATCACTTCCGGTTACGGCCGTGCTGACGGTTCCGATGGGACCATCTTCCCTTACGTCTTCGTACCGCCGGCAACCTACTGGGGTGGCGCCGATATCGCCATCAACTACATCTCCCAGCAGGAAGGCGGGTACGGCAACCTGAAGGGCAAGAAGATCGCCCTGGTCTACCATGACTCCGCCTATGGCAAGGAGCCGATCAAGACCCTCGAAGCGTTGGCTGCCCAGCACGGCTTTAACCTCACCCTGTTCCCGGTGCCGCACCCCGGACTGGAACAGAAATCGACCTGGCTGAAGATCGGTCGGCAGCTGCGTCCGGACTATGTCCTGATGTGGGGCTGGGGCGTGATGAACGCCACGGCTATCAAGGAGGCTGCGGCGGTCAACTTTCCGCGTGAGAAATTCATCGGTGTCTGGTGGTCAGGCAACGATGCCGACATGGTGCCGGCCGGCGACGCGGCGGTGGGTTACAAATCCCTGCAGTTCAACGGTGTAGGCGCAGACTTCGAAGTGCACAAGATGATCAAGCAGGTGCTCTACGCCAACGGCAAGGGTTCCGCCAAGTCCGAGGCGGGTATCGGCGAGGTGGCCTACAACCGGGGCGTACAGAGCGCGGTCATCCTGACCGAGGCCCTGCAGGGCGCCATGAACGAGTTTGGCAACAAACCGGTCACCGGTGAACAGGTACAGTGGGCCCTGGATCGTCTCGACATCGACGAGGCACGCCTGAAAGCGATCGGTGCCGAGGGTCTGTTCGACCCGATCAAGCTGAGCTGTGCCGACCATCTCGGCAAGGGACGCGCCAAGATGACCCAGTGGGATGGTAGCCAGTGGAAGTCGATCAGCGACTGGATCGAGCCCAACAACGAGATGCTTGGCGCCATGTACAAGGAATCCGCGGCGGCCTACGCCAAGGAGAAAGGCATCACCCCGCGTGCGTGTAACTGATCGCGGTTAGCGGTGGAGCGCATCCACCGCACGAGGTCCCCGCGGCCGTCACGGCTGCGGGGACATCTCCCCACACACAGAGATTGAACAGGCACAGCATGACTGACAACGCACATGCCTTTTTAGAGGTCAACAACATCGAGGTGATCTACGATCACGTCATCCTGGTGCTGAAGGGGGTCTCCCTGGAGGTGCCGAAAGGCGGCATCGTCGCCCTGCTCGGTGCCAACGGTGCGGGCAAGTCCACCACCCTCAAGGCGATCTCCAACCTGCTTGGCGCGGAACGCGGAGATGTCACCAAGGGCAACATCCTCTACAAGGGTGAGGCGGTCGAGAGCCTGAATCCATCGGACCTGGTAAAACGCGGCGTCATTCAGGTGATGGAGGGGCGTCACTGCTTCGAACACCTGACCATCGAAGAGAATCTGCTCACCGGCGCCTATACCCGCCGCGACGGGCGCAAGGCGATCGCCCAGAGCCTGGAACTGATCTACGACTATTTTCCCCGACTGCGCGAACGCCGCAGCAGTCAGGCCGGTTACACCTCCGGCGGCGAGCAACAGATGTGCGCCATCGGCCGCGCCATGCTGGCGCAACCGGAGATGATTCTGCTGGACGAACCCTCCATGGGGCTGGCGCCCCAGCTGGTGGAAGAGATCTTCGAGATCGTCAAGAAACTGAATCAGAACGAAGGGGTCAGCTTCCTGCTGGCCGAACAGAATACCAATGTCGCCCTGCGCTATTCCGACTATGGCTACATCATGGAAAACGGGCGCGTGGTCATGGAAGGCAACGCCAAAGAGCTCGGCGAGAATGAGGATGTCAAGGAGTTCTATCTGGGCCTCTCCACCGAGGGTCGCAAGAGCTTCCGCGACGTCAAGAACTACCGCCGCCGCAAGCGCTGGCTGGCATAGCGATATCAGCGTGGCGGCGCGTGATCGCCACGGATTCCATCGGAGACAATTGTAGGGTTCGCGCAAGAATAATTCCGTAGTACCGAGGGCGTTCCTGGACCCCGCTGGCAAGGCACGCTTTGCAGGCAATGGCTGTTCCCTTGGCAAAAAGCGTAACGCCGCCAGCGGGGTCCAGGGGCGATCGAATACAGGAACTTATTCTTGCGCGAGCCCTTAGCGGTATGTGGCATGGATACCCGCCACAGCGCCCAAGGCATCCCGAGGCAAATGCAACGGTCGTTTGCCCTGATCGGTAAATCACACCAGGCAGGCAGTACCATGACAAACTATTACGATGAACTGGAAACCCGGGATCCCCGGACACGGCAGCAGGCACTGATCAAGTCGGTCGCCGCGCAGGTCGGCCATGCCAAGGCCGAGGCCCCGGCCTATGGCCGGATCCTGGCCGAATTTGATCCAACCGAGATTACCTCCGCGGAAGCGGTGGCCCGGTTGCCGCTTACCCGCAAGTCATCGCTGATTGAGCTGCAGCAGGACGCAAGGCCTTTTGGCGGCATGGCGGCGATCAAGTCACCCAACCTGGCCTATCTGTTCGCCTCTCCGGGTCCGATTTACGAACCGGGCTCGAAACGGCACGACGCCTGGCGTTTTGCGCGGGCCCTGTTTGCCGCCGGTTTCCGCACCGGCGAGTTGGTGCATAACTGTTTCTCCTACCATTTCGTTCCGGCTGGCGCCATGCTCGACAGTGGCGCCCACGCCCTGGGTTGCACGGTAATCCCCGCCGGGGTCGGCCAGACCGAGCTGCAGGTGCAGACCATTGCCGACCTGCGGCCGGACGGCTACGTGGGTACCCCCTCGTTTCTCAAGATCATCCTGGAAAAAGCGGATGAGATGGGAGTGGACGTCAGCAGCCTGAAGAAGGCGCTGGTCTCGGGCGAGGCGCTGCCGGCGCCGCTACGCGAGGGCTTCAACAAGCGGGGCATCCAGGTCCTGCAGTGCTACGCTACCGCCGATCTCGGCGTCATCGCCTATGAGACCGAGTCCATGGAGGGGCTGGTGATCGATGAGGGGGTCTATGTGGAGATCGTCCGCCCCGGCACCGGTGAACCGGTGGCCGATGGCGATGTGGGCGAGGTGGTGGTCACCAGCCTCAACCCGGACTATCCACTGATCCGCTTCGCCACCGGCGATCTCTCGGCCATCCTGCCCGGAATCAGCCCCTGTGGCCGCACCAACCGGCGCATCAAGGGCTGGCTGGGGCGCGCAGACCAGACCGCCAAGGTGCGGGGCATGTTCATCCATCCGGAGCAGGTGGATCGGGTGATCAAGCGCCACCCGCAGATCCGCAAGGCGTGCCTGCTGGTCGACTGGGTCAATGAGAGCGACCAGATCACCCTGCAGTACGAAGCGGAGAGCCCATCACCGGAACTCGACCAGGCGATCGCCGAGAGCATCCGGGATATTTGCAAAGTCCGCGGCGAAACCCGCTGCATGCCCCTCAACACCCTGCCGAACGACGGCAAGGTGATAGACGACATCCGGAAATACGACTGAGCGGAATGGTTCTCGCGGAGACATCCAGTAATATTTGTAGCCTGGATGGAGCCCACTCCCTGGACGCTTAACAAGCGCACAGTCCCCGACGGGCGAAATCCGGGACGGCGTTGTGCCGAACCCCCCCGGATTCCGCCGCCATGATCGCATGCGGTTTAGCCTGTTGGGGAATAGCGGCTTCATCCAGGCTACGCTGCTGGAATGGTTCTCGCGGGACAGCGACGGGATGCCATGGCTCCCCATGGGGATTGATGCGGTTCGTGCCTCGCCGGAATCCTGCGCTGAATCCAGGGTTGATGAACGCATTGCACTGCAATAAAAGTACAGGCTGACTATTTTTCTGGCAAAATGGCGCAATGAAAAACCAAAGCTTTCTCGCCGGCTATCGGGTGCTGGATCTGTCCCAGTATATCCCCGGCCCGTTCGCCACCAGGATGCTCTCCGACCTGGGTGCCGACGTGATCAAGGTGGAACCGCCACGCGGCGATCCGATGCGCAACTTCATGCTCTCGGACAACGCCACCCCTTCGGCGCTCTATCGACATCTGAATCGCGGCAAGCGGGTGGTCCGGCTGGATCTGAAATCGGATCAGGGCAAGGCCGAACTGAGCCGGTTACTGAAACAGGCCGATGTATTGCTGGAGTCGTTCCGTCCCGGGGTAATGGAGCGTCTCGGTTTTGACCGCAACCGGCTGGAACTGCTCAATCCGCAGCTGATCCATTGCGCCCTCTCCGGGTTCGGACAGAACGGTCCCTACCGCGACCACGCCGGGCACGATCTGACTTACTGCGCGGCCAGCGGTGCGCTGAGCGCCACCGGCACCCTCGACCAGCCGATGATCATCTTCCCGCCGCTGGCGGACCATGCCGGGGCCATGCAGGCGGTGACGGCGATCCAGTCGGCCCTGTTGGGGCGGGCAAAGAGCGGCAAGGGGGCGTTTATCGACATCAGCCTGTTCGATTCGGCCATGGCCTGGCAGTACCTGGGATTGAGCGAAGCGGAAGAGAAGGCCGGCACGCAACGGGAACGGCTGCTGCTGAACGGCGGTGCCGCCTGTTACAACATCTACCGGACAGCGGACAACCAGTTCCTCGCCCTGGCGCCGTTGGAGGCCAAGTTCTGGCGCGCCTTCTGCGAGGCGGTGGATCGTTCGGCCTGGATCCCCCGGCAGTTGGAGACCATGCCCCAGACCGCGCTGATCGGCGAACTGAGCGAGCTGTTCCTCTCCCAGCCGCTGGAACACTGGCAACATCTGCTGGGTGACGTCGACTGCTGCTTTGAGACCATTCCCACCCTGGATCAGGCAAAGAACCACCCGCAGGTGGAGGCCCGGGGGCTGCTGAACGATTGGGAACCGGCCTATCCGGCCTGGATCAACGGCGCCCCCTGCCGCCTGCCCCATCGGCTGCTGGAGATCGGGGATGGGGAGAGTGTGGAGTGGTTGCCTGACGCGCCATGACGGAACCCCAACGGGCCTGAAATTCGTTATTGAACCGCGAAAGACACGAAAAACACGAAAGTTACCTATAGCCGATGCCCCAGCTTGCGCAGATGCTGTCGCACATTCTGCTCGGCCAAGGGTATCAGTTTCCGGTTGATGCCATGGTAGAGAGTCTTGACGATCCGATCCAGGTCATCTCCCTGCTCCACCAGCGCCTGGATCTGCGCCTCCCGCTCCCGGCGATGCTGCAGGGTCTTCTCCAGCAGATGGGTACCGCCGATCGGGATGCCGTGGGATGAGACGATCGCCCGGGGCTGCAGATCGATTATCCGCTGCAGGGTATCGAAGTAGTCCTGCATATTGCCTTCCGGTTCGGGGATCACCACCGTGGCCAGCGGTTGCACCAGGTCCGCCACGAAGAACCAGGACATGTCCACCGGGGCCAGCCCGATCATGCCGTCATCGTGTCCGGGCAGTTCATAACAGTGCACGTCGCGCCCCAGCCAGCGGGTCAGCCGGGTCCCCTCCTCCACGGGCACGAACTCGATGCCGTCCAGGTAGTCGGCACCGTTATGCTGCAGCAGGTACTCGCGGGTTTTGACCGAGCTAAGCATCGGCAGCCCCAACCGCCGGGCAATCTCCGGGGAGCGTTCATGATGATCCCGGTGGTGGTGGGTGATCAGGATGCCATCCACCGGATAGCGCTCCAGGGTATTGAACAGCAGTCCCAGCACCTCGTCCGAGGCCGGGGCCGGGTCCACCAGATAGCGCGGCGCCCCGCCGTCACCGACGATCAGGGCATAGGTATACTCGGCCGGCGGCAGGGTGTTGGAGCGGGTGGGGATATACCCGAGCCCGCGAATCATCTCCAGATAGGCGAGCTCGCGCTGTTCATCGTAGTCGAGGCTGAACGGCTCGATCACGCTGGTGGTGATGTCCTCGGCCAGCGCCCGGGCGGTGCGCATGATCGGCACCACCATCATCCCCTGGCCGGACTCGTAGCGCTCCAGGAACGCCTCCCGGTGCAGCCAGTCCGACCAGGCGATCTCGTCGCTGGCCGGGGTAAACGTCGGCTTGGAGCGGAGCACAATCTTGTAGTAGTGGGCGTGGAAGCGTACCGGCTCGAAAGTTGGAGTGGCGGCGACCCCAATCAACTCGATCCGCTCCACTTGATCCTGTTCGAGAGCCTGTTCCAAGTCGAAAGCCAATTCCTCGTCCAGTTCCCGTATCAGGGCGCGGATCCGTTCCGGTCGAAACCCGGCAAGGTGCGGGTGACTGTAACTGAAACCGGCATCCTCCTCGTCCACCTTGCCGCCGGGAAAGGCGTAATAGCCGGGAAAGGCGCGCAGATAGTCCTGGCGTCTGATTACAAACACCTCATCCCCATGTACAAGTACGGCAGTTACGGCATCACGCATGACAACATCCCAATCCAGGTTTGTTGCAGATGATACCATAGGCACCTGCCGGCGGGCTCAATCACCCACTAACCCGATGGTTTATGCAAGTACTTGTAGGGTGGATAAGCTTGCGCATCCACCGCCCCCGGGCCGATATCGCGGCGAGGCGCCGCTCCTACAGGTCGATTTTTACCATGACCGGGGTAATAACAAACCAACCGATAGTTTCTGTGGACCCAGGACGGTCGGGCAGCGTTGTCGGCCGCGAATGAACGGGAATACTCTCCTGCCCGAATGCCCCCTCCCCTGGCGTGGCATGGTCTCCTACCGCCCCGGGCTCTTCGGCAGCCAGCCACCGGCGGCCTGGATCGGGCGTTGGCTGTCCGGTTCGCTGACCCAGGCCACCAGGGCATGGCGGGTGGCCCCGGTCGGCCGGATCTCCGGCAGTTGCGCCTGCCAGTTGAGTTCCGTGGCGTCGCTCGCATTCAGCCCGACCACGACAAACTCATGGGCCAGTTCACGGCCCCGGTTCTCACCGGCCGCCACCTCGCTGGTCAGGCCGAAGGCCAGGACCGCCAGGTGCAGGCGCAAGGTCCCGGGCGGTTGTCCCACCGCTTCGAAGCGGGCCCTGATCTGATCCCCGTCGAGTTCCAGTGACAGCGAGCCCACCCGCTCATCCGCCTCCGCCGGCCGTTGGTTCAGCCAACGCCGCCACTCCTTGCCGTTCAGCAGCATCCCCGGTGTATAGACGGTGCGGATGCCGCCCTCCCGCTGGTAGCGGTACTGGCGATCGGAAAAACGCGCCTGGGCGAAACGATCCTTCCAGCCGATGTAGTCCCAGTAGTCCACATGAAAGGCCAGCGGGATCACCCGACTCCACAGCCCCTCCTCCTGGAGAAACCCGTTCAGCCAAGCCTCCGCCGGCGGACAACTGCTGCAGCCTTCGGAGGTGTAGAGCTCCACCAAGTTGACCCGTCGCTCACCACTGGCGATCCGCAGGGTGTCGGCCGCCAGTGCCGTACCCGCGAGCGCCGTACCCGCGAGCGCCGTACCCGCGAGCGCCGTACCCGCGAGCGCCGTACCCGCGAGCGCCGTACCCGCGAACAGGATCGCCACCAGCAGCCAGGCTCCGGTCCACGCCTTTATCTTCATCATCGGTAACTACTCCCCCGGTCTGTAAGTGATTGGCCTGCCTTGTTGGCCGATCTTGACCCAGCCATCACGTGAGGCCGGCAAGGTAGGCCAATCACCCCGTGAGTAGTTACCATCAGCGCTCCTCCTTCAGCAGCCGCTGCGCGCGCTCGTTCGGCCCGAGTCGCCGCAGCAGGTCTCCCAGTTTCGCCCGGGTCCGGGGCGGAATCCTGAACAACATCAGGCCCAGGAACAGCGCCAGATAGAGCAGCGGCGACAGGGTGTCCGCCTTCACCAGCCAGAGATAGTGCAACACCCCGCCCAGGGCGCAGAGGTAGACCAGCCGGTGCAGGCGTTTCCAGCGCTTGCCGCCGAGCAGCCGGATGATCCGGTTGTGCGAGGTGACCGCCAGGGGAATCAGCAGCACGAAGGCGCTGAAGCCGACCGTCACATAGGGGCGCTTGACCACGTCCGCCAGGATCGCGGCCAAATCAAGACCATGGTCCAGCACGGCATAGGTGGAGAAATGCAGCAGCGCATAGAAAAAGCTGTAGAGGCCGGTCATGCGCCGCAGACGCACCAACTCGTTGATCCCGGTCAGCCGGCAGAGCGGCGTGATGGCCAGGGTCAGCAGCAGCAGGCGCAACGCCCAGAGGCCGGTCTGGTAGGTGATGGTCTCCACCGGGTTGGCCCCCAGCGTATCGGTAACGCCCCGCCCTACCAGCAGTGCCAGGGGCACCAGCAGCAGGACGAACAGGGCTGGTTTGAGCAGCCGGGTGATGATCTGGGCGCGGGTCATGGGCTCGGGTCTCCGGTCAAAAGTACTTTTTCAGATCCATGCCATTGTAGAGCGACGCCACCTGATCGGCGTAGCCGTTGAACATCAGGGTCTCCTGCTTCAGCCAGTTGCCGATGCGCCGCTCCTTCTTCTGGCTCCAGCGCAGGTGATCCACGTTGGGATTCACATTGGAGTAGAAACCGTACTCGTTCGGCTGCACCTGGTTCCAGGTACAGACCGGCTGCTCCTCGGTGAAGCTGATACGCACGATCGACTTGATGCTCTTGAAGCCGTACTTCCAGGGTACCACCAGGCGCAGCGGCGCACCGTTTTGATTTGGCAGTTCGGCGCCGTACATGCCGACCGCCAGCATCGCCAGTGGATGCATCGCCTCGTCCATGCGCAGCCCCTCGCGATAGGGCCACTGCAGTACCCGGCGCTTCTGTCCGGGCATCCGCTCAGGATCGTGCAGGGTATAAAAGGCCACGTACTTCGCCCTGGAGGTGGGCTGGAGGCGCTTCAGGGCGTCGCCCAGGGAAAATCCCACCCAGGGGATCACCATCGACCAGGCCTCGACACAGCGCAGCCGGTAGATGCGCTCCTCCAGGGGATGGGGGCGCAGAAAGTCCTCCAGGTCATAGCGGCCGGGCTTTTCACAGGCCCCGTCCACCACCACCGACCAGGGCCGGGGCACGAAGTCCCGGGAATTCGCCTTCGGATCGCTCTTGTCGGTGCCGAACTCGTAAAAGTTGTTGTAGCTGGTGGCGTCCTCGTATTCGGTCAGTTTCTCATCGCTGCTGAAGGGGCTCTGGCGCAGGTCGGTATACGACGGCAGGCCCGGCGCCTCGGCCCAGGAGTTTTTCGCCCAGGGCAGACCGGCCAGTGCCGAGGCCACCCCCACCCCCAGTAACCCGCTGTCACGGATGAACTGGCGGCGGTTCAGGTAAGTGGCCTGGTCGGTGATCTCGGAGGGTTTGATGGCCTCGGGTCTTTTGATCAGCATATTATCGTTCCCATATCGGTTAGCCGGTGTTTAATCAAGTATGGGGGAGACTATGCGGAAAACGAATGACGCGGGCATCACCCAATGATCACAATTTGATAACATCGACGTTTGGCGGGCCGTGCCCGCCGACGGTACCCATGGGGCCTGCTGTGCAGGATGGCCCCGGGGGCTATACTGATTTCATCATAAAACTCGATCCCGGGATGTACATGAACACGATGAAGGCACTGGTCAAGGCAGAGGCAAAACCTGGCCTCTGGCTGCAGGAGGTCCCCCGGCCCACGCTCGGTATCAACGACGTGCTGATCAGGATCAAACGCACCGCCATCTGCGGCACCGATATCCACATCTACAATTGGGACAGCTGGGCACAAAAAACCATCCCGGTGCCGATGGTGGTGGGGCATGAGTTTGTCGGCGAGATCGTCGAGGTGGGGAGCAATGTCAATGACTTCAAGCCGGGCCAGATCGTCTCCGGCGAGGGCCATGTGGTGTGCGGACGCTGCCGCAACTGCATGGCCGGCCGCCGGCATCTGTGCGCCCACACCAGCGGCGTGGGGGTCAACCGCACCGGCGCCTTCGCCGAGTACCTGGCACTGCCCATGTCCAACGTCTGGGAACACCGCCCCGGCATAGATCTGGATGTGGCGGCCATCTTCGACCCCTTCGGCAACGCGGTGCATACCGCCCTGCAGTTCGATTTGCTGGGCGAGGATGTGTTGATCACCGGCGCCGGCCCGATCGGTGCCATGGCCGCCGCCGTCTGCAAACATGCCGGCGCCCGCCACGTGGTGATCACCGACGTCAATCCCTGGCGCCTGGAGCTGGCGAAACGGCTGGGGGCGGACCGCACGATGGATGTACGCCACGAGAGCCTGGAGCAGGTGAAGCAGGAACTCAACATGAGCGAGGGCTTCGACGTGGGGCTGGAGATGTCCGGCAATGCCGACGCCTTCAACCAGATGATCGGGCACATGTGCCACGGCGGCAAGATCGCCCTGCTGGGGATCGTCGGCGAGGAGACCAGGATCGACTGGAACACGGTGATCTTCAACATGCTCACCATCAAGGGGGTGTATGGCCGGGAGATGTACGAGACCTGGTACAAGATGTCTGTTTTCATCGAGGCGGGGCTGGATATCTCTCCGGTGATCACCCACCACTACCCCTACACGGATTTCCAGGCCGGCTTCGACGCCATGCTGTCGGGCCAGTCGGGCAAGGTGATACTGAACTGGGAAGACTAGGAAACACCATGTACGGAAAATTTCAGCAACATCTGCAGCAGCAGCTCGACGCGATCCGCACCGCCGGACTCTACAAGGACGAACGGATCATCTCCTCGCCCCAGGGGGCCCATGTCTCGGTCAACCGGGGCGCCGAGATACTCAATCTGTGCGCCAACAACTACCTGGGCCTGGCCCAACACCCGGCTATCCGCGAGGCCGCCGTCCAGGGTCTGGAGACCTGGGGCTACGGGCTCGCCTCGGTGCGCTTTATCTGCGGCACCCAGACCATCCACAAGACCCTGGAGGCACGCCTGAGCCGCTTCCTCGGCATGCAGGAGACCATTCTCTACCCCTCCTGCTTCGATGCCAACGGCGGCCTGTTCGAGACCCTGCTGGGCGAGGAGGACGCGGTGATCTCCGACGAACTGAACCACGCCTCCATTATCGACGGCATCCGACTCTGCCGCGCCCGGCGCTACCGTTACAAGAACAACGACATGGAAGAGCTGGAACGACAGTTGCGGCAGGCGGATGCCGACGGTGCCCGCTTCAAACTGATCACCACCGACGGCGTCTTCTCCATGGACGGCTATTACGCCCAGCTGGACAAAATCTGCGACCTGGCGGAGCGCCATGACGCCCTGGTCCATTTCGATGACAGCCACGCGGTCGGCTTCGTCGGCGCGCGCGGGCGCGGCAGCCACGAGCATTGCCGCTGCATGGAGCGGGTGGATATCACCACCGGCACCCTGGGCAAGGCCCTGGGGGGTGCCAGCGGCGGCTACACCAGCGGCCGCCGCGAGATCGTGGAACTGCTGCGCCAGCGTTCCCGCCCCTACCTCTTCTCCAACACCGTGGCCCCACCGGTGGTGGCAGGGGCCATCGCCGCCCTGGACCTGCTGGAGGGGTCCAGTGAACTGCGAGACCGCTTGGAACAGAACACCCGGCTGTTCCGCGGTGGTCTGGAAAACGCCGGATTTGACCTGTTGCCAGGCAGCCACCCGATCGTCCCGATCATGCTCTACGACGCTCCGAAGGCGGTGGAGTTTGCCCACCGCATGCTGGACCAGGGGATCTATGTGGTGGCCTTCTCCTACCCGGTGGTCCCGCAAGGCCGGGCGCGCATCCGCACCCAGATCTCGGCGGCCCATACCACGGAAGACCTGGAGTTCGCCATCGCGGCGTTCAGCCGGGTCAAGGTGGAGATGGGGATATAGGAAAAAGTACGTCCGGGTGGGTTAGGCGCGCCCTGCTCAGGGGTGGCCGGTTGCATTGCACTGTGTGCGCGCTGTAACCCACCGTTTGGCGGTTGCGGAGTCGGTGGGGTTGGCGCTTCGGCGAGTCTACTAATCGCGCGCATGAAGTCGCCTGAGCAGTTCATAGGCCTCGCGGATCTCGATGAAGCGCCCCGGCTCGCCCCCCTTGTCGGGGTGGTGCCGGGTAATCAGTTGCCGGTAACGGCGCTGGATGCTCGCCCAGGTGATCGCCTCGCACCCGGCCAGTCCGAGCAGGGCCAACGCCTCGGCCTGGCGGTCGACGGCGTGGTAGCGATCCCAGAACCCCTGTAGCAATGCCGCCACATCGGACGCCGAGGTCTGATGCAGATTGTCCCAGTCCAGGTAATAACGGCGTAGCGCCTCGCCGCCGGCGAGCTCCCCTCCACCGGGGCCGTTACACTCCTCACCGGAGACCAGCACAATCAACAGCGGATCGATCCGCAGGGCCAGGCCCTCTTCCCGCAGCAGCCCCTGCAGCTGGTAGAGGGCATTCATCACCAGGAAGTGCTTGCGGAACAGCGCCAGATCAGCCCCCGGTGCCGTCCCCTTCCCGGCAAAGGCCGCATCCCGCTGCTGCAGCCGTTTGATTAGTTCAAGCTCGCTCAAACCCGCAGGCGAGGCCCGCAGCAGTGACAGGATGGGGCAAATCAGCGGGTTGTTATGCATGGTGCTATTATCCATACTTTCAACTTAGGGCTCGCGCAAGAATAATTCCGTAGTACCGAGGACGTTCCTGGACCCCGCTGGCAAGGCACGCTTTGCAGGCAATGGCCGCTCCCTTGCCAAAAAGCGTAACGCCGCCAGCGGGGTCCAGGGGCGACCGAATACCGGAACTTATTCTTGCGCGGGTCCTTAGTTCCATACCCGATGGGAATGACCACATGTGCACCCTGGTGATCCTGTTTCGCCCCGAACAGCGCTGGCCGCTGCTGCTCGCCGGCAATCGCGACGAGATGCGCGATCGCCCCTCTGCCCCGCCCGGCCGTCACTGGCCGGCACAGCCGGGGGTGGTAGCCGGCCTGGACCATCTGGGCGGCGGCACCTGGTTGGGGATCAACCGGGAGGGGGTGGTGGCCACGGTGATGAACCGGGAGGGCACCCTCGGGCCGGCAGACGGCAAGCGGAGCCGTGGCGACTTGGTACTGCAGGCACTGCGGCATGCCACGGCGAAAAAGGCGTTTCGGGCGCTGCAGTCGATCGACCCCGGGGAGTATCGCGCCTTCAACCTGTTTGTTGGCGACCGGCGGCGCTGTTACTGGCTGCGTAATCGGGACGCCGCGGAGAGCGATCGGCTGGAGGCCTTCCCCATCGAACCGGGACTGCACATGCTCTGCTCCAGGGAGCTGGATGACACCAGCCATCCGCGCATCCAGTTCTGGTTGCCCCTGTTCCGCTCGGCCACGCCGCCGGTGCCGGAACAGCAGGCGTGGGGCGAATGGATAAAGCTGCTCGCCGGCCGCCTGAATACCCCGCTGGCCCATCCCCATGCTGCCATGAACATGGACCTACCCACCGGTTTCGCCACCGTCTCCTGCTCTCTGTTGGCCCTGCCCCGGTCGGCGGGTCGGAAGCGCCCGATCTGGCTCTATGCCGATGGCGCGCCGGATCGGGCGGAGTTTTCGCCGGTGCGGATGACGGAGTGAGCGTGCCGGCCAGCTCGCCCCGGCGACATCCAGAGCAGTTTCATGCTTCCGGAACCCGATGGACGCTTTGCTGTTGATCTAGAGCAACCACCTGTCGATCGATCACCATCCGCGCCCAACCCGGATAAATCGCAACTATAGTTAAAAAAAGAGACGAAGATCGATCCCCGAGGACGTGGATGTGGACCCGACAGACAGCTCGCTGATACAGGTTATCGCCCGATACTATTCGCCCTTTGCGCTGCCGCGCCAGGTTCCCGGAAGGCACGCCAGCCGGGTGGAGCGGGTGCGCATTCGTCACGTCAACCTGCTGCAGGTCCGCCCCTTTATGCGGCGTTATATCTTCCGATCCGGCCAACTGGTCGTGGGCTGCTTCGTCGCCTCGCTGCTGTTCGCCAGCCTGCTACCGTTCCCACCCCTGGCCATCGCCGCCAGCATCGGTGTCATTGTCGCGGTCCTGCACACGGTCCTGCTGATCTTCCTGCAGCAATGGGCCAATGATATCGCCGCCCGGGAGGGGCAGAAAACCGACAAGACCGAGCATTAGGAGACATTCCTCACATCATCCTCGTGTCCGACATCGGGTTCAGGCCGCCAGCGGTTAGAACGGCGCGTGTTTGGGTGTCCGGGGAAACGGGATGGCATCGCGGATGTTCTCCATGCCGGTCACATAGTTGACCACCCGTTCAAAGCCCATGCCGAAACCGGCATGGGGCACCGTGCCGTAGCGGCGCAGATCCCGGTACCACTCCATATCCCCCTGGATACCGAGCTGGGCAATCCGCCGGTCCAGCACCTCCAGGCGCTCCTCGCGCTGACTGCCGCCGATGATCTCGCCGATGCCCGGGACCAGCACATCCATGGCCGCCACCGTCTTCTCGTCGTCATTGAGGCGCATGTAGAACGCCTTGATGGCAACCGGGTAGTTCATCAGGATCACCGGCCGGCCGACATGCCGCTCCGCCAGGTACTGCTCATGTTCCGACTGCAGATCCAGTCCCCATTCGAGGGGGAACTCGAATGCCTGTCCGCTGTTGCACAGGATGTCGATGGCGTCGCTATACTCCATGTACTCAAAATCGCTCTGCACCACCGACTCAAGCCGTTCTATGGCCTGCGGATCGATGCGTTGGGCGAAGAAGGTCATGTCATCCTGGCGCTCATCCAGCACCGACTGGAAGATGTATTTGAGGAAATCCTCAGCCAGTCGGGCGTTGTCGTGCAGATCGGCGAAGGCGACCTCCGGCTCCACCATCCAGAACTCCGCCAGGTGCCGGCTGGTATTGGAATTCTCCGCGCGGAAGGTGGGGCCGAAGGTGTAGACCTTGCTCAGCGCCAGGGCATAGGCCTCGGCATTGAGCTGACCGGAGACGGTCAGAAACGCCTCGCGGCCGAAGAAATCCCGCTCGAAATCGACCGCACCGCCCGCGCCTCTCGGCAGATTGTTCAGATCCAGGGTGCTGACCCGAAACAGCTCGCCCGCCCCCTCACAGTCACTGGCGGTGATAATGGGGGTGTTGACCCAGTGGTATCCCCGTTCATGGAAGTAGCGATGGATGGCGTTGGCCAGCGTCGTGCGCACCCGGGAGATGGCGCCGAAGGCGTTGGTGCGGGGCCGCAGATGGGCCACCTGGCGCAGGTATTCGAAGGTGTGGCGCTTCTTGGCCACGGGGTAGGTATCGGGGTCGTCCACCCAACCGACGACGGACAGGGCGGTGGCCTGGATCTCCAGGGCCTGTCCCTTGCCGGCCGACTCGCTGAGCACGCCGCTGATCTCGACGGCGCAGCCGGTGGTGATCTTCAGGACCTCGCCGGTGTAATTCGGCAAGCTGCTGGGCACCACCGCCTGGATGGCATCGAAACAGGAGCCGTCGTAGACATTGACGAAGGAGATGCCGGCCTTGGAGTCACGCCGCGAGCGCACCCAGCCGCGCACGGTCACGTCGCTGCCGATGGCTGTGCTACCGGCAAGCAGGGATTTGATATTGCGATTATCCATTGTCATCATCCGCATGATCTGGGTGAAGTCGTGTTGAGTTTTTACGCATCCCGCAGATGGGGATTTCAGGATTATACACGGAGGGTTGGCGAGGGTCAGCGAGGGGCGTCCATGGAACATCCGGGGCGTCGCGGGGCGGCGCAGCGGCGCTCAGGCATCCTGCCGCGCAGCCGAAGCTGCCGGTTGCCCGCCCGGCAGACGCTGCTCGTCGATCGCCAGAAGCAGCGCCTTGGACTCATTGCGCAACTGCGTGGCCAACGGGGTACCTCTTGGTCGGGTGACAAGAAAGGAGTCCAACGCACGCGCCGCCCGGGTGGCATTCGGCCACTCCCCCTTGCGGGCATATTCCAACGCCACCCCGGTGAAATAACGACTGGCGGCCGAGAGCTGAAAATCTATGATTTTCTGTTGCAATGCGGTTCGCTCCGCGGCCGATACGCGCCCCAGGGTCCGGCCATTGAGCAGGCCGTAAATCTCGTTCAGGCCTACCACATAGCGGTTAAACGAATCAACCGAGGTGATGGCGGCGCTATTGACCGAGGTGGCGCCCTCCGGCTCGCTCCGGGCCCGCTCTTCCGCCTGCATGACCTGCCGGCTGATTCCGGGTTGGCGGGGAAAAATCTGCCGAATCGTGATGTAGCGGGCGAGCAGTTCGTTACGCAGCAGCTTCCCCAGGCCGCTGGGCAGACCACCGCCCCGGGCCTTGTCCAGTGCCTCCTCGATCTGTTGTATACCGATCATCAGGCGTTGTACCGCAAGACGCTTGGCGGCCATATACTGTTCATACTTCTGTGCCAGACTGCCGACCAGTAACAGCACAAACAGCAGTCCACCAATCGCTATGAACAGGCGCAGATGATCGGGAAGCAAATCCAACATCGGCGTAACGCCCACTGAGTCGTATCGATCAAAAACAGTAACGATGCGCGGGCGGATATCCGGCCGTCATCATCCTGTTAAGACTTGTTGAGAATTTCCTGCAGCTTGGCCGCCAGCTCGGCCGGCTCGAATTTCGGCACATAGGCGTCGGCACCCACGCCCCGCCCCAACTCCTGATTGGCATCGGCGGAAAGCGAGGAGTGCATGATGACCGGTATGTCCGCCATTCGAGGATCCTGCTTGATGTTCTTGGTCAGGACATAGCCGTCCATTTCCGGCATCTCCACGTCGGTGAGAATCACCTGTATGTAGTCACTGACCTTGCGGCCCGCGGCCTCGGCCCGGTCGGCCAGGTCTTTGATCTTCTCCCACGCCTCGGCGCCGTTGGATGCGCTCAGGTGCTTGACACCGATATGGTTCAGGGTCCTGACGATCTGATCCCGGGCCACCGCGGAATCATCCGCAAACAGCACCGTCACGTCATCCCGGGCGATCTTCTCGATGCCTTCAAACAGCTCCTCGCCCTCGCCGAAGCCCGAGGTCTTGGCCAATACCATCTCCACATCCATGATCATGACGATGCGCTTGTCGGCCAGCTCGGTCACCGCCGTGACCAGTCCGCCATGCCGCTGGGCCATCATATTGGGCGGGACCTTCACGTCCTCCCAGGCGAGCCGCACGATATTGTCCACCGAGTGCACCAGAAAGCCCTGCACGTTCTTGTTGTATTCGGTCACGATCAGGATACTGGGTTTCTCCTCGGAATTGACACCGCAGAATTTCGGCAGGTTGATAATCGGGATCATGTTGCCGCGCAGGCTCACCATGCCCTCCACCGAGGCTGGCATATCCGGTGCCCGGGTGATCTCCGGGATGTGCATCACTTCCCGCACCTTGAAGACATTGACTCCGAAAGTCTCCTCTCTTCCAGTGACCGTGTCGCGCCCCAGGCTGAACAACAGCACCTCCAGCCGATTGGTGCCTGCCAGTTGTGTGCGACTGTCTACAGAATCAATGAAATTTGCCATTACTTACCGCCGATCAATGGGTTGAAGTGCTTTGCTTAGTCGTGCCTAAAAGGCCCCTGGTTTTAAATCCAGATGGTTAACATAGCGGCCGCACGG
This sequence comes from Sedimenticola hydrogenitrophicus, assembly GCF_029017505.1. Classification (GTDB taxonomy): domain Bacteria; phylum Pseudomonadota; class Gammaproteobacteria; order Chromatiales; family Chromatiaceae; genus Sedimenticola; species Sedimenticola hydrogenitrophicus_A. The sequence continues at coordinate 27,363 of NZ_JAQGEI010000037.1, forward strand.
CGGATTGCTTTAGTTGAATCTATTTCACCCCAACTGTATTGCTTAACTCGTTGTTTTTACTCATAAATAACCAAGGTAATCCCCCGATTTTGCAGCTGACCCACCGGGCCGGCCGTGCCCGCCAGCGGCGCCCACGAGGCGCCCGATAACTGACACGGCAGGGGGATTTTGCGAACCAATGCGTTAAATTTTAACCTTGAATTGCCGCTATCTGGTTATCCTATGTATAAAGGAGACCACCGTAGGCGATTAGCCGGTCAGGACAACCATGGAACTATCTGCGCAGCAAGCAGCACTGCTGGAGAAATACGACCGTCAGGACGTGTTGGGGCTGATCCGTCTGGTCGATCAGCTCAAGAGCGCCCCTGACTATATGGCGACCTATCGGCGGCTGCTCGCGAAGGGCAAATTGTCATCCTCCTCGGTCAAGCAGGAGCAGCTGGCGGCCGCTCTGATCAGCGAACTGGAGGGTATCCTCAGGTCTAGCCCCGAGCGATCCATCCAGGCCAACTATTTCGAGATCGGCGAACAGCTCAAGAAAAAATTTGGCGAAGAGACCGCCAATATCTACCTGGCGTCGAAAATGCCGGACGATTTCCTCACCGCCATCCGCCAGAATCCGGAACATGGCGACAGCAAGAAACTCTCCGACGATCTGGTGGATGAGTACAAGAACGCCCTCATCCGCATCGAGAAAGGTCGTCGAACCATCTCTGAACTGCTACAACCCTACAGCAATTTTCCGCTGAAAAACGCTACTATCCTCAATACCCAGTTCAACACCCTGCACAACCAGCTGCGGTCGAATTACAAGTATCTTTCGGTCAAACCCTACCTGATGAAGGTCGTCCAGCTGATGCTGGGGGAAGTGCATAGCCCGGAGAACAGCCCGGCGGTGGAACCGGAACCGACGGAATTCAACCTGTTCCGGCACTACAAGTCGAGCGGCATCGAACCCACGCTGGCCACCCAGGTCTCGCTGCATCTGGCGTTCATGAACCTGATGAAGTACATCAAAAAGCACCAACTGCTGGCGGATGAGGAGTACACGAAAATCGCCAGCCAGGTCACTTATGTGCTGCAATACAAGGGTTCCGAGAGCCTGTCGCCAAAGGCCCGCAAGGTATTCGACGAGCTGCTGGAACAGATCAACAGGGATGAACCGGCCATTCTCCGGAAACTGGCCGCCACCTTTGTCGATGAATACCTCTGCGCCGAGGAGCAGATGCGCATCCGCCATCGGATGATCGAATCCGAACTGGCCTTCACCAACGAATTCCTGAAACAGGTTGCCCCCACCGCCGACAAGCTCTCGGAGGAGCATGGGGCCAAGGTCAAGATCGCCCTGGAGAAGCTGGTCTGCCTGAAGGAGGTGTTCGAACTCTCCACCCGGCAGATGCAGAATGCGGCCACCAAGCCGTTCGCCGAACTGGAGCGTGCCGCCCTCAGCATCTCCACCGCCCTGAGCCCGACCCAGCTGGCCAGCTGGATCAAGATCTATTCCATCCTCTTTTCCAATGCCACCCTGTTGTCACACAGCCGGGCCATCATGACCAAGGAGCGTGAAATCGAACTGGAAAAGATGCGCGGCCTGATTTCCGATCTCACCACCTACCACCTGATCCAGAATATCGCCCAACTGAAGGTGGTGGTGGATCGCTCCATCCTGGTTCCCGATGACGAGAAAGTCTCCCAATTCAAACAGTTCAGTGACGTCCTGAAAATAAAACTGCAGGGTCTGATGGACCATGACAAACAGAAGGAGAAGTCGCTGCGGGAGATGATCGATGAACTGGTGTTCCTGAAGAACGAGTCGACCCAGTTCGTCATTGCCGAGACCTTTGCCGGATTCCAGGATATCGTCGACGCCTTCAACTCCGGCGTCAGCGACTACTTCGTACGCGACAAAGAGGCGCTGCTGAAGGAGTCGCGCGCCCTGTATAACGAAATCTGCAATCAGTGTCTCAAGGGGGTCATCAAGCGCCCGATGCAGTTGCGACCTCATAAAGGTCACACGCCCGCGGTGGAGCGGAAACGCTCCTGGCTCGGCCGCCTCTTCTCCTAGCGATGCGCCGATGCCTGTGATCAGCGACAGCATTCCTCGCACCGGGCCGGCGACGGTTGCACGCCAGCCCGCGTGCCGCGCACTACCGGCCGCTTCTTCATCAACCGCCCTGCGAACGTGCCGCCATGTATATCTATGCCGGTGAAGCACTTGCGCGCTATGGCTTCGGTGAGGGCCACCCGCTGGGGCCCGATCGCTTCAATGCCTTCTGGCAGGCCTTCCAGCGCTCGGACCTGGTCAAGCGCTCCACCATAAAGATGCCGGTGCAGGGAACCGCCGAAGATGCACAGCTGTTCCATAGCGCCGAATATGTACGCCGCGTACGCCTGCTGTCCGAGCTGGGCGTGGGCATGCTGGACCTGGATACCCCCGTATTCCCCGGGATATATGAAACCGCCCTGGTGGTGGTCGGCACGGTACTGGATGCGGTGAACGAAATCGTGCAGGGTCATACGACGGAGGCGTTCGTGCCCATTGCCGGGCTGCATCATGCCAGCCGCACCGCCTCGGCCGGGTTCTGCGTATTCAACGACTGTGGGGTTGCCATCGAGGCGCTGCGCAGGCGGCACCGGATCCACCGGATACTCTATATCGATATCGACGCCCACCATGCCGACGGTGTCTTTTATGCCTTTGAGCAGGACCCCGACCTGCTGTTCATCGATGTGCATGAGGATGGCCGCTACCTCTATCCGGGTACCGGCAGTGCGAACGAATGCGGCAGCGGCGCGGCGCGCGGCTCCAAACTGAACATCCCCCTGCCGCCCGGTGCGACGGACGAGCTGTTTTTCAGCTACTGGCCGAAAATCGCCGGGTTCATGGAACGCCAGCGACCCGAATTCATCCTTCTGCAGTGTGGTGCCGACAGTCTGGCCGGTGATCCGATCACCCATCTGCAGTTCAGTGACCAGGTGCATTACCAGACGGCGAAACGCATCCACGACTACGCCCAAGCCACCTGCGGCGGACGGGTCCTGGCCCTGGGTGGCGGCGGCTACAACCGGGCGAATATCGCCAGCGCCTGGCTGCAGACCATTCGCGGCCTGCTACCGGGACAGGGCGCAAATTCGCCCGGCAGTTGAATAATGTATATACTCCGGTACGTTATGATTTTGACCCGGGCACACGATCCGGTCGATAGCCATATTGATACACCATGACTCAGCGGAATGACCATCACATGGGAACCATCCAGAGACGCCCTGCGCGGGTGAGCGGAATGCCGCCGCGTTGAATGTCATGAGTAGCGACCCGTCACTTACCCCCCACCGGATTCTCTTCGCATCGGGCGAGGCAGCAACACTGGCCGGCTGCAGTGATCTGGCCGAGTTCACCACCACCCTGACCACGACACTCGGCACCCTGGGGCATGATATCCGTCTGGTCATGCCGGGTTATGCCGCTGTTCTTTCCCGGGCGGAAAGGCTTGTTCAGGTCTCCAGAATCCGCCTGCCGGGGAGTGGCCGGGAAGCGCGCATACTACAGGGCCGGCTGGACCGGAACGTCCCCCTCTATCTGGTGGATATCCCGGGCCAGTTCGATCAACTGCACCGCCCCGGTCGAGATGAAGCGGACCCGGATGGCCTCGCGCCCGCCCTGAGCGGCGGGCTGTTCAGTCGCGTGGTTTCACTGATGGCGATCAATCAGGCGGGGCTCAGCTGGCAGCCGGAACTGCTGCACTGTAACGGTTGGCAGTCGGCGCTGGCCATTCCCCTGCTGGCGGGTGAATGGAGTCGCCCGGCAACCCTCTATACGCTGCATGACGCCGACCACCAGAGCTTCCCGGGAGAACGGATCAGTGCCCTCTCGCTCCCGGTCGAACTGCTGAAATCCGGTGCCCTGGAGCTCGCGGGCCGCCTCTCGTTCGAAAAGGGGGCGGTACTGATGGCCGACGAGCTGGCACTGCCCAGCCCGGGATATGGCGCCGACCTCCTGGATGATCAATCGACCCATCCGTTGGCGGAGCCGTTGAAAAAACGCGCCGAGCGCCTGAGCGGCATCCCGTCGGGCATCGATTACCGGCGCTGGAATTCGACCACCGATCCCCATATCCAACAACACTATGACAGCTCGTCGTTCGAGCTGAAACGTTTCAACCGCCTGCACCTGCAGGCCGAACGGGAACTCCCGCTGGATGAGCACGGCCTGCTGATCGGCTATCACGCGACCAATCACGGAGCCGCCGAGCATCAGCAGATCGCCGCGCTGCTGGCCGCCATCGATCCCGACCTGCCCCTGCACCTGCTGATTGCCGCCGGAGCAGCAGAACCGCCGCTCGAAGCGCTGCTCGAACTGGCCCGGCAGCGGCCGCATCAGCTCAGCCTGCAGCTGGCGACAGATGAGCCAGGTTGGCACCGGATCCTCGCCGCCAGCGACTGCCTGCTGTTGCCCGCCCGGCACTACCCCTCGGCATACCAGGCGCAGTGTGGCCTGGCCTACGGGACGGTGCCCATTGCCCACGCCACAGCCTCGATGCGGGAGACCGTGACAGATGCCACGCCGGCCAATCTGCTGCATGGCGCCGCCAGCGGTTTTCTCTACCAACCGGCCACCGCCGAACAGTTGGCCGAGGTTATCGCCCGGGTCAGCGCATTCCATGCCAAGCCACCCATCTGGTGGCAGAAGCTGGCCCTGCAGGGCATGTCCCGCAGTTTTCCCGCAAGCGAAACCGCGCAGCACTATCTGCAGCGCTACCGTGCGGCAATTGATCATCCCGCCGCCAGTCTGCTCGCCTGAGCAGCACGCCCCCGCCCACATCGCTGTAGCTTAGGTTGGGGTGAGGGACGAACCCCAACAGACTTATCCGCGTTCATTCGCGGCGCCTATTTTTCCTGAGTACTGTTAAGTTGGATGGGTAATCAGGTAAATTTAAGTTGAACCCACTATCACAACGGAATCAGGGCGGTAATAGCAGATGACAAGCTCCAATCTTCTGAAGAATCAAGCCTATATCAACGGCGAATGGGTGGCGGCCGACAACGGGCGCACCTTTGCCGTAACCAATCCCGCGGACAACAGTGAAATCACCCGGGTACCCGCGCTCGGCGGGGACGAGACCCGGCGCGCCATCGAGCTGGCGGAACATGCCTTCCGCGGCTGGCGCCAGCGCGCCGCCCAGGAGCGCAGCAACCTGCTGCGGCGCTGGTTCGAACTGATCATGGAGAATCAGGAGGCACTGGCCCAACTGCTGAGTCTGGAACAGGGCAAGCCGCTGGCGGAAAGTCGCGGCGAGATCGCCTATGGAGCCAGTTTTATCGAGTGGTTTGCCGAAGAGGCCAAACGGGTCTATGGTGATGTGATCCCCGCCCCCGCCGCCGACCGGCGCTTCGTGGTGATCAAACAGCCGATCGGCGTGGTGGCCGCGATCACCCCGTGGAATTTCCCCAACGCCATGATCACCCGCAAATGCGCCCCGGCCATGGCGGCCGGCTGCACGGTGGTGATCAAACCGGCACCGGACACGCCGCTCTCCGCCCTGGCATTGGCGGCACTGGCCGACGAGGCCGGGATACCGCCGGGGGTGTTCAACGTCCTGCCCACCGATGATGCGGCAGCCGTGGGCGCCGAGCTGACCGGAAACCCTCTGGTACGCAAGCTCTCGTTCACCGGCTCCACCGCGGTCGGCAAGCTGCTCATGGCCCAGTGTGCCGGTACGGTTAAAAAGGTATCACTCGAATTGGGCGGCAACGCGCCCTTCCTGGTATTCGATGACGCTGATATCGATGCCGCCGTGGCCGGTGCGCTGGCCTCCAAATACCGCAATAGCGGCCAGACCTGCGTCTGTACCAATCGCTTCCTGATCCAGGACAGCATCTATGATGAGTTCGCGGAAAAGCTGGCCAAGGCGGTCGAGGCACTGCAGGTTGGACCGGCACTGACCAGCGATACCCAGCAGGGCCCGCTGATCAATCAGGCGGCGGTGGACAAGGTGCAGCGGCATGTGGACGACGCCATGGCCAAGGGCGCCAGACTGATTACCGGCGGACAACCCCATGCCCTTGGCGGTACCTTCTATCAGCCGACCATCCTGGCCGACATCACCCGCAACATGCGCATCGCCAGCGAAGAGACCTTTGGACCGGTCGCCCCGCTGTTCAGATTCAAAACCGAGCAGGAGGCGATCGAACTGGCCAACGACACGCCGTTCGGACTGGCCGCCTACTTCTATGCCCGCGACATCGGCCGCGTCTGGCGGGTGGCGGAGGCCCTGGAGAGCGGCATGATCGGTATCAACGAGGGTATCATCTCCACCGCGGTGGCGCCGTTCGGCGGCGTCAAGGAGTCCGGCATCGGCCGCGAGGGCTCGCACTACGGCATGGAGGAGTTCATCGAGGTGAAGTACCTCTGCATGGGTGGCCTGGGGTAAATCCGCGAACCGATGCAGCTGGGAGTCAGACCGGCGGAAATGTGACTGGCGGCGGCTTGACACCGATCCCGGTGGACTCGGCAACCACGGCAACCGCCTCCTGGCGGCCCAGGTCGAAGGCGCAGGTCTGCGCCAGCGGCTGCCCGGTTTGGGGCGCGGTCTCTTCCGAACGCATATACAGTGTCTGGGTGGGAAACGCGAACTCGACACCCAGCCGTTTCGCCAGGCGCAGGATATCCAACATAAAGCGATGGCGTTCGCGCAACTCAGTGTTCCATTCCGGGGTCTCCCAGAACACATAGAGCAGCACATTCAGCGACGAGGCGGCGAACTCGTTAAGATAGACCTGGTAGTAGTCCTTGCGCATATAGGGGTGCTGGCGAATCAGCTCACGCACCCCTTCACAGAAGGCCTCGATCCGGTCCGGCGGCGTATCGTAGGTAAGCGAGAGTTTGCAGGAGAGGCGGCGATAGCGCCGTTCCCCCATATTGTCGACATCGGCGGTGATGAATTTTGAATTGGGCACCGTCACCAGCGAGTTGTAGAAGGTGCGGATCCGGGTACTCCTGAAACCGATGCGCTCCACCGATCCCTCCACCCCACCGATGATAATCCAGTCCCCCACGCTGAAGGTGCGGTCCATCAGCACGGTGACGGAACCGAACAGGTTCTGCACCATGTCTTTGGCCGCCAGTGCAAAGGCCAGACCGCCCAGTCCCAGGCCGGCCAGCAGGCTCGATACATCCACATTGACGTTGTCGGCAATGAACACGAAGCCGATCACCGTGACAAAGATCTTCAGGCTGCGCGGAATCAGCGGGACCAGGGCGTCGTCCAGTTTGCTTTCGGTGAGGGACGCCCGGCGCAGCAGATAGATCGCGACGATATCGACCAGCCGGTAGGCGGCCCAGACACCCGACAGGCTGGCGAGAAACTTGACCGCCAGCAGCAGCACCAGCAGGGACTCCTCACCCAATCCGAGCAGAGTGATACCGATCCACCAGATGACCGCCATCAGCATCAGGCCGAGCGGGCGCAGCACCTGATCCGACAGCGCCCTGAACTCACTGCTGCCGCTGCGCCTCTTCCAATGGCGCACCAGGCTTCGCAACACCAGGGAGAGCAGTTTATCGGCGACCACACCCAGCAGGATGATGATGAAGATCCCGAGCCACTGCCAGTTTTCCAGCAGAAAATCCTTCTGCTTGAAACGCTCGGGGATCTGCTGCCGCAGGCGCAGATTCCAGGGCAGATACTCGGTATCGGTCCCGTTGATCCGCTTCGCCTGCGACAGTTCATCCAGTATCAGCGGCAGCCGTTGGATACCCTCACGTGCGAACAGCCAGCGTCCGTCTTCCATGCGGCCAATGCGGATGCTACCGTTTTCGTAGCGGGCAAACAGGTAGGGGTCACCGGTACGGGCGGCCGGGATCTTGCGGGTGTCGACCAACCGGGTCCGGTCCATCACCTCCAGCAGCATCCAGGCGAGGTCGCGGCCTCGCTCACGACGAACCAGCGGACTGATGGCGGACAGGTCGAGGGTGGTGACCGCATCGTCGATGCGCTGCGGCTCTCCCCGCTTGATATCGTTCATGGCATGGAGAAAGGTCTCCATGGTGGCGCGTGGGGAGATGAGGGTCTCTGGCGGTGGCTCCGTCCTGGTTTCCGTGTCGCCCTGAACCGGGCCGTTTTCCTGACCCAGGACCGCAGGGGAAAGGCTCGACAACAGCAATAGCATTGGCAACAACAGACGCCACATGATAAACCGGCTCCTTTAATTCCGCTCACACAAACAGGGGTGAAGTCTACCTGTCCGGACCGAGGGTGTCTAAAAAACGGCAGCGGGGTGAGTGAGGTGATCGGGCAGAACGTCTAGGAGCCTGTCGGATTTAACACTGACCTACTGCGGAAAAGCCGAATTTGGCCATATTTTCCGATCTTTCCCGTTAAATAGGTCCACTATTCCATCCTTAGGTCCGTAAACGGTGCATCCCTGCACCACTGCTCGCCTCGAAAGATCAAAAAATCTGGCTCATTCAATCGCCGGGAGCGATTGAAGTGCAAACCCGAAGGGGTGAAGCACAGGGATGTGCGGAACAAATCGGCTTTCCCTCGCTACGGTCGGTCAAACCCGACAAGCTCCTAGTCAAGGGTCAACTGGATGTTGTCGATCAGCCGCGCCTTGCCCAGGTGGGCGGCCGCCAGGATCACCAGGGATTTGTCACCGGGCCCGGGTTCGGCCAGGTCGGTGGCGCGGCGAATGGCATAGTAGTCGGGCTTGAAGCCTTCCGCCTCCAACCGGCTCAGCGCCTGGCGCTCCAGCGCGGCAAAATCGAGCTTGCCCTGTTTGATGCCGGCCACGGTCTGTTGCAGTTGCCGGTAGAGCGCGGGGGCAATACTGCGCTCCGTGTCGCTCAGATAACCGTTTCGGGAGCTGCGTGCCAGGCCGTCCACCTCGCGCACCGTCGGCAGGCCATGGATGGTCACCGGGATCACCAGATCCTCGACCATCCGGCGGATCACCAGCAGCTGCTGATAATCCTTTTCACCGAACAGTGCCAGGTCGGGCTGGACCATGTTGAACAGCTTGCAGACCACGGTGGCGACGCCGACAAAGTGTCCCGGACGCGAAGCACCGCAGAACAGCCCGGACAAGTCGGGCACCTCGATCCGGGTCTGCTCCGACCGGGGCCGCTTGTACACCTCGTCCACCGGCGGGGTGAACAGCAGGTCCGTCGCCACCGCACTGAGCTTGTCGGAGTCATCGATCAAGGTACGCGGATAGGCGGCGAAATCCTCACCCTCGCCAAACTGCAGCGGATTGACGAAGATGGAGACCACCACCCGGTCCGCCAGCGAGCGCGCCTTCCTTACCAGATCCAGATGACCTTCATGCAGGTTGCCCATGGTGGGCACCAACGCCACCCGTTCGCCGGCCGCCCGCCAACGGGAGATGGTGTGGCGGAGATCGGCAACCGTTTCAACGGTAATCATTTAAAGCTGTGCTCCTCACCGGGGAAGCTACCGTCCTTGACCGCCTTGACATAACCACCGATCGCCTCGGCAATCGAGTGCGCATCCTGCAGGAAATTTTTCACGAAACGGGGCGCCTGACGCGGCGTAATACCGAGCATGTCATACAGCACCAGCACCTGACCATCGCAGTCCGGACCGGCACCAATGCCGATCACCGGGATCACCAGCGCCTCACTGATCTCCCGCGCCAGCCCGCTGGGAATACACTCCAGCACCAGCATCTGGGCACCGGCCGCCTCCAGCGCCAGGGCGTCCTCTTTCATGATGCGCGCGGACTCGTCGTCCCGTCCCTGCACCCGGTAACCGCCCAGTTTATGCACCGACTGCGGCAGCAGGCCCAGATGGGCGCAGACCGGAATACCATTGGCGGTCAACTGCCGCACCGTCTCCAGTTGAGTGGCACCGCCTTCCAGCTTGACCATGTGGGCGCCGCCATCCTTCATCAGCCGCCCGGCGGTCCCCAATGCCTGCTCGGCCGAGCTGTAGCTCATGAACGGCATATCGGCGATCAACAGCGCCTTGCGGCGGCCGCGGGCTACGCACTGGGTATGATAGACCATCTCTTCCACATCCACCGGCAGCGTGCTCTCCTGCCCCTGAATCACCATCCCGAGCGAATCACCGACCAGGATCACCTCCACGCCCGCGTCTTCGATCAGGCTGGTGAAACTGGCATCATAACTGGTCAAAACAGCAATCTTTTCATGCTGTTGTTTCATCTGTATCAGTGTTGCGGTTGTCACATGGGACATGATTGTTTTACCCCGTTTTCTCTCTTTCCACTGTTTCCAGGAGTCTGTCGGACTTAACGCCAATCTACTGCGGGAATGCCCGACAGACTCCCAGGAATCGGATAACCCGCATTGTGCGGCGCAATATTACAACAAGAGTGGTGCCGGATTGAAATAATGTTTACCGCTGCGCACGCTGCAGATCTGTTGCAGCAGCAACTGATAATCGCGCTCCCGCTCGATGGGATTGATCTCGGCCGCATTAATAATCAGCAAGGGGGACTTATCATAATGGTAGAAGAAATCGGTATAGGCGTCGCTCAGCCGCTTCAGATAAGCGGCCTCCATGCGCCGCTCCTGGGGGCGGCCGCGCTTCTGAATCCGCGCCAGCAGCACCTCGACCGGCGCCTGGAGATAGACCACCAGATCCGGCGCGGGCGCCTCCATCGAGAGTCGCTCGTAAACCTGTTCATACAGGTCCAGTTCCTGCGCATCCAGGTTGATCCCGGCAAACAGCCGGTCTTTTTCCAGCATATAGTCCGCCACCAGGGCGCGCCGGAACAGATCCTGCTGACGCAGCCCGGTCAGTTGCCGGCTGCGTTGAAACAGGAAAAACAGCTGGGTCGGAAAGGCGGCCTCCCTGCCATCATTGTAGAAACGCTCCAGAAACGGGTTCTCCTCCACCGCTTCCAGCAGGGTTTCGGCGGCAAAGCTCTGCGCCAGACGCTTCACCAGGCTGGTCTTGCCGACGCCGATGGGTCCCTCCACCACGATGTAGCCAGGCGGTGTGGCGACTGTGTCAGGCATAACGTTTCAGACCATCCTTCGGGCAATTGGCCACCAGTATCGCCAGCGGGCCCAGCCCCGGTAACTCCAGCTCAGGCGCGATCTCCTGCAGTGGATAGAGTACGAACGCCCGTTCAGGCAAACCGGGATGGGGCACGCTCAGCGCCTCGTCGCTAATGATCCGATCACCATAAACCAGCAGATCCAGATCCAGTGTACGGGCACCCCAGCGCACCCCGCGGGTACGCCCCTGAGCCCGCTCGATGCGCTGCAGTTCGGCCAGCAGATCATGGGGTGCGAGCGTGGTATCGAGGGCCGCCACGGCATTGATATAGTCAGGCTGATCTGCCGGCCCCAGGGGGGGACTGAGATAGAGGCTGGAGCATTGCCGCAGCACGCTTTCCGGCAGCCGCTTCAGTGCGGCGCAGGCGTTGCGGATCTGCACCACCGGCTCCGCCAGGTTACTGCCCAGCCCGATATAGGCCGTGACCACGGGCTTGTCTGCATGTGCCTGCATCGTACGTAGCTCTGGATAGTCCCGGGGCTAGCCCTGGCCGGCCGGCTTGGAGGGGCGTCTGCGCCGGCGCCGGCGCCGCTGGGGTTTCTCACCACCGCCGTTCGCCTGGCGGACCATCTGGTTGCGCTCCTCGCCATCCTGCTCCTGGAAACCGGTCCACCAGTCTGCCAGCTCCTGATCGACCTCGCCCGCTTCCGCGCGCAGCAGGAGAAAATCGTAGGCGGCGCGAAAACGGGGATGGGTCAGCAGGCGATGGGGGCGCTTGCCCGCGCGTTGTTCGAAGCGGTGCTGAAGATTCCAGATTTCCCGCATCGGGATACTGAACCGTTTGGGTATCGACACCCGCTCCAGTTGGGTCATGAGGACATCATTGCCCGCCTCCTGGATCGCCGGCAGGGGTGCTTCGCCGGCCTCCTGGAGGTGTTCCGCCAGCCGCCGCACCGGTTCCCACAGCAGCACCGCAAACAGGAAGGCGGGGGTTACCGGCTTGCCCTCGCGGATCCGGCTGTCGGTATTCTGCATCCCCCGGGTGACAAAGGTGATGGGGAATTCATGGTCTTCATGCGCCAGGCACTCCTCGGTCTCCGGGAACAGTTCACCAAACAGGCCGTAGTGGCGCAGCTTTTCAAAGCTGTGCAGCGCAACGCCCGCCATGAACAGCTTCAGTACCTCCTCAAACAGGCGTGCCGCCGGCACACTCTGGAGCAGGGATCCCAGTTCAAGCAGGGGCTTTTCACAGGCCGGATTGATGATGAAACCGAGCTTGGCGGCAAACCGCACGGCCCGCAGCATGCGCACCGGATCCTCGCGGTAACGGGTCTCGGGGTCACCCAGCAGCCGCAGCACACCCGCGCGCAAATCCTCCATGCCACCGGCATAATCCACCACCGAGAAGTCTTCTATATTGTAATAGAGGGCATTGATGGTGAAATCACGCCGCACGGCGTCCTCTTCGATGGTGCCGTAGATGTTGTCCCGCACCAGCATCCCGTTTTCGGTCTCCCGGTCTCCCGGTTCGGCGGCATCCTGCATGCTGCGGAAGGTGGCGACCTCGATGATCTCCCGGCCGAAGTGAACATGGGCCAGGCGGAACCGGCGCCCGATCAGGCGGCAGTTACGAAACACCTCCTTGACCTGTTCCGGCGTGGCATCGGTGGCGACGTCGAAATCCTTGGGCTCACGGCCCAACAGCAGATCACGCACGCCACCGCCCACCAGGTAGGATTGAAACCCGGCCGCCTTCAGGCGATAGAGCACCTTGGTGGCATGGTCGCTGATATTCGCCCTGGAGATATTGTGTTCGGGGCGGGGAATGATTTGCAGGGTAGCTATGTTAATTATTCCTTATGCACTTCAAAAAGATTGCGGCGCCCAGAGTGTACAGAATCACGCAACTAAAAAAAATGGTCATTACGACTTGAGCCAAAACAAACTGTGGGTATAATACGCCACGCCCGAGTGCACTGCTCCCTTCGTCTAGTGGCCTAGGACTCCGCCCTCTCACGGCGGCAACAGGGGTTCGAGTCCCCTAGGGAGTACCAAATACGTGAGAAAACAAAGGGTTGACAGGAAACTGCCAACCCTTTGTTTTGTCCAGGGGTAACTACTCACGCGGTCTGTAAGTGATTGGCCTGCCTTGCCGGCCTCGCACGATGGCTTGTTTCCCCGAATCCGGCCCCCTTTTCAGCGCCTGCCCAAACTCGCTTCGCTCAAACAAGGGCAGGCTTTAATCTGAAAAAGGGGCCGGATTCGAGGCGCCATCAAGATCGGCCAACAAGGCAGGCCAATCACCCCCCGAGTAGGTACGTCCAGGGATGGCCGGTAGCGGCTTTGCCCCCACTCACTCTCCGCGCCGCCAGGCGTGGAATCGTTCGACCCAACGCAGCACCCGCTCCGGGGCATGGGCCCGCTTCCAGTTGCCCGCGGCGTACTTGTTGGCCTCGGTCCAGGTGGGATAGATGTGGATGGTGCCGAGGATCTTGTTCAGTCCCAGGCGGTAGCGCATGGCGGTGACAAACTCGGCGATCAGGTCGCCGGCATGTTCACCAGCAATAGTGGCGCCCAGGATCTGGTCCTTGCCCGGCACGGTCAGCACCTTGACGAAACCGTGCGCCTCGCCGTCGGCGATGGCCCGGTCCAGGTCATCCAGGCCGTAGGTGGTCACCTCATAAGCGACCCCCTGCTCTTTCGCTTCCAGCTCATTCAGCCCCACCCGCGCCACTTCCGGATCGGTAAAGGTGGCAAAGGGGATCACCGAGTAATCCACCTTGAACTTGCGAAACAGGCCGAACAGGGCATTGACCGCGGCATACCACGCCTGATGGGCCGCAACATGGGTGAACTGATAGGGCCCGGTCACATCACCGCAGACATAGATGTTGGGGAAATTGGTTTGCAGGAACTCGTTGGCCTCCACCGTGCGGCGTTCGCTGATGCGCACCCCCAGCTCCTCCAGGCCGAAGCCGCCGGTATTGGCCAGTCGGCCCACCGCCACCAGCACCCGGTCGAAGGGGACCGGGACGGCCTCGCCCCGGTACTCGGCCGTCAGGACCCCCTGGCCATCCACGATTTCAAACGATTTGGCGGTATGGCCTGCCAGGACATCGATCCCTTCCGCCTGGAATTGTGCCGTCACCCGCGCCGCCACATCTTCATCCTCACGGATCAACAGCCGCGGCGCCATCTCCACAATGGTCACTCGGGAACCAAAACGGGCAAAGCACTGGGCCAGTTCACAGCCGATCGGACCGCCCCCCAGCACCAGCAACCGGCCAGGCAGTTCACGCAACTCCCAGAGGTTATCCGAGGTGAGATAATCGATCCGCTCCAGACCGGGGATCGGTGGCACAAACGGGCGTGCCCCGGTGGCGACGATAATATTCCGCGTGGTCAGGGTCTGTCCGTTCACCTCGACCTCATAAGGGGAGCGGATCATCGCCTCCCCCTCGATCACCTCCACACCCAATCCGCTGTAGCGCTCCACCGAGTCATGGGGCTCCACCGTTTCGATCACCCGCCGCACCCGCTCCATGATCTGCGAAAAATCGAACTCCGCGCTGGCCGATTTGAACCCGAACTCCGCCGCGCGTCGCGTCTGTGCCAGAAAACGGGCCGAGCGGATCAGCGCCTTGGAGGGGACACAGCCGGTATTCAGGCAATCGCCACCCATCTTGTGCTTTTCGATCAGGGTCACCTTGGCCTTGACCGCCGCCGCGATATAGGCCGACACCAGGCCGCCGGAGCCGGCGCCGATGACCACCAGGTTGCGGTCAAACCGGGCGGGTTTCGGGTAGGCCTTGAGCGCCTTGCGCGCCTTGAGGGCGTCGAGCGTCTTGTGGGCGATGAGGGGAAACAGCCCCAGCAAGACAAAAGAGGAGATCAGGCCCGGTGACAAAATGCCGGAGAGCGACTCGAGCTGGCCCAACTGGGTGCCGGCATTGACATAGACCAGGGTCCCCAGCAGCATGCCCAGCTGGCTGACCCAGGCGAAGGTGAGGGTCTTAAGGGTGGTGAGCCCCATCGCCAGGTTGATGACGAAAAAGGGGAACAGCGGCACCAGGCGCAGTCCGAACAGATAGAAGGCCCCGTCCTTCTCGATGCCCGCGTTGATCGCCTTCAACTTGTCGCCGAAGCGGTTCTGCACCAGGTCACGCAACAGGAAGCGCGAGATTAGGAAAGCCAGGGTGGCGCCCAGGGTGGAGGCGAAGGAGACCAACACGGTGCCCCAGAACAACCCGAAGATGGCCCCCACCCCCAGGGTCATCACCGTGGCGCCCGGCAGGGAGAGCGCCGTCACCAGCACATAGATCACGAACATGACCGCTGCGGTCTGTAAAGGATGGGCCTGGCGGTAGTCCTGCAGCGCCGCCTGCTGCGATTTCAGATAATCGAGACTGAGGTACTGCCCCAGATCAAAAATAAAAAACAGGCTGATCGCCAGCGCCAGCACGATCAGTGTCACTATCCGTTTGCGGTTCATCTTACTCCCCTGGGTCATTAACGTTTCTTATGGCTATTGACCGCACTACGACTCTTTTTCTTTCGGTCCGCCCAATCTTAACCGATATTCTTACGGCGCTGCCTTATGAAAATCAGCCGCGAGGAGTGGTACAGGGATGTACCGTTTACGGACCTAAGGATGGAATGAACGCGAATAAACCCAAATACCGATTAATCTTCATTATTTGGGGCTCTTCCGCGGAATTCGTGAGTACGGAGAGAAGACATTTTCTCTCGCCAAGAACGCCAAGAGCGCAAAGACTGCACGTATCGGGATGTAACTCAAGTTTCGGAGTTCTCAAGGCGTCGTCCAGGGCGGGCTACCCCCTTGCCGGGATCGTCGGAGGCAGGAGGAGTGGTACAGGGATGTACCGTTTACGGAGCCGAGGATGCCATGCCGACGCCGAGCGTACAGGGATGTATTCACAGCGTGTCCCGGCAAGGGGGTGGTCCGCCCGGCGTCTGGGACCGAACTCCGAAACTTAAAATGTAAGCAATGAGGTCAGTTTTCCTTGACGTTCCTGGCGTCTTGGCGAGAGTCCATTTGCCATCTGCCAGCCGGAGGCGCTCGACCCGCGCATAGGTCAAACCTGACAAGTCCCGGTTGGGCCGGGGGATTGCCCCGGGGGTCCACCCTACGCCTCGAAAATCCACTATTCGCGTTTAGTCGCATTCATTCGCGGCCAGCACACCGCCCAGCCCAAGATTGTCAGCAAGAAGAAAGTTAACTACTCACGGGGTGATTGGCCTGCCTTGTTGGCCGATCTTGATGGCGCCTCGAATCCGGTCCCTTTTTCAGATTCAAGCCTGCCCTTGTTTGAGCGAAGCGAGTTTGGGCAGGCGCTGAAAATGGGGCCGGATTCGAGGAGACAAGCCATCGTGTGAGGCCGGCAAGGCAGGCCAATCACTCACAGATCGTGTGAATAGTTACGGAGCAAGAATAATTCTCCCGGAACGGGGGGATAAATATGCAATTCAACCGCTTCGCTTGCGTTATAATGCCCCGCTTTATCCCCGACGATTAACCCGAACCAAGACAGCCTGACGATCCATGGAAAAGACCTACGACCCCCACAGCCTGGAAAAGCGTTGGTATCAGACCTGGGAGGAGCGCGGTTATTTCGCCCCTTCCGCTGCCGCCGACAGCCAGCAACCCTACTGCATCATGATCCCACCGCCCAATGTCACCGGCAGCCTGCACATGGGTCACGCCTTCCAGGACACCATCATGGACGCCCTGACCCGTTATCACCGCATGAAGGGTGACAAGACCTTGTGGCAGGCCGGGTCCGACCATGCCGGTATCGCCACCCAGATGGTGGTGGAGCGGCTGATCAATGCTGAGGGGAAGACGCGGCACGACTATGGTCGCGAGCGGTTCCTGGAGAAGGTGTGGGAGTGGAAGGCCCAGTCCGGCGGCACCATCACCAACCAGCTGCGGCGCATGGGCGCCTCGCTGGATTGGGAGAACGAGCGCTTCACCATGGACGAGGGCCTCTCGGATGCGGTCAAGGAGGTGTTCGTTCGGCTGTTCGAGGAGGGATTGATCTATCGCGGCAAGCGGCTGGTCAACTGGGACCCGAAGCTGCACACCGCGGTCTCCGACCTGGAGGTGCTGTCGGAGGAGGAGAACGGCTTCCTCTGGCACATGCGCTACCCGCTGAGTAACGGCCAGGGTCACCTGGTGGTGGCCACCACCCGCCCCGAGACCATGCTGGGCGACTGCGCGGTGGCGGTGCATCCGGGTGACGAGCGCTACAAGCACCTGCTGGGCGAGTTCGTGGAGCTGCCCCTGACCGGCCGGCGCATCCCCATCATCGCCGACGACTATGTCGACCCGGAGTTCGGTACCGGCTGCGTCAAGATCACCCCGGCCCACGACTTCAACGACTACCAGGTGTGGCTGAGGCACCGGGACGAGAAGGCGATTGCCGAGCAGCTCCACGGCGGCCTGATAAATATATTCACGCCTGACGCGGCAATTAAGGACAACCCCTTAGACGACTTTACCTTTGGTCACAAAGCAATAGACGAGGGTGGCTCACAGCTTGCGGATGAGGAAAAAGTAGGTCCTGCAACTGTCACAGTTATACCTAAAGATTACCAAGGGTTAGATCGCTACGAAGCCCGCAAGAAGATCGTAGCCGATCTGGAGTCCCAGGGACTGCTGGAGAAGATTGACGACCACAAGCTGATGGTGCCGCGCGGCGACCGCTCCGGCGCGGTGATCGAACCGTTTTTGACCGACCAGTGGTACGTCAAGGTGGCGCCGCTGGCCAAGCCGGCCATCGAGGCGGTGGAGAACGGCAGCATCCGCTTTGTGCCGGACAACTGGAAGAACACCTATTTCGAGTGGATGCGCAACATCGAGGACTGGTGTATCAGCCGCCAGATCTGGTGGGGTCACCGCATCCCCGCCTGGTACGATGACGAGGGCAATGTCTACGTCGGCCGCTCCGAGGCCGAGGTGCGCGCCAAGCACCAGTTGGCGGAGGAGTACCCCCTGACCCAGGACGAGGATGTGCTGGACACCTGGTTCAGCTCCGCCCTGTGGCCCTTCTCCACCCTGGGCTGGCCGGAGCAGACCGAGCGGGTCCAGACCTTCTACCCCACCAGCGTGCTGGTGACCGGCTTCGACATCATCTTCTTCTGGGTCGCCCGCATGATCATGATGGGCATCAAGTTCATGGGTGATGTGCCGTTCAAGGAGGTCTACGTGCACGGCCTGGTACGCGACAGCCACGGCGACAAGATGTCCAAGTCCAAGGGTAACGTGCTGGACCCGATCGACCTGATCGACGGCATCGACCTGGAGTCCCTGGTCGGCAAGCGCACCAGCGGCATGATGCAGCCACAGCTGGCGAGGAAGATCGAACAGGCCACGCGCAAGGAGTTCCCCGACGGAATCCCCAGCTTCGGCACCGACGCCCTGCGCTTCACCTTCGCCTCCCAGGCCACCACCGGCCGCGATATCAAGTTCGACATGGGCCGTATCGAGGGTTACCGCAACTTCTGCAACAAGCTGTGGAACGCCGCCCGCTATGTGCTGATGAACACCGAGGGGCAGGACTGCGGCCAGTCCGGGGGCGAGCTGGAGCTGAGCATGGCGGACCGCTGGATCCTCGCCCGCCTGGACTCCACCATCGGCACGGTCATCGAGGCGACCGATGGCTACCGTTTTGATCACGCCGCCAAGGCGATCTACGAGTTCACCTGGAACGAATACTGCGACTGGTATCTGGAGCTCTCCAAACCAGTGCTGACCGGTGACGGTAGCAGCAAGGCCGCCCGACGCGGCACCCGTCGCACCCTGGTCACCGTGTTGGAAACCCTGTTACGCCTGGCCCATCCGATCATGCCCTACATCACCGAGGAGATCTGGCAGCGGGTCGCCCCACTGGCGGGCCGTAGCGGTGAGACGATCATGACCCAGCCGTACCCGGTGCGCGACGATGCCCTGACAGACCCGGCGGCGGTAGCGGAGATGGAGTGGGTGATGCAGTTCATCCTCGGCATCCGCAAGATCAAGGGCGAGATGAACATCGCCCCCAGCAAGCCGCTGCCGGTGCTGCTGCAGAATGCCGGCGCGGAGGATCAGGCGCGCCTGACGCGCAACCGCCACTACCTGGACTTCCTGGCGCGGCTCGAATCGGCCACCCTGCTGGGCAGTGACGAAGAGGCCCCGGAATCGGCCATGGCCCTGGTGGGTGGCATGAAACTGCTGATCCCGATGGCCGGCCTGATCGACAAGGCGGCCGAACTGGGTCGCCTGCACAAGGAGATCGGCAAACTGAAGGAGAATATTACCCGTATCGAAGGCAAGCTGAACAATCCGAAGTTTGTTGATAAGGCACCCGACGCCGTGGTACAGAAGGAGCGCGACAAGCTGGCTGACGAGATCGCCGCGCTGGAAAAGCTGGAGCACCAACTGGCCAGGATCCAGGCGCTGTAATTAACCAGGCAGGTGTGCCGATAGAATTGCACATCAGCCGGCGACCACTACAATTTATACACCGTATGAGCCTTTAAGAAGCGGCCTATGATCTCCATTGACGAGCAACACGAAGAGTTGAGAAACCGACTGTTCGAAATCCGGCAACAGCACCGGGACCTGGATGTTGCCATCGCCGCCCTGTCGGAGGGCGGTTACAAAAATGAGCTACAACTGAAACGCCTGAAAAAGCGCAAGCTGCTGTTGAAAGACGCCATTGCCAAGCTCGAGGATGAGTTGATCCCCGATCTGGACGCCTGATTATCAAAGCCAACCGCAGGATCCGAGCCATGAAAATCACCCGACTGAACGCGTGCGAAACAACCCCGGTCAACATGGAGGGCATCAAGGGGGTGGTCAAACAGGTGCCGATCGGCAAGGCGGACGGCGCCCCCAACTTCTCCATCCGCGTATTCACCCTGGAACCGGGTGGGCATACCCCGCACCACGCCCATGAAAGCGAGCACCTGAACTACATCCTCGAGGGCAGCGGGGTGGCCCTGGAGGGGGACACCCCCCACCCGATCCGCCAGGGCGACTACCTGCTGGTCAAACCCCATGAGGTGCACCAGTATCGCAACACCGGCGATAGCCCGCTGGTATTCATGTGCATGGTGCCCAGCGCCTACGAATGATCTCCGGACTCGGCTGCGGGGAATCCCGGTCGCCCGACACCGCCTCCCGCGACATCGCCGACCCAGAATTGTTGCAACAAACTGTTAAGACAACTTTACAAATAGTTACAGCCTTCCGCCCCACACCACCGGGGCAAAATTTTATCTGACTGTTTTCATTGGTTATTTATTTTATTGGCATGAGTTATGCCTCATTTCTGGCAAGAAGGAATGGAGCAGTGACAATGAAACAGATAATCGGACGAATGACAGAACTGCCGGCCCCGGGAAAGCGGGCCCAAGAGCGGACGGGTCAACAGCAGGGCGTGCTGAACCAACGGACACTGGCACAACAAAACCGGGTGTACGCCGAAACCACCGGGGTGAGCGTAAACTGCCGCAGCGCCGGTTTTGTCCCGGCCTTTCACGACACCCTGTCGGGGCGTAACGAGATCTCCCGTTATGCCGACGGCAGCCCGGCCCCCCTCCACCTGCTGGATAGTCTGCCGGTTGAGTGGGTGAGCGAGTATGATGCCAAGGGCCATGTGATCGCGGTTCGCCCCGGTGTTATCGCCGGTTTCCTGCGGGCAGGTCGCTTCTACACCCGGGAGCAGGCGGCCAAAGCAGCCTGATCCGTCAGCCCAACGCACCTGCAACACCGCTGGATAGCCGGGGCACAGGTTAGCTACCGGCAAACCCGGGAGCTTGTTGAGCGCCTTAAAAGCCGGACCACCCAAGGCGGCCGAACAAATTTCCGTACCCACGGCGCCTTCCCGGTCCCGGACCGGTAAAGGATCATTACTCTCGCCAGGACGCCAAGCGCGCAAAGATTAAAGCTAAGAGTAACTACTCAAGGGGTGATTGGCCTGCCTTGCCTGCCTCACACGATGGCTGGACCAAGATCGGCCAACAAGGCAGACCAATCACTTACAGACGGGTGAGTAGTTACAGGTAGGAATTGGTTTTCCTTGGCGTGCTTGGCGTCTTGGCGAGAGCCCATTTGCCATCTCCCATCCAGAGGCGCTCGCCCCATGCATAGGTCACGCATGACTCGCCTCCCCGGCTGAGCCGGGGGATTATCCCGGAATTTACCGTAGAGATTTATCGAGGAAACGTAACGGAGGTTGCCCCGGGAAGCTGTCGCCGACCGGCAACAGGAAAAATCGCTGCGGATCAATATGCTGGAATCCAACCAGACTCTATGTTGCCAGATGGCAACAGACTCCGCCGGCGCCTTGCCGGCGTGACCCGGTAACGCCCTCGGTACTGCGAGATTATTCTTGCGTGGGCCCTTAATCAGCCCGGTCACTCCACCTCTTCGCTGGCTTCGGCTGCGGGGACCTCATGCCCACCACGGAGTGACCGCCGCCCCACCGACAGTTTTTTCAGCACATGGGCGGTAGCCACCATGGCGAAGGTCGCCGTCACCGTCATGGCCGAGCCAAAGCCGCCGCAGTGCAGGCCGTGACCGGGGCTACCCGCTTCCGGCTTCACGCTGCACACCGCGCCCTGGCCGTCCGGGTAAACCTGCTGCTCATCCGAGTAGACGCAGGAGATGTCGAAACGCCGTTGTGGGTTTTTCGGAAAGCGATAGCTCTTGCGCAACAGCTTCCGGGTCTTGGCCAGCAGCGGATCATGCTGGGTCTTGGAAAGATCGGCCAGGCGGATCTTCAACGGATCGCTCTGGCCGCCGGCACCGCCCACGGTGATGATGCGGATCTTGTGCCGGCGGCAGTGGGCAATCAGGGCCGCCTTGGTCTTGTAGGCGTCGATACAGTCCACCAGGTAATCGAACTGGCCGCCGATCAGGCGTTCCAGGTTGTCCGGCTCGACAAACTCCTCGCGGGTAATGAGGGTACACTGCGGATTGATCTCGCGGATGCGCCCGGCCATGGCATCCACCTTGGGGCGGCCGAACTGGCTCTCCAGGGCGTGGATCTGGCGGTTGACGTTAGATTCCGCCACGTTGTCCAGGTCGATCAGGGTGAGGGTTCCGACCCCGCTACGCGCCAGCGCCTCCGCCACCCAGGAACCGACCCCGCCGATCCCCACGACGCAGACGTGGGCCTGCGCAAACCTGTCGAGCCCCACCTCGCCGTAGAGCCGGGCAATGCCGCCAAATCGTCTTGTATAATCCATCGTGCCTGTTCATTTCCACAGCTGCGCCGTAAGGGGCATTCTAAGTGTCCCGGGAGAATATCCCAACAACTGATTGACCCGGTTTCTTAGGGCTCGCGCGAGAATAATTTCGCAGTACCGAGGGCGTCGCCGGGTTACTCTGGGCGCCACGCGCGCAAGGCACGCTTTGCAGGCAATGGCCGCTCCCGGCCATTGCATCCTCGGCTCCGTAAACGGTACATCCCTGTACCACTCCTCATGGCCTCCGCAGCATAAGTCCATCCTTGGACAAAGCCGTTCCCTTGGCAAAAAGTGTAACGCCGCCAGCGGGGTCCAGTGTCGACCGAATACCGAAATTTATTTTTGCGCGAGCCCTTACTCTGGGCTATGGTAAATATACCGATCGGTATATTTTTTCGTGGACATGGAAACCAAGGGCGCACGCACACACCAGCTCATTATTGAGAAATCACTGCAGCTTTTTTCGCTAAAGGGTTATCACAGCACCTCCATCAACAATATCCTGGAGGCGACCCGCCTGACCAAGGGGGGGCTGTATGGCCACTTCCAGAGCAAGGAGGCGGTCTGGTATGCCGTGTATGACGAGGCGGTGCGGCGCTGGCACCGGGTGGTGTTCGCCGGGGTGAGCGGCATCGCCGACCCGCTCAGGCGCATCGAGAAGGTGGTCGAAAACGACCTGATGAACTACCTGGGCGGGGATATCTTCGAGGGCGGCTGCTTCTTCCTCAACGCCCTGGTGGAGCTCTCCGGCCAGTCGCCGGAGATGAGCCGGCACATGCTGCGCGGCTTCATCCGCTTCTCCAAACTGCTTCAGCAGTGGCTGGTGGAGGCGGAGTCGGGCGGACTGATCCGGGCCGGGCTGCAGCATCGCGAGATCGCCAACTTCATCTTCATCTCCCTGAACGGCGCCGCCGCCCTCTATGCCGTTACCCGGGACCAGAGTGTGCTCGAGCAGACCAAATCCCAGCTGCACCACTATCTACGACAGTTGCAGGCCTGACCGATGAAAGGCACTACGGGATGGGCGACAGCCAAAAACATACCGATCGGTCTATTCATTACCAGACCATCGGCGGCGCAGCCAGCGACGCCGCGACCTACAGAGACATTCGCCGACAGGAGATTGCCATGAGCCGACATCTGGAGCGCCTCAAGATCTTCCAGCGCGAGCTGGTCAACCAGGGGCTGGGAGGCGCCCTGCTCTTCTACTCACGAGATATCTTCTACTATACCGGTATCGCCCAGCCGGCCTTTCTGGCCGTGTTTCCCGACGATTACCGGCTGTTCGTGCGCAGCGGCTACCCCTACGCCGTGCAGACCGCCGGTATCGAGGCCTCCCATATCAGCGAGGAGCGGCGTCTCGACTTCATCTACCAGGAGTACTTCTCCTACCTCTGGAACAAACGCCTGGGGATCGAACTGGACCTGCTGCCCGCCAACAACTACCTGGTCTATCAGAAGCTGTTCCAGGGCTTTGAGCTGCAGGACGTCTCGCCGCTGATCCTGCAGCAGCGGACGGTCAAGAGTGCCTACGAGATCGAGCAGATCCGCCGCGCCTGCCGGGTGGTGGAGGCGGGACAGCTGGCGATCCAGCAAGGGTTGAGGCCCGGCATCTCCGAACTGGAGCTCTCGGCCATTATCGAGAACAGCCACCGCCTGGCCGGGCACGAGGGGGGCATCTTCCTGCGCCATCCCGACCTGCCGCTGGGCATGGGCCCGATCAGCTCCGGTGCCAACCTGGGTGACTTTACCGGTATCGTCTACTCCGTGACCGGTGTGGGACTCAGCGCCGCCCTGCCCATCGGCCCCTCCAAGCGGATCATTGACGACGGCGACGCCGTGGTGGTGGACATCCCCAGCATGGTCAACGGCTACCACGCCGACCAGTCCCGCACCTATGTGGCCGGCAAGGCGAGTCCGCGCCTGAAGGGGCTGTACGCCGATCTGCGGGAGATAGCCGATTACGTGATCGATGCGATCCGCCCGGGTATGGGCTGTGACCAGGTGTATAACCTGGCGCTGGAGAAGGCGGCCGAGATGCGGGTGCAGGAGCAGTTCCTGCGCTTCACCGGTGACAGCCGCTGCCGGCTGATCGGCCACGGCGTCGGTATCGAAGTGAACGAGCCGCCGGTGCTTATCGCCAACAACCGCGCCACCATCCCCGACAGCTCGGTACTGGCGATCGAGATGCATATGCTGGACAAGCGCGCCGGGGTGGTCAAAATAGAGGATACCGTGCTGATCGGCAGCGCGGGCAACGAGATTTTGACCAAGGCGTCGCGGGAGCTGATCGAGACCGCCGCCAGCGGCTGACTCTACTTTGTCAGATTCTGGCGCTGTTTCCGATATTGGGCGAATAGCTTCCGGGTGAGTAACTACTCACGGGGTGATTGGCCTGCCTTGCCGGCCTCACACGATGGCTTATCTCCTCGAATCCGGCCCCATTTTCAGCGCCTGCCCAAACTCGCTTCGCTCAAACAAGGGCAGGCTTGAATCTGAAAACGGGGCCGGATTCGAGGCGCCATCAAGATCGGCCAACAAGGCAGGCCAATCGCTCACAGACCGGGAGAGTAGTTACCCGGGCAGAAGCCAATCCGGGTCAATCCGACAAAGTAGAACCAGGGGGAAATAGATGACAAAAGAACGGATTGCACTGGTCGGTGCCGGTGCGGCGGGTGGCGCACTGGTGCTGGCGCTGCACCGGGCCGGTTACCCGATTGCCGGGGTGGCCAGCCGCTCCCTCGAATCGGCGCGGCGCTGCGCGGCATTGATCGACAACCCGCCCGCCACCTGCGACCCGGCGCCGGCGGTGGTCAGCGCCGACATCATCATCCTCGCCACCCCGGACGGACAGATCGAACCGGCCTGTCGCGCCATTGCCGAGCAGGGCGTGATCCGCCCCAGCCAGCTGTTTCTCCATCTCAGCGGCGCCCTCACCTCCGACGTCCTCGCTCCGGCGCGGCGCAAGGGTGCCGAGGTACTCTCACTGCACCCGATCCAGGCCCTGGCCGATCCGGTGAAGGGGGCGGAACTGCTGCGCGGCACCTGGTTCTGCCTGGAGGGCAGCGCCGCGGCCATCGGCCGCGGAGAAGCCCTGGTCAAGGCCATGCAGGGGGAGACCCTGATTATCCCGGCCGAGCACAAGGCGCTCTACCACGCCGCCCTCTCGGTGGCCGCCAATTACCTGGTCACCATCGAGTCCATCGCCGTCAGCCTGCTGGAGCGGATCGGCATCGAACGCCAGGATGGCCTGCAGGCGATACTGCCGCTGATCGCCGGCAGCGTGCAGAACCTGGCCCATTCCGGCCTGCCCAACGCCCTGACCGGGCCGATCAGCCGCGGCGACAGCAGCACCGTGGCACGCCATATCGACAGCCTGCGGGAGGTACCGCCCGTCCACCAGGCGATCTATCGCATGCTCGGCAAGGAGACCGTGGAGCTGGCCCTGGAGAAGGGTGGACTGGATGCGGAGCAGGCCGAGGAGATCCGCCGGCTGCTCACCCCGCAGCCGCCGGACACCTGTCTGATCAGTTGAAGTTCAGCTCCAGGCACGGCCAACATCCCAGGCCAACAATCGCGGCGGGGGCGCCGCTCCTACCGGTGAACCGCCCACTGGAATGAAGCCTGTACTGTAGGAGGCCCGCCCCCGGGCCGAACGGTCGCGGCACCACCTTGGAATCGGTAAAGCCCGGGACCAAACGGTCAAAACCCCTCGAACACGCTCTGGCTGCCGTTTTTCCGTGCTTCATCGATGTTGCCTTCCATGATGAATGAGAGGAACTCCGGCTCTGTCAACGGCTGGCACAACATGTAACCCTGGAAGCAGTGACAGCCCCGTTTGCGCAGAAAATCGAATTCGCGGCTGTTCTCGACCCCCTCGGCCACCACGCTCAAACCGAGCTTGGAGGCCATGGTGATGATCGCCTCGACAATACTCACCGTCTCCGGGTCGCTGATGATGTCGTTGACGAACGAGCGGTCGATCTTGATCTCGTCCAGCGGCAGCCGCTTCAGATAGGCCATCGAGGAGTAACCGGTACCGAAGTCATCGATCGAGAAACGCACTCCCAGACGTTTCAGGTCAACCATTTTCGCCATCACCTCATCCAGGTTGGTCACCAGCATGTTCTCGGTCAGCTCCAGGGTCAGGCGCGCCGGATTGGCGCCGCTGGTCTTCAGGAAGTGGGCCACCTGCATGGCGAAATCGGCCTGCTGGAACTGCTGGGGACTGATATTGACCGAGAGATGGATCGGCCCCGCCTCGGCATACTCATCCGCCAGCCTGCGCAACAGGTTACAGGAGATCTCCAGTACCTGATTGCCGAGCGAGGTGATGATACCGATATCCTCCGCCACCGGAATGAACTCCCCCGGCATGATCAGGCCGCGCGTCGGGTGCTCCCAGCGCAGCAGCGCCTCGGCCCCCAGGGTGTTGCCGGAAAAATCATGCTTCGGCTGCCACAGGACCTTCAGTTCATTGCGCTCCAGGGCCTGGCGCAGATCATTCTGCATCTGCAGCTGTTCCTCGGAAGACTGGTGCATGCTGGGCAGGAAGAACCGCACCGTGTTGCGCCCCGCCTCCTTGGCGCGGTACATGGCGGTATCCGCCTGCATCAGCACATCATCCGCGCTCTCGCCGTTGCGGGGAAACAGCGCCACGCCGATACTGGTGGTGGCGTAGAGGCGGTGACCCTGCACCTCGTAATGTTCGGAGAGTGCCGTGATCACCTTGTTGGCGATGATATCCACCTGATGGGTGAATTCGTCCAGCATGGCGCGTTCCTCCGCCAGCAGCAGGACGAATTCGTCCCCACCGAGCCGGGCGGCGGTGTCCTCGCGGCGCAGACAGGCGGAGAGACGCTGCGCCACCTGCTGCAGCAGGGCATCGCCGATGGGGTGGCCGAGGGTATCGTTGATGGTCTTGAAATTATCCAGATCCAGAAACAGCAACGCACCGATGCGGTCATGGCGGCGGCAGCGTGCCAGCATCTGGTTCAGCCGATCCAGCAGCAGACGCCGGTTGGGCAGATCGGTCAGGGGATCGTAGGTGGCCTGATACTCCACCAGCTCCTGGGCCTGGCGTTGCTTGGTCACATCGCGAAAGCTCCAGACCCGGCCGACGATCTCCCCCTCGATCAGCTGCGGGTGGGAATGGCTCTCGAAGATCCGCCCGTCGGTGAAGCGCAGGATGTCCCGGGTGGCCTCGTCGGTATGGGTCAGCTGTTCGCGGATACGGCGGATGAAATACTCGCCCTGCTCCATCAATGGCGCAGTAAAGGCACGCAGCCATCCCTTCTTGTCATCCCGGTCAAGCGCTGCCGGTATATTCCACAGGGTGACGAACTTGGTGTTGTAGATCACCACGCGCAGGTCGTTGTCCAGCACCAGGATACCGTCGGTGGTGGAATTGAGGGTCGCCTTCAGCAGGGAGATGGTCTCGCGTAACTGATGCTCATCGGCCTGCCCGGTGGCGGACGGTGGCCACAGCCCCTCGGCACGGCTGGCCGTTCGGGCGTTCTCCGGGCTACCCGGAGCACGGGATTCCGACCTGGCAATCAGCGCATCCAGTTCGTCCATTCTGTCGCCCAGCGTCTCCAGTTCACTGCGCAGATCCGTCTCGACACTGCCGTCATCTGTCATATCCAATTCAGACACGCGCTTCCCTCATCCGCCAGGTGCGGTCAGATTCGCTGATCCCCGGATCTTCCGTCTTCCATAGAAACATGGAAACATGGCACACCGTTGACTTCATCCCGGGAAATCAACGGCTCACCATGCTGTCTCTGTTAAACCCCGGGGATTCGAATCGCTATTCCGCCCCTCTCTCTTGTTCGGTTATTGTTTGACCTTCATTAAAGGCCAATATTGTTGTCATGCCTGTTTTGCCGGAGCAACAAACCACATAAACTCTATGTCCGGCCCAGCGCTACTTAAATACGGCGCCGCTTCAATACGGGCTCCGCTGAATGGCAGCATCGCCCGGACAACCCTGGTGCTCCGTCAATGTGATAATTGCGAGTTCAGTGAGCTTGTCAGCGTTCATGGCAAGGCGCGCACTGCGCCTTGCTGCGAAACGCCACAGGGACGCTGAATCCGTAATTATCACATTGACGGAGCACTCTATTATGAGTTTCCCCGAACCTCTGCAACAACTTATCGGCGACCGACTGGATCGGGAGCTGAACCGGAAGAGCCGCTGCCATCCCCTGAACGGGTATCTGCCGCAGTGCCCCTCCGCCCCGCTGTTCATCAAGCGTGAGGATGAACTCAACGCCAATGCGGTCGGCACCAAACAGCGAAAATACCTCAGCCTGATCCCGACTCTGGAGCATAGCGGCAATTGCCGGATAATCTTGATAGGCAGTGCACATTCGAATAATGTGCTCGGCCTCGCCCAGCTGCTCAGGAGCCGCGGCCTTGATGTATCGGCACTGATAAAAACCCCGGGAAACAAGGCGTTGACAGGTAACCACCTGCTCCTCAGCATGCTGTTGCCAGGCGACAGGATGGCCTACGTCAGCCCCCGGGAGTGGCCGGAGGTGGCGCAGATTGCCCAACGGGAAGCTGATCGCCTTAGCCAGCAGGGGGTGCGGGCGGTAATCATTCCCGAGGGTGGTGACAGCGAGGCGGTGTTGCCGGGCATCCTCACCCTGGCGGCCGATGTGCAGCGCAACAGCCGCGATCTGGGCCTGGAGTTTCGGGACATCTGGACCGACAGCGGCACCGGGATCAGCGCCATCGGCCTGCTGCTGGGGATGCGCCTGCTCGGCCTGACCCGGCCGCGGGTGCATATCACCCAGATCGCCGGTGATCCGGAAGAATTCCGCCAGCGCTACGCCCGGTTCGAGACCTGGCTGGAGCGGCTGATCGGGAGCCCGCTGCCGGATCCGCGCCCCGAGGTACGCTTTCTCAGACCAGCCAGCGCCGCCGCCTACGGCAGCATCAACAAGACCATCCTCGATGAAAGCTGGCGCATCGCCCGCGAGACCGGATTGCTGATGGACCCGGTCTACTCGGTCAAACACCTCTACACCGTGAAATGCGAAATGCGGCATCAGACCCCGGACGGTCCGCAACTGATCCTCTACAACGGCGGCACCCTGGGCCTGTGCGGATTTCAATCGGCACTTGCATCGCGCAAACTGATGGTGTAGAAATGACCATCAATCAAAAACCGGAAACGGAAAAGTAACAGACAACACATGAAAATTCGTTCGCTGATGGTAGTGGTATCTCTGGTAGTAGTAGTCGTACAGCGACTGCGCGGAGAGACTATCGGCTAGCATTTTTCACCCAAATCCGAAAAGACCTCCGCATCGAAAGATCCGGGGGTTTTTTTTTGCCTTTGAAGCGGGAGCCAACAGAGCGATGAATGGAGCGGAATATATTGTCAGAAAACTGATGTCCGAAGGGGTCGATACCCTGTTCGGCTATCCCGGCGGCTGTATCATGCCGCTGTATGATGCGCTGCTGGAGAGCCCGATCCGGCACATCCTCTGCCGTCATGAACAGGGCAGCGCCTTTGCCGCCAACGGCTATGCCCGTTCCAGCGGACGCACCGGCGTCTGTCTCGCCACCTCCGGGCCCGGCGCCACCAACCTGATCACCGGCCTGGCGGACGCCTACATGGATTCCGTGCCGATGGTGGCCATCACCGGTCAGGTGCCGACACCGCTGATCGGCAGCGACGCGTTCCAGGAGATCGACGTGCTCGGCATGAGTCTGCCGGTCACCAAGCAGAGCTTCCTGGTAGAGCAGATCGAACAGCTGCCGGAGATCCTCGACCAGGCGTTCCACGTCGCCCGGGAGGGACGCCCGGGCCCGGTGCTGGTGGACCTGCCCAAGGATATCCAGCTGGCCACGCTGCCGGCGCGGACCCTACCCCAGCCCGACCCGGCGCGGACCCGGCCCCAAGCGACCCAGGAGCAGTTGCGCCAGGCGATAGAACTGATCAAGGCAAGCTGCAGACCGATCATCTTTGGCGGGGGCGGCATCCTGCTCGGCGACGCCATCGTCCCGTTCCGCCACTTCGTCGACACCACCGGCATCCCCGCGGTATTCAGCCTGAAGGGGTTGGGGACGCTGCCGGGCGATCATCCCCGCAACATGGGCATGCTCGGCATGCACGGTTCGGTGGCCGCCAACCAGGCGGTTCAGGAGGCCGATCTGCTGATCGCCGTGGGTGTCCGTTTCGATGACCGGGTCACCGGCAAGCTGAGCCGCTTCGCCCCCCACGCCCGGGTCATTCACCTGGACATCGACCCGGCCGAGATCGGCAAGCTCCGCCAGGCCAGCTGTGCCCTGGCGGGTGATATCCGGCAGAATCTGAAGGCGCTGGCCATCCACCTGGAGGTGAGCGACTGGCAGGCGGCGTGCCGGGAACGGCTGGCGCGGGATGGCTTTGCCCTGCCTCGGCAGGACGGTATCACCGGGCCACACCTGTTGCGCCAGCTGTCAGCGATGACCCGGGGTCAGGCGATCATCAGCTGCGATGTCGGCCAGCACCAGATGTGGGTGGCGCAGCACTACGCCTTCGACCACCCTCGAAAACACCTCACCAGCGGCGGGCTGGGCGCCATGGGCTTCGGCCTGCCGGCGGCCATCGGCGCCCAGCTGGCCAACCCGGACACCTTGGTAATCAATGTCGCCGGCGACGGCTCCTTCATGATGAACATGCAGGAGTTGGCGACCATCGGCCGCTACCGGCTGCCGACCAAGATCCTCATCCTGGACAACCAGGCACTGGGCATGGTGCGGCAACAACAGGCCGTCTGCTACCAGGGGCGCTACAGCGAGATCGATCTCTCCGACAACCCCGACTTCTGCACCCTGGCCCAAGCCTTCGGCATTCCGGCCCGGAGCCTCACGGACCCGGATGACATGGCCTACGCCATCAACAAACTACTGGAGACACCAGGCCCCGCCCTGCTGCATGTCGCCATCGCCACCGAACACAACGTCTGGCCCATGGTAAAGCCGGGCGAAGCCAATGACCAAATAATGACAGGAGCCAACCCATGATATTCAGTCTGCACATCCAGGCCCGTTCCCACCCGGCCATGCTGGAGAAGATACTCCAGACCACCCGCGTCCGCGGCTTCGCCATCCGCTCCCTGGAGGTGAAAAACGACGCTGCGGAGCAGCTGCTCAAGGTCCACCTGACCGTCGAGAGCGAGCGTCCACAGGAGCGGCTGGTGACCCAGTTGAACAAGCTCGGCGGCATCCGGGAGCTGACCGCCCTGCACGCGGTGGCCGATCCGGTACCGCTGATTGAACGGCCACCGCGGAACGTGTCGCTGATGTATCCGGTCTAATCAATGGCGGCCGAGGCGTCGGGGCCAGGCTAGAGTTCCGGGTGCTGGGTTAACCGCGAAACACGCGAAATACACGAAAAATGTCAGTGATTGGATGACAATATTTCGCGATTTTCGTACCTTTCGCGGTTAATGAGGATTTGCAAGTTAATGGCTATTGGGAGAAAACCCGGAAAACCCGGGGGTTTGGACGGCTGTGAGTCGCCACCGGTTTCGGCTAACATGGGCCGTTTTCCCGCGGAGAGCAGAATGAAACGTATCGGTGCCCATGTCAGCGCCAGTGGTGGCGTGGAGAACGCCCCGCTCAATGCCCAGGCGATCGGCGCAACCGCCTTCGCCCTGTTCACCAAGAACCAGCGGCAGTGGCGGGCCAGGCCGCTGACGGACCAGAGTATTGCGCGCTTCCGGGAGAACCTGGAACGCGTCGCCATCGAGGCGCGCTATGTGCTCCCCCACGACAGCTATCTGATCAACCTGGGGCATCCCGAGCCGGAGGCACTGGAAAAATCCAGGGACGCCTTCCTGGACGAGATGCGGCGCTGCGAACAGCTGGGGCTGGAGCTGCTCAACTTCCATCCCGGCAGTCACCTGAAGCAGATCCCCGAGGAGGAGAGCCTGGCCCGGGTGGCCGACTCCATCAACCGCACCCTGGAGCGTACCGCCGGCGTCACCGCGGTGATCGAGAACACCGCCGGCCAGGGGACCAACCTGGGGCACCGCTTTGAACACCTGGCCGCCATTATCGACCGGGTCGAGGACAAGTCCCGTGTCGGGGTCTGTCTCGACACCTGCCACACCTTCACCGCCGGTTACGACCTGCGCACGGCCGAGTCCTGCGAGCAGACCTTTGGCGAGTTCGAACGGATTGTCGGCTTCGCCTACCTGCGGGGCGTGCATCTGAACGACAGCAAACCGGACTTGGGCTCCCGGGTCGACCGGCACGAGAGTCTGGGCAAGGGCAAGCTGGGCTGGCCGGTGTTCGAATACATCATGAACGATCCCCGTTTCGAGGAGATCCCGATGGTGCTGGAGACCGTCGACGACACGCTTTGGAGCGCGGAGATCCGCCAGCTCTACGCCCTGCAGAGGTAACCCGACAATCCAGAAAGAAAAGCGGTTGACCTTTCGTCAGGAATCATTAAACTACCGCGCTCCAACGTTGGTTGTCTGCTTCAACGGCAACCGGTTGGCGCTCCGCGGAGCGGTAGTTCAGTTGGTTAGAATACCGGCCTGTCACGCCGGGGGTCGCGGGTTCGAGCCCCGTCCGCTCCGCCACTATCGACAAAAAACGGATACTTCGGTATCCGTTTTTTTTTGCCCAGGGATGGACTTATGCCGCGGAGGCCAGGGATGGGTGTAGGGGCAACCCCCCGTGGTTGCCCTTATCGATCACCAGGCA
>NZ_JAQGEI010000038.1 GCF_029017505.1 Sedimenticola hydrogenitrophicus
GCCGTTCCGCAGGGAGGGGGTAGCCTTCGGGCTACCTCCTACCAGATTGCTTAATGGTGGCGGTATTCCTGGATTCCGGCCTGCGCCGGAATGACGAAAATCCTGCAATTCGCCTTAAGTAAGTGCCATTTCGATCATGGTCGAATCTGGATGGTAATCAAAAAACCTTATAAAACACCGGTAGATAGTAATGGAATAAGATCTATTCCAACAATTGAATAACTTCATTCATCGACTATGATTAGGGTGCTCGCTCGATAGTAGCATCAGGTGCAAGGCAACCGCCCTGTTGTTTACCGGCTCGCCTGTTACTCATCTGACACCCATTCGCTTCTTTCAGAGTAAGCATCTAAAGCTGTAGCCAGATTTGGCCACCGCACCCAAGTATTTGACCATGTGAAGTTCAGGCCAAAAAAAGCCATCGCTGCTAGTCGCAATCGCTGGAGTTGGAGGCTGCGTTGAACTGGATAAAAGGAAAAATTACCGGTCTTTTCATGGTGCTGCCTGGGCTGGCGGCATCCCCGGCCCAGGCGGATTTCGCCCTCAACATGCGCCAGGGTGTGACCCCGATCAGTCGCGAGATCTATGACCTGCACATGATCATCCTGTGGATCTGTGTGGTCATCGGTGTGGTGGTGTTCGGTGCCATGTCCTACAGCATTGTCCGGCATCGACGCTCCCGGGGCGCGGTGGCGGCAAAGTTTCACGAGAGCACCCTGGTGGAGGTGATCTGGACCCTGGTGCCCAGCCTGATCCTGGTGGCGATGGCGATCCCGGCGACTCGCACCCTGATCGCAATGGAGGATACCAGCGACCCCGAGCTGACCATTCAGGTCACCGGCTATCAATGGAAGTGGCACTACCGTTACCTGGACGACGAGATCAGTTTCTTCAGCGCGCTGGCGACGCCGCGCGATCAGATCGAGAACCGTGCCCCCAAGGGCGAGCACTACCTACTCGAGGTGGATGAGCCGCTGGTGTTGCCGACGCGAAAAAAGATTCGTTTTCTGCTGGGGTCCAATGATGTCATCCACGCCTGGTGGCTGCCCGATCTGGGCTGGAAGCGCGACGCCATTCCCGGTTTCATCAACGAGTCCTGGACCTGGATAGAAGAGCCCGGCACCTACCGTGGCCAGTGTGCCGAGCTGTGCGGTCGGGATCACGGCTTTATGCCGATCGTGGTGGAGGCCAAGACCGAGGAGGAGTACCGGCAGTGGGTCGAGAGCCGGAAAGTGGCGCAACGCAGTGAACAGGCGATGGCGGAGCAGGAGTGGAGCCTGGAGCAACTGGTGGAGCGGGGCGAGGATGTCTACAACAAGACCTGCGCCGCCTGCCATCAGCCGGGGGGCGTCGGCATTCCCAATGTATTCCCGGCGCTCAAGGGCAGTCCGGTGGCGACCGGCCCGGTGGATGCGCATATCGCGATCGTGATGAAGGGAAAACAGGGTACGGCGATGCAGGCGTTCGCCGACCAGCTGTCCGACCTGGATCTTGCCGCGGTGATCAGCTATGAGCGCAATGCCTTCGGCAACGATAGCAGAGACATGGTGCAGCCGGCCCAGATAAAGTCAGCACGCTGAGGAGAACCCCATGACCGAATCGGTACACGCACATGCAGATGAAAAACCGCCCGGTCTCTGGCGCTGGGTGGTGACCACCAACCACAAAGATATCGGCACGCTCTACCTGCTGTTTGCGCTGCTGATGTTCTTTATCGGCGGCAGCATGTCGATGGTGATCCGCACCGAGCTGTTTCAGCCGGGGCTGCAGTTTACCGATCCCCTGTTTTTTAATCAGATGACCACCATGCACGCGCTGGTGATGATCTTCGGTGCGGTGATGCCGGCCTTTGTCGGCCTGGCCAACTGGCAGATCCCGCTGATGATCGGCGCGCCCGACATGGCCTTCCCGCGAATGAACAACTGGAGCTTCTGGATTCTGCCGTTCGCCTTCAGCATGCTGTTGAGCACCCTGTTCATGCCAGGCGGTGCGCCCGCCGGGGGCTGGACCATGTACCCGCCGCTGGTGTTGATGACCGGTGACGCCTTCCCCTACCTGATCTTCTCGATTCATCTCATGGGCCTGTCGTCGCTGATGGGGGCGATCAATATCATCGTCACCATCCTGAATATGCGTACCCCTGAGATGAACCTGATGAAGATGCCGCTGTTTGTCTGGACCTGGCTGGTGACCGCCTTTCTGCTCATCGCCGCCATGCCGGTACTGGCGGGGGTGGTTACCATGCTGTTGACCGACCGCTATTTCGGCAGCAGTTTCTTCAACGCCGCCGGCGGCGGGGACCCGGTGATGTTCCAGCACATCTTCTGGTTCTTCGGTCATCCCGAGGTCTACATCATGATCCTCCCCGCGTTTGGCGTGGTCTCGACCATCATCCCCACCTTCGCGCGCAAGCCCCTGTTCGGCTACGCCTCGATGGTCTATGCCACCGCCTCCATCGCCTTCCTCTCGTTCATCGTCTGGGCCCATCACATGTTCACAGTGGGCATGCCGCTGGCCGCCGAGCTGTTCTTCATGTACAGCACCATGCTGATCGCGGTGCCCACCGGGGTGAAGATCTTCAACTGGGTCTCCACCATGTGGCGCGGCTCCATGACCTTCGAGACACCGATGCTGTGGGCGATCTCTTTCGTGGTACTGTTTACTATCGGCGGATTCTCCGGGCTGATGCTGGCCATCACGCCCGCCGATTTCCAATACCAGGACACCTATTTCGTGGTCGCCCATTTCCACTACGTGCTGGTCACCGGTTCGGTGTTCGGGATCTTCGGTGCGGTCTATTACTGGTTGCCGAAATGGACCGGGAATATGTACAACGAGCGCCTGGGTAAAATCCATTTCTGGTGCTCCATCGTGTTCTCCAATCTGCTCTATTTCCCGCAACATTTCCTCGGCCTTGCCGGGATGCCGCGACGGGTGCCGGATTATGCCATCCAGTTCACCGACTGGAACCAGGTCTCGTCCATCGGTGGCATCGGCTTTGGACTCACTCAGCTGATCTTTGTCTATATCGTTTTCCAGGCCATACGTTCCGGCAGCAAAGCCCCGGCCCGGGTCTGGGATGGGGCGATCGGACTGGAGTGGAGCGTCCCCTCGCCGGCACCCTATCACACCTTCCAGGAGCCGCCGAAGCTGACGGAGGGTGAGTTGCAACGTGAGGGAATCTGAGTCGTGCAGTCGCGAATCAATGACCATCAGTCCAACCGCCGGCGCAACAATATCCTGTTGGCGTTGCTTCTGTTCCTGGCCGCACTGACATTTTTCGGTGCCATTATCCTGACCCATCTGTGACCCATGACGAGATCGGCCCGACAGCAGAGCAATCGGACACTGGCATTGAAGCTGGCCGGCATCACCCTGGCCATGTTCGGTTTCGGTTTTGCTTTGGTGCCGTTGTATGAGGTGTTTTGCGAGATCACCGGACTCAATGGCAAGGGGGTCAACCGGATCGTATCGGCCGCGGCGACGGCGGTCGACGACAATCGTTGGGTGACGGTGGAATTTCTCTCCGGCAGCAACCTGGCCGGGAGCTGGGAGTTCCGTCCGAGCCAATCCAGGATGCGGGTGCAACCGGGCAGGCTCTACTCGGTGAGCTATCAGGCACGAAATCCCACGGATCAGGCGGTGACGGTGCGGGCGGTCTCCAGCATCGCGCCGGGAACCGCGGCGGGTTACATCAGCAAGCTGGAGTGTTTCTGTTTCCGGCAACAGCGTTTTGCTCCCGAAGAGCAGCGCATGATGCCGGTGCGATTTATGGTGGACAGGGCGTTGCCCCCCGAGCTGGGCACCATCAGCATCGCCTATACCCTGTTCGACAGCTTGAACCGGGAAGCCGCGCCCGGCTCGTGAGGCGGGCGCGGATTTTCCAAGCCACAACGGAGCACTTGGACATGTCTTCAGCAACCGAGAGATATTACTTGCCGCACAACAGCTATTGGCCGATCCTCGGGTCCATCGGGCTGTGCGCGCTGTTCGTAGGCTTTGCCCGCCTGCTCACCGGTGCGAACATCGGCAGTACCTTGATGATATTCGGCGGATTGATCATGGTGCTGATGCTGGTCGGCTGGTTCGGAACGGTGATCCGTGAAAGCCAGTCCGGCAGCTATAACCAGCAGGTGGGGCGATCATACCGCTGGGGCATGTGCTGGTTTATCTTCTCCGAGGTGATGTTCTTCGGGGCGTTTTTTGCCGCGCTTTTTTACGCCCGGGTGCTCTCCGTCCCCTGGCTGGGCGGCGAGGACAGCGGGATCAGCACCCACCTGTATCTCTGGCCCGATTTCATCGCTGCCTGGCCGCTGCTGCAACTGCCCGACCCCAGTCAGTTCAGTGCGGCCAAGGCGCCCATGGAGGCCGCCGGGATTCCCGCGCTGAATACCCTGATCCTGCTCTCCAGCGCGGCCACGGTAACCTGGGCCCATTGGGGGCTCAAGGCGGAGCGGCGTCGCCAGTTGATCGTCGGGCTGATCCTGACCGTTTCGCTGGGGCTGCTGTTTCTCACGTTGCAGGCCTACGAGTACCGGCACGCCTTCACCGAACTCAATCTGGGTATCGGTTCCGGCATCTACGGTACCACCTTCATCATGCTGACCGGGTTCCATGGTCTGCACGTAACGGTGGGGGCGATCATGCTGATGGTCGTTCTGGGGCGCAGTCTCGCCGGTCATTTCACCCCGCTCGGTCATTTCGCCTTTGAAGCCAGCGCCTGGTACTGGCACTTTGTCGACGTGGTCTGGCTGCTCCTGTTTACCTTCGTCTACTGGTTATGAGCCCGGCCCATCCCCAGCCCCATTCCCAGCGCCGTAGCGTCGCGCCGCGGTCGATCCGTGGTCTGCCGATAGCCCCGGGAGGTTACCGTTTCCGGCCGACCCGATGGATGACGCTGCTGAGCCTGGTGCTGGTTTCGCTGCTGACCTCCCTGGGTGTTTGGCAACTGCAGCGCGCGGATGCGAAGGCACGGTTGATAGCCCACTTCGAGCAGAACAGCGCCCAGCCGGTGCTGGACCTGAACGCCACCGATTTTACCGATCCACGGCTCATCAATCGGCTGGGAGAGGTTAGCGGCCAGTTCAGGGATACTCCCGTTATCCTGCTCAACAATCAACTCCTGGGGGGGCGGCTGGGATTTCACCGGTTCGCGCTGTTCCAGCTGGCGGGGTCCGACAGGCACCTGCTGGTCAACCGGGGCTGGGTCGCCGCGAGCGCCGAGGGCAAACCGCTGCTCGGCGACCCGGCTTTACGCCCGCGCGATCAGGAACTGCGGGGCATGCTGGTGGCCGCGCCGCGTCCCGGGATGCGGCTGGGGGAGTTACGCTATCGGGCCGACGCGCCGCTGCTGGAACTGCCCTATCTCGACCTTGCCTGGCTGCGCCAGGTACTGGCAGTGGATCTGCAGCCACTGGTCCTGTTGCAGGATGTGCGGATCATCGAGCAATACAGGCAGCAGCGGCAGGCCGCCTGGCTCAATCCGCAACGCCACCGGGGCTACGCGTTGATGTGGTTCTCGCTGGCGCTGGCCCTGGTAGTCATCTACCTGGTGACCAATCTGAAGCGAACCGACCCGGGTTGACCGGCCACGCGCGTGGCCGGAGCGAGGTCGGGATTGCCCACCGTGGAGGGTGGTCCACGGAGGAGGTTCGGTATGGTGATGCATTATGAAATGCCCGATTCGCAGGGTGAGGTGTTCATTGTCCGTCCCAACAACTCTCTCAAGTGGCGGCATGCCAAGCTGTTGTTCAATGTGATTGCCGTGGTTATGCTGGGTGTCGGACTGGTGTTCTGGTCGCTGGGTGCCTGGCTGGTGTTGCCGTTTATTGTCGCGGAGCTGATCGTGCTCGCCTGCGTCTTCTACCGGACTTCGCTGAAGGTCTACTCCCGCGAGGTGATCGCGGTCGAGCCGACGGCGATACGGGTGATACAGGGGGGCAATCATCCGGTGTTCCAGGTCAGGCCGCCGCTGGCGCGGGTCAACCTGCAGCGGGGCGATAACCGGCTGGCGACCGCCCATCTCTACCTGCAATCGAGTGAGTCGGAAGTCGAGATAGGCGGTTGCCTGGTGGAGTCCGAGCGTGAAGCGTTGGCCAATGATCTGTCCCGTGCCGTGGCCGCCTGCAGTTCGAAGCGCTAGCCTCATCACCTGAGTTAACTGTTTCCGGCAGCGCGACCGGGCCAGCCGCGCTTGTCCAGACAACACTGGAAAATATGGGGTTGTGGTTCCAGTATAAGCTGATTCCAACAAGTTATTTTTGCAACAAACTGCCCGGCGTTAAGGTCAGTATCATCAACGATAGGTATTTGTCAGGGCAGGGCTATACGCAATGAGTAATATTATTCGCGAACGGGTCACCAGTGTGCACCACTGGAACGAAACGCTGTTCAGTTTCAAGACCAGCCGCAACGACTCTTTTCGATTCCACAACGGCCACTTCACCATGATCGGGATCGAAGTCGAGGGGCGGCCGCTGATGCGCGCCTACAGTATCGCCAGTGCGAACTACGAAGACGAGTTGGAGTTTTTCAGCATCAAGGTCCCGGATGGGCCGCTCACCTCGCGACTGCAGAAGATCCGGGCCGGGGACGAGTTGCTGCTCAGCAAGAAACCCACAGGAACCCTTATCGCCGATCACCTGCTGCCGGGCAAGCACCTCTATCTGCTCGCCACCGGCACCGGGCTGGCACCCTTTCTCAGCATCATCAAGGATCCGGATATCTACGAGCGTTATGACAAGGTAATCCTCACCCATGGGGTGCGGTATGTTTCCGAACTGGCCTACCGAAAGATGATCCTCGAGGAGTTGCCGCGGAATGAATACTTCGGCGACCTGGTTGCCAACAAGCTGATCTACTATCCCACCGTCACCCGGGAGCCGTTCCGTAACCAGGGCCGCCTGACCGACCTGATGGAGAGCGGCAAGCTGTTCGAGGACATCGGCCTGCCGGCGTTTGACCGGGAGAACGACCGCTTCATGATCTGCGGTAGCCCCAGTATGTTGCGAGATACCTGCGATATCCTCAAGGCGAGGGGATTCGAAGAGTCCCGCAATGGGGTGCTGGGGAGTTATGTCTTTGAGCGGGCGTTCGTCGAGTCCTGACAACGCCCGCCGTCAGGTTCAGCAGCGCCCCTTCTTGGCCTGCCCGGGAGGACAGAACCGGCTGGGTTCCCGGTAGCTGGGCAGTGGCTCGACCTCGATCACCCGGCGATGTTGCGCCGGCTTTTCGGGGTAGTCGCCCTGGGTATTGATCGTGGTACCGATGGCGGCCCCGGCGGCACTGCCTATGATGGCACCTTCGCGACCCCCGATCTCCGCACCGGCGGCACCGCCCAGGGCGCCGCCAATGCCGCCACCTATGGCAGCATCCACGGTCAGATTGTCGGCATGAGCCAAGCTTGTCGCGGTGATAAGGAAAAGACAGGTCACTCCTTGTACAACGTTCATATTCACAACTCCGGTGATGGTCATTTTTGTGCTCGGTGCAGGCGGATTTCGCATGCAAACGGGTGCAGGGTATCAGAAGGCGCGCCCGGATAGTGTGTCGTCCGACACAAACCTCGGGGCCGGTGCGCCAGGCGAACCATTGGCGACCCAGCAAAAAAATTGACCCCGGTCACCCGGCACGCTTGAGCATGAAGCTGGACAATACCGCCAGGCACACCCCTGTGCATGCCGGCGGGCAATGCCCTCTCCCACTAACCGACGCTGCCCTGCACGCAGAATACCTTGCCTTTGTAGCCCTGACGGATGCGCTGGGTAATGGTTTGGCACTCTCTGCTGACATAACTGGAGGGGATGCCGTAGAAAATAAACCGCGCATCCCGTTCACCATCGGTCCCCCTGTCGAGAGCGATATAACTGGCCGGGATTTTCTCGTTCACGAACAGTTTCCTGTAACGTTCGCTGATCTCTTTTTTACAGTCTGACTTGACCTCCACCTCGCCCAGGGTTTTCAGCGTGTTTGCCCAGACCAGTGCCGCACGGGCCGTGCAGTCCGCCAACGAGTTCATTTTTCCGAAGCCGACCAGCTGCACATTTGAAGCGCGCAGGTTGATGCGGATCTCCGCATAGTAGGGGTCGGTGACCGTGGTCTGGAAGGGGGAGTGATTGTGGTAGATGTAGTAGCCTGCGGCTATCAGGGCCAACGCGATGATTATGCCTTTCACGGTACGCTTCCTTGTGTTTCTGAAACCATGTCAATGGGTAAAGGGGCGGCGATCAGTTGCCTGCGGATGCCGTCGGGCCGACCTCGCCCCATGCCGAGTTGAACAGTTGTAGCGTCACAACGATCCCGAATATATCAGACTTATCTTCCTTTATCGACGGCTGTTGTGAAGATTATTCGTAACTACCCACCTGGTCTGCAGTGATTGGCCTGGCTTGTTGGCCGATCTTGATCCAGCCATCGTGTGAGGCCTGCAAGGCAGGTCAATCACCCCGTGGGTAGTTACGCTTATTCTTCTTTAGTCCTGGTATACCGGCCAGGCGCGGCAGAATCGAAAAAAGTCATTTGACCTTCTATCGCGGGGCGGTTAGTTTGGGGGCATGCACGATGCTGCAGTGCAACATCGGGAGATAAGGTCATGGCGGATCGCAATCATGTCATCAATTTCGCCCTGCAGGGGGGCGGAGCTCACGGTGCCTTTACCTGGGGGGTGCTGGACCGCCTGCTGGAGGAGGAGTGGCTGGGGTTCGAGGGCGTCAGCGGCA
Source organism: Sedimenticola hydrogenitrophicus (assembly GCF_029017505.1). GTDB lineage: Bacteria > Pseudomonadota > Gammaproteobacteria > Chromatiales > Chromatiaceae > Sedimenticola > Sedimenticola hydrogenitrophicus_A. The sequence continues at coordinate 8,718 of NZ_JAQGEI010000038.1, forward strand.
CCAGCGCCGGGGCCATGAATGCGGCGCTGCTGGCTTGTGGCTATGCCCAGGGTGGCAGGCCGGGGGCACGGCACAAGCTGGGCGAATTCTGGACCGAGCTGGGCACGCAGGCCAGCATGAGTTTCGTCAGTTCGGATCATGAACTGAGCAGGCAGGCGGGACACAGTATTGAATACTCCCCCCTGTATCAGGCGCTGATGACCCTGGGCTGGTTTCTGTCGCCGTATCAGTTCAACCCGCTGGCACTCAATCCCCTGCGCGAACTGGTGGAGCGGGTGATCGACTTTTCGGCCTTCAGTGAGCCGGAAACGATCCGTCTGTATATCGCCACCACGCAGGTGAGAACGGGCAAGATCCGGGTATTCGAAAACCATGAGTTATCTCCCGATGTACTGTTGGCCTCGGCCTGTCTGCCCACCGTCCATCACAGCATCGAGATTGACGGGGAGCCTTACTGGGACGGTGCCTACAGCGGCAATCCCGCTATTTTCCCGCTGCTGAGCCAGAGCAACAGCGACGACATCATTATCGTGTTGCTCAGTCCGCTGCAGCATGCCAGCGATCCCGATACCGCCGCGCAGATCCGGACCCGGGCACAGGAACTCGGCTTCAGCGCTGCGTTCCTGCGGGAGATGCGTGCCATCGCCGATATCAAGGAGCGTTACGGCAGGTCGCGCTATGTGCTGGGCAGACTCGAACGCAAGGTGCGTGATCTCAAGATCCATCTCATCGAGGCCAATGACCTGATGAACTCGCTGAACCATACCAGCCGACTGAATACCCACGCCTCTTTTCTGGAGATGTTGCGTGACCAGGGCCGGGATTACGCCCAGGCCTGGCTGGCCGGCAACCGGCACCACCTGGGCCGGCGCACCTCGGTGGATCTGCTGGAACTCTTCACTTGAGCATTCCCGGGTTGCTGGCCGCCGAGGGCCTGGCGGCCGTTCAGGTCTCCTGGATGATGGTGGTGCGGCGAAACTCCTCGTCGGGGAATACGCGGCCCGATACCAGGGTCTCGAAGATGTGCTCAAACACCAGGCCCGGTGTTCCCGCCACCCTCCCGGTCCTGAAATAGGAGTGCCCCTTGGGAGTGTCGTAGATGTTGTTGACGTCATCGCAGTCCACCGCGTAGACGTTGGCCGGGGTGAGCCGCATATCTTCCGGACCGGTGTGTCCCAGGCGCCGCGAGGCGATCTTGTTCCTCAGGTTGGAGGCCTTGCTGGCGCGCAGGGCCAGGTCGTCGGAGGCGTAGTAGACAATCACATTGCGCGAGGCGTGGCAGATCAATTCGCCCCGGTTGCCCTCCTGCAGGGATTCATTGACGATGTCGGCGGCGACCAGAAAGGTATTTCGGAAAATGAGCGGTACCCCGTCCGCCAGGTCATAGCGGTTCCAGGCCGCCAGCGTCTCACGCAGTACCCGGTTACCCATCGAATGCGCCAGCACACTGATCCGCTTGAGGCAGGGGTCGGCCTGCGGGTTGTATTTTTCGGAATTTCGCCAGGCGACAAACTTCTCCAGGATGCGTGCGAACGAGTAGGCGCTGGAGTCGGCCGACTTCTGGTCATCCCAGTAGTCCTTGACGATGCCGACATCGTTGTCGCAGGGCCAGATCAGCGGCACCACCAGCACCTCGTCCGGTCTCTTCTCATCGCACAGCGCCTGAAACTCCTCAACCGCGCGGAACACACTGGTCGGGAGATTGGAGAAGCCGTGCAGGTAGATCAGTAGCTGTCGCTGTGGAGCGAGTTTGAGCCGGGAGAGAAAGTCAATACTGCCGATCTCGGTATAGGCCTGGTCGCCGGTCTTTTCGCAGAAGAAGATGGAGTTGCTTGCCGCATTGTTATCCAGGTCGAAATCAAATTTGCGCCCGGCGCGGGAACGGATGCTCTGCTTCGGGAAGCGATTGGTGATGAACAGCATCTCGCCTATCCTCCTGTTCTGTTCGTCTTATCGGGAGAGGTTCAATACCCTGCCGGCTTAACCCTTGGGTTGACTGCTATACCCGCAGGCGGCCTGCATGCAACGATGCGGGATAACTCGCCTGGGACAGGAGCGTTGTGAGAGGGGTGCAGCATCCCGTCCGCGGGTTATTCCTTCCATCACTTAAGGAGATTAGCAGAGAATCAGCGCCGCATGCCGGCAAACGGTGGGTCCCGGCCGTGACTGGTGTCGCTTAACGCGCGGTCAGCTTGATCTCGATGCGCCGGTTCTGGCGGTAGGCCGCCTCGCTGTCGGCCGGGTTCAACGGGTGGAACTCGGCAAAGCCGGTGGCCGCCATGCGCTGTGGCGAAATGCCCCGTGCCGCCAGGTGGCGCAGCACGGAGACGGCGCGCGCCGTGGAGAGTTCCCAGTTGGAGGCGAACTGGGCGCTCTTGATCGGCAACCGGTCGGTATGTCCGTCGATGCGCAGGATCCAGTCGATCTGCTCGGGAATGATCTTGATCACATCGCGCAGTACCCGGGCCAGTTCATCGAGCTGGCGTTGTCCCGCCTCGCCCAGTTGGGCCGAACCCGAATCGAACAGCAGCTCCGACTGAAACAGGAAGCGGTCCCCCTTCACCTGGATGTACGGGTTCGCCTTGAGCAGGCCGCTGAGCTGGCCAAAGAAGTCCGAGCGATAGCGCTCCAGCTCATTGACCCGCCGCGCCAGCTCGACATTGAGCCGCTTGCCCAGATCGCTGATCTCGGCCTGCTGCGCCGTCTTCTCCCTCTCGGCCTGGGCCAGCGCCTGGTTGATCTCCTCGAGCTGGGATCTGAGCCCATCGATCATCCGCCTGAGCAGCGTCACCTCCGCCTGGGCATCGGCGGAGAGGCGGCGCTCCTGTTCCAGGGCCCGGGTCTGTTCACCGACCAGGGCGCTGAGGGCCTGGATGCGGATCTCGCGCTGTTCGACCTCCACCTGGGCCAGATAGGTGCGCTCGTTGGCCTCGGCCAGGCGCGCCTCCAGCGCCTTGCTGCGATCGCGCAGCTGGGTTGCCTCATCGGTCTGCTGGCGGAGGTTGGCGCCGAGGCTGCCGATCTCCGCCTCCAGCCGGGTGCGTAGCTGCTGCAGCCGGTCGATGTCCTGCTGCAGGCTGGCGATGTTGAGCAACTGCTGCTCGATCTGTTGGCGATCGGCCGCCTGCGCCTGGGTCAGCTGCTCCATCCGGCCGGCCAGTTCGAATTTCTCCTCCGTGAGTTGGGAGATCAGTCCGGAAAGGTCCTCGACGTTGGTCACCAGGGCCCGGTTCTTCTGCTGCTCCAGGCCGAGCTCCGCGGTCAGTTGCTGGAGGCGCTGCTCCAGATCGCCCAGTTCGGTCTCCTGGCTGGAGAGGATCTGGGACAGCATGAACTGGGCGAAGGTGAAGACCAGCAGGACGAAGATGACCAGCATGAGCAGGGCGGCCAGGGCATCGACGTAGCCCGGCCAGACATTGACGCTGCGGCGGTTGCGGCGTGAGATGGCGGACATGGGATGCCTCAGTCGTCCCCGGCACCGGGCCGCGCTGTCGCCGTGGCGTCATCCGCCGGCGGCCCCTCTTCCTGGGCAGATCGGCTGCGTTGATCCTGCTTCTCCCGCATCTGCTGGCTCAGGCGCTGTTCCAGATTATCGGCGTCTTCGAACAGGGGCTGGCTGCCGGGTTCGTCGATCAGCTGGGTGACGCCGGAGAGCCACTCCTCCAGGTCGTTGAAAAAACGGTTCTGGGCATGCCCGGCGAGGATGTCGAGGAAGCCGAGCACCAGGGAGCCGCCGAGACCGAACAGCGACGAGCTGAAGGCGGTGCCCATGCCGGTCAGGGGCTGCTGCAGCCCGGCCTTGAGCTGCTGGAACACGGCGGCGAACTCGCGATTGCCCACGTCCAGCCCGGCAATCACGCTGCTCACCGAGGAGATGGTCCCGAGCAGCCCCCAGAAGGTGCCGAGCAGGCCGAGAAAGACCAGCAGGCCGATCATGTATCGGGAGATCTCGCGCGACTCGTCGAGACGGGCGCGGATGCCGTCGAGCACCGTGCGCAGCGACAGTGCGGAGAGGCGGAAACGGTCCTTGCGCCGGCCGTGCAGATGCCGCGCCAGTGGCTTGAGCAGGCGCGGGCTCTCCGCCAGCGAGATCCCCGCCTCCCCGGTGCGGAACAGGGTGATCCAGCTGATCTCCGGTTCCAGGATCAGCACCTGGCGCGCATTGATGATGATACCGATCAGCAGGGCGCCCATGATCAGGGAATTGAAGCCCCAGTTGGCCATGAAGGCGGCCTGCAGCGGTGCAAACAGCAGCAGGCATACGCCCGCGACCACCGCCAGATAGATGCCCATCCAGAGCAGGGAGTGACGTGGATTGCTCATCTCTAGAGAAACCTCCCGAAAGCCGAGCTGCCACCATACTCCGGGACGGAACCGGGTTCAACGGGGGCACCAAGAGTGGCGCGGGGGTGGCCGCCGGCGGAGGGCGAAACTGTGACCGGAGTGGAACAACGGGTCCAATCCGATCTTCAGGGCGCTGACTCAGCTGTCGGGCTCCGCCCCAGTCGAACCCGCCCGGCGGCGGCCGGTCGGTTCGCTGATCCCCAGGTGACGGAACAGCAGCGCCATGACGATGATACCGCCGGCGCTGACCAGCATGAGCCAGCGTGTCTCCTGCCAGCTCCCCGTATAGGTGGCGAGGGCCGCCAGGGCCGGCGGTCCCAATAGCTGACCGATGTGCGACCCTTGAACCATCATACCGTTCACGGTGCCGATCTGCCCGCGGGTGGGGGCGACGGCGGGGGCGCCGGAGAGTGCCGCGCCGGGTGTCATGCCGCCGAAGAAAGAGAAGGCCAGGCACAACAGAAACCGGGTCGCATCGGCGAAGCCGTCGTTGAACAGCCCCAGGGCGGTGAGGCCGAGGCCGGCGCCGGAGATCATCAGGGCGGACCAGCGCGACACCCCCCAGCGCAACAACCAGCCGACCGCCAGGTTGCCGGGGATATTGGCGGCCACCACCAGCGCGGTCAGCAGACCGGTCATCTCCAGGGACAGGCCGCGCTCCTCCACCATGTAGCTGGGCAGCCAGGCCATTAGTGAGATCCACTGTAACGTGTAGAAGCCGAAGCCGACGCTCAGCAGCCAGGCTCCCGGCGCGCGCAGGGTGAGCTGGATATTCTCCAGCAGGCCATGTTCGGGTGGGGCGGCCGCCTTGCCCGCTTGGCTGCCGTCGCCCTCTTTCCACCAGATCAGGAACAGCCAGGCCAGGGTGAGGAGCGAGGTCAATACCCAGAGGACCCGCCACCCCAGGGCGGAAACCAGCAGCGGGGTGAATACCATGGCGAGGGCCATGCCCGCCGGCATGTAGGTGGTCCAGATGCCGAGCGCGAGCTGCAGATCCTTGGGCGCTGTGGCTCGCATGATCAGCACCGGAGCCGAGACCGCCACGGCGATGAACCCGAACCCCTCGATGACGCGGCTGAGCAACAGCACCTCGCCGGAACCGGCCAGGCCGCCGATCAGGCTGCCCAGGCTTAGGGTGCCCAGTCCGAGCATGGCCAACCGCCTGGCCCCGAGACGATCGGCGAAGGTGCCCGCGGCGATGCCAAGCGCCGTGCCCGTCAGGCTGAACACGGACATGATCCAGCCGCCAACGATCAGGCTGATGGGTATCTGTGAGCGGATCTCCGGCAAAGCGCTCGGTGCCTTGCCGTAATGGGCCGCTGCAATAATGCCGGCCACCAGTGCAATGGTGACGGCGCCCCAGTTGGTCCTCGATGGAAGCTCCATGGGCCCTCGGTATTCAGTTCAGAGTCGGCCGGCTATCTTACCCGCACGGTCGGTTTATTTCACCGGCGTTTTTCGCTTATTGGTCAGGCCGTCAAGCGCTACACAAATTTCACGCGTGAGGTTGATGCACAAATTCTTCTTCGGCACGGCATAAAGCATTCCGATGTGCTGAAGAGCTATCTCGCCATACTGTGCCTTGGTAAAAACGACTTTGAAGCCATCAATACGATTGAAAGTGAATTCTATTTCATGAGTGCCATGGATATCGGCGATATCCCGTCCGAAGCCACCCTGCGCCAGCGCATGGACAATCATGCCGAGGCGTTCTTGCCCATCGTCGAAAAGGCGAGTCGGGATTTCCTGATCCATATTCAGCCAACGCTGGAGCCCTTGAAAACGGGCCACATTCCGCTGGATGCCGATGTCACACCCATGGATAACAGCGGCAGCCACAAGGAGGGGGTATCGAGAACCTACAAAGGTTGCGATGGTTACGCCCCGATGCCGGTTTACCTGGGGCAAGAGGGTTATTGCCTGGAATTTGAGTTGCGCGCAGGCAAGCAACATTGCCAGAGGGACACACCGGCCCTGCTGGACAGGGCATTGCTCCACGCCCGTCAAATCACTGATCAACCCCTGCTGCTCAGACTCGACGGCGGCAATGACTCGATTGAAAATATTGACCTGGTTCTTGAACACAATCAGGCATTCACCGACAGAATACCCGTGGACTTCCTGATCAAGTGGAACCCCCGAAAGGAAAGCAAGGACGACTGGCTTGCCTATGCCGAGCAGCATGGAACCTGGGAAACGCTGCGTGACGGAAAACGTGTTGCCGTATTCAGTGTCGACCATCAACGGCAATGGAAAGGCTATGAGTACAGGGTGCGGCGTGTGATGCGCCTGGTTGAGCGAACCATCGACAGGAAAGGGCAACTGCTGTTGACGCCAGAGATTGAATTGGAAGGCTGGTGGACCAGTTTATCCATTGATGAACCAGAAGTGATACAACTCTACGCCGATCACGGTACCTCGGAGCAGTTTCATAGCGAATTCAAGACAGACCTTGATATCGAGCGCCTGCCATCGGGAAAATTCGCCACCAATGCACTGGTATTGGGTGCCAGCATGCTGGCCTACAATATTTTGCGCTGGGTGGGTCAGAACGGCTTGCTGGGTCCCAACTCGCCAAAGCGAAACAAAGCGAAAAGACGGCGGATTAAAACAGTGATGCAGGAACTGATGTATGTGGCGGCGCGCATTGTAAGAACATCGCGTTCGATCAAGCTGTCGTTTGGAAAAGGCTGTCGCTCGCTGCATGCCTTCAGCGCCGTCTACAAAGCGCTGGCGTACGGCTAACGAAACGGGTACTTCCCTGTTGTTTGTTAATGTCGGATGGGATCGGTGTCAGTCGAATAAGGTAAGCCATTATCATTTTCAGTTAACCGTGAAAAAAACAGACTGAAAATGGCGCTATCCGATACAAAACACGGGTGGTTTTGCTGAGTTCGTCTGAAATGGTATTTGTGGAGCGAGTGCGCTCGTGAAGCTACGGATTCAGGTTTACCTCAGTTAAGTGAATTATGCTTAACTGGGTTGTACAAATCTATTAGACCACCTCAGAGTGGGTCCATATATGCACCGTTTACGGACCTGAGGATGGAATCCACTCATTTGTTGAATCCCCTGGACCCCGGCCTCCGCCGGGGTGACGACAATTTTAATTTCGTGCGTTTCTGGATGGACACTACTTAGCTGAGTTCAAAACCTTGGTAAGCAGTGATCCCAAAGCGGGCAGTTCACCGGTGACAGTGCTCCAGACCACGTCTTTGTCGATATCGAAGTAACCATGGATCAGGCGGTTTCTCATGGCTGTGGCGGCTCGCCAGGGGATTTCAGGATATCGAGCGCGTGTTTCAGGGGATACCCTATTTGCCGCCTCGCCAAGTATCTCGATGGCGCGAATCACTGCAAATAGCAGCATGCGGTTTTGGTCGAGATCGGGGCGTTCCCGGTTCTTCATAAACCCGATTGCGGTTTCGGTTGCTTCCAGCATGTGCTGTAGCCGAACACGATCTTCAGGCGGCATATTGAACTTCTGCGGTGGACAAGATGCTCTCGCGGAACAGGTGACTCAGTTCGTTTGGAGTGCGGAGATCCACTTTTATTCCTTTCATCAGCTCTGACAGTTCCGCTTCCATCTCCGCAAGAGCGAGTAGGCCAGGTGTGTTGCCCGGCTCAAACTCGACCAGCAGATCTATATCGCTTTGCGGTGTCGCGGTCCCCTTGAGTGTGGAGCCGAACAGGGAGAGGCGCTGAATGCCGTGGGTGCGGCAAAAGTCGGCCAGTTCGGTCTGTTTGATGGGAAGCCGGGTTGGCATGGCGCTATGCTCGTTTCTGTTTAAATCACCTATAGCAGGGATTGTAGAAAGAAACAGGATTGAAATCCATTCGGCTGGAGAGTGCAGACGAAATGGAAGGGAGGTGTCGGAGTCAGCTTGCGGGCTGACTCCGACACCTGGGTTACCCATCAACCAAAGCGCCGCTTGATCTCCTCCGCCCGCAACCGCGCCCGGGTATAGCTGGACAGCGCCTTGACGCCGGCGCCGCAGGAGCGGAACACGCAGACGCCCCGGTCCTTCATGGCGGCCACCAGGGGTTCATAGAGTTCACCGCCGTCGACAATGCCGATCAGCGGCTTGTCCAGTGCCGCCACCAGCTTCGGCATCTGGTGGGCGATGCTCTCCGCGTCGCTGATGTCGTAGCCGGGGCGCAGCTTGTTGTCCACCAGGGTGCGCATCACCGGGGACATGGGGTCCAGTCCCACCACCACGGCGTCGATGTTGGGATCGTTGGCCATCGCCTCCGCACACTGCAGGTGCGCCTCGTCGTCGGCGCCGGGGTTGATGTCCATCGGGTTCCTGATCTCCATCAGGGCGCCCAGCCGTTTGGCCTTGAGGATCTCGGCGATGCGCGCCTCGGTCTGCGGTGAAAGCGCGGCCACCTCCAGCGAAAATTCATCCACAGCGATATTGTCGGCCATGCCCACCGCCTCGAATCCGGCGCCGCTGACGGCGCCGAGCCGGTTGCCGCCGACGGTTTTGCCGTGTAGGCAGTCGGCGATATAAAACAGGTCGTTGAACTGGTCGAAGTCATCGCAGACGATGCCGCCGGCCTGGCTGATGACCGCCTCCAGGAGGGCAAAGTCGCCGGCAATGGAGGCGGTGTGCCCGAGGGTGGCGTTGCCGCCGGCCGCGGAGCGACCGGCCTTGTAGAGCACCACCTGCTTGCCCATGAGCACTGCCTTGCGCACCCCCTGGGCGAAGTGCAGACCGTCCAGGTCGCGGAACCCCTCGGCGTAGACGCCGATGGTGTCGATACCGTCCAGCCCGGCGAAGTAGTTGACCATGTCGCCGTGGGTGAGGTCGTTCTGGTTGCCCAGGGCGGTCATGTAGGCGGGATCGAGCCAGGGATTGTGGCTCAGACGGGTGATCATGAAGGCGCCGCTCTGGCTGATCAGGGCCGAGTTGCGCTCGGCCTTGCGCTGCCCCTGGGGCAGGCGGTTCTTGGGGATGAACCAGGTGTCGTACTGGCCCGGGTGGGAGACGATGCCGAGGCAGTTGCCGCCGAGGAATACCGGGCCGCCGGTATCGCTGCGGTGGGCTTCGTCGATGCGCTTCATCATCGCCGCCGCCTGCCCGCGGCTGGCGGCGGTCTCCCCCAAGCCGCCGGGGATCAGCATTACCGCCTCGGCGGCGTCGCTGGCGATCAACTCGGCCACCAGATCGAACACCGCGTCGGCGGCGATGGCCACCACGAACAGGTCCAGCTTGTGCTCCAGGCTGGCGAGGTTGTCGGCGCACTTGACGCCGTCGATTTCGTCTTCGTTGGGGCGGATGATGGTGATCTGCGAGGCCGGGTAGCCGCTGGCCAGGATGTTTTTGAGGATGATGCGGCCGAAGTTCATCTTGCTGCCGGAGACGCCGATGATGCCGATCGATTTCGGGTGCAGCATCTTGCCGATCCTGGTGGCCGGGCGCGGTGCCAGCACCGCGACGGGGCGGCTGAATTCGCAGACGCCCTCGCTGAACGTGATCCGCCCGTTGTGGAAGCTGAACGGGTTGAGTTCCAGGCGATCAAGTACGAACGGGGCCTCCGGGTTGCCGGGCGCGTAGTGCCGTCCCAGGCGGATGAAGGCATCGAAGCAGTCGATCAGGGCCTGGTCGCTGACGCTGCCATGCAACTGACGCCAGGCGATGGTGGCCTTGAAGGCGGCCAGCAGATCCTCGCCGTTGGTCAGCTCGGCGGCAGCGCGGACGCCGCCCTGGCCCTTGCGCAGGGCGCCGGCCAGCAACTCGCCGTTCTCGCCACCCAGCCCGGCACTGATCACCATGCCGAATTCGCGGGTGTTGGTCAGGGAGAGGGCCAGTTCGAGGCCACTCGCCTGTTCACCGCGCTGTTTGCTGCCAAGGGGCAGGCCGGCCATCTCCAGGAGTTGTCGCAGCTCGGCGTCGTTCAGGGACTGGCGGCCATCGCCGGCGCGGGTCTGCAGCAGGGCGGTGATGCCGTCCAGGTCGGGTGTGTGGTGGTTGCTCATAGTGTTGTTCTCTGTGCTGAATGAGTGGTTAGTCTGTTTTGCGTCCGCGGTGCCCCGCCTGGAAATTGGCTCCGGGCAGGCACAGGGGCCTGCCTATTGGCGGGTCCGTGCGGAGGGGTCGGAGTCAAGCCACCAACGAGTGGTGGGAAATACGTCCTGGCCGCTTTATGGTGGATGCGCCTACCGGCTTATCCACCCTACGTCCTGCATTCGAGGCTGATCGTAGTCAAGCCGCCAACGAGTGGCGGGATATATGCCCTGTCCTGCGCGGCTTGACTCCGACCCCTGGTTGTTTATCCTCGCCTGCAGGAGCGGCCTGGCCGCTTTATGGTGGATGCGCCTACCGGCTTATCCACCCTACATCCTGCATTCGAGGCTGATGGTAGGGTGGATAAGCCCGAAGGGCGCATCCACCGCATGGCGCTAATCAAACCCGCTCGATCACCACTGCGATGCCCTGGCCGACGCCGATACACATGGTGCAGAGGGCGTAGCGGCCGCCGCTGCGCCGCAGCTGGTAGCTGGCGGTGGTGAGCAGGCGCGCGCCGCTCATGCCGAGCGGATGCCCCAGGGCGATGGCGCCGCCGTTGGGGTTGATGCGCTCGTCGTCATCCGCCAGCCCCAGGTGGCGGGTCACCGCCAGGGCCTGGGCGGCGAACGCCTCGTTGAGTTCGATCAGGTCCATCTGGTCAAGACCCAGCCCGAGCCGTGCCAACAGCTTCTCGCTGGCGGGCGCCGGGCCGAAGCCCATGGTGCGGGGTGGCACGCCGGCGGTGGCCATGCCGAGGATACGGGCGCGTGGGGTCAACCCCTGCTGGCGGGCCGCCTCTTCGGAGGCGATCAGCAGGGCGCAGGCGCCGTCGTTGACCCCGGAGGCGTTGCCGGCGGTGACGCTGCCCTCGGGGCGGACGATGGGGCGCAGTTTGGCCAGCTGCTCGATTTGGGTCTGGGGGCGGGCGTGCTCATCCCGGTCGAACGGGATCGGGTCGCCCGTGCGCTGGGGCAGGTTGACCGGGACGATCTCCTCGGCCAGCCGGCCCGCCTCCTGGGCGGCCCCGGTCAGTAGCTGGGAGCGCAGGGCGAAGGCGTCCTGGTCCGCGCGGCTGATGCCGAACTCCACGGCCAGGTTCTCGGCGGTCTCCGGCATCGAGTCGACGCCGTACAGCGCCTTCATGCGCGGATTGATGAAGCGCCAGCCGATGGTGGTGTCGAAGATCTCCGCCTGGCGCGAGAAGGCGCTCTCCGCCTTGCCCATGACGAACGGGGCGCGGGACATGGACTCCACCCCGCCGGCGATCATCAGCTGCGCCTCGCCGCTCTTGATGGCGCGGGCGGCGCTGCCGACGGCATCCATGCCGGAGCCGCACAGCCGGTTCAGGGTGGCGCCGGGCACGGCGTCGGGCAGACCGGCCAGCAGGGCGGTCATGCGCGCCACGTTGCGGTTGTCCTCACCGGCCTGGTTGGCGCAGCCGTAGATCAGGTCGTCCAGCCGGTACCAGTCGACATCGGGATTGCGTTCCATCAGCGCCCGCACCGGCAGGGCGGCCAGGTCGTCGCTGCGCAGGCTGGCCAGGCTGCCGCCGTAGCGGCCGATCGGGGTACGGATGGCGTCGCAGATAAAGGCTTCGGGCATGGTGGTGATCCTTTCCTATTGTTGAAATGGCGTTAATCGTTCGTTGTTTCGGGACCGCGAAGCACGCAAAGTACGCCAAGAGATACGATGGCGTGCCTATATTTTCATCCTCGGCTCCGTTGTCGGTACATCCCTGTACCGCTCCTCCTGAACCGCTCCTCCGGTCCAACCCGGCAGGGGATCGATCGGAGCATACAAAACGGCTTTTTACTTCGCGTTCTTTGCGTGCTTCGCGCGGTTGAATCACGGACTACAGGGCCGCAATGATGGGATGCACGGGCTCTTCCCATGGGTAGCGGCTCAGCGGCGAAAACAGCTCGCGCCGGAGGCGCTCCTACCGGCTCGGCTTGGAGATAGAAGTTTACTGTGGGGAAAAGGTAGGGGATGGCCGGCAGGGCCGGCCAAACTTCAAAGCGAACGCGATCCGGTCAGCCGCCCTGCAGATAGGGCGCGCACTGCTTGATCAGCACTTCGAGACTCTGCTCGATAGTCTGGCCCGAGGTCAGGATCTCGAAATTGGCCAGGCGGTAATCCGCTTCACGTTCGTCCAGTATCAGTTTCAGGTCATCCATCGCCTGCTGGTTGCCGGCCATGGGACGCATGTCACCCTGCTCGATGACACGGTTCATGTGATCCTCCGGCAAGGCGCGCACCCAGACGGTGTAGAAGTTCTCGCGCAGCACCCGGAAGGTCTCCGCCTCGGAGATCAGACTGCCGCCGGTCTCCAGCACCACGTGCCGGTAGTCGGTGATGGTCTGCTGCAGCGCCTGCAGCTCCAGCCGGCGGTAGTTGCCCTGGCCGGTGAGGGAGATCAGCTCGCCCATGTCCATCCCCGCCAGTTGCGCGATCACGTTCTGCATGCGAATGAACGGCACCTGAAAATGCTTCGCCAGCCGCTCACCGAGGGTGCTCTTGCCACCGCCGCGCAGCCCGATCAGGGCGATGCCACGATAGGCCCCCTGGCCCGGCGAAAAGGCGTTGCGCAACAGCTGGAACGCCTTCTCCTGTGCCTCGGGCGTGAAGGTTTCGATCAATTCGCCCAGCGGCGGGTACTTGATGCAGCTCTCCTCCTGCTCCGGCAGCAGCGAGCCGATCCGCACCCCGAGGGCCTTGGCGATCCGCGACAACAGGGCCAGTGAGACGTTGGCGGTGCCACGCTCCAGCTGGGCCAGGTAACGCTCTGAGACGTCTGAATGAAAGGCGAGGTTTTTGCGCGTCAGACCACGCCGTGAGCGTACCGAGCGTACCCGCGCCCCGACCACTTCGGTCAGCTCCTCAATGCTTACCTCTTCCCCCGCGGGGGAGTTGACGATCTCAGTCATGCGTCACGTTCCTATTGGTCTCCTCTCCTGCCTGATATTAACATGATACTGATATTTGTACCTTTTCCACACGCGCTTTCTCTCTCTCTTAGGGCCCGCGCAAGAATAATTCCGTAGTACCGAGGGCGTTCCTGGGCCACGCTGGCAAGGCACGCTTTGCAGGCAATGGCTGTTCCCTTGGCAAAAAGCGTAACGCTGCCAGCGGGGTCCAGGGGCGACCGAATACAGGAACTTATTCTTGCGCGGGTCCTTAGCTACCCTCCCGCCAACATCGGCACCAGGCTCACCTGGTCGCCATTGTGCAGGGCCAGCCCCTGTTCCGAGGCGACCACCAGTTGATCGTTAATGGAAATGCCGAACGAGCTGTCCTGCAGCGCCTCGGCCGCCTGCGGCAGGCTGCTGATCAGGCGTTGTCTCAGCTCCTGGATATTCCTCACCGGCCGGTTGATGACCAGGCTGTGGCGTTTCACCCCGGGCAGCTCCGGCAGTTGCACCTTCAGGCTGTAGCCGGTCAGCACCTGGGAGAGCCGCTCCCACCAGTCGCTGCTGGGCAGGCCGTCCGGTTCAAACCCGGAGATCTCGTAGAAGCGCAATTTCAGCTCCGCGAACGCCTGCGGATCGATCTTCTCGCCGCTGAACGGGCCGGCGCTGTTGGGCTCCTCGAACCAGCGCCGGGGCAGGGTGTCGTCGACGTCGCCGAGGCCGCGGATGGCATTGATCATGCGCTCCACGGCGATCACGTTGCGGCCGCTGTTGAGCAGGTCGTCGCTGCTCATGTCGATCCCGGTCAGCAGCTTGAGCTGCTCGGCAAACTCCTCGGTCCCGGTGAGTGACGGGGAGTTGAACAGCTTGGTGGTGAAGCGGCACATGCCCACCGAGTCGCCGACCGCAAAGGTGTCCTCGCAGCGACGTACCGCGTACTCCTTGCCGCCGTACTGATTGGGTTCGGCCGACACCTGGCCGCCATACAGGGCGGTCTTGAACTCGGCGTCGTCGTTGATGCGGGCATTGATCTCCAGGGTCACCCGGTTGCGCAGGTGGTCCATGCCGCGGGTGGCCACCGCCAGGCCCAGGGCGAACGCCTTGAGGATGCGGCTGTCGTGGGGGTCTGACTGGAACAGCCCCTTTACCGTCATGCGGTAGTCCAGTGCCTCCTTCGGATATTTGCCGGTGGCCACCGCCTGGCTGGAGTCGGCCACCACGTCACCGAAGCCTTCGCGTTTGGCCAGCATGAACAGCAGTTTCTCCACCGCCTCATAGTTGCCCCAGCTCAGCTCCAGGCCGCCGGTGGTCTTCTGGTCGATAATGCCGCGCTGATACAGTTCCATGGCCCAGCCGATGGCGCCGCCGGTGCCGGCGGAGTCGAGCCCCAGGTCGTTGAGGATGTTGTTCAGGCGCAGTACCTGCTCCGGTTCTTTTATGCCGATGTTGGGGCCGAACTTGCCGACGGTGACATACTCCGGGCCGTCGCCCTTGTCGTAGCGGTCGAACACGTCATTGCCCTTGATGCCCCGATAGCCGGCGTGATGTTCATGCTGTACCTCGGCCTGGGCGGTGTCGTAGCTGGCATTGCCGGTAACACCTTTCAATGCATTGGCGCCGAAGCCGCCGGTGGCCCCGGGGGTCATGTCGTTGAGTGGCCGGCACTTCACCGGGCACTTGTAGCAGCCATCCATGCCGGTGCGGTAGACATCGAAGTTGTCGGCGTCCAGATCCTCGACCCAGGTGTTCTCCTGGTTGTTCTTGGTGCCGATGGCGCCGAGGATACGGCTCGGTTTGTACAGGAACGGGGTGCCGACGGTCTTCAGGGCATTGTGGATCACGCTGGTGCCGATCACCTTGTTGCTGATCTCCTTGGCGCCCAGCTTGAACTCCCGGGAGGAGACGATCTTGCCCGGCGCGCCGTCGATCATGATCGCCTTCAGTCCCAGCGAGCCCATCTTGGCACCGGCGCCACCGCGTGCCCAGATCGCCTTGATGCCGCCCATGATGCCGGAGCTGAGCACCTGGTTTTCTCCGGCACTGGTGATGCGCGCCAGTGCCATGTCCTTGCGTTCGGTACGTTCGAAATCGCGCTGAATGGCCTCGGTGATATCCAGGTTATCCATTCCCAGGTAGGGGGTGGCGTCCAGAAACTGTATCTCTTCGAAAGAGATCTTCAGCAGCGTCCATTGGGGGTTGCGTCCATACAGCACCAGGTGGTCATAACCGTGGTGACGCATGAAGGCGGGGAAGTAGTCGCCGGCATTGCTGTCGAGGATGGCGTCGCTCTCCGGGGAGAGGCTGGTGACGTTGCCGCGAGTGGCGGAGGCCATGTAGCCGGTAAAGACCCCGCTGCCGAAAATAAGCGGGACTTCGGGATCGAGTGGTTCCACGTTGTCGCCGGAGAGCAGGTTGTAGAGCAGGAACATGTTGCCGCCGCGACCGCTGAGGAAGGTGGTCAGCACCTCCTTCGGCAGGTAGGCCTTGCGCTGGCTGCGGCGCTCCAGATCCACAAACAGGACGGCGCCCTGGGTGGGATACTGGGGGGCATCCGGCATGCGTTCCAGCAGGGCGTCGATACGGTCTCTGATGCTCATAGTGGTTCCTTTTGTCCGGCAGGCGGGTGTCAGCTCCGACACCGCCTGCTCCGATATGATCTTTCCGGATGGATTCGCTGCGCTTGTCCACCCTACCTGTTTTTTGTCCTGCACCGGCCGCCGCTGTCGTCGCAGGCGGGTCGGGCGTAGCCAGACATCCCCTGTCTGTCACGCCCATTCCCTGTGTTGCTCCCTTTGCCGGAAGCCCTGTAATTACTTCTGTTCGAACAGATTGCAGCCGAATTCGCCGCGGGTCTGGATCTCGGCATATTCGTCATCGCTGCGCACCAGCGCGCGTAACGGGTTGGCGCGCATCTGATCAAACAGCTCGCAGAGGCCGAAGCCATCCTGTTCGCGTTCATTGCGCAAGACGACATTCTGCTCGAAGCGCCAGTGACTGCAGTCGTTGCAAAAGCCCACGCTATGCTCCTCACTTCTTGCGCAGATCGCGCACCCGCACCGCCTTGCCCTGGGAACGCGGCACCGCGCCGGTCTCCAGCACATTGACCGTGCAGGTGACGCCGATCAACGATTTGATGTGGTGTTTCACCTCGGCGCCGAGCGCCTGTTTGTCGCCGCCGAAATCGGGCTCTGCCTCGATGTCCACGGTCAGGGTGTCGAGTATGCCCTCGCGCCGGATCACCAGCTGGTAGTGGGGGGCGACGCCGTTGATGCCCACCAGCACCGACTCGATCTGCGACGGATAGACGTTGACGCCGCGGATGATCATCATGTCGTCGTTGCGCCCGGTGACCCGCAGGATGCGCACGTGGGAGCGGCCGCAGGCGCACGGCTCATCGGTCAGCTGGGTGATGTCGTGGGTGCGGTAGCGGATGATCGGCAGCGCCTCCTTGGTCAGGGTGGTGATCACCAGTTCGCCCGCCTCGCCATAGGGCAGCGGCTGCAGGGTGTCGGGATCGATGATCTCGAACAGGAAGTGATCCTCCCAGCCGTGCAGGCCATTCTGCTCGGTGCATTCACAGGCCACGCCCGGCCCCATGATCTCGGACAGGCCGTAGATATCCATCGCCTTGATGCCGAGCTGTTTCTCCAGCTCGCCGCGGATCTCGTCGCTCCAGGGTTCGGCACCGAACACGCCGACGCGTAGCGGGCCGGCCGCCAGGTCCACCCCTTCATTTCTTGCTACCTCGGCGATGTTGAGGGCGTAGGAGGGGGTGGAGAGCAGCACGTGGGAGCCGAAGTCGTTCATCACCGCGATCTGCTTCTCGGTGTTGCCGCCGGACATGGGGGTGACGGTGCACTTCAGCCGCTCGGCGCCATAGTGGGCACCCAGCCCGCCGGTGAACAGGCCGTAGCCGTAGGCGTTGTGCACGATGTCGCCGGGGCGGGCGCCGGCGCAGGAGAGGCTGCGCGCCATCAGGTCGGCCCAGTTGTTGATGTCGCCCTCGGTGTAGCCGACCACGGTCGGCTTGCCGGTGGTGCCGGAGGAGGCGTGCAGTCGCGAGACCTGCTCCCGGGGCACGGCGAACATGTTGAACGGGTAGGCGTCGCGCAGATCGTTCTTCACCGTGAAGGGAAACTTGGCCAGATCCTCCAGGCGCTCCAGGTTGTGCGGTTTTACCCCCTGGGCATCGAATGCCGCCCGGTAGTGCGGCACGTTGTCATAGGCGTGTTGCAGGCGCGTCTTCAGACGTTGCAACTGCAGTTGCAAAAGTTGCCCGCGTGGCATGCACTCGGCTTCGGCATCATAATAGTAATTCTCGGCACCAGTATTCGACATGGTGTCACACTCCTCTATATTTGTTTTCATCATCAAACGCGCAAAAGGGCTCTGGCTTTAATGGCTTTCACGATGCTCGTCATTCCGGCGCAGGCCGGAATCCAGGAATGCTGCCACCATTCAGCAGTCTGGATCCCGGCCTGCGCCGGGATGACGGTGCTTCTTGGCTTAACTAAGTACCATTCGGCTCCGCCCCTATTGACCCGCATAGCGTTTCAGGGTCCTTACCCGCTCATTGACCTGCTGCTGGATGCAAGCCAGCTGCTCCGCGTTGACGTGGCGGTACTTGCCACTCAGGTTCAGGTAGGCCTCTACCGGCAGGGGGTTATCGATGGGGTGGGTGAAGTGCAGGTCACCGCCCCGTTCATACTCCCACAAGGGAGCAAAGTTGGTCTCCACGCCCTTGCGGCACACCTCGATAGTCTGCGACGAGGGGAAGCGCCAACCGGTGGGGCAGGGCGAGTAGATGTGCAGATAGGCAAAGCCGCGCTCGGAGGCGGCCAGCGCCTTGTCCAGTTTCTCGTAGTAGTCCTCGACAAATGCAGTGGAGGCGGTGGCCACATACTCGCAGTTGTGGTTCATCATGATCATGGCCAGATTCTTCTGGCTGGTACGCTTGCCTTTCATTTCGCTGCCGACCGGCGTGGTGGTGGTCCAGGAGCCGTAGGAAGTGCTGCCGGACGCCTGCATGCCGGTGTTCATGTAGCCTTCGTTGTCGACACAGATAAACAGGATCTGGTCATTGCGTTCCGCCGCGCCGGAGAGCGACTGGAAGCCGACATCACCGGCCCCACCGTCGCCGGCCAACGCCATGGCGGTGACGTTGCGGCCCATGCGGTTGTACTGTTTCTTCAGTCCGGCCAGCATCGAGGCGGTGTTGGTCAGCAGCGGGTGGAACACCGGCACCTTGGTGCCGGTGGTGCCGTTGAAACCGACCGAGCCCATGCCGGGGATACAGCCGGGCGGGGTGGCCAGCACCGTGTCCGGTCCCACCTTGCGCAGCGAGTGACGCATGATCATCTCCGAGTTGCAGCCCTGGCAGGCGGAGAGCCCGGGCACGAACAGATCCTCGCGTTCGTGTTGCTCGTTGAAGATGCCGGCCGAGGTGATGTAACTGAGGGCCCCGCTCGGGCACGCCTTGACACAGGCCGGGTCGCCGTCGCACAGGTCGCACTTGGCGACATGCTTCAGTGTCGCATTGTAGGTGATGCCGCCATAGCTGCAGCCGACGGTACAGAGCAGGCAGTCGACGCAGAGGCTTTTCTCCCAGTCGATCAGGCCGGTATCCGGGTTTTTGGTCAGCGCGGTGGAAGGACAGCTCTTGACGCACTCCGGGTCGCCGCACTGGCGGCACAGCGCCAGTTCCGGAGGGTTACCGTTGAAGCCGGCGACGATCTTGATGCGCGAGTACAGCGGGTCGTCGCTGCCCGACTTGACCTGGGCGCAGGCGGTGATGCAGGCATCACAGTCATTGCACAGCTCGCAGCGTGACGGATCGAAGGCGATGGTGTTGTAGGCGGTCATTAATCTGTTCTCCCGTTATCGCCAGGTGCTGGACATGAGGGCGCGGCCGGTCTCCAGCGGCCGGGCGATAAAGGCGTCTTTTACCGGGGTGAGATCGACCTTGCGCAGGATCAGCTGCCACATGATGCCGGCATCCATCTCCTGGTTGATACTGGAAATACCCTGCAGCCGGTTCTCCTTGAGCAGGATCTTCAGATAGCGGCCGTGGTCCTCATCCACCCGGGTCAGCTCTTCCAGTGATGCGTCGGCCAGACTCTGGCCGACCGAGATCGCCTGCTGGCCGAAGAAGGTATAGGTATTGATCGGCACGCCGCCGATATAGGGTTTCAGGGCGTGGTCTTCGGTCATGTCCATGGCGGCCACGGCGCCCTGGGTGACCGCATCCGGCAGGATGCCCATCATCACCTTCTCCTCGCCGTAGAAATCGGCGGCCTGGGCGACGTCGCCGGCGGCCCAGATATGCGGCGCGTCGGTGCGCATCCGGCGGTCCACCAGGATGCCCTGGTCCACCTGCACCGAGGTGCCTTTGAGGTAATCCAGTTGCGGTTTCACGCCGGTGGCGACCAGCAAGAGATCAGCCTCCAGGCTGTCGCCGTTCTCCAGGGTGATCCGGCAGCCGTCGCCCAACGGCTCCACCCGCACCACCCGGCTGCCCATCAGCATACGAATGCCGTTGGCGTTGAAGGCGTGCTCGATCACCGCCGCGGCGCGCGCATCGAAATAGCCCGGCAGTACCTGGTCGCACATCTCCACGATGGTGACATCCAGTCCGGCATGACGCAGGTTCTCGGCGCCGTGCATACCGATCAGGCCGGCGCCAAGCACCACGGCGCGCTTCACCTTGCCGGCGTGGTCGCGCAGGTCGATGGCGTGCTGCATGGTGCGCAGCACATGGTACGGGGTCTCGCTGAGTCCGGGGATCGGCGGGATGATCGGATCGGCCCCGGTGGCCAGCAGCAGTTTTGCATACTGCCAGCGGTCGCCCGACTTGAGCGTGACCTGTTTGCCGGTCTCGTCGATCGACACCAGTTCGTTGTCGCTGATCAGGGTGACATTGTGCTGTAGGAAATAGTCCGCCGGACGCAGCACCACCCGCTCCGGAGCGCTCTGCCCCGACACCACGTAGGGCAGGATGGTGGGCGAGTAGGGCGCATGGGCATCGCGGGTCACCAGGGTGATGGGGGAGGTCTCATCCACCAGGCGGATGCGGTGCACCGCTTCCAGGCCGGCATGGCTGGCGCCGGCGACGAGATAGTGGGTCGTGTTCATCGGGCGCTCCTCAATCATGCTCGTTCAGCCATACCGGACTGTCGAATTCGTCACCGGCCAGCAGCTGCGCGGTGCGCTCGATGGCGCGGGCAAAGTGACCCTCGGTGAGATCGGCGCCGGCCAGGCCGCCGATGAAGGAGCCGGCGGCAATCGGCTGGCCGGCGCGGTAGAGACAGCTCAACACCTCCTGGTAGAGGGGGCCGCAGTCCCAGCCGTAGTGCACCGAGCGATCCACCACGCCGACCGCCCGGACCTTTTTCAGCGCCCGGGTCATGGCGGCCACGGGGAACGGGCGGAAGGTCTTGATCTTGATCAGACCGACCTTCTGGCCCCGCTCGCGAGCGCTGTCCACCGCATCCTTGGCGGCGCCGGTCATGGAACCGATGGTGACCAGGGCGTAGTCGGCGTCGTCCAGCCGGTACTCCTCCACCAGCGGCGCGTAGTCGCGGCCGAAGATTTCGGCCCAGTCGGCATGTGCCTGCTCGATCACGCCGAGGGCGTTTTGCATGCCCTGGCACAGCCCCTTGCGGTAGGCGACGAACTTGGCCGGTCCGGGACCGCCGGCGCCGCCGGTGAGCGGATCCACCGCCATCGGCCGCAGCGGGTCGAGGGCCACGTGCCAGTTGATGTTCTTCTCTCCCAGGTAGTCGTCCACTGCCGACTGCTCCGGCACCTCCACCTGGGTGACGCCGTAGGAGAGGTAGTTGCCGTCGTGGCAGATGTTCACCGGCAGCATCACGTCGTGGTGCTCGGCGATGCGGTAGGCCATCACGGTGGTGTCCAGCACCTCCTGCACGGTCTCGCAATAGATCTGGATCCAGCCGGTCTCCTTCATGGTCATGGCGTCCTGCTGGCCGCCCCAGACGCACTGCGGGGTGATGCCGTCGCGGGTCACCAGCGAGGCGACGATGGGCAGGCGCATGCCGGGCGTGCGCCAGTAGGGTTCGAACATGAAGGCGAGGCCGGGACCGCAGGTGGCGGTGTAGGTGCGGCCGCCCGCCAGGGCGGCGCCGTGCAGCGCGGAGAGCACGCTGTGCTCGCCCTCCACGTTCATCAGTTCCGCCTCGATCTTGCCGTCGGCGATGAACTGGGAGACGTACTCCACCAGCGAGGACTGGGGGGTGATCGGATAGACCGCCACCACATCGGGACGGGCCAGGGCCACCGCCCAGGCGGCCGCCTCGTTGCCGTCGCAGACGATGGACTGGGCGCAGCCGGGGTGTTTCAGCTTCAGCGCGGGCGTGGCCATTATTTGACCTCCTCGATCATCTGGATGGCGTTGTGCGGGCACTCGACGGCACAGATGCCGCAGCCCTTGCAGGTGTCGTAGTTGATGTCGAACCAGGCCGGCTTCTCAACGATGCACTGCACCGGGCAGAAGATCCAGCAGACGGCGCACTTGACGCACTTGGCGCGGTCCACCACCGGCCGCTCGGCGCGCCAGTCGCCCGGCAGCATGCCGTTTTCGATGATGGCGACCGGGCAGAGGTCGTCCGGCACCTGGCTCATGTCCGGCCTTGGATGGGCTCTCATCTTGCTCATACCCAGGTATCTCCCTGCCGCTGTTTGACGATCGATTCGTTGAAGCCGCGCTCCACCGCGATCAGGTTCTGCTCCAGGCCGGCGTCACGGAAGTTGGCCGACTCCAGGCCGGCGCGCAACCCGTCCAGGGTGACGATGCCGGTGGCCTTGGCGAAGGCGCCGAGCATGATGGTGTTGGTGATGGGACGCCGGAACACCTCCATGCCGATGGCGATGGCATCGCACAGCACCACCCGGGTGACGGCCGCCGGGCAGCTGAGGGACTCGGCCGAGTTGCGCGTGGCCTGGATCAGGGTGCTGTCGGGCTGTACCCCGGCAAAGATATCCACCGCCTTGGGGATGCTCGGATCGATACAGATGATGTAATCGGGGGCGTAGATATTGGTCACCGCGCGGATCGGCCGGTTGGAATAGCGCATGAAGGCGGCCACCGGTGCGCCGCGCCGTTCGAAGCCGAACGAGGGGATGGCGGTGACGTGTTGTCCGCTCAACACCAGGGCCTTGGCGAGGATCTTGGAGGCGAGCACCGCGCCCTGGCCACCGCGCCCGTGCAGACGCACCTCGTGGGTGATTTTCTGTTCTACAGCCGTGGTCATTGTGGCAATCTCCAGCCGGGTTTCAACCCGGGGCCGGGCTTGCCGCCGCCGCGCGCCGGGGTGTGTGAAATGGCATAGCCCTGGGAGTAGGCGGCGTGCAGGATGATCTGATACTTGCAGAACCAGCCGCACAGCACCATGAAGAATCCGGCCGCCGCCGCCAGCGGCAGCTGATAGGCGGGGTAACTCTTGCCCAGGAACAGCAACACGATCGGCGCGGCGACGCCGAGCAGGGCGATCACGCTATGCGCCCTGTCCAGTACCTGCAGGGTCGCCTCCGGGGCGTTGTTGGCCAATGAATAGCGGTAATTGATCCAGGCCGCCCCGCGCAGGAACACCAGGGCCAGGGCCAGGATCCAGCCGTAACCGCTGAACAGGGCCGCCACGTTGCCCTGCACCAGGCCGGCGAAGATCAGCACGATACCCATACCCTCGGTCAGTCCGGTGCTGACGATGAGCGGGTTGATGGCGTCGGTACGCCAGGCCGGGATCCCCTTGGCCATGTGCAGGATACGCGCCTGGGCGTAGAGAAACAGGGCCGCCGCCACGGCGGCCATGATCAGCAAGGGGATCGACAGGGCGGTGGATTCGCTGAGGAAGGCGAGCACGCCGAGTGGCAGCAGCACGGTGGCCACCAGGCCCTCGCGGGTCATCCAGGAGCGGCGCGGGTTGCGGAACACGTTCATGGAGCGCAGCGGCCGGCCGATCTCCAGCCACACCAGGCCCAGGCCGGTGGCGACCAGGGCGCTGGCCAGCAGGGCGTAGCCACTGGCGTGCAGTCCGATGAGCGTCAGCAGGGCGGCCATGATCATCAGGCCGGAGCCGCTGCCGCCGCAGATGAAGTTACCGGCGGCGCGCCAGTCCCAGCGTTTCTGTAGGGTTGGAGCCAGCATCATTTACGCTCCCACAGGTAATAGAAGCCGGAGCCGGTCTCCAGCTCCGCATGCATCTGGAAGTATTCATGGGTCCGCAGCAGTTTGGATACGTTGCTGTCGGGATCTTCGATATCGCCAAAGGTCAGGGCGTCGGCGATACAGCTGTTGGCGCAGGCCGGGGTGGCGTCCGGGTCGATGCCCGGGATCAGGCCGTTGGCGGTGCCGTAGTCGATGCGCTCGACACAGAAGGTGCACTTCTGGGCCACCGCGCGACGCTCGCTGTGCGGTACCTTCTGCTCATGCTTCATCTGGCCGAACGCCTTGCCGTAGGCCTTGTTGGGGATATCCACCCGATCCCGTGCCTGGTAGGGGCAGGCCTGGATACAGTAGGCGCAGCCGATGCAGCGGTCGTAGTCGATGGCGACGATGCCGTCGGGCCGTTTGTAGGTGGCCTGGGTCGGGCAGGCGTCGGCGCAGGGCGCATCCAGGCAGTGGTTGCAGCCCACCGGGATGAAGGCGCGGCGCACATTGGGGTAGGTGCCCACCTCGAAATCCAGCACCTTGCGCCACTGCACCCCGGGCGCGGTGGCATTGGTCTGCTTGCAGGCCGCGGTGCAGGTCTGGCAACCGACGCAGCGGTTGATGTCGGCGACCATCACATAACGGGTCATTTCCTGGTCTCTCCAATCTTCTTGACCTTGACCCTGGCCAGGTCCGCGCCGGAGCCGCTGGAGTCGGTCAGATCGAGCAGCATCGGCACCAGGGCGTTCATGCTGGGTACGTCGAACTCCTTGGCGAACGGGGTGGCCCAGTGGTCGAACTGGCCCATCAGCATCAGGGTATCGGGACGGATGCCCTCACGGGTGACCAGGATGCCGCGGGTGGCGCTGAGCGGGGAGGTGATCTCCACCCGGTCGCCGTCCTTGAGCCCCAGCTTGTGGGCCTGGCCGGTGTTCATCACCAGGCCGCCGTGGGTGCCGATGTTCTTCGACACCTCGCGGATCAACTGGATCGAGACGTTGCCGCCCCAGGCGTACTGCATGCTGCGCGAGGTGACCAGCCAGAACGGGTAGTCGCTGATATTGATGCCGAAGTTGCGCTCCAGCGCGCCCTCCCAGATCGCCTGGAAGTCCATCATCTCGGGCAGCGCCGCATACTCCTCCAGCTGTTCGTCCCACCAGCTGATGCCGCGCTCGTGCAGGCGCCGGCCGAGCTGGACGCCGACCCGCTTCAGGGTCTCCTGGTAGGGCAGTTCGTAACGCACCCCCTCGTCCTCCATCTTGGCGGTCAGATACCACTTGATGCGCGGGAAGCCGGTGAGGCGGTAGCCCTTCTCCTTGTAGTAGTCGAGGCCCTGGCTCTCCTTGCCGCCGGTGAGCTCGGCGCTGGCCGCCCTGCAGTTGGCCTCCCAGATGGTCTCCACGTCATGGGCCTGGTCCACGTCCAGGCTGAAGTCGTAATAGTCGGTCTTCAGGGCGACGCCGGCGGCGCCGCGGTTGAGCGCCTTGTTGTACTTCTCCAGCACGCCGCAGCGTTTCGCCAGTTCGGTGCTGATCCAGGTGAAGTCGCGGGTGTCGCCCAGCGGTTCGGTGACCGGCTGGCGCAGGGCGAAACCCTGGTGGTCCCAGAACTGTTCGATGAATTTGGTACCGCCGATGCGGATCAGCTGCAGCCCTTCCAGGTCGGTGCGGTCCGGCAGCAGGATGTCGGCCATGTGGTTGGTCTCGTCGCGGGTATAGGCGAAACAGACCGTGAACGGAAACGTGGCGATGGTCCGGGTGATCTGCTCGGTGTCCCAGAAGGAGACCGCCGGATTGGTGCGATAGACGAACCAGAGCGCCGGCTTGGTCGCCTGCGGCCAGTGCTCCGGCCCCTTCTCCTGCTGCATCCAGGCCAGATGGGTGGGGCCCAGGGCCTGGCTCCAGGCGGAGTTGCCCACCAGCGGCACCAGGGTGCGGTTGGCGTTGCGCACATCCGGGGTGGCCAGCCAGTTCTCCTTGTCGGTGGGATTCATCGGGTAGGCGAGGAAACCGTCCTCGGAGAGCTTGACGCTGTCGTTGCGGTCGGAGGCGGGCCGGTTGATGCGCACCGTGGTGCCGATGGTGCCGCCCGGCACCTCCAGGGCGCCCACCAGCACCGCCAGCATGGTGCGGGCCCAGCAGCACTGGTAGCCGCCCCAGCCGTTGTTGACCGTCTTGCCCAGGGTGACGGCGACCGGGCGCAGCGGCATGGTGCGGCCGTCGACCTCGATGGTCTCGCCGACGCGGGCGTGGTCCAGGTACTCCAGGGCGATGCGGCGGATGATCTTGTGGTCCACGTCGCAGACCCGTCCCGCCCACAGCGGGGTAAACGGCTTCATGTATTCGACCAGTTTCTCGAACGCGGTGGTGACCTTGATATCGCGGTGCTCCCAGCGGTCGTCATCGGCGCCCAGCTCGATGCCGCTGAGGATGTACTGCCCCTCCAGCGCCGGTTCGGTGCCGGGGGTGTCGAAGGGCACCGCCTGCGTGCTTTTCAGGTCGTAGATCAGCGGCTTTTGCGTCTCCGGGTCGCGCAGGTAGTAGCCGTTGGGCGCCACCAGGTACGGTGAGCCGGTACGGTCGCGCAGGAACACCTTGTCCAGCCGCTCGCGCTGCTCGTGCAGCAGCACGTGGATCAGGGCGAACATAAAGGCCGGGTCGGTCTTCGGCTTGATCGGTACCCACTCGGCGGAGGCGGCGCCGGTCTGGGAGAGGTGGGGCTCTACCTGAATCCGCTTCACCCCCCGGGCGCGGGCATCGGCGTGGCGTTTGACCCCGCAGACGCCGCCGGAGGCCTCGATGTTCATGCCGAAGGAGATGATGTAGTCGCACTTCGGGGTGTCCGGGGCGACGATGAAGGCGCGGTGCCAGAGTTCGCCGTAGAGATGCTCCGAGTGGTAGCACTTGACCCCCTGGCCGCTGCCGAAACCCATGTCGATCGGGGTGAGGGTGCTGAGGAACGCGGGGAAGGTGCCCATGTAGTAGGTGGGGGTGCCGCCGCCACCGAAGCTGGCGGCGATCTTGGGATAGCCCGCCTCGTCGGTCTTGCCCTCGGCCTGGATCTGCTTCACCTTGTCGGCGATGGTGTCCAGCGCCTCGTCCCAGCTGATGGGGACAAACTTCGGGTCCTGGTCGCGCCCCTTGTTCGGATTGGTCCGCTTCATCGGGGTGAGGATGCGATGGGGATTGTAGACCTTCTGAATCAGCCCGAACGCCTTGACGCACACCTTGCCGCCGGCCGGGGTCACGGCCGCCGCGTCGAAGTTGGGTTGCACCTCGGTGGCGATACCGTCTTCCACCCGCACGTTGAGCAGGTCCGGCCCCGCCACGCACTGGTAGCAGTAGGTTGGTATCTTGGTCTTGCCGGTGGGTGATTCAGTGGTCATGCCTGTCTGCCTTTAGCTGGTGGCTTTCGCGGCCTTTGCCTTGAGACGCGCGGCGGTCTGTTCGGTGTCGACGATAAAGCGCGTGTGCTTGCCCTTGGCGACATTATCCAGGGCGTCACGGGCGCTGAACTCATAGTTCACCATGCGGCCCTTGACCTCGCTGATGGTGGCCGTGATCTCGACCCACATGCCGAGCAGGGTGGCACCGGTGTGGTCCATCTCCACGCGGGTGCCGACCGAGTCCTCACCGGCGTCGAGATGCTCCAGCAGCAGGTTGCGGCTGGTCACTTCCATGTCGTAGATCAGGCTGGGGGTGGAGTAGACCGCGCAGTCGTCGCCGACAAAGTTCACGGTGCGTGGTTTGTCGATCTCGTAACGATCGGTTGTTGCGAGTCCTGCCTGTAAGCTCTCTTTCATCGCCAATGCCTTTCTCTGTTTATTGTTCAAGTAAGGGTGCCGTACGCGGATTATCGGTGGCAATCCGATACGGTTTTAAAAACTGTGTTTCTTATTATTAATTAGTTTCAAAATAAACTAAATGGTTTTTACGTCAACCTCTTTTCGTTCTGATCTTGCTTGTTTATGACATTAGTCATGAACTGTTGCCGCCAGTGCCGATGCATCTTTGGGTTAACCCGTATGTCGCACACAATCCTTTGTGGAAATAAAAGTTTCGCAGGTTGGGTTAGCGGCGCACAGGCACCACGCATCCAGAACACGACAACACCCGAGCGCCGCGTAACCCAACAAGTCCTTGACGGTCTAACCTTCCCTGCAAAAACCTCTGCTTCTCCACACCGTTTCTCAATGACGGATGTAACTACTCACCCGGTTGGTAGGTGATTGGCCTGCCTTGTCGGCCTCACACGATGGCTTGCTTCCTCGAATCAGGCCCCTTTTTCAGCGCCTGCCCAAGCCGCTCCCGGCCATCCATGGCCTCCGCGGCATAAGTCCATCCGTGGACAAAACTCGCTTCGCTCAAACAAGGGCAGGCTTGAATCTGAAAAAGTGGCCTGATTCGAGGCGCCATCAAGATCGACCAACAAGGCAGGCCAATCACTTGCAGTTTCGTAGGTTGGGTTAGCGGCGCGCAGGCACCACGCTTCCAGAACACGACAATACCCGAGCGCCGCGTAACCCAACGAATCCTCTGCATCTGTCACGTTATAAACAACCTAATAAAAATGTTGCATAAGAAACCATCTATTCCGCTATTCGAGAAACTGGGGTGGATCCTCGTCCTCGTCCCAGCCCGCCTGCGGCAGTGGATAATGTTCCCGTTTCTGTTTCAGGTAATCGCAAAAAGCATTCGCCTCGCGGGCGAAGCCGTGGGCCAGCTTCCGCACCTCGGGCAACTCCGTGTCACGTTCGATGTTGTCGAACAGGTCGGCGGCGCTCTGCTCCACATCGATCGCCAGGGTCAGGGTGTGATAGGGCGTCATCATGTAGTGGGCACTGGCATGGCCCGGTACCTCGATATTGATGGCATCATCCCAGTGGTAGTCCCAGGGCGGGATGTGCGGCAGCGCCAGGCCTTCGCTCAGATCCTGAACCACCTGGGTGCGCTCGCGCTGCTTCTGTTCCAGCCAGCGGAAGATCTCCGCCGCTTGCGGGTTGTTCACCACCTCCATCTGGTCGGCAAACAGGTCGTAGCGCTCCACGGTCTCCGACAGCATGGTCAGGGTACGTGCCAGCAGTTCCGGCTTGTTGGCGATGCGTAGCGCGGTCACAGGATGAACCCCTGCTCCAGCTCCGACAGGTGTTCCACCGTGCTCTTCAGCTCCGGCTGATAGGCCGGACGGTTGCCCTTGTACAGGGTACCGAGGAAGAAGTTGTCGTCGGTCATCAGCCGCTTGGCCGCGACGGCCGCGTCGGTGGTCGGCTCGACCGGGGCCGGGCGTACCATCTTCTTCCACTCCTTCTGCTCGGGACGGAAGGTGACGCAGGGGCTGAGCATGTGCACGAAGGAGAAACCGGGGTGGCGGATGGCATCCACCAGCACCTTGGCCGCGCCGTTGGGATCGGTGCTGGAGGCGCGGGCGATAAAGTTGGCGCCGGAGGCCAGCGCGATCACCAGCGGATAGTAGGGATTGATCTTGGTGCCGTCCGGGGTCAGCTTGCTCTTGTCCCAGTCCGGATCGGTGGTGGGGGAGGCCTGGCCCTTGGTCATGCCGTAGACCTGGTTGTCCATGACGATATAGGTCATGTCCACGTTGCGCCGGCAGGCGTGCATGAAGTGGTTGCCGCCGATGGAGAAACCGTCGCCGTCACCGCCCGCGGCCAGTACCGTGAGATCGGGGCGCGACACCTTGAGGCCAGTGGCCACCGGCAGGGCGCGGCCGTGCACGGCATGGAATCCGTAGACATTGAGGTAGGCCGGCAAGCGCGAGGAACAGCCGATACCGGAGACCAGCGCGACGTTTTCCGGCTCCAGGTTCAGCTCGGACATCGCCTTGGTGATGGAGAGCAGCACACTGTAGTCACCACACCCCGGACACCAGACGGGCTTGGTGCCGGATTTGTACTCGTTCGGTTTCAGGCTGGGACAGCTGTTTGCGTTTTCCATCAGGGGTGCTCCCACGCTTTGAGTTCGCTGTAGACATCATCGGGACGGATCATCAGGGGGCCCGGGATCGCCATGGAGCGGAGTTCGCCGGGCAGGTCGTAATGGGCGCGCAGATAGTGATAGAACTGGGCGCCGTGACACTGCTCGACCACCAGGGTCCGCGTCACCCCGGCCAGGGCGGCGGCCAGTCGTTCCGGCTGTGCCGGCAACAGCAGGCGCATGCTGACCAGTCTGACCTTGCGGCCTTCCGCCGCCAGCATGTCGATCGCCTCGCTGACCGGCCCGGTGCTGGAACCCCAGGTGAGGACCGCGATGTCACCCTCGCCCTCGACCTTGGCCCAGTGACTGCCATAGTCGAACCGGTCCAGCTTGCGCTTGCGCTTGTTCAGTTGCTGGATATGGTCCTCGGCGCGGCTCGACGGGGTGCCGGTGGGCGAGTGTTCCAGGCCGTCGGCGGTGTACTGGCAGCCGGGTGTGCCGGGGATGGACATGGGCGAAACGCCGGACTCGTTGACCACGTAGCGGCGAAAATCCTCCGCCTGGCGGGTGATCTTGCGGCCACCGGAGACAAAGGCGATGTCCGCCGGGCGGTCGATCAGGGCGCGGGTCTGGCCGAGCGACTGATCGGAGAGCACGATGGCCGCGGTCTGCAGGGTCTCGGCCAGGTGGGTCGCCCACTGGGTGGTGAACAGGCAGTCGCCGATCGACATCGGCGCCACCACGATATGCGGGGCGTCGCCGTGCAGCCCGTAGAGGGCGATATTGAGGTCGCTCTGCTCGGACTTGGTGGGGATCCCGGTGGAGGGGCCACCACGCATCACGTCGACAATCACCACCGGGGTCTCGGAGGCGACGGCCAGACCGATCGATTCGATCATCAGCGCCAGGCCGGGGCCGGAGGTGGCGGTGAGTGAGGGGGTGCCGCCGAAAGAGCCGCCGATCAGTTGGTTGATCGAGGCCAACTCGTCTTCCGCCTGCACCAGCACGCCACCGACCTTCTTCAGATTGGGCGCCAGCCACTCCAGTACCTCGGTGCCCGGGGTGATGGGATAGGCGGCGACGAAGCGGATGCCGCCGCGGATCGCGCCCAGGCCGGCCGCTTCATTGCCGGTGATGCTCCAGCGCTCCCGCTGGCTGTTGGCGTCGATACGAAATGGCGGGATGTCGGGAATGGCCGAAGCCTGCTCGATACCAGCCCGTACGCCGGCCATGCTGGCCGCGATGGCCGCCTCGCCCTTCTTCGCCAGCGACTTGGTCAATCCCTTTTCCAGTGCCTCCAGCGGCAGGCCGATCAGCTGGGCCAGGGCGCCCAGCGCCACCATGTTGGGACGCCCGCCGCTGATCCCCTTGGCCAGTTCACTCAGGGGCAGCTCCATATAACGGCCGCCCATGGCGCTGATCGCCTCGGGCACCTGGCCACCCACGTCGCCGATCACCACGCTGTTGCTGTCCAGGGTGATCTCGCCGACGAAGCGGTCGGCGTTGAGCCAGTCGATGGCCAGCAGGATATCGAAACGGCCCTTGTGGGTCTCTACCGGCTGGGGCGAGAGGCGCAGCAGCGCGGCGGCCTCGCCGCCGCGGATCTGCGGGCCCGACGAGCGGGTCATCATGCCGTACCAGCCGGCCTGTCCCGCGGCATCCAGCAACTGCTGCCCCGCGGTCATGACGCCGGAGCCGCCGCTGCCGAGCATGGCGATGGAGAGGGAGCGGGGCGCCCCTTTGGATTGGGGGGGTGCTAGTGGGTTGGATGCAGAATCATTCATTAGATATACCTTATATATGATATATATCGCAGGATTTTGCTGGGAATTACCCGATTAGTTGCAAGTGAAATGAATCATATTTCATGGAATCGGCTATGTCAAAGGAAATATAGTACATATATTTAAGTTGACAAGAGGTGAAAGTGAAATATAATTCATTAGCGCGGCGTTAGTGCGTGAAATAAGAATTTTGGAGACCACAGACTATGAGTATTAACGGATACCGTTGGCAGATGACCGCAGTGGGTGCGCCTTTCGTTAAACAGGATTGCAGCTTCGAAACGCCGGTTGCCGGTGAAGTCACGGTGGAAGTGGCCGGTTGTGGGGTCTGTCATACCGACCTCGGTTTTCTTTATGACGGTGTCCGTACCAATCATGAACTGCCCCTCACCCTGGGCCATGAGATCAGCGGCCGGGTAGTGGCCTGCGGCGAAGGCGCCGAGGGGCTGCTGGGCAAGGCGGTGGTGATCCCGGCGGTGATGCCCTGTGGCGAGTGCGACCTCTGCCAACGCGGTCTGGGCACCCTGTGCCGCGGTCAGAAGATGCCCGGCAACGATATCCAGGGTGGCTTCGCCAGCCATATCAGCGTGCCTGCCCGCGGACTTTGCCCGGTGGATGAGAAACAGCTGGAGGCGGCCGGCATGAGCCTGGCCGAGGTGGCGGTGCTGGCGGATGCGGTGACCACCCCCTACCAGGCGGCGCTGCTGGCCGGGATCAACGAGGGCGACCTGGCCATCGTGATCGGTGTCGGCGGTGTCGGTGGTTACGCGGTGCAGATCGCCCACGCCATGGGCGCCCGCGTGGTGGCCATCGATGTGGATCAGGCCAAGCTGGACCAGCTGAAGGATTTCGGTGCCGAGCTGACCCTGAATGCAAAGGAGCATGACGCCCGCGCCATTAAACAACTGATCAAGGCGCATGTGAAGGCAAACGGCCTGCGCGCCACCGAGTGGAGGATCTTCGAGTGCTCCGGCTCGACGCCCGGCCAGGAGACCGCCTTCAGCCTGCTGACCTACGGATCGCACCTGGCGGTGGTCGGTTTCACCATGGCCAAGCTGGAGCTGCGGCTCTCCAACCTGATGGCCTTCAGCGCCCGCCTGCAGGGCAACTGGGGTTGTCTGCCGGAATATTACCCGAAGGCACTGGATCTGGTGTTGCAGAACAGGATCCAGATGAAGCCGTTCGTAAAACTCCACTCACTCAACGATATCAACGCGGTGTTCGAAGCGGCCAAGGGCCACCTTCTGACCGAGCGTGCCATTCTGGTTCCGAATCTTTAAAGGGGACGTTTTCATGAGAGATTCAACGCGCAGCATTATCAACGATTCCAAGCCGGCCGCCGTGGTCGACCACAACCTGGTGCCGGAGCTCAGCTTCGAGGGCCTGTTGGTGGAGAAGCGTCCGGCCAAACGCCGTGACGGCAGCGTGGCGGAAGGGCTCTACAACCTGTGGATCACCCTGAACAATCCGGCCCAGTACAACTCCTACACCACCGAAATGGTGAAGGGTGTGATCCTCGCCTTCCGCGCCGCCAGCTGTGCCCGCGACGTCAACGCCGTGGTGTTCACCGGCGCCGGCGACAAGGCGTTCTGCACCGGCGGCAACACCAAGGAGTACGCCGAGTACTACGCCGGCAATCCCCAGGAGTACCGCCAGTACATGCGCCTGTTCAACGACATGGTGAGCGCCATGCTGGGCTGTGACAAACCGGTGATCTGCCGGGTCAATGGTATGCGTATCGGCGGCGGCCAGGAGATCGGCATGGCGGCGGACTACTCGGTGGTCCAGGATCTGGCCAACTTCGGCCAGGCCGGTCCCAAGCACGGTTCCGCGGCCATCGGCGGCGCCACCGACTTCCTGCCGGTGATGATCGGCTGCGAGCAGGCGATGGTCTCCGGCACCCTGTGCGAACCCTTCTCGGCACACAAGGCGTATCGCCTCGGCATTGTCTCGCAGATCGTGCCGGCGCTGAAAGTGGACGGTAAGTTTGTCGCCAATCCGATGGCGGTCACCGACCAGATGCTGGATGAGTACGGCCGCATCGTGCATGGCGAATTCAAGAGCGGCGAAGCGGCCAAGGCGGCCAAGGCGCTGATCAAGCAGGGCGAGATCGATCTTAGCCTGCTCGACCAGGCGGTCGAGGAGCTCTGCGCCAAGCTGCTCGAGACCTTCCCCGAGTGCATGACCAAGAGTCTGGAAGAGCTGCGCAAGCCGAAGCTGGATGCCTGGAACCGCAACAAGGAGAACTCCCGCGCCTGGTTGGCCCTGAACATGATGAACGAGGCCCGCACCGGCTTCCGCGCCTTCAATGAGGGCAACCGCGAGGTGGGTCGCGAGATCGACTTCGTCGCCCTGCGCCAGGCCCTGGCCGAGGCGACCCCCTGGACTCCCGAGCTGATCGAGAGCCTGATGCCGGGCAGGGAGGACTGAGAGATGAGCGATTCGCCGCTCAAGGTTTGGATGGACCGGGACGGGGCGCTGCTGCGGCTGCGCCTCAACCGACCCAAGGCCAATATTGTGGATGCCGCCATGATCGGCGCACTGCAGTCGGCCTTCGAGCAATATGCCGGGCAGGCCGCGCTGCGCGCTGTGCTGCTGGACGCTGAAGGTCCCCACTTCAGCTTCGGCGCCAGCGTGGAGGAGCACCTGCCCGGCAGTTGCGCTGAAATGTTGCGTTCACTGCACCGGCTGATCGAGACCATGCTGGATTTCCCGCTGCCGATCCTGGTCGCCATCCAGGGCCAGTGCCTGGGAGGCGGCCTGGAAGTGGCCGCCGCCGGCAGCCAGCTGTTTGCCGCGAGCGACGCCCGCCTGGGCCAGCCGGAGATCCAGTTGGCGGTGTTTGCCCCGGCTGCCTCCTGCCTGCTGCCCGAGCGCATCGGACAGGCGCAGGCCGAGGACCTGCTGTTTTCCGGTCGCAGCGTGAACAGTGACGAGGCCCTGCGCATGGGGCTGGTCAACCAGGTGGCGGCAGACCCGCAGGCGGCGGCGATCGCCTATTTCGATAAATTTCTGGCGCCCCATTCGGCCTCCTCGCTGCGCTTCGCGGTGCAGGCGGTACGGAGCGACATGGTGGCGCGTATCAAGGCCAAACTGGCAAGCGTTGAAGCCCTTTATCTGGACGGTCTGATGGCCAGTCATGATGCTGTAGAAGGTTTGAATGCATTCATCGAGAAACGTCCAGCCAAATGGGAGGACAGTTAAGCATGAGTACTGCAGAGATTATCGCACGCTGTGAAGAGTTGTATGAAGATACCACCTTCGCCGCATCACGTGCCTGGAAAGAGGCGGTGCCCGGCCGCAAGGTGGTTGGGTTCATGCCGGTCTATATCCCGGAGGAGATCATTCATGCCGCCGGCATGCTGCCATTGGGAATCCTGGGTGGCGGTGACAACCTGGAAGTGATTCATGGCGACGCCTTCTATCAGAGCTATATCTGTCGCATCCCCCGCTCCACCATCGAACTGGGACTGACCGGGCGGCTGGATTTTGTCGACGGCATGCTGTTTCCCAGCATCTGCGACGTGATCCGCAACCTCTCCGGTATGTGGAAGCTGATGAAGCCGGGCGTTTACGCCAAGTACTTCGATGTGCCCCAGAACTACCGCGACGATATCGGCGGCGAGTACTACCAGAACGAGATGCAGGAACTGCGTCACGACATGGAGAAGCTCTCCGGTAACACCATTACCGATGAGGCGCTGAACAACTCCATTGCCATCTATAACGAGCACCGGCAACTGGTGCGCGATGTCTACGCCATGCGTTCCGCCGAGCCCTGGAAGGTGCCCAGTTCAGAGGTCTATCTGGTGATGCGTGCCGGGCAGGTCCTTCCGGTGGAGGAGCATATCGTCATGCTGAAAGAGTACCTGGCAGCGGTGGTGAAAGAGGATAAGCCGATTCGTGATAAATGCCGCATCATCACCTGCGGTTCGTTCTGCGAGCAGCCGCCGCTGAACATGATCAAGTCGATCGAGATGGCCGGCTGCTACGTGGTGGATGACGACTACATGCTGGTCAACCGCTGGCTGATGGAAGAGGTGCCGACCGACGGCGACCCGATCAAGAGCCTGGCCGATGCCTTCCTGCATCACTCGGCCGACTCCTCGGCCAAGTACTGCGACACCCAGGAGAAGGTGGGTCAGTACCTGCTCGACTCGGTGATCAAGAACAAGGCCGAGGGTGTGATCTTCGCCGCCCCCAGTTTCTGTGATCCGGCCCTGCTGGAACGCCCCCTGCTGTCGGCCAAGATGAGCGAAAACAACGTACCGCACATCTCCTTCAAGTATGCAGAGAACTCGGGTCAGATGCAGCCGATCCGTGAACAGGCAGGTACCTTTGCCGACTCGATCAAACTGTGGAGCTAACACCATTATGAATACCGCAACCAAGCCAGAAGCCATCAAAGACGCGTCGATGCTCAAGCAGAAAGCGATGATCGCACGCAACTACGATGCCCTGACCAGCGCACCCGAGACCGGCAAGAAGATCGTCTCCACATTCGTGCCGGGGAACCTGAACGAACTGATCAACAGTTTCGGCCTGCTCAATAACCTGCCGGAGATCAATGCGATCAACAACGGCATGCGCAAACAGAGCGGCGCCATGATCATGGACGCCGAGCGCAGCGGCCACTCCGAGGATGTCTGTACCTATGTGAAGGCGGATATCGGCATGATGTCCAAGGGCAACATCGCGCCCAACGGCAAGGTGATGCCGCCGCCCAATCTGTTGCTGCTCTCCTATACCGGCTGCTTCACCTTCATGAAGTGGTTCGAGCTGCTGCGCAAGGAGTACAACTGCGACACGGTGATGCTGCAGGTGCCCTACACCGGCGATGGCGTGATCACCGACAACATGCGCAATTTCGTGGTCAAACAGTTGAAGGAAGAGGTGATTCCGGCACTGGAGAAGACCTCCGGTGTGAAGTTCGATATCGACCGGCTGCGGGAAAACATGGCCCGTTCCGCGAAGGCGGAGGATGACCTGGTGTGGGTGCTGGAGAGTGCCAAGAATGTGCGCTCGCCGATCGACGCCTACTTCGGCGGCGTCTACTACATCGGCCCGATCTTCACCGCCTTCCGCGGCACCCAGGATGCCATCGAGTACTATCAGCTGCTGCGCGGCGAGATCGAGAAGCGGATGCAAGATGGTCTGGGTCCGGTCACCCCGGAAGGCGATATGGGCGAAGAGAAATACCGCCTGGTGGTGGAGGGTCCGCCCAACTGGACCAGCTTCCGCGAGTTCTGGAAGATGTTCTATGACGAGGGCGCCGTGGTCGTGGCCAGCACCTATACCAAGGTCGGCGGTGTGTATGATGAAGGTTTCCGCCATGACCCGACCAATCCGCTGGAGTCGCTGGCCGATTACTGCCTGGGCTGTTACACCAACCGCAACATGCCCAGCCGTGTCGACCTGATCGAGAAATACATGAATGAGTACCAGGCCGACGGTCTGCTCATCAACTCCATCAAGAGCTGCAACAGCTTCTCCGCCGGCCAGCTGATGATGATGAATGAAATTGAGAAACGCACCGGCAAGCCGGGTGCCTTTATCGAGACCGATCTGGTGGATCCGCGTTACTTCTCCGCGGCCAACGTCAAAAACCGCCTGGAGAGTTATTTCCAGATGGTCGACCAGAAACGTCGTTCAACCAGAACAGCTTGAGGGGCCAGAGCATGAAGTGTTATATAGGCATTGACCTGGGTTCCACCACTACCAAGGCCGTGGTGATGGATGAGTTTGGCGAAGTACTGGGGCGCGGTATCACCAACTCCCGCTCCAATTACGATACCGCCAGCCGCGTGGCCAAACTGGAGGCGTTCATCAGTACACGCCTGACCCTGTTTCATCGCGCGCTGGAGGGACTCTCCGGCCTCGAGGGCGAGAAAATCGACCGCTTGCTGTTGAACCTGGAGCGCCACTTCCGCCTGGAGCTGTTCCTGGAGCAGCTGGAAGATCTGCACCAGACCTGCGCGGGTAACGCCGGTGACCTGCGTTACCCGGGGCAGAAGGCGAAGATCTGCGCGGTGCTGGATGTAGCCTTTGCCCGCCTGTGCGAAAAGCTGCAGGGGCTGTTCGCGCCGGGCGTGGTGCGCAAGTCGGACTTCTTCCGTGATCTGGCCGGTTCCGAGTATATGAACATCGCCGAACAGACCGCGAAGGAGATGGGTATGAATTTCGATACCCTGATCAACATCTACGACAAGTCGATCATCGAGGTGGAGAATCGTCCGCCGAACGACGACATGGAAGGCAAATTCCTTCGCGCACTGACCAACGTGCTGGCGGAAGAGACCGACCTCAGCGTCAGTTCGGATGACGTGATGAAGGCGATCAAGAGCGTGCTGGACATGGACCTGGAGGAAACCTATGTGGTCGGTACCGGTTATGGCCGGGTGCGCCTGCCGTTCCCCAAGGAGCACATCCGTTCCGAGATTCTGTGTCACGGCCTGGGCGCGCACCTGATGTACCCCAAGACCCGTACCGTGCTGGATATAGGCGGACAGGATACCAAGGGTATCCAGATCGATGACAAGGGTATCGTGGTCAACTTCCAGATGAACGACCGCTGCGCCGCCGGTTGCGGACGCTATCTCGGTTACATCGCCGACGAGATGAACCTCGGCTTGCATGAACTGGGGCCGATGGCGATGAAGGCGACCAAGACGGTGCGCATCAACTCCACCTGTACCGTGTTTGCCGGTGCCGAGTTGCGTGACCGCCTGGCACTGGGCGAGAAGCGCGAGGACATCATGGCCGGACTGCATCGTGCCATCATCCTGCGCGCCATGTCGATCATCTCGCGCTCCGGTGGTATTACCGACGAGTTCACCTTCACCGGGGGCGTGGCCAAGAACGAGGCGGCGGTCAAGCAGCTGCGCGAGCTGGTTCAGGAGAACTATGGCGACGTGCAGATCAATATCAACCCGGATTCAATTTATACCGGTGCACTGGGCGGTGCGGAATTTGCCCGCCGTGCCGTTGAGGAGGCATAACCATGACGACAAGTATTGGCATAGATGTGGGAACCGGTTGTATCAAGACCGTGCTGTTCAAGGTCGACGGCGACAACATCGAATGGATCGCCCGCCGCAACGACAAGATCCGCCAGCGCGACCCGATGGAGCTGGCGCGGCGCGCCTACGAAGAGGTGATCGAGGAGGCCGGTCTGACCGAGGCCGATATCCAGTACACCGCCACCACCGGCGAGGGCGAGAACATTGAGTTTTCGACCGGTCACTTCTACTCCATGACCACGCACGCCCGTGGCGCCATCTACCTCAACCCCGAGTCCCGCTCGGTGCTGGACATGGGGGCCCTGAACGGCCGCGCGGTGAAGATGGACGAGCACGGCAAGGTGCTGACCTATCGCATGACCAGCCAGTGCGCCTCCGGCTCGGGTCAGTTCCTGGAGAACATCTCGCGCTACCTGGGCATCGCCCAGAACGAGATCGGCGAGTTGTCCAAGCAGGCGGACGACCCAGAGAACGTCTCCAGCATCTGCGCGGTGCTGGCCGAGACCGACGTCATCAACATGGTGTCGCGCGGCATCTCCGCACCCAATATCCTGCGCGGTATCCACGACTCCATGGCGGGTCGGCTGGTAAAGCTGTTGCGCGTGATCAAGGCTGACGAAGGGGTCACCTTCCTCAGTGGCGGCCTGGCGCTGGATGAGGGGCTGATGGATTCGATCAACGCCTCCATGGTCAAGATGAAGATTCCGACCAAGGCGGTGAACCACCCCGATTCACCCTATGCCGGCGCCATCGGTGCCGCCATCTGGGGTGCCTATCGCTACGACAAGCTGGCTGAGCAGGGCTCACTGGCCATCGCTTCCTAACCCACTGTTTACGTAAGGAGAATACTATGGCCCTTATGATCAACGAAGACTGCACCGCCTGTGACGCCTGCCCGACCGAGTGTCCCAACGACGCCATCACCGCCGGTGATCCGATGTACATTATCGACCCGATGAAGTGCACCGAGTGCGTCGGCGCCGAGGACGAGCCGCAGTGCCAGCTGGTCTGCCCGCCGGACTGCATCGTGCCCAATCCGGATTTCGAGGAGACCCGGGACGAACTGCAGGCGAAGTACGATACGCTGCACTAATTCTACTTGTCAGATTCTGATGCTGCGCGGAAAGCTTCCGGGCGAAAGGATTCCAAGACACGCCGTAAACCCATCCCTGGGGGCTCGGCGGCGGCAATGCATCCTCGGCTGCGTGAACGGTACATCCCTGTACCACTCCTCCTGCCGCCGACGGTCTTGGAATCCTCTCACCCGAAAGCCCTGAGGGCCGCGGTCAGGCGGTGCACATCGGTGCATCCGCACGCTTAACAAAATACCCGGAGGTGGGTTGAGATGTTGGAAAGAAATTGCCAGATACAGCCATTGCAGGACGGTGATATTGAGCAGGTCATCGGACTGGACAAGAATCTCGGGGGCAGTGCGCGCCCGGAGTTTTTCCATAAACGCCTGCAGGCGATGGGACGCTCCCCATCAACCTATATCAGCTTCGTGGCCAGTGTGAACGGCCAGCTGTGCGGATTTCTGTTCGCCAATGTACTGAGCGGCGAATTCGGCACCCAGCAGCCGGTGGCGGTGATCGACGCCCTCGGCGTACAGCCCGGTGATCAGGGTTCCGGTGTCGGTATGCTGCTGATGAACGCGCTTAAAGATGAGGCGGCGAAACGTGGCTGCGGCAGTCTGCGCACCGAGGCCAACTGGCATCAGCAGGAGCTGCTGGCCTACTTTGCCAATGCCGGCTTCTCCCTGGCCGCGCGCAACGTGCTGACCCGGGACACCCGGCCACTGACACTGGCTGAAGAGGATGCCACCGAGCTGCGTCCGGTGCGCTCGCTGGCCGCGTCGGATCTCGATTCGATCCGCCGCATCGACCGGCACATCACCGGAGAGGATCGCGCCGACTACCTGCAGCAGAAGGTGGCGGAGGTGATCTCCGACAGCGGTATCCGCGTCTCCATGGTGGCCGAGCAGGATGGCCTGGTGGCCGGCTTCGTCATGGCGCGGGTCGACTACGGCAGCTTCGGTTGTGCCGAGTCCACCGCCGTGGTGGATACCCTTGGGGTGGGGCCGGAGTACAAGGGCAGCGGCATCGGATCCGCGCTGATGGCACAGCTGATGGACAACCTGGCCTCGCTGCAGGTGGAGCATGTGCGCACCGAAGTGGAGTGGGAGAATTTCGACCTGAACCGTTTCCTGGCCGGCTCGGGCTTCCGTCCCGCCCAGGAGCTGTCACTCTCCTGCGCACTCTGAGGCCATGACTATGTGGGATTTTTCGGGCAAAAAGGCGGTGGTTACCGGGGGTGCCTCCGGCATCGGCCGTACCATCGCCGAGATGCTGAACGCGGCAGGTGCCGAGGTGCATATCTTCGACCTGAACGCGGGGGACAGCGGTTCCCTCCCCGGCATCTTTCACCAGGTCAACATTGGTGATCCGGAGAGCGTCCAGGCGGTGGTTGACGAATTGCCGGAGGACGTGACCCTGCTGGTGAACAACGCCGGCATCACCCGCGACCGCAGCTTGGTCAAGATGAGCGATGAAGAGTGGCACTCGGTGATCAATATCAATCTGGGGGGCGCCTTCTACCTGATCCGGGCGCTGGCGCCACGCATGCGCGAACAGTGCTATGGGCGGATTGTCAACATCACCTCGATCAACGGCATGCGTGGCAAGTTCGGCCAGGCCAACTACAGTGCCGCCAAGGCGGGCATGATCGGCCTGACCAAGACGGCGGCCCGGGAACTGGGCGGCAAAGGGGTGACGGTGAATGCGGTCGCCCCCGGCATGGTGCTGACCGAGATGGCGAAAAAGCTGCCGGAGGAGTTCCTGCAGAAGGCGCTGGATGAGACCGTGCTGAAGGAGCTGGCCGCGCCGGAGGATATCGCCAACGCGGTGCTGTTCCTGCTCTCCGATGCGGCACGCATGATTACCGGTGAAGTAATCAAGGTCGACAGCGGTCAATATATTTAACAGGGCGGGTGGTAGGATGATGGCGAAAATGTTGGGGGCAGCGTCAAATTGGCTTGATTTTTTAATAGTAACTACTCACGGGTTGATTGGCCTGCCTTGCCGGCCTCACACGATGGCTTGTCTCCTCGAATCCGGCCCCATTTTCAGCGCCTGCCCAAGCCGCTCCCGGCCATCCATGGCCTCCGCGGCATAAGTCCATCCATGGACAAAACTCGCTTCGCTCAGACAAGGGCAGGCTTGAATCTGAAAAAGGAGCCGGATTCGAGGCGCCATCAAGATCGGCCGCCAAGGCAGGCCAATCGCTGTAGGTCGGGTGAGTAGTTACTATGAATGACTCTGACCCCTCGGAACCGGTGGATGCGGCCGTGGCCTGTCCCACCTACAATTGATGCAGACGTAGGGTGGATAAGCGAAGCGCATCCACCATTCTCAGACAACCGGAAAAAGTGGCTATGAACTCAAAAACACAGGCAAGAGCCCCATTCAAATGGGAAGATCCCTTACTCCTGGATCAGCAGCTGAGCGAGGAGGAGCGGATGGTGCGGGACACCGCCTACAAGTACTGTCAGGAACAGCTGATGCCGCGGGTGCTTGAGGCCAACCGCCACGAACATTTCGATCACGAGATCATGAACGAAATGGGTGAACTGGGCCTGCTGGGCTGCACCATCGACGGTTACGACTGCGCCGGGCTCAACTACGTCTCCTACGGCCTGATCGCCCGCGAAGTGGAGCGGGTCGATTCGGGCTACCGCTCGGCCATGAGCGTGCAGTCGAGCCTGGTGATGCATCCGATCTATGCCTACGGCACCGAGGAGCAGCGCGAGAAATACCTGCCGAAACTGGCCGCCGGCGAGCTGGTGGGCTGTTTCGGCCTGACCGAGCCGGATCACGGCTCCGATCCGGCGGGGATGAAGACCCGCGCCCGCACGGTGGATGGCGGCTACTCCCTCTCCGGTTCCAAGATGTGGATCACCAACTCGCCCATCGCCGATGTCTTCATCGTCTGGGGCAAGGACGACGAGGGTGTGATTCGCGGCTTTATCCTGGAGAAGGGGATGAAGGGGCTCTCCGCCCCCAAGATCGAGGGCAAGTTCTCGCTGCGTGCCTCCATCACCGGCGAGATCGTGATGGACGAGGTGTTCGTCCCGGCGCAGAACCTGTTGCCCAACGTGAAGGGGCTTGCCGGCCCCTTCGGCTGCCTCAACCGCGCCCGTTACGGCATCGCCTGGGGCGTGCTGGGGGCGGCGGAAGATTGCTGGCATCGTGCCCGCACCTACACCCTGGACCGGAAACAGTTCGGCCGGCCGCTGGCGGCCAATCAGCTGATCCAGCTGAAACTGGCCAACATGCAGACCGAGATCACCCTGGGATTGCAAGGCTGCCTGCAGCTCGGACGCCTGTTCGATAGCGGCCAGGCGGCACCGGAAGCGATCTCGCTGATGAAGCGCAACAACGCCGGCAAGGCGCTGGACATCGCCCGCATGGCCCGCGACATGCACGGCGGTAACGGTATCTCCGACGAGTTCCATGTGATCCGCCATGCCATGAACCTGGAGGCGGTCAATACCTACGAAGGCACGCACGATGTGCATGCCCTGATCCTGGGCCGTGCCCAGACCGGAATCCAGGCGTTCGCGCCATGAGG
Organism: Sedimenticola hydrogenitrophicus; assembly: GCF_029017505.1. Classification (GTDB taxonomy): domain Bacteria; phylum Pseudomonadota; class Gammaproteobacteria; order Chromatiales; family Chromatiaceae; genus Sedimenticola; species Sedimenticola hydrogenitrophicus_A. The sequence goes on from NZ_JAQGEI010000038.1 coordinate 51,506, forward strand.
CTACGCCAATCGCCGGTCATTTAATCGCGTATTTCCCTGCTCTCATTTTGGCCCCATTCCCCGGGGCCTTTTTTTGGGCCCTATCTCATTTTTATACTGGGTGGGACTTATCCCGATCATTGCAAAGATCGGCCTGTAGGAGGCCCGCCCCCGGGCCGAAATCGCGGCGGGGCGCTGCTCCTACGGGTGCAATAATGGACTTCACCAGCGGTGCATTCCAGTCGCGTAGGGTGGGCACGTAGTCTGTGCCCACCTTTTTGCCCCGTGCCGTACCTTCCGCGTGGGCACAAAAAGCGTGCCCACCCTACCAAGCTATCCCATTTTTATACTGGGTGGGACTTATCCCGATCATTGCAAAGATCGGCCTGTAGGAGGCCCGCCCCCGGGCCGAAATCGCGGCGGGGCGCCGCTCCTACGGGTGCAATAATGGACTTCACCAGCGGTGCATTCCAGTTCGTAGGTTGGGATGAGCTTGCCAACCCCAACAAGGTCTCATTCATTATCGTGGGGTGGGCACGCCTTTTGCGCCCACACCGTCACCGGCTCAGGCCGAATCGATCATGATCTCGGTCGAGGGTCCCGACTCGATGCCCCAGAGAGCACCGATCTCGCTAATCGCCGCCTGAATCAGAGGTTCGTTTTTGCGTCGCTTCTGCACGGCGAAGCTGAGCGCAATGGAGGGGACCTCACCGGACCAGCGGCAGCCCACCCCCTCCCGTTCCATCCGTTCGGCGTCGTCCCGGCGCAGCAGGGCGATCCCGGAACCGGCCCGGATCAGTTCCCGGACCGCGTCCTCGCTGTCCGCAAAGGCCACCTTGTTGGGTATACACGAATAATCGCCGAACATCTGATTGCGCAGGGCGTAGAAGGGGCAGCTTTGCGAGGTATAGATCCAGGGCAGGGCACACAATGCCTCGGGAGTTGCCTGTTCCACCTGCTCTCGCCAGGCGGCCGGCGCCACCACCTTGATCGGCACTTGGGCCAATTCCAGGATGGCCAGGTCGGCGCTCTTCGCCGGACCGAAGAAAAACCCGCCATCCAGATTGCCCTTGCGCACATCGGGGATGTTGGTGGCCGACATGCCCGCCAGGAAATGCAGCTGCACCCTGGGATGTCTGTTCGCGAAGTTTTTCAACAGGGAGGCAATGCGCACAAACTCGAAATCGGTATGCACGCCGAGCCTGAGTTCGCCCACCAACTCGTCTCGCAGCGACTGGGCCGCCGATTTCAGCTCGTCCGCCGAGACCAGGATGCTTGCCGCCTTCCGGTACAGCAGCTCGCCCGACGGGGTGAGCAGCATCCCCTTGGGGGTGCGCTGGAACAGCTCGACCCCCAACTCCTCTTCCAGCGCCTTGATATGGGCGCTGATGGCCGGCTGGCTGGTAAACAACTGCTCGGCCGCGCGCGTGAGATTGCCTTCATCGGCGACCTTCACGAAGGTCTTGAGCTGATAGAGTTCCATGGCTTCCTCGCAGGGATCTTGGTGAGGAGTAATTAAAGCAGATATCGGGCGGGCGGTGTCATCACAATTCCCGAAGGGCGGTATCCGATCATACGATTGGATCGGCTATCGGCGGAGACGTAGCTTGATCGCCAGGCAATCGGGATAAGGAGCGATCATGACGACGCAGACCAGGCATCTCAATCCAGTGATTTCGGTTACTCGCCCGATCGGGTTAAGGCGACGGGTGAGCATCTTTTTTCAATGGCTGTACGCCGCCTATGAGCGACAACGCCAACGCCAGGCGTTGCTCAAGCTTGATGACCGCATGCTGAGTGATATCGGCGTCAGTCGGGCGGATGTGGAGCGTGAGGGCAGCAAACCATTCTGGAAGGAGTAAGCTTAGGGATTGAGGCGCCAGTATCGCAGGGTGGACACGCTTTTTGTGCCCACGCTGTGACTGGCTGATTCTCGGGGAGAGCCCGGAAAAATGGCAGTTTCCCGGTTTTTCCCATAGCTGGGTTGGGCTGCATGGGAGAAGGTCGTTTGACCGAATCGAATCCCCTACAGGTTCTGCTGGATACGCTGCCCCAGGTAGGTCGCGTGGAGTGGATCGGGATCAGGCCGGCGCGCGGTGCGCCGATGATCACGCTGGAGGCCGTTACGATCGATCTTGATCACGGGCTTGAGGGTGATCGTTTCAGCGGAAGCGCGGGAAGCCCCAGGCAAGTGACATTGATGCAGCAGGAACATCTGGATGTTATCGCCGCCTGCCTCCACCGGGAACCCATCCCGCCCGCGCTGTTACGGCGCAATATCGTGGTTTCCGGCATCAACCTGCTGGCGCTGAAAGGCAAGTCCTTTCATATCGGCGAGGCAATCCTGGAATTTAGCGGTCTCTGTCACCCCTGCAGCAAAATGGAACGCCTGCTCGGTGCCGGTGGGTATAACGCCATGCGCGGCCATGGTGGCATTACCGCACGGGTGTGCCGGGCGGGCCTGGTTCGCCTCGATGATTTGGTGCGTATCCAGGCACTGGGATAGCGTCATCGGGTCGACGCGCCTTTTGTGTTTACGTGGCATCTAGCGTGACGGCCTCCGCTCCACCTCCTCCATCCTGCTGGCCGGAACAAGTCGATTAATCAACTCCGCGACAATAAGACCACAAATCACACCTGTGGTATTGGCCGCCAGATCCAGCCACTCCCCATACCGGTTCACATAGGGTTGCAACAGTTCGATTACCCCGCTGTAGGCAATAAACAACAGGCCGAGCACTATCCACCGGTCCGGCTTGCGCAACGCCACGGGAAACATGAGCGCCGCGTAGGCGATCAGGTGGTGGGTTTTGTCCGTTCCCGGAATCGGGGGTAGATTTTTCAGCGGCCAGAGGGACAGGGCCGTTATGGCGGCCAGGGTGAAGAGGGTAAGGAAAATCCAGTTGGTTTTTATCAGGGTCAGCATTTTGGTCGGGTTATGATGTATGTGCGGCATGATTTTAGGGTTCGTTCCTCACCCCAATCTACGGGTTTCAGGTATATATGCCACAATGTCTTTCACTATCAGACGGCTTACGTCAGTCCGCTGGCTTGCATGCTCAAATGTTATTGCGCATACGCCTCCCTTGGCGTCGACATCAAGAATGGTGTTTTCATCCAGGTCTCTCGATTCCGCGATGTTGTTGTCACGGAACTCTATATACAGGGTGTCGGTATCTTCAA
>NZ_JAQGEI010000039.1 GCF_029017505.1 Sedimenticola hydrogenitrophicus
GACTCCAACCCCTTACGGAACCATTGTAGATCAGTTCTCCGCACCGGTCGGTGTCCGGCCCTCTGCCGATCGAGGGGGCCGATCAAGGGGGACGTTCAGGGGACCACCAGTGTCACCCGGCTCCCCTCGCGGTTACTGCTGACATCCAGGCGTAGCGGCATCTGCTCCTTCAGCTCGGCCACGTGGGAGATGACGCCGACCATGCGGCCGGAGGATTGCAGATCGATCAGGGCACGGATCGCCAGGTCGAGGGATTCGGGATCGAGCGAACCGAAGCCCTCGTCGATGAACAGGGTGTCGAGACGGATCCCCCCGGAGTAGGCCTGCACCACGTCGGAGAGTCCCAACGCCAGGGAGAGGGCGGCCAGGAAGCTCTCCCCGCCGGACAGGGTGGCCACAGGGCGGCACTTGCCGGAATAGGCGTCCTCCACCTCCAGCTCCAGGCCCGAGGCAAGGTTGCCCTTGGCACGTTCGCTCTTGCGCAACAGCTGGTAGCGCCCCTTGCTCATCAGTTGCAGGCGCCGGCTCGCCTCCACCAGAACATCATCCAGCAGCACGCTGAGCACGAAGCGCTGCAGGCTGATCTTGTCGCCGGTCTGGCCATTGGCTACCTCGCTCAGGGTGCCGATCAGTGCGTACTGCTGCTCCAGCGCGGCGCACTGGCGCTCGCTCTCCGCCAGCTTCTGCACCGCACCCTGCAACTGCCCCTGGCGACTGTCCAGTTGCCGCCACGCCTGATCCGCCTGCTCCTTCAGTTCGGTGGCCGTTGCAAGTTGCTGCTCCCGGGCCGGAATGTCCGGTGCGGTGTGCCCCTCCAGGGCGACCTGTTGCTGCTGCAGCGCCCCGGCGGTCTGCTGGCAGGACGCCTCATACTCCTGCACCGTCTGCTGCAGTGCCGTTCGTTCCCGCGGCTCGAGCAGGGCCTGCTCAAACGCCCGCTGATCGGCAAAGGGACTGGCGCCCAGCGCCTCGGTCCATTGTGTTTCCGCCTGCTGCAGCGCCGCCTGCGCCGCCAGCTGTGACTCGTCGGCTGACTGACAGGTGGCCCGCGCCGATGCGTGCGCTTCGGTGGCCTGCTGGTATTGCGTGCGCGCGGCGGCAATGGTGCCGTTCAGCCGCTCCACCTCAATCCCGCTCTCGGCGATCGCCCGCTCGAGCGCGCCTGGCTCGCGGTAGGCGGTGGGCAGCTCCTGCCCGGCACTCGTCAGCTCACTGGCGGCGGCCGCCACGGCGGCATGCGCCGCCGCCAGCCGGGCGTTGGCGGTTTCCAGATCGGCACGCCGTGACGCCTCGCTCTGCTTCAGCCGGCCCTCGTCGGCGTCGAGTGCCTGCAACCGTTGCCGAACCGACTGCAGCGTCTCCAGCGACTGCTCCAGCTGCGCCTGCCGGTCCTGCAACACCGGCAGGGATTCGGCCACCGCCGCGCCGAGCCGCTTCTCCAGTTCGCTTATGCGGGCCTCCAGCCCCGTCGCCTCGCCCTTTTTTCGGGTGTAGGCATCGCGGGCCTCGTTCAGCCGATCCTGGGCCGCCTGCACCGCTTGGCGCGCCTGCTCCAGGGCGGCCTGGCTCGACAGATCGCTCGGCAGATCGACGGGCGATTCGGCGGGCGCCGGGTGTTCCCGGCTGCCGCAGACCGGACAGGGCTGCTCAGGCTCCAGCTCCCGGGCCAGCAGGGCCGCTTGGCCCTGATGCCAGGCCAGCTCGACCCGCTTGCACTGGTTGGTCCGCTGCAGATGGTCGGCGGCCAGCCGCTTGCCCTCCTGTTCGGCCGCTTCCAGGGTCTGCCGTTGCCGGTCGCGTTGCCGGTTCAGCTCATCCAGCACACGCCGGTCCCGCACCTGATCGCTGATCTGCTTGAGCTGCAGCGGGGCATCCGTCAACTGGTTCAGGGAGTGTTGCTGTTGACTCCGCTCGCTGTGCAGTTGCTCGCGCTGCCGGCCGGTCCGTTGCAGTTCCGCCTGCTGCCGGTGTTGTGCCTCCAGGGCCGTCTGTTCGACGGCCTGGGCCTCCTGCAAGCGACGGGTCGCCTCCACCAGCTGGACGGCACGCTGCTGATATCCCTGCAGGTTGGTCAATTGTTGCTTGGCGTTATCCAGCAAGCCATCCAGCCGCTCGCTGTCTTGCAGTGCCGCCGTCGACCCGGCCAGCGCCTTGACGGCATCATCCAGCACCTGTTGCGCCCGTTGCCGCTTGCTTGTCGCCGCCTGCAGCGCCTCACGCGCGGCCAACCAGCCGTCGCACCGGGGCTTGATTCTTTCACCCTGCTCCGCCCGCAGCAGCCGCTGCCGCAGGCGCTCGATCTCCGGCAGGCGCCGCGCCAGTTCGGCCTGTGCCTGAAGCAGCTTATCCAACCGCCCGAATCCCTCCTGGAGGTGTCTGGCCTGCTGCAGCGCCTGCTGCGCCTGGCCATGCCGCCGCTCCGCCGCCTGACGCGCTTCAGCGGCTTCTGCCAGCGCGGGCTGAAGGTCGCGCAGCGCCTCATCCAGTTCATCCCGGGATTCCAGACCGATACCCCGCAGGATGCCCTGCTGGACATGCCTGCCCTGCTCCACCTCGCGCCGGATCCCGGCCGACTGCGCCTTCAGCCGCTCCTCCAGCTGGCGGTAGATGCGGGTCTGGAACAGCTGGCTGAAGATCTCCTCCCGCGCCTTCGATTCCGCCAGCAACAGCTCGCGGAACTTGCCCTGGGGCAGCACCATCACCTGGCGGAACTGCTCCACGCTGAGTCCGGTAAGCTGTTCGATCTCGCGGGTCGCCTCGGTCACCTTGGCGGGGACCAACAGTTGCTCTTCCCCCGCCGGATCGATGGCCCAGAGCTGCGCCTCGGCCGCCTGGGTGGTGGTGCCCTCGCCCCGGGCCTTGGGCCGCTGCTGTTCCGGCACCCGGCGGATCCGGTAACCACGGCCGGCCAGCTCGAAACTGAAGGTCACCTCGGTCAGGGTATCAGCGGCGGCATGATCACAGCGCATCTGGCTCCCCTCCCGCTCATTGCCGGTGGTGCGGCCATAGAGGGCGAAACAGATGGCATCGAGGAGGGTGGTCTTGCCCGAGCCGGTGGGGCCGTTGATCAGGAACAGCGGGCTCTCGCCCAACCGTTCAAACGGGATGGTTTCGGACGCCTGGAACGGCCCGAAGGCGGAGAGGGTGAGGCTCAGGGGGCGCACTAGGCCTCTTCTCCCCGGTGGATCTGTTCCAGGAGTCCGGCAATCAGGGTCTGCTGCTGCGTGCTCAGCTCTTCTCCCCTGACCTGGCGGTAGAAGTCCCGGAACATGGCCAGTTCACCGCGTTTGAGCTGGTCCCGCTGCAGACTGCGCTGCGCTCCGCCGACCATCAGTCCCGGGCGCTCCAGGTGCAGCACGTTGGGATAGACCGCCCGCAGCTTGCCCATGATGTCGAGGATGGCGTGGCGGTCGCTGAGGCGCACCAGCAGATAGTCGTCGCGGTGCGGATCATCCCGGCCCTGCTCCAGCAGCTGATCCAGCTCGCCTTCGAGGATGCGCATGTCGTGCAGCGGCTGTAGCTCCACCTGCTCGATGTGACTCGTGCCGGCGTCATCCAGATCCACCAGGGTCACCGATTTGTGATGGCGGGTCTCGGAGAAGGAGTATTTGAGGATCGAACCAGCGTAGCGGATATGTTCCGCGCCGCGGCTCTGGCGCCCGTGCAGATGGCCCAGGGCGACATAATCGAACGCCTTGAAATGGTCCGGCGAGACCCACTCGGCACCGCCGATGGAGAGCGGCCGCTCCGACTCCGAGACCTCGCCCCCGGCCAGGAAACAGTGGCTCAACAGCACGCAGGGGCCACGCCCGGCATGGTGTTCCAGGATCCGCCGGGTGAGAAATGCCATCGCCTCGTCATGGCTCGCCACTTCGTTGCCGAACAGCTGACGGACCGTGGCCGGATCGGCATAAGGGAGGGCGTAGAAGGCCACTTCATGACCCGGTTTACCCAGCAGGATCGGCTCCGGCGCCTGTTCCAACCCTGGGCCCAGATGGGCGACGATGTGCAGACCGGCCTGGCGCAAATGCCGCGCGCCAAAGGCGAGCCTTTCCGGGCCATCGTGGTTGCCGGCGATCATGATCACCGGCACCCCCAGGTCCAGGCAAATGCGGTTCAATACCTCGTCCAGCAGCGCCACGGCGGCGGCCGGCGGCACCGAGCGGTCGTAGATGTCACCAGCCACCAGCAGCACATCCACCTGTCGCGACTCGATCAGGTCGGTGATCTGCCCCAACACGTGGCGCTGGTCCTCCAGCAGCGACAGGTTGTGGAACTGGCGGCCGATGTGCCAGTCAGCGGTATGCAGCAGCCTCATCGGCCCATCAGCCGGTACCAGCCGGCCATGCCCCGTTCCATCAGCAGGTAGTTCACCGGCACCAGCAGCAGGGTGATGAAGGTGGCGAAGAGGATGCCGAAACCGAGGGAGATCGCCATCGGGATCAGGAACTGGGCCTGGGTGGACTGCTCGAACAGCAGCGGCATCAGGCCAATGAAGGTGGTCAGGGAGGTGAGCATCACCGGACGGAAGCGCGCCACCCCGGCATTCAGGATGGCGTCATGCAGGCCGCTGGAGCGCTTGTGATTGTTGATGAAATCCACCAGCACCAGGCTGTCGTTCACCACCACGCCCACCAGGGCCATCATCCCCAGCAGGCTGAGCATGGTGAGATCCATGCCCATGATCCAGTGCCCCCCCAGGGCACCGATGGCGCCGAACGGGATGATCGACATCACCACCAGCGGTTGCACATAAGACTTGAACGGAATCGCCAGCAGGCCATAGATCACGAACAGCATGATCCCCAGGCCGATACCCATGGAGGCGAACGACTCCCGCTGCTCCCGCAGCTCGCCCTCGAAGCTGTAGTTGACCCCGGGGTACTGCACCAGCAGGTTGTCGAGGTAATCGGTCAGTTCGCCCTGCAGCAGGGTCATGTTGGCTGTCGCCTTGTTGATGTCGGCGGCCACCTTGACGGTGCGGTAGCGGTCGATGCGAATAATGGAGGTGGGGCTCTTGCCCGGTTTCAGGGTGACCACCTGACCCAGCGGCACACTCAGGCCGGTGGCACTGGTGATGCGCAGATCCTGCAGATTGGTCACCGATTTACGCTCGCTCTCGGGATACCGCACCATCACCCGGATGTCATCCCGGCCGCGCTGGATACGCTGCACCTGAAAGCCGAAGAAGGCGTTGCGGATCTGGTTGAGCACGTCGGATCGGCTCAGGCCGAGGGCGTGGGCCTCGGCCTTCAGCTCGATCTGCAGCTCCTCCTTGCCGTCCGACAGGGTGTCGCTGATATCGAACACCGCCGGGTAGAGCGCCAGCCGCGCCTTGGTCTGGTCCGCCACATCCGAGAGGGTGGCGAAATCGAGACCGGAGAACTGGATCTCGATCGGGTCCGAGATGCGCCCAATCTCCGCCCGGAAGGTGAGGTTCTCGGCGCCGGGAATCACCCCGATCATCTTGCGCCACTCGCGTACCAGTTCGATGCTGGTGACCGTCGAGGTACGGTCTTCCGGCGCCACGATCTCGAACATCACCAGCCCGGTGTGGGAGCCGGAGCCGCGCGCACCACTGGCACCGGTGGTGGATTGGATATCCAGTACCAGATCCAGCCCGTCCGCATCCCGGTACTTCTCCTTTAACTCAAAGGCGGCATCGGTGATCTTGCGGACATAGCGGTCGGTCACCTCGAATGGGGTGCCGGTGGGCATGGTGAGCGAGGCCCGCGCCAGTTCGCTCTGCACCCGCGGCCAGAAGGTGAAGCGGGTCCAGCCGGTGGTGGCCAGGGTGACCATGATCAGCAGGATGCCGGCAAACAGCACCAGGGTGGTCCAGCGATTATCCAGGGCGGTCTTCAGCAGCGGCCGGTAATAACGCAGGATCGCCCGCTCGAAACCGTCGGCGAAGCCCTGCTGAAAACGCTCCAGCAGCCCCGGCCGGCCGCGCTCGGAACGCAGCTTGATGTGCTTGAGGTGGGCCGGCAGGACGAACTTGGATTCGATCAGCGAAAACAGGAAGATCGGGATCACCACGATGGGGATCTGGGCGAACAGCAGGCCGCGGTGCCCCTCGATGAAGGCCAGCGGCAGAAACGCCGCGATGGTGGTGAGGATACCGAAGGTGACTGGAATGGCCACCTCGCGGGTGCCGCGGATCGCCGCCTCCAGCCCGTTCTCGGCGTGACGCAGATGGGTGTAGACATTCTCGCCGGTGACGATGGCGTCATCCACCACGATACCCAGCACCAGCAGGAAGGCGAACAGGCTGAACACATTCAGGCTGACGCCGAAAAACGGCATCGCCACGAAGGCCCCCATGAAGCTGACCGGCACCCCGATGAACACCCAGAAGGCGATGGAGGGACGCAGGAACAGGGTCAACAGCAGCAGTACCAGGACACCGCCCTGGATGGCGTTGTTGGTGAGGGTCCGCAGGCGCTTCTTGACAATCCGGGAGCGGTCGCGCCAGGTGGTCATCTCAACCCCCTGGGGCAGCGCGGCCTGGCGCTCGGCCACGTAAGCCTTCACCTTGTCGGCCACGTCGATGGCGCTCTGCCCACCCACCCGGTATACATCCACAAAAGCGGCCAGTTTGCCGTTGAAGCGGCTGCGTAGCGCGGCCTCCTCGAAGCCGTCATTGACCCGGGCCAGGTCGCGTACCCGCACGATACTGCCGTCGGGGTGGGTCAGCACGATGATGTCGTCGAACTGGTCGCGCCGGTAGGCCTGGCCCTTGGAGCGGATCAGGATCTCGCCCGCCTCGGCCTTGATGTTGCCCGCCGACAGATCCAGCGCACTGCGGGAGATCGCCTCGGCCACCTCGCGCAGGCTGATGCCGTACTGGCGCAGACTGTCTTCCGCTACCTCGATGGCGATCTCATAGGCCCGCACCGAATCCAGCTCCACCTGGGTGATGCCGGGAATCCGCAACAGATCGTTGCGCACCCGGTCGGCCAGGTCGCGGATCTCCTGCTCCGGGTAGTCACCGGCCACGGCCACGGTGATCACCTCGCGCCGGCGGGTGACCAGGCTGACCACCGGCTTCTCCGCCTCGACCGGCAGGTTGTTGATGGCGTCGACCCGGCTCTTGATATCCGCCAGCAGCTCCCGGGGATCGTAACCGCTGTCGATCTCCAGGCCGATGCTGGCGGTGCCCTCGGCCGAGCGGCTGACGATCTCCTTGATCCCCTCCAGGTCCTGCACCGCCTCCTCCACCAGGATAGCGATGCCCTGTTCCGCATCCTCCGGGGTGGCGCCGCGCAGGTTGATCACCACATCGACTTGCTGCGCCTCCAGGCTCGGAAACACCTCCAGCGGGATGCGCTGATAGAGCGACATCAGGCCCATGACCAGCAGGCTCACCATCAGCAGATTGGCGGCCACATGGTTACGTGCAAACCAGGCGATCATGGGCGGGACCGAGCGGTCGTGCCGGCAGCTTCGGCCTGCCGCTCCACGGACCGGCTGGCCCGTTCAGCAGCCCCCTGCCCCCGTTCCGCAACGTCGCCGCCCATGCGTTTTACCGGCGTGCCGCTGCTGACCTGGCCCAGGGGCGTCAGCACCAACTGCTCGTCTGCCTTCAGACCGCTGCCGATCAACGCCTCGCGGCTGTTCTGCCAGGCCACCGCTATCTCCCGGCGCTGCAACACACCCTGGTCGAACAGGTAGACATAGCTGCCCTGGTAGATGGCCGAGTTGGGAATGACAATGGCATCCGTCAGGGTGCGACCCTGAATCTGCGCGGTCACATACTGGCCGATCTTGAGTGGCCGCCGCCCGTCCCGGTCCTCCGCATAGGGGTTGTCGATCTGGGCGGTCACATAGAGCTGCTGACTCTGTTCATCGATGGCTCCGGCGGTACGCACCAGGGTGGCCGGCCACCGCTCCGGCGCACTCCCCAGATTGTTGATGATCCCGACCGCGGGCAGATGACTCTGGCCAGCGCCGTTATTGCGATAGTTTTCCGGCAGTTCCACATAGCCCAGCTCGCTGTTTTTCAGCGGCAGCCGCACTTCCACCCGGTCGGTGGCGTAGATCCGGGCCAGCGCCTGGTTGGCGGAGACCACCACGCCGCGGTCGACGCTGCGCGAGAGGATCCGCCCGGCGTAAGGCGCCCTGATCTCGGTGCGTTCCACCGCCAGTCTGGCCTGGGCCAGTTTGGCCCGGGCAGCATCGATCTGGGAACGGGCGGCCGCCATCTGCGGTTTACGCAGGGCATAATCCGATACCTCTCCGCGCTGGTTGAGGATCGCCCGATCCTTTCTGGCCTGCTCCGCGAGCGCCTGCTGCTCCTGCAGATTCACCTGGGCGTTGGCCAGTTCGGCGGCAGCGATATCCACCTGGATCTTGTAGTCGCGGGGATCGATGGTGAGCAGGGTCTCTCCCGCCTCGAAAAAACCGCCATCGCGGAAATTGGGGCTGACGGCGATGATCTGTCCCGACACCTGGGCCACCAGCTCACCCTCGGTACGGGGCTGTACCCGGCCGAAGGAGTGGATCACAGGGGTATAATCGCGCGGCACCACCCGCGCGGTCTCGACCACAATCACCGGGGTGGGGGGAGCGTCACGTTTTGCCGCAACCGGCTTGAAGTGAGAGATCAGCTGTGTGGCACCGAAAAACAGAACCAGCAAAAGCAACGGCAAGAGCTTGCGCATCATCATACTCAACAGAATAGTTTTTTATAATTGTGACACTTCAGCGGATTGGGACGGCCCGCAGATCCAGGTGCGTCCGACCGGCCATTCTATGCCCTTCCCTTACCCATGAAAAGACACCCCGTTTGCGCATCGGTTCCAGCCCCAGCATGAGGCTGCTTCTGATTACCCGTCGGTTACCCCATCCGGCGGCCATCCACCCAGCGCGGCACCCCCTTCACGACCTGCCCCACACGAACAGGCCGATTGATGAATAAATTATTTCCTATTTCGCCTGACCACTCCCTCTGCCACATATTTTTACTATCCTATGTGGATGGAGGATAGAGAGCATCAATCACTCTCATACACAGGTTGCAGCCCGCTATGATGACAGAAGTACAGAGGGATAAAACGGTTCTGATTATCGACGACAGTCCAATAAATATTGAACACCTCGCCCAGGTACTCAAATCGGAATACAACATAAAAGTGGCCAACAGTGGCGGCCCCGGAATCGAAGTGGCCCGCAACCAGTCACCGGATCTGATCCTGCTGGATGTCGTCATGCCCGATATGGACGGCTATGAAGTCTGCCGTCGCCTCAAGGCGGACGATGCGACGCGCAAAATCCCCATCATCTTCATCACCACCAAAAACGAAATGGAAGATGAGACCCTCGGCCTGACACTGGGTGCGGTCGACTACATCACCAAGCCCTTTCGCACACCAATTGTCAGGGCGCGGGTGAGGAACCATATCCAACTGAAACACAACAGCGATCTGTTGGAAAAACTGGCCATGATCGACGCCTTGACCAACCTGCCGAATCGCCGCCGCTTTGAACAGATACTGAAACGCGAGTGGGCGCGCTGTCGTCGCTCCCAGGAACCGCTATCGATCATCCTGCTCGATATTGATCACTTCAAACAGTTCAATGATCATTACGGTCATCTGGCGGGAGACCGTTGCCTGAGCCGGGTCGCCCGGGCACTGCCGATACCACTGAAGCGGCCCGCCGACAGCGTCTTTCGCTATGGCGGCGAGGAGTTCATCGCGGTGCTGCCGGAAACGGATCACAGTGTCGGCCTGAATCTGGCCGAGGAGATGCGCGCCCAGGTGGCGAAACTGTTGATTCCCCACGCCTACAGCAGCACCAACCACCCCTATATCAGCGTCAGCCTGGGAGTAACCACCACCACGCCCAACTCACGCAGCACGCCACGAACTCTGGTACAGCTGGCCGACAAGATGCTCTATGCGGCAAAGAACGCCGGCAGAAACTGTGTCATGGGGAAAGTATTCAATGGCGAGACCGACTATGACCTGGATCCGGCGGGTGCCTAACATGACCCCCATCACAGTCGCGGCGATAATGATCGGATATACAGATAGGTAACCGCTCTCACATTGGCAAGGGTATGCCAACCCGCATCCGTTCATGCATTTTACCGGAGTCCGTTTACCGCATGAATATCAGACTGAAATTTATCCTGTTCATCCTTGGCATGGTCGTCATGTTAATGCTGCCGCTGGCAACCGGCGGTTTCTGGATCATCAACCGGATTATTTTCAATCTGTATGAAAACAGCTTCACCCGGGAAGTACGGAATATCGATACCGCCATCCGGGAGAGCGCCCGCAGCTTCAAGCGCGCCGGCATCTTCTCCCAGGATGAGTATCTGAAGCTGGAGGGCAACAAACTGATCGCCGAACTGCAGCAGTACCGTTTCGGTGCCACCGGCGGCCTGATCATCCTGGACCGGACCGGCCGTCCACTGCTGAAATCACGTCCCAATGGAGATGCCCTGCCAGACGTCGGCCTGATCGGCAAGATCGCGCCGGATCAACAGACCGGGAACCTCAGCTTCGACGCACACGGCGAATCCATGTTCGCGGTGTTCGAGCGCTCGGAATGGGGCTGGTTCGTCATCCTGAGTATCAGCGAATCGGAGATGTTCGCCCAGCGCAATCTATTTGCCGTGCTTGCCCTGTTATTGACGCTGACACCCCTGGTTGGTGTGACCCTGCTTTCAATCATCTTCTACCAACAATTTTATAAGCGCATCGACTGGACGCTGGAGGCGCTCAAACTGATCGAGCAGGGCCACCTCGATACCCGTATCCCGGCCCCCGTCCATGATGAACTGGGTGAGATCCAGAACGGCATCAACAGTATGGCTGAAACATTGTACGACCTGATCTCCAATCTGGAACAGCGTGTCGATCAACAGACCCATGCGCTGCGTCACTCAAAAGAGCTGGCGGAGGCGGCCAATCAGGCCAAGGGCGAATTCCTCGCCAATATGTCGCACGAGATACGCACACCGATGAACGGCGTGCTCGGTATGTGTCAGTTGTTGCAGTCGACCCCGCTCACCCAGAAGCAACAGCTCTATCTCAACACCATCAGTGCGGCGGCCAATTCGCTGCTGGTGATCATCAATGACATTCTCGACTTTTCAAAAATCGAAGCGGGTGAGCTGCAATTCGAGGCCAGCCCGTTCAACCTGAATCAGGTACTCGAAGAGATTGCCGACCTGATGATTCCGGCGGTGGCGCAGAAGCGGCTGAAACTGGTGTATGACATCTCACTCGACATCGACGACCAGATCATCGGTGACAGCCTGCGCCTGAAACAGGTCCTGACCAACCTGATAAACAATGCCGTGAAGTTTACCCGGGAAGGACAGGTGCTGTTGCGTGTCGGGGTGCAGGAGCGGGACCCGGAGCGCCTGACACTGGCGTTCGCCGTCGAAGATACCGGGCCGGGGATAGCCCCGGACCAGATCGAGCGGCTGTTCCACCCTTTTACCCAGGCGGATGCATCCACCACGCGCCGTTACGGCGGCAGCGGACTGGGTCTCAGTATCTGTCAACGCCTGGTGGAAAAGATGGGTGGAGAGATTACCGCCGCCGCGCGACCGGAGGGCGGCAGCCGCTTCAGCTTCAGCGCCCGCTTCGGCCGCCTGGAGCTGCCCGACATCAGCCAAGAGAGCGGCCGCGGCGAACTGGCGAACAAAACCATCGTCCTGATCTGCAACGATCCGGTCGTCACCGACACCGTGCTCAGATATCTCAAAAGCTTTCACTGCCGGACCCATCACTTCGACCGTATCGAGGCGTTTGCGGACGCCCTGGGCGACGCCCTGCTGCCCGATGCCCCCGATGCGCTCCTGCTCGATACATCGGCTGTCGGGCCAAACCATGCCAGCCTGACGGACGACCCGGACAAGGGCGCGGCAAACCGTGGAATCAAAACCCTGTTGCTGTACAGTTATGAAGACGAGCGCTTGGAAACAACCGTTGCCGCGGTACAAAAACCGTTGACCCGGGGCCGGCTGGAGAGTGCGCTGCTGGGACTGCTCAACCCGGACCAGTTCCCAGCCCGGGAAAAACACCCCGGCTGGGGTCGGGATGAAGGCGAAGTACTGACCGGCATGCACATCCTGCTGGCCGAGGATACGTTGCTCAATCAGCAGGTGGTTATCGAACTGCTGGATCAGCTGCATGTCTCGGTCACCGTGGCGGACAATGGGCGCGAAACCCTGAGTCTGCTGGAAAATCAGGGCGTGGAGGCATTCGATGCCGTGATGATGGACATCCACATGCCGATCATGGACGGCTTCGAAACCACCCGCCACATACGCAATCACCCCTTGCTGAAAACAATACCGGTGATCGCCATGACCGCCAACGCCATGACCGGCGACCGCGAACAGTGCCTGGCCGCCGGCATGGATTTCTATCTGGCCAAGCCGATCGACCGCGATGAGCTGGTCCGGGTATTACGCCAGACCCAGCGGCTGACCGGCGGCGCCCCGGAAGTGGCGATACCGCAGCAAGGCAGACCAGCGCAGCCGCAGGCGCTGCAGAGCGTCGATCTGGCGCTGTTGCTGAAACGCTTCGAGGGCGACGAGAACCGGGTACTGCGTCTGTTGCTACAGGCGGAGGAGAGCTTCCAGTCCGACCTGCTGCAGATCAGGCACTCCCTGGAGTCGCAGGATTGGCAACGCCTGGCCCAGGCCCTGCATCGACTCAAGGGTGCCGCCGGCAACATGGCGACCCTGGGGCTGTACCATCGCTGCGTCACCATGGAATCCGCCCTGGCGAGCGGCGAAACCGATCAGCTCGCCACCACCTACCAGGCACTGGAGAACGAACTGGATCGGGTGATCAAGCGTATCAGCACCCTCTCCGAACAGTTGGCGGAGGAGAGCGGCCCGCAGAACGGGGCGACAATCGATCACACCACCATCGATCTGCTGCCGCTGATGCTGCGGCTGCGGGAGCGACTGGGTCAGTCCGATCTGGTCGAGAGCAGCACGGTTGACCTGATCGAGCGGGAGATCGACAACGCCAATCACCCGGAAACGATCAGCCTGCTGGTGCAGCAGTTGCGGGCATTCGACTACCCGGCGGCGCTGAAACTGCTGGATCAGCTGATCGCCGAACTGGAGGCTGAAAAACCCTGTTGAGCCGCAACCGACCACAGTGTGTAGGTTGGGGTGAGCCTGCGAACCCCAACGAATGGCGTTGGACAGATCCACCATCTGTTGGGGTTCGCTCCGCTCACCCCAACCTACTGAAGGATCGAGCTGTTATCTGCGTCCATTCCATCCTTAGGTCCGTAAACGGTGCGTCCTTGCATCACTCCTCGCGGCGTTATAAACGGTACCCGATCCCAGGAATCTGATGGCCAATCAGACAAGACTACAAGACTTTTCCCAGGTTCGATAATGCGCTCGGGATAAAGCGTCAGCCCGCGCCGCGCAGACATTTGCCGATATAGGCCAGATGCTCGTGGGCGGCATGCCGTGCCTGGGTGGAGTCGCCGGAGCGGATCGCCTGATAGATCTCTCCATGTTGGGCATGGATCGCCTGATAGCTCTCCTCCATGGTGTAGATCTTCTCCCAGTTGTGCAGCACCATGTCGCCCAGCAGGTCGAACAGGCTCTGGGTCAGATGGATCAGCGCCACATTGTGGGAGGCGTCGGCGATGGCCATGTGGAATGCCGCATCCGCCTGCGCCTCCAGTTCCAGATCCCGCAGTTCATGGGCCGCCTGCAGCGCCTGAAAGCGCTCGCGGATGACCGCCCGGTCCCGCTCGGTCGCCCGCGCCGCCGCGTAACTGGCCGCCAGCTCTTCCAGACCATGCCGGCACTCCATCACATCGGAGAGCGCCTCCGGATTGTCTTTCAGCAGATTGGCCAGCGGGTTGGTGATGCTGGTGCCGAGGGCATCCAGGACGAAGGTCCCCTCCCCCTGGCGGCTGTAGATCAGCCCCTGGGCCTCCAGCTTCAGCAGCGCCTCGCGTACCGAGGGGCGCGACACCTTTAGCTGATCCACCAGCTCCCGTTCCGCCGGCAGCTTGTCACCGGGTTTTAACGCCCCCTTGATAATCTGGGTCTTCAACTGCTCGACGATCGAGTCCGAGACCCGGGCGGGTTTGATGGGTTGTAACTGCATGGCACTTCTCCAGTAGATCAGTGTTAAGGGCTCGCGCAAAAATAAGTTTCGGTATTCGGTCGCCTCTGGACCCCGCTGGCGGCGTTACGCTTTTTGGCAAGGGAACGGCCATTGCCTGCAAAGCGTGCCTTGCCAGCGTGGCCCAGTGACGTCCTCGGTACTGAGAAATTATTCTTGCGCGAGCCCTAAGGACCCGACCGACTCCTGGAGTCGAGGGCCTTATCCACCTCCCGACAGACATAAGTCAGGATTATTCGCATTATATACGACCAATTATTTGTCTGACCATTGTTTTAACAATAAATGTCGAAGATAATAAATCAATAATAAATATTTGTTTTATAAATAATAAATTCCATTGCTCCAGCAACTTCCTAAATGCTTGTTCTATCTACTTTAAAATTATTTGACATATAAAATTACTTACCTTTTAATGGTCCGACCATTGATATTACTAACAACGCATACTAATAATTCCAACAAGCACTGAACCAGTAGAGGAAGAGAAGCCATGATCAATCGTTCAAGCGAGTACCGGGATGTGGATCCCCAGGAGACCCTGGAGTGGATGGAGGCGATCGATGTGGTGCTGGAGCGGGAGGGCACGGAGCGTGCAAAATTCCTGATCAAGCGCACCATCGACAAGGCCACGGCGGCCGGGGTCGAGCCGCCGGACTGCTCCCGCACCCCCTATCTGAACTCGATTCCGGTCAGCCGTGAGCCGAAGCTGCCCGGCGACCCGGTCGTCGAGGCACGGCTGCGCGACATCATCCGCTGGAACGCCATGGCCATGGTGGTGCGGGCCAACCGCAAGCCGGCCGCCCCCGGCGGACACATCGCCAGCTTCCAGTCCTCGGCGGTGCTCTACGAGACCGGCTTCAACCACTTCTGGCGCGCCGCCAGCGACGTACACGGCGGTGACCTGATCTATTTCCAGGGCCATGCGGCACCGGGCATCTACGCCCGCGCCTTCCTGGAGGGACGCATCAGCGAGGAACAGCTGGACAACTTCCGTATGGAAACCGGCGGCAAGGGCCTCCCCTCCTACCCCCATCCCTGGCTGATGAAGAACTTCTGGCAGTTCCCCACCGTCTCCATGGGCCTGGGGCCGATCATGGCGATCTACCAGGCGCGTTTCATGAAGTACCTGGAAAACCGCGGCCTGATCCCCAAATCCAACCGCAAGGTGTGGGTGTTCCTGGGTGACGGCGAGACCGACGAGCCGGAGGCGCAGGGCGCCATCGCCCTGGCGGTGCGCGAAAAGCTGGACAACCTGATCTTCGTCATCAACTGCAACCTGCAGCGCCTGGACGGCCCGGTACGCGGCAACGGCAAGATCATCCAGGAGCTTGAGGGCAATTTCCGCGGCACCGGCTGGAACGTGATCAAGGTGATCTGGGGCGCCTCCTGGGACAAGCTGCTGGCCCAGGACCACAACGGCCTGCTGCGCAAGCGCATGGAAGAGTGCGTGGACGGCGAGTACCAGAGCTTCAAGGCGAAGGACGGGGCCTATGTGCGTGAATACTTCTTCGGCAAGTACCCCGAACTGAAGAAGATGGTGGAGCACATGAGCGACGATGAGATCTATCACGATCTGATTCGTGGCGGCCATGATCCGCAGAAGGTGTTCGCCGCCTACTCCGAGGCGGTCAACACCGTCGGCCAGCCGACCCTGATCCTGGCCAAGACGGTCAAGGGCTACGGCATGGGCGAGGCCGGCGAGGGCCAGAACATCTCCCACCAGCAGAAGAAGCTGGGCAACGACCAGCTGAAGAAATTCCGCGCCCGCCTGGAACTAGACATCTCCGAGGAGGATGTGCTGCAGGCCAACTTCCTGAAGCCGGCCGACGACAGCGCGGAGATGCAGTACCTGCACAGCCACCGCGAGCAACTGGGCGGCTACCTGCCGGCGCGCCGCACCCAGGGCGATATCCTGACCATCCCGCCACTCTCCATGTTCGACCTGCTGCTGAAGGGCACCGGTCAGCGCACTATGTCCACCACCATGGCGCTGGTGCGGGCCATGGTCGCCATCTCCCGCAACAAGGAGATCGGCCCGCGCCTGGTGCCGATCGTGCCAGACGAGGCACGCACCTTCGGCATGGAGGGGATGTTCCGCCAGATGGGCATCTACGCCCCCGAAGGCCAGCTCTACACGCCCATGGATTCAGGCGACATCATGCCCTACCGCGAGGACAAGCAGGGCCAACTGCTGCAGGAGGGGATTAACGAGGCCGGCGCCATGTCCTCCTGGATCGCCGCCGCCAGCGCCTACAGCAGCCACGGCGTCACCATGATGCCGTTCTATATCTACTACTCCATGTTCGGCTTCCAGCGTATCGGCGACCTGGCCTGGGCCGCCGGCGACCTGCAGGCACGCGGCTTCCTGATCGGCGGCACCGCCGGCCGCACCACCCTGAACGGCGAGGGCCTGCAGCACCAGGACGGCCACAGCCAGCTGTTTGCCAGCTTCATCCCCAACTGCATCTCCTACGACCCCACCTACCACTACGAGGTGGCGGTGATCGTGCACGAGGGCATGCGACGCATGTTCCAGGAGCAGGAGAGTGTCTTCTACTACCTGACCACCATGAACGAGAACTACAGCCACCCCGATATGCCGGAGGGCGCCGAGGAGGGCATTCTCAAGGGCCTTTACCACCTGCAGAGCAGCGAGGTGGAGAAGAAGGGCAAGAAGAAGAACCCCCGCGTCCAGTTGCTGGGTTGCGGCACCATCCTCAACGAGGTGATCGCCGGCGCCGAACTGCTGAAGAACGACTTCAACATCGCCGCCGATATCTGGAGCGCCCCCAGCTTCAACGAGCTGTGCCGCGACGGCCAGGACGTGGAGCGCTGGAACCGCCTGCATCCCGAGCAGGCCCCGCGGGTCAGCCACGTGGAGGCGTGCCTGAAGGATCGCGAGGGTCCGGTGATCGCTGCCAGCGACTACATGAAGAACTTTGCCGAGCAGATCCGACCCTTCGTCCCGGCCGCCTACCACACCCTGGGCACCGACGGTTTCGGTCGTTCCGACAGCCGCGAGGGGTTGCGCCGCCACTTCGAGGTGGACCGCCACTATGTCGCCATCACCGCCCTCAAGGCGCTGGCCGATGCAGGCACCATCCCGGTCAAGCTGGTCAGCCAGGCGATTGAGCAGTACGGCATCGACGCCGACAAGCCCAATCCGGTAAGCGTTTAAGCCGCGCCCAGAACAAGGAGAAACAGACGTGACTATTAAAGAAATTCGTGTACCGGATATCGGTGACTTTAGCGACGTGGAACTGATCGAGGTCCTGGTGGCCCCCGGTGACAGCATCGCCATGGATGATCCGCTGATCACCCTGGAGAGCGACAAGGCCTCCATGGAGATCCCCTCGGCCGACGCCGGCGTGGTGAAGGAGATCAAGGTGGCGCTGGGCGACAAGGTCTCCGAGGGCAGCCTGATCCTGCTGCTGGAGGTTGAAGGGGCCACCGCGGCCGCTGAACCAGCAGCGGCAGAAGCCGCCGCGGCTGCCGCTCCGGCGCCGGCAACTGCACCGGTAGCCGCCCCGGTTGCCGCCGCGGCCCCCAGCCGTGCCGCGCCGGTCACCGAGCCGGCCGTCGACATCCGTAATGTCTCATTCGAGCGCACCCACGCCAGCCCCGCGGTACGGCGTATCGCCCGCGAAAAGGGCATCGACCTGAACACCCTGCAGGGCACCGGTCGCAAGGGCCGCATCACCCGGGAGGATCTCTCCAATGCGGGACAGCGGGTATTGCAGGCCCTGGCCAGCGGCCAGTTCGATGAGCCGCAGGCCGTCGCGGCCGCCCCAGCCAGCACCAGGACCGGCGCCGGCATCCCGCCCATCCCGGAACAGGACTTCTCCAAGTTCGGCGAGGTGGAGTTCCAGCCGCTGAGCAAGATCAAACGCCTCACCGGCATCAACCTGAGCCGCTCCTGGCTCAACGTGCCCCATGTCACCCACCACGACGAGACCGATATCAGCGAGGTGGAGGCGTTCCGCAAATCGCTCAAGGCGGAAGCCGAAAAACAGGGTGTGCGGGTCACCCTGCTGAGTTTCTTCATGAAGGCCTGCGCCGCCACCCTGAAGGCCTACCCCACCTTCAACGCCTCCCTGGACGGCAGCGGCGAAAACCTGATCCTGAAGAAGTACATCAACATCGGTGTCGCCGTGGACACCCCCAACGGCCTGGTGGTGCCGGTGATCCGTGATGTGGAGCGCAAGAGCATCTTCGAGATCTCCGCCGAGCTGATGGAGATGAGCGCCAAGGCGCGGGACAAGAAGCTGAAACCGGGCGACATGCAGGGCGCCACCTTCACCATCTCCAGCCTCGGGGGCATCGGCGGTACCGCCTTTACCCCGATCGTCAATGCGCCGGAGGTGGCCATCCTCGGCCTCACCCGCTCGCAGATGAAACCGGTGTGGAACGGCAGTGAGTTCATCCCCCGGTTGATGCAGCCGATGTCGCTCTCCTACGACCATCGGGTCATCGACGGCGCCCAGGCCGCGCACTTCGTGCGTCACCTCGGCATGCTGATGAACGACGTGCGGCGGCTGCTGCTCTGAACTCCCCAACACCACAACAAACGGAATTAAGATCATGAGCAACATTGAACAGATTCATGTCCCCGACATCGGGGAGTTCGAAGATGTGGAGATTATCGAGATCCTGGTGTCGGCGGGTGATGCCATCAACATCGATGACCCGCTGCTTACCCTGGAGAGCGACAAGGCCTCCATGGAGATCCCGTCGCCGTTCTCCGGCACGGTGCAGGAGCTCTTCGTCAAGCTGGGCGACAGGGTATCGACCGGCAGCCTGATCCTCAGCCTGGACAAGGCGGCGGAACCCAAGGTGGCGGTGCAGGAGCCGCAACCGCTGCTGCAGAAAAACGCCAACCACGGCGCGGCACCGGGCGATGCCGGCAAGACCGTGCTGCAGGACGTCTACGTACCCGATATCGGCGATTTCCAGGACGTGGACGTGATCGAGGTGCTGGTGATGCCCGGCGACAGGATCGGCGTCGACACCCCGATGCTCACCCTGGAGAGCGACAAGGCCTCCATGGAGTTGCCCTCCCCCAGCAGCGGCACCGTCCACTCGGTGCATGTCCAGGTGGGCGAACAGGTCTCCCAGGGCGATCTGGTGCTGACCCTGGAGGTGGCCAGTCCCGGCGGCGCCGGCGCCAAGGCATCGTCGGCCAGGGCCGGAGCCGGCCCGACCCCGGCCGCCCCCAAGGTGGCGGCCAGCCAGGAGCCGACCGCCTATATCGGTAACGCCGACATCCAGGCCGACGTGGTGGTGCTGGGCGCCGGTCCCGGCGGCTATACCGCCGCCTTCCGCGCCGCCGACCTGGGCAAAAAGGTGATCCTGATCGAGCGCCACGCCAGCCTCGGCGGCGTCTGCCTGAATGTCGGTTGCATCCCGTCCAAGGCGCTGCTGCACGCCGCCAAGGTGCTGGAGGAGGCGCGCGACTTCCGGAACCACGGCCTCAAATTCATTGAGCCGGAGGTGGACCTGGACGCCCTGCGCGACTGGAAGAACGGCGTCGTCAGCCGCCTCACCGGCGGCCTGATGGGCTTGGCCAAACAGCGCAAGGTGCAGGTGGTGAACGGCTATGGCAAATTCATCGACCAGAGCAATATCGAGGTCACCGACGCCGAGGGCCAGACCACCACCGTCGGCTTCAGCCAGTGCATCATCGCCGCCGGTTCGGCCCCGGTAAAACTGCCGTTCCTGCCGGATGACGAGCGCATCATCGACTCCACCGGCGCCCTGATGCTGAAACAGATCCCCAAGCGCATGCTGGTGATCGGTGGCGGCATTATCGGCCTGGAGATGGCCACGGTCTATCACGCCCTGGGTAGCCGGATCAGCGTCGTCGAAATGCTCGATGGCCTGATCACCGGGGCCGACAAGGATATCGTCAAGCCGCTGCACAAGAAGCTGGAGAAGCAGTACGAGGCGATCCTCACCCAGACCCGGGTCAGCAAAGTGGAAGCCCTGGACGAGGGACTGCGGGTCACCTTCGAGGGCGCCAAGGCACCGGAGCCCCAGCTCTATGACGCCATCCTGGTGGCTGTGGGCCGCGCGCCCAACGGCCACAAGATCGACGCCCAAAACGCCGGGGTGGCGGTGGATGATCACGGCTTCATCCACGTCGACAAGCAGCAGCGCAGCAACGTGCCGCACATCTTCGCCATCGGCGACGTGGTGGGCCAGCCGATGCTGGCGCACAAGGCGGTGCATGAGGGCAAGGTGGCGGCCGAGGTGTGCGCCGGACTCAGCACCTTCTTCGACGCCTGGGTGATCCCGTCGGTCGCCTACACCGATCCGGAGATCGCCTGGGTCGGCAAGACCGAAGCGGAGGCCAAGGCCGAGGGGATCAAGTTCGGCAAGGGGGCCTTCCCCTGGGCGGCCAGCGGCCGTTCCCTGTCACTGGGACGGGACGAGGGGCTGACCAAAATGATCTTCGACGAGGAGAGCGGCCAGGTGATCGGTGCCGGCATCGTCGGTCCCAACGCCGGGGACCTGATCGCCGAGGTCTGCCTGGCCATCGAGATGGGTTGTGATGCCTCCGATATCGGTCTCACCGTGCACCCGCATCCGACCCTGTCGGAGACGGTGGCCATGGCGGCCGAGGCGTTCGAGGGCAGCATCACCGACTTGTTCATCCCGAAACGCAAAAAGTAACTAGACAGGCCAGCCAAATGACAGACTCCAGGGTAAAACGCCAGGTGGTGGCGGGCGAGAAGCTGCGCGATGCCGACAAGGTGTCGCGTATCCCGATCAAGGTGGTGCCCGCCGCCACCCCGTTGCCGAAGCCGGAGTGGCTGCGCATCAAGCTCCCCGACCCGGCGCAGCGGCGCCGGGTCGAGGCGCTGGTGGCGGAGACCGGGCTGCACACGGTCTGCCAGGAGGCGGCCTGCCCCAACCTGGCGGAGTGTTTTCATCACGGCACCGCCACCTTCATGATCATGGGGGACATCTGCACCCGCCGCTGCCCGTTCTGCGACGTGGCCCACGGCCGGCCGCTGGCCCTGGACCAGGGAGAACCGGCGCGCCTGGCCGCAGCGGTGAAAAAGATGGGTCTGCGCTACGTGGTGATCACCTCGGTGGACCGGGACGATCTGGCGGATGGCGGCGCCGGCCACTACGCCGCCTGCATCCAGGCGGTGCGCGAGGCCAATCCGGGCATCAAGGTGGAGATCCTGGTACCCGACTTCCGCGGCCGCATGGAACCGGCGCTGAATATCCTTGGCGAAACGCCCCCGGATGTGCTGAATCACAACCTGGAGACGGTGCCACGGTTGTATAAGTCCGTGCGTCCCGGTGCCGATTACCAGTGGTCACTCGATCTGCTGCAAGAATTCAAGCGCGAGCACCCCGAGGTAGCGACCAAATCGGGCCTGATGCTGGGCCTGGGTGAAACCGTGATGGAGATCAGCCAGGTGATGCAGGATCTGCGTAGCCACGGCTGCGAACTGCTCACCCTGGGCCAGTACCTGCAACCCAGCCCCCACCATCTGCCGGTGAGCCGCTATGTCACCCCGGCCGAGTTTGATCAGTTGAAACGCTACGGCGAGGAACTCGGCTTCTCCCACGTGGCGAGCGGCCCCTTCGTGCGCTCCTCCTACCACGCCGACGCCCAGGCCGCCGGACTGGTGGCACCGGCCCCGACCCGTGACACCGACCGGCGGCGCAATCCCGACAGCGTTCCCCAGGTGGTCACTTGGCACGACGCCGACCTGTTTTAATATTTCTCATCATGATCCCCCGTTGCCGTCATTGATGTAACTCGTAGGTTGGGGTGAGGAACGAACCCCAACGAGGCTATGCCGGCGATGCTCGAGAGCCATAGGGCGCCCTATGACTACCCCCGTGTTCCGAAACAGCTGCTTTAGTCGCGTAGGTTGGGGTAAGCCTGCGAACCCCAACGGGGTTTCATGCGTGTGCACCAGGATGTTGGGGTTCGTTCCTCACCCCAACCTACGGGCTCATACTGACGTATCCCCTGCTGTCATCAAGCTGACCCATTCATTCATTAGCCTGTACCCGATGCAAACATTGCGGGAGACAAGCGCATGAATGAGACCCTCGCCCACGGCTTTTCCGAGGCCTGCTTCGAACAGGACGAGTTCGATTATGGCTATATCGATCTGGACAACCTGGATGACCTGGACGACGAGGAGGTGCAGGAGTATTTCGACTCCCTGGATCAGTAACCGACAGTTCCCCGCGCCATCACCCACCACTTTCCGGCGGCTAGAACTGCCGCCCCCTGTGCGATGCGTTGCATCAGCGCTGCGGGTTCTCTTCCTGCAGCCCCGGCCGCCTGATCCAGCGCCGCAGCAGCCGCCTGGGCATGATGATCAGCACATTGCCCAGCACCACCAGCGCCACTCCGGCGCCGGCCATCAGGCTCCAGTGATAGTTCTCGAACAGGGTCGAGATGCCCAGCGCCACCAGGGGGAACAACACGGTGGCATAGGCCGCCTTCTCCGGGCCGATGCGGCCCAGCAGGGTAAGGTAGCTGCCGAAGGCTAGCACC
The DNA here is from genome assembly GCF_029017505.1 of Sedimenticola hydrogenitrophicus. Lineage (GTDB taxonomy): Bacteria > Pseudomonadota > Gammaproteobacteria > Chromatiales > Chromatiaceae > Sedimenticola > Sedimenticola hydrogenitrophicus_A. Next base: position 22,663 of record NZ_JAQGEI010000039.1, read on the forward strand.
GAACCGAACAGGGCCAGATAGAGCAGCGACAGGTTATAGGGGAGCGACGACTCGTAAGCCAGCTCCACCCCCTGCACCAGGGCGTAGAGGAACAGGATCAGCGCACCATAGACCATGCCGAAAGCGTTGCTCTGGATCACCGGCAGCCGCCGCTGCTGGTTCCTGGCCGAGAGCATGTTGCCCAGGGAGGCGATAAAGGTCCCCAGCAGGCTCAGCAGCAACCCCTTCAGGGCGCCGCCGTTCTGCTGCAGACTGGCCACCTCGGGCCAGAACACCAGGGTGATGCCGAGCAACCCAACCAGGGCGCCCAGCACCATCGAGGCATCCATCGGCTTGCGGAAAAACAGCGCGCTGTTGACGATGTTCATCAGCACGATGGTGGAGAAGATCACCGCGATCAGGCCGCTGGTGAGCTCGGCGGTGGCCCAGTAGAAGATCAGGTAGTTAAGACAGAACAGCATCAGCCCCTGCAGCGCCATCCACAGATGCTCGTGCCGTTCGAAGCGTAACGGCAGTCCGCGCAGCCAACACCAGGCAAACAGGATCAGCGCCGCCAGGGCGAAGCGGTAGGCGACCGACAGTTCGGGAGGCACACTGCCCAACTGGAACTTGATGGCATACCAGGTGGAGCCCCAGATAAAGACGGCGGCGAAATAGAGACTGACGGAGTGGGTGAGCATGGTGCGGCGGCGTCCTTGTGTCCGGCAAAAGTTGTCTTATACGCGCTTGGGTTGAATAAATAAAATGGGTTTCGACAGGGCTTTTGGCCGCCCACTCTTTTCAGCGGGTCATTGAGGGTCCGGCTGGGCTATGCTTGTGACAATGCCACCGCAACCGTTCACCCCTGGGAGCCCGCATGAAGATCGCCATTACCGGAGCCACCGGGTTTGTCGGCCGCCACCTCTGCCACGCGCTGGAGAACGAAGGCCATCAGCTGCTCAAGCTGGGACGCAGTGAGGTCCAGGCAGAGACGGCGCTCCTGGCGGAACGGTTACAAGGCTGTGAAACCGTAATCAATCTGGCCGGGGAAAACATCGCCCGCCGCTGGACCGAGCAATACATGCAGGCCCTGTACGACAGCCGGGTGCTGACCACCCGCGCCCTGGTACAGGCGATTCGGCTGCTGGAGCAACGGCCGGGACTGTTCATCTCCACCTCCGCCCTCGGCGCCTTCGACAGCAGCGGCCGCTATAGCGAGGCCGATGCGCCCAACGCCGGCGGCTTTTTCGGCCACCTTACCCGCGACTGGGAGCAGGCGGCCCGCGGAGCGGAGATGCTTGGAGTACGCACCCTGATCTTCCGGCTCAGCCTGGTATTGGGGCGCGACGGCGGCATGATGAAACAGCTGCTGCCGCCATTTCGCCTGGGGCTGGGTGGTCCGGTCGGCGACGGCAGCCAACCCTTCTCATGGATTCATATCCACGACCTGGTGCGCGCCTACCGCTTTGCCCTCGACCATCCCGAGATGGAGGGGGTCTACCACCTCAGCGCCCCCGACCCCACCAGCAACCGCGAATTCGCCCGGGCATTGGGCCGGCAACTGCACCGACCCGCCCTGTTGCCGGTGCCCCTGTTCGCCCTGAAGCTGCGTTTCGGCAAGGGGGCGGATGCACTGGCCTCCGGCCAATACCTGATCTCGGAGCGTCTGCCCGAGGCCGGATTCCATTTTCAATACGACACCCTGGCCAAGGCGTTGGCGGAGATCACGTCGGGGTTGTAGCAGTATAGAATCCGGTTATCAAACCATGCACCAGAACAACGACAATCCCGTCACCATCGGCATAAGCAGCTGCCTGCTGGGAGAGCCGGTCCGTTACGACGGCGACCACAAGCGTGACCGATTCATCACCGACCAGTTGGCAAAATACCTGCGTTTCGTCCCTGTCTGCCCGGAGATGGGCAGCGGCATGCCGGTACCGCGGCCGCCGATCCGCCTGGTGGGCGATCCGCACCAGCCCCGTGCCGTGGAAGTGGACAACCCGGACATCGATGTAACGCGCCAACTGGAGGCGTACTCGAAGAAGGCGCTCGCCACCCTGGGCGGGATCAGCGGCTATATCCTGAAGAAGGACTCCCCAAGCTGTGACATGAAGCGGGTCAAGGTCTACCCCGCGCAGGGCGGCAGCGCCGAGCGCAAGGGTTCCGGCATCTTTGCCCGGCTACTGATGGAGCGCTACCCCGACCTGCCGGTCGAGGACGAGGCGCGGCTCAACGATGCGGTGCTGCGGGAGAACTTCATCAACCGGGTGTTCGTTTATCACCACTGGCAGCAGTTGCTGGGCGAAGGACTCACACCGGCCCGACTGATCGATTTCCATGCGCGGCACAAATACCTGGTGATGGCCCACTCCCAGGCCGCCTACAAGCGTATGGGCCGGCTACTGGCAAACGTGCCGAAGAATGCGCTCCCGCGTATCGGCGAGACTTATATCCACGAACTGATGACCGCCCTGCAACGGCCGGTGAACCGCAAGGGGCACACCAATGTACTGCAACACATCATGGGCTACCTGAAGCGCCGCATCGACACCCATGACAAACAAGAGCTGACAGAGAGCATCGAGCGTTACCGGCAGGGCGAGATCCCGCTGGTGGTACCCATCACCCTGATCCGCCACTACTTCCGAAGGCATCCCGACCCCTACATCAATCGGCAGGTCTACCTGCAACCCCATCCGGAAAAGTTGGGACTCAGGAATCAGCTCTAGCTCCACCTCGGTCTCATCAGCTTCGTTCATCCGCGACCAGAGGTTTCCCCGCGCTATCGGCAGTCGATACGGTACCGGCCCGCTCTGGCCGGTTCACCAGGTAGATGCCCAGGCCGACAAACAGCAGCGCTACCAGCAACAGCAGCGACAACGGCTCATCCAGCACCAGATGGCCGGCCAACACACCGAACAGGGGGGTCAGGAAGGTGAAGGCGGAGAGGCGGCCGGCCGGGTAGTGACGCACCAGCCAGAACCAGACCAGGTAGGTGATGAAGGCAACCCAGATGGTCTGAAACAGCAGACTGCCGAGGACCAGGGGCGTGAGCCGGGTGATGCCCGGCTCATCCACGGCCCACGAAGCCCCAAGCAGCAGGATGGCGGAAACGCCGAGCTGATAGAGCAGCGTCCTGGCAGGCGCCAGGGTACGCAGCACCGACGCCTTGATCACCACCGTGGTGGAGCCCCAGAGGATCGCCGCCAGCACCAGCATGCTGTCGCCGATCAGCATCTTCTGCGAGGGGAAGCTGATGGATTCTCCAAACGCCAGCAGGATGCCGGCAAAGGCACCGCTGAGACCAACCACCTGGACCCAGCGCAGCCGCTCGCCGGGGATAAAAAAGTGCGCCCCGATCGCCACCACGAAGGGCGAGAGATAGAGAAAGATCACCGCCCGCGAGGCGTTGGTGAACTCCAGGCCCCAGAAAATCAGCAGAAACTCCCCGCTAAACAGCAGCCCGGCTACCAGCCCCCAGCCAAACGAACCATCCCGCTCCAGAATCGGTATCCGCCGCAACCCCATCCACAGCAGCAATAGCCCGGTCGCGCCCAGGGAGCGGATGCCGGCCTGCAGGAACGGTGGAACGGCGACGCCGGCCAGCTTGACCGCCACCTGTTGCAGCCCCCAACTGGCGCACAGCACCAGCAGGATGGCCATGGCCAGCAGATCGAGATGGGTTTTGCGGTCGGACATGGGTGGCTCCCGGTCGGTCTTGGGGGATCGCTTCGATCAGTGCCGCAGGCCGATATAGGCACCGGCCGCCATCATGATGGAGCCGGCCACCCGATTGAGTCCGCGCATCGCCCGTTCGGAACGGAATTTCTGCCGCGCCCAGGAGGCGGTGACCGCAATCAGCATCAGGCCCAGCATGAGACCGACCAGGGTAATCACCGAAGCCAGGACGATATCCCCGGTTGTCAGCACGCTCAGATCCATGAAGGTGGGCAGAAAGGCGATATAGAACAGGATCACCTTGGGGTTGGAGGCCGAGATCAGGAAGCCCTGGATAAAACTCTTCACTTGATCGCTCGACTTCACCCCGGCCGCTTCGGTGGCCAGGCTCGGCCGGGTGCGCCACATACGCCAGCCGAGATAGAGCAGATAGGCAGCGCCCAGAACGCGGATCACCGTGAACAGGCCGCCCCAGTGTTCGGCGATGGCCGCCAGGCCGTAGCAGGCGAAGACCAGGTAAACAATATCGCTGACCGCCATCCCCAGGCCCAGGGTGAAACAGGCGGCCGCGCCTTCGGTCATGGCCCGTGCCAGGATTGCGAACACCCCGGGACCCGGGGTGATGGAGAAGATGAAGATGGCCACGAAAAAGGCCAGAGCGCTTTCTGCAGACATGGGTAGGGCCCTTCGCACCAGTAACCGTATGCACGGGATCATAACCGATCGGCCCGGCCAAAACAGTCGCCAAGGAGACAATTTCAATCTCTTTCGTCCCCTGCACCTTCCGTTGCATAGGTAACTTGAGGGGTCGGAGTCAAATGGCGGTCACGATTTTGCCTTAACCCTTACCCGACGGGGACTTCCATCCCGCAAGATGAGACGAGCATTGCTCGGCGCGAAAAGATACTTACTAAGCTTCCTCTACGCTAGGCTACAGCGAGCACTCAAACCTTGCAGCGCCAGGTCACTAAGAGCCTGAGCAGGGGCTGCGCAGCCTTTGGCAATAATATGGACATTCATGCCATGCGCCTGCGGCGACAAGGCGGTGTGCGTCACGCAATGCTGGGTCATCATGCCGGTAAGGTAAATATCAGTAATGCCTGCGTCGCGCAGGATTTGCTCTAGATTGGTTTCAAAGAAACTGTCGGCTTGGTGTTTGAGTACTACAGGAGCATCACCCAGTGCGGCGACGATAGCCGGGTGTATTTTCATGCCCTCCGTGTCTGGAACAAACGCTGGAGCCTCTGGCGGATTGAGATGTTGTACGCCAACAACCATCCAGCCATCGCGTTTGGCTTGCTCAATCGCGTCCACTGCGCCCTTACATGCGTTTTCTGCATTTTCCAGTGTGAATGCGCCACCGGGGAAGTAATCATTCTGTATATCGATAACGAGTAATGCGTTTTTCATCGCGCTTCTCCTTCAGTGAAGCTTGGTGATAAGACTGTCTGTAACGGTGAGGCAGCCTTGTGGAATCAGAACCTCATCACTTCACCGTCAGCCGGAACCATGACTCGGTTCTGGATGTCGTTTTCCTGCACGAAGCCTCCAAGTTCCTCACGGCTCAGAGCGGTGTGGTTGATGGTATCCATGTGCACGGAGATGATGGTCGCATTTTGAGCAGCCTTATAGGCGCGGAGCGTATCTTCTTTACCCATGATAATAGAATCCTGAAAACCGATTACACGGGCATCGCCGGTATTCAAAATGATCACATCCGGGTTGTAATTGTCGAGTGTTTGAGCAACCTCGCTGCGCCAGGTGGTATCGCCGGCGACATAGATGGTTTTCTGCCCAGGCGCCTCGAATACGACCCCCATGACGTTACCGAGAATATTCGCCAGTTCAGGTGACGAATACATAGAGCCCGTACCGTGTTGACCACCCGCTTTGCTCAACTTAACGCCGCCAAATCCGGCACTCTTCTCCAGAATACGTACGTCGGTGAAACCCTGAGAACGGATCAGGCTGGCATCAGCTTCGTTTTGAGCAAACAGCGGAATATCTTTCGATAGCAGTTCCTGTGCCGCATCATCCCAGTGATCCAGGTGAGTGTGCGTCACAATAACGGCGTCAACACCCTCGATCACCGCTTGCGCCGATATCGGCAGGTCAATCATCGGGTTGCGCAATTCGCTGCGGTAGGTGCCCTCAAAACCGGGATAGGTGCCTTTTGGGGCCAGCATAGGGTCGACCAGAAAGGTGGTGTCCACGTAAACGACTTTTATCGTGGCATTGCGAATGTGTTGCACCTGTACCTGTTGAGTGTCAGCTTGCGCGCCCGGTGCCGAATGTGTTTGGGCAAAGGCATTGCCGGTAAACACGGTCAGGGCCACAGCCCATGAGTGGGTGATGGTTTTGATGTTCAAGTTTCTGATCCTGCGTTGTTTAGTAACCGCATTGTCGGCGAGTCTAGCGAGCCGAGAAATTGACCTTAATGACAATATTCGAAAGAATTGGGCCATAATGTTATTCTTGTCCACTTTGAATCTGGAAGACGCATTATCATGTCCATGCCCATTGTCGGTCTCGTGCTCTATCCGCAGTTCAGCCTGTTCCATGTGGCTGTTCCTTACATGGTGTTCAACACCTTACCGGACAACCGGCTGTTTGATCTGAGAATCGTGTCGTCCGGAGGTGGGCCGCAGCAGGCTGAGCGGTCGATGACGATACAGCCCGACGGCGGTCTGGAGTTGTTGGAAATGGCGAATATCGTGGTAGTGCCGGGCTGGCGTGAACTGGACGACACTCCAGAGCCTGACTTGGCAGAAGCGCTTGTCCGTGCGCACGCAAGGGGCGCACATGTGGTGGGGCTTTGTTACGGTGCCTATGCGCTGGCATATGCGGGACTGCTTGATGGTAAAAAAGCGGCTACCCATTGGATGGCCGAAAAGGATTTCAGCGCCCGTTTTCCCAAGGTAAAGCTGGACACCAATGCCCTCTATGTGGAAGAAGATCGCCTGATCACTTCCGCTGGCACAGGTGCTGGGCTGGACTGCTGCCTGTACATTGTGCGTGAGTATTACGGCGCGCAGATGGCCAACAAGATTGCCCGTGTCATGGTGATACCGCCCCACCGTGAGGGAGGACAGGCACAGTTTATTGAGCGACCCGTTGCCGTTTCCACGCAAGACGCCCACATCAACCGCCTGCTCGACTATCTACGCGAACATCTGGCCGAACCACACACCATTGATGAACTCGCCGCGCGCACTGCCATGAGCCGTCGCACCTTTACGCGCCATTTCAATAAGGCAACCAGCATGACGGTGGTTGAATGGCTTGTAAACGAGCGTTTACAGCATAGCCTTGAGCTGTTGGAAACCACTTCCTTGTCGGTAGAAAGAATTGCGGAGATGGTAGGCTTCCAAACAGCAACGTCATTCAGGCAGCATTTCAGGCAACGTTATCAGGTCAGCCCTATTTCTTGGCGTAAGACATTTGGTAAGATTGAAAGTTGATCATGCGTCGACCTTGGCTTTCCGTCCGTTGTCGAATCCATGGTAATTGAGCTTCTGGTACACCGCCCGGGGGGTCATTCCCAACGCGTCCGCCACCGCTCCTACATCACCATTATTCCGGTCCAGATGCTCATGCAAAATACGACGCTCCACCTCGTCTGCAGCTTTCTTTTTCAGCTCCCGAAGGTCGATGGACGTGCCCACTTCGCGTGATGTCTGAGGCACTAGATCGAGATTGATGTGGCGAATGACATGACCGTCGGCGAACAAAAAGGTGCGTTCCAGTACATTCTCCAACTCGCGGATATTGCCAGGCCAGTGGTGCCCCTCCAGGATGCGCATAGCCTCGGGGGACACCTCCTTCACCGGTGACTGATACCGCTCGGAAAACCGCACCAGAAGCATCTTTACTAACGGCGCGATGTCCTCGCGCCGTTCGCGCAGGGGCATGATGTGCAGTGGCACTACGTTGATTCGGAAGAAGAGATCCCTTCGGAACTCGCCCTGTTCCACCAATTGAGAGAGATCACGGTTGCTTGCGGCGATCACGCGCACATCGCAAGCAACGGACCGATGCCCACCTACCCGCTCGAAACGTCCTTCCTGCAACACCCGAAGCAGCGACACTTGGGCCTTGGGCGACAGGCTGTCCACCTCATCCAGAAACAGGGTCCCACCATCGGCAAGTTCAAAGCGCCCCTGGCGCTGATGCTTGGCATCCGTAAATGCCCCCTGCTCGTGTCCAAAAAGTTCGCTCTCCACCAGCTCTGCTGGCAGACTGCCGCAGTTCACTGCCACAAACGGCATTTGCAGCCGGGATGACATGCCGTGAATGGACTTGGCGAGTACCTCCTTACCCACGCCCGTCTCGCCGAGGAGCAGCACCGTCGCACGGGTGTCGGCAATCTTCTCCACCGCCTGCAGCAGGACTCGCATGGATGCGCTTTCCGCCACCAGCCGTGGACGTTCGGACACCGAGACTGGTTCATGACGGCCCGCGTCGTCAGTCCAGAGCGCATGCAGGCGCTCCTCAATGATCCGCTGCAACTCATCCGGGGCCCTCACCTCGGCAATGACCTGTTGACCGTCACTGAAATATTCATCCCCCAGCACTGATACAGCACTGGCCGGGTCCAAGTGAATACAGATATCGCAACTATCGCTGCCCAGGGCAATACGCCGCTGAAGCTCTACCTTGGCGTAACCGAAATTACGCGCGGCCACCCCGCCGAAAATACTCGATGTCATGTGACACAGACCGGGTGCCGAATGCACAAGGCTGCCGAAGGGACAGCGTTCAGCATGAATCTGCACCTGCCGACGATTACTGGATACCACCTGAAACCTGCCGCCGATGCTGTTTTTCAGCAACACTATCAATTCGGCGTAGCAGTCCGGCGTCAGCGGCCCGGTCAGCGCCTCCACCGCACGGTATTTCTCTTCCCAACAGGCGCTGGACTTGAAGACGATCTGCTGAATAAAGGACTGCAGGCTGCTGCAACTGGCGAAGGGCGCGATGCGACTTGCCTCGTTAATAAAGGTCTGCAGGAACTCTTCCGGTGTGAGGTCGGCAAAGGCATCGGTTTTGGACATGGTCACTCTCGTGTTCACGGACATTCTGAAAGGGTAGCAGTTCTTTGAAGACGCACTTCACAAAACTGAAGTCATACTTCACCACCCAACTGCATGCAGCGGCTAAGTCACTGATTTTGGTTCGCTGCACGCTGGCCTCTTAATTGCAACAATAAACGGGCCAGCCTTGTGTTGGACAACATAACCACAATATGACGAGGAGATATCAATGTCCCAAGTAAAAGACGAGGTGCTTTCTGCCAACGCCCGTTACGCTGGAGATTTCGGTGACAAAGGGAGCCTTCCCATGCCGCCCGGTCGGCGCTTCGCCATCCTGACCTGCATGGATGCGCGCCTGGACCCCGCCAAATTTGCCGGACTGGCGGAGGGCGATGCCCACGTGATCCGCAACGCGGGGGGACGCGCCAGCGATGACGCCATTCGCTCGCTGGTGATCTCGTACAAATTGTTGGGCACACGGGAGTGGTTCATCATTCACCACACCGACTGCGGCATGGAGACTTTCACCAACGAGATAATGACCGGCCTGCTCAACAGCAGCCTGGAGGCAGCCACCGTAGATGCCAATGGCTGGCACGACACGGGAACGGGCCCCGGCTCGCCGGAAGGTGGTTACATCAACTGGCTCACCATCTCGGACAATGCCAAGAGCGTGCTGGAGGATGTAACGCGTGTGCGCAAACATCCGCTGGTACCGCCTGAAATCCCCATCTACGGCTATCTCTACGACTGCAAGTCCGGAAAACTGATCGAGGTACCGGAGGCTACTGCGGCTGGGGCGGCCTGAATCATATCCCAATCGGGAAAGGCCCCGCCTGTCGGGGCCTTTTTTCTGCGCCGGCGTGTCGGATTGGAGTGCGCTAATCCGACCTACGATCCTGATAGCTGAGTCAGGTGGTTAATCAGGTAACCCAGTCAGTGACGCAGGCCGATGTAGGCCCCGGCCGCCATCATGATGGAGCCGGCCACCCGATTGAGTCCGCGCATCGCCCGTTCGGAACGGAATTTCCTGCGTGCCCAGGAGGCGGTAACCGCGATCAACATCAGGCCCAGCATGAGACCGACCAGGGTGATCACCGAAGCCAAAATGATATCCCCGGTCGTCAGCACGCTCAGATCCATGAAGGTGGGCAAAAAGGCGATATAGAACAGGATCACCTTGGGGTTGGAGGCCGAGATGAGAAAGCCCTGGATGAAACTCCTGACCTGGTCGCTCGATTTCACCGCGTCCGCTTCCGTTGCCAGGCTTGGCCGTGTACGCCACATGCGCCAGCCGAGATAGAGCAGATAGGCCGCGCCCAGAACGCGGATCACCGTGAACAGGCCGCCCCAGTGTTCGGCGATGGCCGCCAGACCGTAGCAGGCGAAGACCAGGTAAATAATATCGCTGATCGCCATCCCCAGGCCCAGGGTGAAACAGGCGGTCGCGCCTTCGGTCATGGCCCGTGCCAGAATTGCGAACACCCCGGGGCCCGGGGTGATGGAGAAGATGAAGATGGCCGCAAAGAAGGCCAGGGCGCTTTCTGCCGACATGGGATTTGACCGTATGGATCAATGACGAATCTGGCAGATCATAACCGATCGGCGCGGCCAAGGCAGTCGCCAAGATGACAATTTCAGCGCCAGCCTGATCGGTTGCAGATGAAATTAACCCTTCGTGGTTCAAGTTATCTATTGCGCCGGAATCGGGTACCATGCGAAATCCGCCGATACCGAAGGGAATCCACCGTGAGCGCACAACACCTCAACCCCCAACCGCAGCAGTGGCGCACCCCGCTGCTGGTCATCATCGCCGGCTGCCTGATCGCCATGATCGGCTTCGGTATCCGCTCGGTGTTCGGCCTGTTCCTGGAACCCATGACCCTGACCCACGGCTGGAACCGCGAGACCTTCGCCATCGCCATGGCGATCCAGAACCTGCTGTGGGGCATCGGCGTACCGGTGGCCGGGGCCATGGCCGACCGCTTCGGGCCGATGAAGGTGCTCTCCTTCGGCGCCCTGCTCTACGCCATCGGCGTCTGGGGCATGGCCACCACCGACAGCAGCCTGGGGCTGCACCTGTTCGGCGGTGTGCTGACCGGCCTCGGCATCGCCTTCTCCGCCTTCTCCATCGCCCTGGCGGCCATGGCCAAGGTGGTGGGGCCGGAGCGGCGTACCCTGGTACTGGGACTCGGCACCGCCGCCGGTTCCCTGGGACAGGTGGTCTTCTCGCCCCTGGGCCAGCAGTTCATCGCCACTTTCGGCTGGCAGTCCGCGCTAATGATCCTGGCCGCCTCGGCGCTGTTGATCATTCCCTTTGCCCTGGTGCTGCCGAACAGCCACACCCACCTGGGTGAACCGGCCTACGACCAGTCGCTGGTCGAGGCGCTACGGGAGGCGGCCGGGCATCGCGGTTTCGTGCTGCTCACCACCGGCTTCTTCGTCTGCGGTTTCCACGTGGCGTTCATCACCGTCCACTTCCCCTCCTATGTGAAGGATCTGGGACTGGCCCCGGAGGTGGGGGCCTACGCCCTGGCCCTGATCGGCCTGTTCAATATCATCGGCTCGTTCCTCTCCGGCGCCGCCGGCACCCGCTGGAGCAAGAAGGGCGGCCTCGCCTTCATCTACTTCACCCGTGCGGTGGTCATCACCGCCCTGCTGCTGGGGCCGAAGACACCCCTGACCATCTACCTGTTTGCCGCCGCCATGGGCATCCTCTGGCTCTCCACCGTGCCCCTCACCTCCGGCATCGTCGCCCAGGTGTTCGGCGTGCGTTACATGGCCACCCTGTTCGGTATCGTCTTCTTCAGCCATCAGATCGGCAGTTTTCTCGGCGTCTGGCTGGGCGGGCGACTGTATGACACCACCGGCACCTACAACGCCGTCTGGTGGGCCGGGGTGGTGCTGGGCCTGCTGGCCGCCCTGATCCACCTGCCGATCAATGAACGTCCCCTGGCGCGATTGGCGCCCGAGACCCGGTGAAAGAAATCCGTATATTGCAAGGGTACATTCCATACACGATTTTGATAGACTGATTATTTGCCGTTATCACCTAAAATGGCGAGGTTATTGACTGCAGGGTGCGGACAGCCGTCAGTACCGCTTGGCCACTCCTCCCGGGAGACGACTAATATATAGGGATATAGTCATCGGGCCGCGTCGGAACCCCGTGGCCCGGGGCGGGCGGGCCGTTGCAACACCCCTGCAGGCACACGGGATGACGGCATTTCCATTGGATTATCAACTGCGACAAGGGCATTACATGACAGCACGTACACAGATCGGCGGCTTGCAAATCGCCAACGTGATCAAAGAATTGGTAGAGAACAGGATCATACCGGGAAGCGGTGTGAACGCCGCCGACTTCTGGAGCCAACTGGAGCAGATCGTCGACGACCTGACCCCGAAAAACCGTGCCCTGCTGGCCAGGCGTGACCAACTCCAGGCGCAGATCGACCAGTGGCACCGGCAGCATGCCGGCCAACCGCTGGATGCGGCCGCCTACAAGGCGTTCCTGGTCGAGATCGGTTACCTGCTGCCGGAGGTGGCGGACTTCAGCATCGAGACCGAGAACGTCGACCCGGAGATCGCCGAGATGGCCGGCCCCCAGCTGGTGGTGCCAATCAACAACGCCCGCTACGCCCTGAACGCCAGCAACGCCCGCTGGGGCAGCCTGTACGACGCCCTCTACGGTACCGACGCCATCGCGCAGAGCGGCGACCTGGCCATCACCGTCGGCTACAACCCGGCCCGCGGCGCCAAGGTGATCGAGACCGCGCGCAACTTGCTGGACGAGGCGGTGGCGCTGGCGAACGGTAGCCACCGGGACGCCACCGGCTACCGCATCATCGACGGCGTGCTGACGGTCGGCCTGGCCAACGGCAGCGAGACCGGGCTGGCGCAGCCGGAGAAACTGGCCGGTTTCAACGGCGAGGCCGACGCCCCCAGCGCGGTGCTGCTGAAGAACAACGGCCTGCACCTGGAGATCCAGATCGACCGCAACTCGCCGATCGGCAAGGGGGATGCGGCCGGGGTCAGGGACGTGCTGCTGGAGGCGGCCATCACCACCATCCAGGACTGCGAGGACTCGGTCACCGCCGTGGACGCGGAGGACAAGGCACTGGTCTACAGCAACATGCTGGGCCTGTTCATGGGCGACCTGAGCGCCGACATGGAGAAGGGCGGCAAGACCATCACCCGCCACCTGAACCCGGACCGCAGCTACCGCACCCCCGACGGCGGCAGCCTGACCCTGCCGGGCCGCAGCCTGCTGTTCATCCGCAACGTGGGTCACCTGATGACCAACGAGGCGATCCTGGACCGCAACGGCGACGAGATACCCGAGGGCATCCTGGACGGCATGATGACCGCCCTGATCGCCCTGCACGACTTGAAAGGCAACGGCAAGTACCGCAACAGCCGGCGCGGCAGCATCTATATCGTGAAACCGAAAATGCACGGCCCGGAAGAAGTCGCCTTCACCTGCGAGCTGTTCAGCCGCATCGAGGATGCCCTGGGCCTGGCGCGCAACACCATGAAGGTGGGTATCATGGACGAGGAGCGCCGCACCACGGTCAACCTGAAGTCCTGCATCCAGGCCGCCAGGGAGCGCGTGGTGTTCATCAACACCGGCTTCCTCGACCGCACCGGCGACGAGATCCACACCAGCATGGAGGCCGGTCCGGTGGCGCGCAAGGAGGCGATGAAACAGCTCCCCTGGATCAAGGCCTACGAGGACTGGAACGTGGACATCGGACTGCGCTGCGGGCTGCGCGGCAAGGCGCAGATCGGCAAGGGCATGTGGCCCATCCCCGACCAGATGGCCAATATGCTGCAGGCCAAGATCGCCCACCCGCTGGCCGGCGCCAACACTGCCTGGGTGCCCTCGCCCACCGCCGCCACCCTGCATGCCATTCATTACCACAAGGTCAACGTGGCGGCACGCCAGACCGAACTGGCGAGCCGCGAGCTGGCCAGCCTGGACGCCATCCTGGAGATCCCGCTGATGGGCGACATTACCTACAGCGCCGAGGAGATCCAGCAGGAGCTGGACAACAATGCCCAGGGCATCCTCGGCTACGTGGTGCGCTGGATCGACCAGGGGGTGGGTTGCTCCAAGGTACCCGACATCAACGACGTCGGCCTGATGGAGGATCGCGCCACCCTGCGCATCTCCAGCCAACACATCGCCAACTGGCTGCGCCACGGCATCTGCAGCGAGGCGCAGGCGATGGAGACCCTGAAACGCATGGCCGCCGTGGTGGACCGGCAGAACGCCGACGACCCCAACTACCGCGACATGGCCCCGGGCTTCGACGGCGTCGCCTTCCAGGCCGCCTGCGACCTGGTGTTCAAGGGCGGCGAACGACCCAACGGCTACACCGAACCGGTACTGCACGCGCGGCGGCGCGAGGCCAAGGCGAAGTACGGCCAGGCCTGATCGCTCCCGCACACGGGCAATTCGGACCCCGGACCACGCCGCAGTGAAACCCGGGAAAAAATCCCGTAACCAATGGAAACGCCCGTCTTTGACGGGCGTTTCCATTGTTGCCTGCGCCGACCCGCGCCGCAGCGACAGCGCGGTCAGTCGATCTGCGGACCCGCTGCCACCAGCCGTTTGCCCTCCGCCGCGTCGGTATAGCGACCGAAGTTTTCAGCGAACAGGTGGGCCAACGCCTTTGCCTTGGCATCCCACTCCGCCGCGTCGGCATAGGTGTCCCGGGGATCCAGAATGCCGCTGTCACAACCGGGTAGCTCGGTCGGTACCTGCAGATTGAATACCGGGATGCTCTTGGTTGCCGCGTGCTCGATGGAGCCATCCAGGATGGCATCGATAATGGCGCGGGTGTCCTTGATGGAGATGCGCTTGCCGGAACCGTTCCAGCCGGTATTCACAAGATAAGCGGTGGCGCCCGCCGCCTCCATGCGCTTCACCAGCTCCCTGGCGTACCGGGTCGGGTGCAGTTTCAGGAACGCGGCCCCGAAGCAGGCCGAGAAGGTGGGGGTCGGCTCGGTGATGCCGCGCTCGGTACCCGCCAGCTTGGCGGTGAATCCGGAGAGGAAGTGGTACTCGGTCTGATCCGGCGTCAGCCGGGAGACCGGCGGCAACACGCCGAAGGCGTCGGCAGTGAGGAAGATCACCTTCTGCGCATGCCCCGCCTTGGAGACCGGCTTGACGATATTTTCGATATGGTGGATCGGATAGCTGACCCGGGTATTCTCGGTCCGCGAACCGTCGCTGAAATCGATCTTGCCATCCGCCCCGACGGTGACGTTCTCCAGCAGCGCATCGCGCCGGATGGCGTGGAAGATGTCCGGCTCGTTCTCCTCGCTCAGGTTGATGGTCTTGGCATAGCAGCCACCCTCGAAGTTGAAAATACCGTCATCGTCCCAGCCGTGTTCATCGTCACCGATCAGCGCCCGTTTAGGATCGGCGGAGAGGGTGGTCTTGCCGGTGCCGGAGAGGCCGAAGAAGATCGCCACATCACCTTCCGCACCCACATTGGCGGAGCAGTGCATGGAGGCGATACCGCGCAGCGGCAGCAGGTAGTTCATCATCGAGAACATGCCCTTCTTCATCTCGCCGCCGTACCAGGTGCCGCCGATCAGCTGCATCTTCTCGGTGATGTTGAAGGCGACAAAGTTCTCGCTGTTGAGTCCCTGGCGCTGCCAGTCGGGGTTGGTCGCCTTGGCGCCGTTCAGCACCACGAAGTCGGGCTTGAAGTGCTGCAGCTCCTCCTCGCTGGGGCGGATAAACATGTTCTTGACGAAATGGGCCTGCCAGGCCACCTCGGTGATGATGCGCACGCTGAGGCGGGTGTCCGCATTGGCGCCACAGAAGGCATCGACCACGAACAGGCGTTTGCCGGAGAGCTGGCGGGTCACCAGCCCCTTCAGCTCGACCCAGGTCTCCTGGGAGAGCGCCTTGTTGTCGTTCTTGCCGTGGTGCGACCACCAGAGGGTCTCCTCGGTGGTGGCGTCGCGCACGATATACTTGTCCTTCGGGGAGCGCCCGGTAAAGATACCGGTATCCACGGCGACGGCGCCGAGCTCCGTGACCACGCCGCGCTCGTAACCCTCCAGGTCGGGGCGCGTCTCCTCCTCGAACAGCTGCTCATAGGAGGGGTTATAGACAATCTCCGCCACATCGGTGATGCCGTACTGACCGAGATCCACTCCGGCCGCAAGGCCCCTGGTCGCCATATCCATACTATCTCCTGAAAGCTGTTCAAAACGATGGGAATGCCGCAGCTGATCCCATGTGGTATCCATTGCCCCGTAGAGCGGAAGCTCCGTCGCCTGCATCCCCCGGGGGATCAACCGGATACCGCGGCGGTTACAGCGGGACTGGCTGGCGTTAATGGAAAATAAAATAGTAAATAATAATTATTCTTATGAAGGCATTATGTTACACCCTTGTTCGCAGAACAAGCGCCGCGCTGACATAACGGAATAGCCTGGCGTCATAGCCAGCCATTCTTTTTCCGCTGCGTATTTGCAGCCTATACTCGATCCACATTCGTACCGCCTAGGAGCCGGTCAAACCATGCACACCAGTAACCCTATTCACCACATCATCGTCCCCGGCTACGGCAACTCCGGCGCGGCACACTGGCAGAGCCACTGGCAGCAGCGGCTGCCCAACAGCCGCCGCACCCGCCCCACCAGCTGGGACTTCCCGGAACACGACGACTGGGTCGCCGCCCTGGACCGGGAAATCACCGCCGCCGCAGGCCCGGTGATCCTGATCGCCCACAGCCTGGGCACCATCACCGTGGCCGAATGGGCCGCTGAACACGCCTCGGACCGGGTCATCGGTGCCCTGCTGGTGGCCATCCCCGACGTGCAGCGCCCCGACCTGCCGGACGCCATCCAGGGCTTCTCCAACCCGCAACTCGCCCCGCTGCCCTTCCCCGCCATCGCCGTGCTGAGCCGCAACGACCCCTACTCCGCCCTGCAACGCGGCCGGCTGTTCGCCGAACGCCTGGGCGCCCGCGTCGAACTCCTCGGCGACTACGGCCACATCAACCACGAATCGGGTCTGGGGGAGTGGGAGGCGGGCCTGAAATGGCTGGATGAGCTGATCACAACGGCGGGGCATACCCACTCCCGATCCATGCAACACTGAAGGCGTAAATAGTTTCTATACTGAAGCTTGTTGGTGATGTCTTTCCACACGCCTTTTCTATGGACTGGAAACAATACACTGATACCACGACGCACAGACCAACGGGAAGGGCCGAGGTGCCACTCATGGGAGATCGACAGGTTACGCACCCCGGTTGGTGGCTGGGTTCCTGAACTGCCGCATGGGGAATCCAGCCAGATCAGGATGCGGTAAAGCGGAGGAGATGACGATGAGTAAGATTGTTGAAGAGGTGCTGTCAGCCAATGCTGCTTATGCGGACGACTTTGGTGACAAGGGCGCTCTGCCCATGCCTCCGGGGCGTCGCTTCGCCATACTGACCTGCATGGATGCCCGGCTGGATCCGGCCAAGTACGCGGGGCTCGCCGAGGGGGATGCCCATGTCATCCGCAACGCAGGGGGTCGAGCGAGTGATGACGCCATTCGTTCCCTGGTGATCTCCTACAAACTGCTCGGCACCCGGGAGTGGTTTGTCATCCACCATACCGACTGCGGCATGGAGACGTTCACCAACGAGATCATGGGCGACCTGCTGGCGGGCAGCCTGCAGACCGCGAGCGTGGATGCCAGCGGGTGGCACGACAGCAACGCCGGTGGTGGCACCAGCGACGGCAAGTACATCAACTGGCTGACCATCAGCGACAATGCGAAGAGTGTGGTGGAGGACGTGCTACGTATCCGCGGCAGTTCCATGGTGCCGTCGGATATTCCCATCTACGGCTATATCTATGATTGCAAAAGTGGAAAACTGGTGGAAATTCCTGAAGCAACAGCAGCCGGCAAGGCAAGCTAGGCGTCTGTCCCGGAAAAAACGGGACGGCGGGAACGGCGTTTATTCCCACAGTTCCGCTGCCTATGTCCGCAGGTAGCAGGAGAGGGTTCAGCGATCGTGGACCTGACGGCCGCGGGTATCGGTGTCGAGCCAGGCACTGAATCCTGCGGCGGGGAGCGGCTTACTGAAGTAGAAGCCCTGGATCAGGTCACAGCGGTGGGCCTGCAGGAACTGCAGCTGCTCCAGGGTCTCGACACCCTCGGCCACCACCTGCAGCCGCAGGCTGTGGGCCATGGAGATGATGGAGAGGGTCAGTTCGGCATCATCCGGGTCGGTCGTCAGGTCGCGAATGAAGCTGCGGTCGATCTTCAGGATATCGAAGGGAAAGCGTCGCAGATAGCTGAGCGACGAGTAGCCGGTACCAAAATCATCCAGCGCCAGGGTCACACCCAGCCGCTTGAGTTCCCGTAGCAGGGCCTCCTTCTCCTCCGGGTTCTCCATCAGCAGACCCTCGGTCAGCTCCAGCTCCAGCATCGCCGGCGGCAAGCCGCTCTGCTCCAGAACCCGGCGGACCACGGGGACAATCCTGCCGTCGCGAAGCTGCAGCGGCGAGACATTCACCGCCATGCGGAACTGGGACTGACATTCACCGAACCAGGCATACGCCTGGCAACAGGCGGTAAGGAGAATCCATTCGCCTATTTCGTGGATCACCCCGAGATCCTCGGCCAGGGGTATGAACTTGTCCGGCGGCACCTGCCCCAACACCGGGTTGTGCCAGCGCAACAGCGCCTCGGCTCCCAGCAGCTCACCCCCATCGGCGCCCACCTGGGGCTGATAATGGAGTGACAGCTCGCCGTTCTTCAGGGCATGGCGCAGGCGCGATTCCATCTCCAGGCGACGCAGGGCATTCTCATTCATGGCCGGCGTGAAGAAGCGGTAAGTGTTGCGGCCACTGTCCTTGGCGTGATACATCGCGGCATCGGCGTTGCGCATCAGGATCGGTGAATCCTGTCCATCCGTGGGGTAGAGGCTTATTCCCAGACTCGCCGTGATATAGATCTCCCGGCCCTCCAGCCTGATCGACTGTTCCAGGGTTCGGATGATCTTTTCAGCGATATTGCCGGCCTCATTCTGCCCCGCCACATCGGGGATAACCACCAGAAACTCATCACCGCCCAGTCTGGCAAGGGTATCGCCGCCGCGCAGCACCTGGCCGAAGCGATGGGCGATCTTGACCAGCAGTGCATCCCCCACCGCGTGACCGAGGGTGTCGTTGACCTTCTTGAAGTTGTCCAGGTCGATAAAGATCACCGCCACGCTGAGCTCATGGCGCCCGGCATAAGCGAGCGCCTGGGAGAGGCGGTCGAGTACCAGTAACCGATTGGGCAGGTCGGTCAGGCTGTCGTAATTCGCCTGGCGCAACAGCTGCTCCTCATAGGATTTGCGCAGGGTGATGTCCTCCTTGACCGCTATCAGGTGGGTGACCTGGTCGTGGCCATCCTTGACCGGCGCGATCACCGCCTCTTCCCAGTAGAGCTCCCCGTTCTTGCGCCTGTTGCTCAGCTGGCCGCGCCAGACGCTGCCGCCGAGTACCGCATCCCAGAGTTGTCGGTACCTTTCCAGGGGGGTGTTGCCGGACTTGAGCAGGCTGGGTTTCGCGCCCAGCGCCTCCTCGCGGCTGTAGCCTGAGACCTCCACAAAGCGGTCATTGACATACTCGATGCATCCGTCGGGATCGGTGATCATTACCGACACCGGACTCTGCTCGACGGCCAGGCTGAGCTTGCGCAGGCCCGCCTCACGGCTGCGCAGCGCCTGGCTCATCTCGTTGAAAGCGTGCGCCAGCTCGCCGATCTCATCCCGGCTCCCCCGGGTATCCAGCTCGATGTAATCGCCCCGCCCCAACGCCCGCACCCCGGAAGCGAGTCGCTCCAGGGGCTGGGAGATATTGCGGCTGAGCAGGATAAAGCCCGCCGGTAGCACCAGCATGGCCATCACGATCAGCACCGCAATGATCGAGGTCTTGAATACCTCGAAGTTCTTCACCAGATCATCCGTGCCGACGCCGA
This sequence comes from Sedimenticola hydrogenitrophicus, assembly GCF_029017505.1. Classification (GTDB taxonomy): domain Bacteria; phylum Pseudomonadota; class Gammaproteobacteria; order Chromatiales; family Chromatiaceae; genus Sedimenticola; species Sedimenticola hydrogenitrophicus_A. Next base: position 42,343 of record NZ_JAQGEI010000039.1, read on the forward strand.
ATACGAAGACGACCGGCGCCCCCCCCTGCAGCGGCAGTTTGCCGAAGCCGAGAAAATGCCTGTCGTCGTGCCGCCACACGCTTCCCGAACGGGAGAAATCGGTCTCCCCCAGCAGTGGCAAGCCGGCCGTGGCGCCCACGCTGACCCCGTCCAGTCCGCCATAGCGCAGCCGTTCCCCGACCGAAAACATGAATTCGCCCGCCGTGTGCCGACGAATGCGCTCAACAAACTCCTCATCCAGGTACTCGACTATCCGCACCACGCCGAGTACCCGTTGGGCGCCGTCAGGTAAGGTGCGGGTGACCGGCATGAAGGCATCGATCACCAGCATGTCATCGAGAATCCGGTACTGGAGTGTCCGTCCGCTGGGCAGGCGCTGCGGCAGCGACAAGAGCAGATTCGAATCGCTTTCCTGGAGCGGTGCCCCCGGCTCGACCCCCAGGTAGGTGAGTTCCCCCTCCTGCACGCTTGAATAGCCACCCGCTTCGCTCCCGGGCCGCGAGGCACAGTTGCAGGCGATCAGTTGCCGTTTGCTGTCATACACCGAAACATGGTGGAGAGTGCTCGCCATCGCCTGTTGCGACAGCAAGCGGGCGAGGCGTCTCTTCTCGCCATCAAACACCAGCGGCTGGTAGTCACCGATATCCTGGTAGGTATCCACCAGGCTGGTAATGGAGACCACATCCGGCCGGGCGGCCAGCAGGGAGACATCACGTTCCAGTTTGACCCGGAGTCCATGCAGTTCGCTGGAGAGGGTGTTGAAGTCGGCGGCAATCTTCCCCCTGGCGTTCGCCTCGTACTGCCGGGAGATCAACAACGACAGGGTAATTCCCAGCAGCAACAGGGAGAGCAGGATGGCGCCAAACCAGAACAGCAGCAGCTTCTGCCTGATCTTCAGATTGAGCAGGGAGACGACTTTCATCAGAAGATCGGTTCGATGGCGTCGACGTTGTCGCGTGTCACCATCACTGAATCCACCGTGACCTCCCTGGGTACCGTCTCGCCGCGCAGAATACGTATGGCGTATTCCGCCCCTTCCCTGCCGAACGTGGGATAGGTGAAACTGGCGGCCTGTTTCCCGGCACGGATGGCCTCCCGCGCCTCGCCGATATAGTCAATACCGGTGATGGGGATCGCGGCCGGATCCCGGCCCGCCTGCTTCAGCGCAATACGCGCGCCGGTGGCCATGCTGTCACTCTGGGCATAGATGGCATCGAATTCGATCCCCTCGGCCAGGGCCTCCTCTACCGCCCTGATGGCCAAGTGGCGCAACGAGTCGGCGCGCTTGATCGCGGCGATCTGGATACCGGGATAGTTGGCCAGTTGCTCCCGGAACCCCTCGGTGCGGTCGATCCCCGGGGTCGAGGTGGGGATGTGCTGCAGCACCAGGATGCGCCCCTTGCCGTGCAGCCGTTCAGCGAAGAAATCGGCCGCCTGGCGAGCAATCCGACGGTTGCTGGCGCCGATAAATAGGCTGTAATCGTCGCCTATGGTACGGCGGCTCAGCAGGATCACCGGGATACCGGCGTTGTAGACGCTGGAGATTACCGGCGCCATGGCTTCGGCATCGCGCGGGCTGGTGATCAGCAGATCTACCCCGCGCGCCCGCAGGTTCTCGATATCCACCACCTGCTGGGCGGTCTTGCCGCCGGCATCGGTATAGACGAAACGGATGAACGGGTATCGGGCAAACTCCCGCTCGATATCCCGCACCTGGGCGGCCCGCCAGTCATTGGCCATGTGATCCTGGGCAAACCCCACCAGGAAAGTGCGCTCTCCCGGCCACTCCCCGGCGCGGACCATCGCCGCCATCGAGAACAGTCCCAACAGGACAAGCACGGCCGTGATCGCTCGCGCCGGCAAGGAAAAACCACGCTGTATTTTTTTCATGATCACCGCAACTACCGGAGGCCCCCCGCCTCGCTGCGTCCAATATAATACACCTATCGGTAAAACCAATCTAAACTTTAGGGTTTTTCAAATTGAATCGCCGACCGGTCCTGACCTGGCGTTCCACCGGTCCGGACGTCCCGTTTCCGGGGCGGGGAGATAAGCACGAAATGAATAGACGGCAGCGCATCGCCGGCGGGTTGTTGCTGAGCGCCGGCGCGCTGGGCCTGGCGGTGGCAATCCTGCCCGCGTTTCCCCAGCCGCCGGCGTACCACGACTTCGCCGACCAACGCCGCGGGCTCGGTGTGCCCAACCTGTTCAACGTGATCTCCAACCTGCCGTTTCTGCTCGTCGCCTGGCTCGGTTGGCGGGTCCCGCCCCGCCCCGGCGACGACAGGCCGGGCAACCTGCCTTACACGCTACTGTTCCTGGCACTCGCCGCCACCGGCCTGGGCTCGGCCTACTACCACCTGGTACCGGACAACGCCCGTCTGTTCTGGGACCGACTGCCCATGAGCCTCGGCTTCGCCGCCCTGGTCACGACCGTGATCGCGGAGCGCCGGCCGTTGCACGGCCCCTGGCTGTTGCTGACGCTGGTTGGGAGCGGCCTGGCCAGCCTGCTCTGGTGGCGTTACAGCGCCCGGCTCGGTATGGAAAACCTTCTGCCCTATCTCGCCTTCCAGGCCTGGTCCCTGCTGACGCTGATATGGCTGCCGCTGCTGTTTCCCTCCCGCGACACCCCCTACCTGATCGGCGCCGTGCTGCTGTATGGCGTCGCCCTCGGTGCCGGACAGCTTGATCGCTTCATCTTCTCCTGGGGCGGGCTGGTGAGCGGACACACGTTGAAGCACCTGGTGGCCGCCCTGGCGCTCTACCAGATCGTGCGCCTGCTGCGGGCGGCCCCCCGGAACGGGGCTGACCTGAAAATATCCTGAACTCTTGCCAGCGGAATGCTCCTGAGTGTTATTACCTACCGGCACTCGGTAGGAACCGCCCCGTCACTCGGTAATGTCCGGTGCCGATCTGCGCACTATTGCGAGTAGGCGTCTCCCCCCTCGATTGTCAGCATGTCTACGTGGCCCTGGGCCGCTTTTGAGTCCTGACAATAAACCGCCGATCAGCGCATCGGCCGAGAGAGGATCCGTTACCATGTTCAAATCCAGATTAACCCGAAAACTGCTGGCGGCCGCGGTCTGCGCCGTGGCCCTGATCAACCCCGCCTTTGCCGCCGAGAAGAGCTACCGGCTGAAGCTGGCGGAGACCTGGCCTTCCAATTTTCCGATCTTTGGCGACGCCACCAAAAACATGGCGGCGATGGTGGAGAAGATGTCCAACGGACGCCTGAAGATCAGCATCGATTCCAAGAACAAGCACAAGGCGCCCCTGGGGGTGTTCGACATGGTGCGCGCCGGCCAGTACGACATGGGCCACTCCGCCTCCTACTACTGGAAGGGCAAGGACCCCAACACCCTGTTCTTCACCACCATGCCGTTCGGCATGACCGCGCCGGAACAGTACGGCTGGTTCTACTTCGGCGGCGGCATGGAGCTGATGCAGAAGGTGTACGACAAGCACGGCGTGCTCTCCTTCCCGGGCGGCAACACCGGCAACCAGATGGGCGGCTGGTTCCAGAAGGAGATCAACTCGGTGGAGGATCTGCAGGGCCTGAAGATGCGCATCCCCGGCTTCGCCGGCGAGGTGCTGGCCAAGCTGGGCGCCAAGCCGACCAACATCCCGGCGGGCGAACTCTACACCGCCCTGGAGCGCCACACCATCGACGCCCTGGAGTGGGTCGGCCCGTCGCTGGACCTGCGCATGGGCTTCCACAAGATCGCCCCCTACTACTACACCGGCTGGCATGAACCCGCCACCGAACTGCAGTTCATGATCAACAAGAAATCCTGGGACAGACTGCCGGCCGATCTGCAGGAGATCCTGCGCGTGGCCATGCGCACCGCCGCCTACGACATGTACGTGCAGTCCTACCACGCCAGCGGCGAGAACTGGGCGAAGATGAAGAGCGAATACCCCGAGATCAAGGTCAAGACCTTCCCCAAACCGGTGATCGCGGCGATGGAGAAGGCCAACAGCGAACTGCTGGCCGAGCAGGCCGCCGGGGACCCCCTGGCCAAGGAGATCATTGACTCCCAGGCCGGCTACCTGAAGCAGGTGCGGGTGTGGAGCGACATCTCCGACGTCGCCTACCTCAACAGTCAATCCGCCAAATAATTCCACAGCCGCCGGACGGCCGCCAGGCGGCCGTCCGGCCTTCGGGGTCAGGTTATGTTTCTTCTGCAATTGGAAAAGGTCATCAACGGCTTCTCGGATCTGCTGGGCCGGATCGCCGGGGTGTTGTTGATCGGGCTGCTGCTGAATGTGTTTTACGACGTAGTGATGCGCTACATGTTCAACGATGTCTCCATCGGCATGCAGGAGCTGGAGTGGCACCTCTACGCCAGCGTGTTCCTGCTCGGCATCTCCTACGCCCTGCGCCACGACGGCCACGTGCGGGTCGACCTGATCTATGAACGTCAGTCGGTCAACGCCAGGGCGTGGATCGACCTGCTCGGCAGCCTGCTGTTCCTGCTGCCGTTCACCCTGCTGGTCTGCTACTACGGGGTCGATTTCGTACGTGAATCCTTCGCACTGGGAGAGCAGTCGGGTGATCCCGGCGGCCTGCCCTACCGCTGGCTGATCAAGTCGATGATCCCGTTCGGCTTCTTTGCCATGACCGTCAGCGGTATCGGGGTGATCCTGCACTCGGTCAACACGTTGCTGGGGCGGCATCGACAAGCCCCCCATGAAGAATCCTTTTTCTGATCCGGCAGGTAGAGTGCAATGATTGGTATCGTTATGTTTTTTGCGGCCCTGGCGCTGCTGCTGCTGGGCTTCCCGGTGGCCTTCACCTTCGGCGGCGTGGCGCTGCTGTTCGGCCTGTTCGCCGCCGGCCCGGAGATGTTCGCCTTCATGCCGTTCCGTATCTACAGCATCATGGAGAACACGGTGCTGATGGCTATCCCGCTGTTCATCTTCATGGGTATCATCCTGCAGAAGACCCAGTTGGCGGCCCAGCTGCTGGAGTCGATGGGCAAGCTGTTCGGTGGCGTTCGCGGCGGGCTGGCCATCTCCACCATCCTGGTGGGCGCCCTGCTGGCCGCCTCCACCGGCGTGGTGGGCGCCTCGGTGGTGGCCATGGGCCTGATCTCCCTGCCGGTGATGCTCAAGTTCAACTACGACAAACGTCTCGCCTGCGGCACCATCTGCGCGGCGGGCACCCTCGGCCAGATCATCCCGCCCTCCATCATCCTGATCATCCTCGGCGACGTGATGGGCATCCCGGTCGGCGACCTGTTCAAGGCCGCCGTCGGCCCCGGCCTGGTGCTGATCGGCGCCTATGTAGTCTATATCCTGATCAAGGCATTCCTGCACCCGGAGGTGGCCCCGGCCATGCCGATGGATGAGGATCTGAACCACCGGCACGAACAATATCTGCGGGCACTGAAGGCGGTGTTGCCGCCCCTGGTGCTGATACTGGTGGTGCTGGGCTCGATCTTCGCCGGTATCGCCACGCCGACCGAATCCTCCGCCCTGGGCGGCTTCGGCGCCCTGCTGCTGGCCCTGTTCTACCGCCAGTTCAGCTGGAGCATGCTGTTCGAGTCGGCCCTGGAGACGGTCAAGGTGACCGCCATGGTGTTCGCCATCCTGCTCGGCGCCACGGCCTTTTCCATGACCTTCACCTACTCCGGCGGCGACCTCATCGTGGAGGAGATCCTCGGCGGACTGCCGGGCGAGCAGATGGGGTTTCTGATCCTCTCCATGCTGGTGATTCTGGTGCTGGGATTCTTCATCGACTTCGTCGAGATCTCATTCATCATCGTGCCGATGCTGGCCCCGGTGGCCGACAGCCTGGGAATCGCCCCGCTCTGGTTCGCCATCCTGATCGCGATGAATCTGCAGACATCCTTCCTGACACCACCGTTCGGTTTCAGCCTGTTCTACCTCAAGGGGGTGGCGCCGCCCGCGGTACGCACGGTCGACATCTACCGCGGGGTACTGCCGTTCATCCTGATGCAGATCGCCATTGTGATCTCCATCCTGCTGTTCCCCGGGCTGTACGGGCTGAGCTGATGCGCGGAAGCGGAATTGCTTGCGATTCCGCTTCCGGCCTTGTTCCACTCCCGTGTGGTCTACCCCGGAGATTCAACTCCGTATTACTGCGTATTTTTCCCCCGCGGGCGTTACATGGGCGGCTTTTTTTGTCAGGATAGGGCCGTATCACATCATGTAGTCTTTTATGTCCCTGAAAACCAAAATACTGCTGCTGGCCATACTCCCCCTGCTGCTGGTGGCCAGCCTGATCACCCTGATCAATGTGAATCAGGCCCACACCCTGTCGGAGGAGGAGATCCACACCTTCGAGGAGAATCTGCTGGCGTCGAAAAAGCGCGAGCTGAAGAACTATGTCAGCCTGGCCCTCACCTCCATAGACCATATCATCCGCGATCAGGGCCTGGACGAGCAGACCGCCCGCAACGGGGTAAAACGGATCCTGAATGAACTGACCTACGGCGAGGATGGCTATTTCTTCGTCTATGACCGTAACGGGGTCAATCTGGTACACCCGATCCTGAACGAGCTCGTCGGACGCAATCTCTACGACCTGCGGGACAGCAACGGCGACTACGTAATCCGCAACCTGCTGCGCATCGCCGCCGATGGCGGCGGCTTCCACCGTTACCTGTGGAACAAGCCCTCTTCCGGCCGGGAGGAGGAGAAGCTCAGCTATGCCGTCCAGGTCCCCGGCTGGAACTGGATGCTCGGCACCGGGCTCTATATCGACGACATCGCCAGCGAAGTGGCGAAGATCCGGGCCCAGGTGACGATCAACATCCGCAACACCTTTTTCACCATGCTGATGGTGATCGTCGGCACCGTCATCATCATCACCCTGATCGGCATCGCCATCAATCTGCACGAGAGCCGGCTGGCCGATATCCGGCTGCGCGAACTGGCCCACCGCTCGGTTCGCTTCCAGGTGAATGAACGGCGGCGCTTTGCCCGCGAACTGCATGACGGCATCAATCAGTTGATGGTGTCGGTGAAATTCCGCATCGAATCGGCCATCACCAAGCTCCAGAAAGGACACGCTACGGCCCTGGAGGACCTGAAGAGCGGTGCCGGCGTGCTCAATGACGCCATCCAGGAGGTGCGGCGCATCTCCCATGACCTGCGCCCCCGGTTGCTGGACGATATGGGCCTGGGGGTGGCGCTGGAGAGCCTGACCGGCCATTTCAGCGAGCGCACCGGCATCATGACCGATCTCGCGCTGGAACTGGCGGATGAGCGGTTGCCGGAGGATATCGAAATCACCCTCTACCGGGTGGTGCAGGAGGCGCTGACCAATATCGAGCGCCACGCCGGCCTGTGCAAGGTGCAGTTGAGGCTGCAACAGCGCGGCGGCAATGTCACCCTGGACATCCGCGACGACGGCTGTGGTTTCGACCCCCAGACGAATCCCTTTGCCGAAGGCATCGGACTGCGTAATATGCGTGAACGCATTGAACTGCTGGGTGGCGAGTTCAGCCTCATGAGCCGGACCGGCGAAGGCACCCGCCTCAAGGCCCGGCTGCCCGATGAACCCTGAGCCGTGATGGTACCTGGCCAATGAACGAGCACACACCGATACGCGTATTGCTGGTGGACGACCACCCCCTGGTGCGGGACGGCATCAGCTCGCGCCTGCAGGAGGAGCCGCACATTGAGGTGGTGGGCCAGGCCGGCAACGGCCGGGAGGCGATAGCACGGGCCCACGAACTGTGCCCCGACGTGGTGCTGATGGACATCACCATGCCGGTAATGGACGGGCTGGAAGCCACCCGCCGCTTCAAGGCGGAACTGCCGGAGGTCCGGGTCCTGATCCTGAGCATGCACGACGATCAGGAGTACATTGTCAAGCTGATGCACGACGGGGCCAACGGCTATGTGCTCAAGGATGTCTCATCCGATGAACTGATCAAGGCGATCGAGGCGGTCCACCAGGGCAGCACCTACTTGAGTGCCGGCGCCTCCCAGAGCCTGTTCAACAATTTCCATGGCCGACCGGGCGGGCATGAGCCGGTATTGACCCGCCGTGAGGAGACCGTGCTCAGGCTGATCGCCGAAGGTCAGTGCAACAAGGATATCGCCCGCAGCCTGAATATCTCGGTAAGGACCGTCGAGACCCACCGCCAGAACATCAAGGGCAAGCTGGATATTCACACCGCCGCCGGACTGGCCCGCTACGCCATCGAGCACAAGCTGGTGTCGCTAGGCTAAGGGCTCGCGCAAGAATAATTTCGCAGTACCGAGGGCGTAACTGGGCCACGCTGGCAAGGCACGCTTTGCAGGCAATGGCCGTTCCCTTGGCAAAAAGCGTAACGCCACCAGCGGGGTCCAGTTGCGACCGAATACCGAAACTTATTTTTGCGCGAGCCCTAAGGGCTCAGCGCAACGAGCGATAGATCGCGGTGCGTGGGCGCTTGGTCAGCACCAGCTGCCACAGCTGCCCCTGACGGGAGCGGAAGAAGCCGGCGCAGCTGTGCAGATAGTATTTCCACATGCGGTAAAACGACTCGTCATAGCGCGCCTGCAACGATGGCCAGGCAGCGTCGAAGCGCTTCCACCAGGCCATCAGGGTGAGGTCGTAGTCGTGGCCGAAACTGTGCCAGTCCTCGAGGATAAAGTGCGGCTGAATGGCCGTTGCAAGACGTCCCGTGGAGGGGAGTTTTCCATTCGGGAAGATGTATTTGTCTATCCAGGGATCGGTGGCGGCCGTGTCCGCATGTTCGCCGATGGTGTGCAGCAGGAAGATGCCCTGCTCCTTGAGCACACGGTCGACGGTGTCGAAAAAGACCGCATAGTTTTTCGGCCCGACATGCTCGAACATGCCGACCGACACCACCCGGTCGTAACTCCCCTTGAGGTCCCGGTAATCCATCAGCTCCAGACGTACCGGCAGGCCGCGACAGCGCTCCCGGGCCAGCATCAGCTGCTCACGGGAGACCGTGATGCCGTCCACCATGACCCCGTAGTGCTCGGCGGCATGCCGCGCCAGGCCGCCCCAGCCGCAGCCGATGTCCAGCAGACGCAGGCCGGGTCGCAAATTGAGTTTATGGCAGATCAGATCCAGCTTGGCGATTTGCGCCTGTTGCAGATTCTCGGCCCGCGCCCAGTAGCCGCAGCTGTAACTTATGGTTGGATCAAGCATGGCGGTGTAGACGTCGTTGCCGATGTCATAGTGCCGCTCGCCGACCTGGAAGGCGCGCCGTCGCGACTGGCGGTTGAACAGGAGATTCTTCAGCAGCGCGCTGATCCAGCGCAAGCGGGTGCGCCGGTTGACCCGTTTCTCCACATCCCGCGACAACAGCCGGCTGATGGTCTCGTCCAGCCGCTGCGCGGTCCACAGGCCATCGACAAAGGCCTCCCCGAATCCCAGCGATCCCTGCAGCAGGATGCGCTGGTAGACCGAGGGGTGGAACACCTGGATATCCCACGGCCGGTTGCCGTTGAAGCGCACGTCCGCCTCCGCGGCCAGATCGCGCAGAATGGGGGGAGGCGCGGGCCGCTGTTCCGGGTTCCCGCCGCTATCGGACCACTGATCCGACGGTCCGCCAGAAATAAGATCTCCTATCTCAACCATTGCCTTCTCCCAAAACAATCCATCCCCTAATGCGATACAGACAACCGGAATAGAGCGCGGCGGTATCAGCTACAAATATAGCGGATTCAACCGGAAGCGGAAGCCTCCGTACCCGTGTCACCCCAAACGCCAGGCGGGATCAGGGTTGAATGGCACTTAACTTAAGGCGAATTGCAGGATTTTCGTCATTCCGGCGCAGGCCGGAGGAGTGGTGCAGGGATGCACCGTTTACGGACCAAAGGATGG
>NZ_JAQGEI010000040.1 GCF_029017505.1 Sedimenticola hydrogenitrophicus
GTTTTGAACACCCTCGTAATTTGCACCGTTGACCCCCAGTTTAGACAGTGCCCTGCTGTTTTCTTGTGGAGTGAGCGTGTTTCATAGCCCTGGCCGCGTCTGGACGGCTAGGGCGTAAACTACCCTGTTTAGGATTCCATTGCGTGATATCAAATGCTCCAGCCGCGATGCCCACTCCGCGCAATAGCTCCATAGCTTTGCGGGGGTCGGCAAAACCACGCGGTTCCTTGCTGCGGGTCAGCACAAGTACAGCTTCCCCCGCCCGGGTGGTCACGGCGACATAGAACGCTCCGCCTTGGGCTTTAAGCGTTACGCCAGTGACACCACCGGCGGCAGTTGTTGCACGAAGCTGCTCAAGTGTTAAGGTCTGCATTTGGCGCTTCCTCTTGTCGGATGTTGTTTAGCATATGTTTGACGGTTACCTGTTATTCGTCAAGTTTCTGCGGGGATTTCTCGACAAAATGCCAATGTGGCGCCACACTGACACAAATGAAATCCTACTTAAAAGACCTGCACGCCTCTTTGAGGCGTTTTAGCGTGCGACTTCCGTCGGAAATGCTGGAAGCTATCGACACCGAATGCTCCCGCCGTGCTGGCTGCGTATCACGCAATACTTGGATTGCTGAAGCGATTCAGGAGAAGTTAAGTCGGGAAAGTCTAACAAACCGCCTTGAAGGCGAGGGAGAAGGGGAGAAAAATGGGCGACTTTTATGAGTTTTTCGCCGGCGGGGGCATGGCTCGGGCTGGGTTAGGCCCCGAATGGGACTGCCTGTTCGCCAATGACTTTGATTCTAAGAAGGCGGCCAGCTATGCGGCGAACTGGGGCGCAGATCATCTGCACGTCGGTGATGTGGCTGCGTTGACTACGGATGATCTGCCGGGTCACGCGGATTTAGCTTGGGCATCGTTTCCTTGTCAGGACCTTTCCCTTGCTGGTGCTGGCGCCGGACTTAAAGGGGATCGCTCCGGCACGTTCTGGCCGTTCTGGAAGCTGATGAAGGCGCTGGATGACGAAGATCGCGCTCCTCATATAGTTGTCCTTGAAAATGTCTGGGGTGCTATTAGCTCTCACGAAGGAAAAGACTTCGCCGCGATCAGCTCCGCCCTTGCCGGTGCAGGCTACCGCTTTGGCGCAGTTGTTGTGAATGCGGTTAGATTTCTTCCGCAATCCCGGCCGCGGCTGTTCATTATCGCCGTTAAAAAGCCTGTAACGATCCCACGCGAGTTAATCACCGAAAAGCCGGGGGTGGAATGGCACCCGGCGGCACTTATAGAGGCTTACAGAAAGCTATCAAAACGCTCGCAAAACTCATGGGTTTGGTGGCAGATGCCCCTACCTCATGCCCGCACCTCTATTTTTGCTGACCTGGTAGAAGACAAGCCACAGGGCGTCACCTGGCATACAGCAGCAGAGACAAAGAAACTGCTGGCCATGATGAGCCCTCGTAACCTAGCGAAGGTCGATGCTGCAAAAAAAGCAGGCCGCAAGATGGTTGGGACTATCTATAAGCGTACCCGTGCGAATGGCGTCAACGGTGAAAAAGTACAGCGTGCGGAAATTCGCTTCGATGATATTGCGGGGTGCCTGCGTACCCCGTCGGGTGGTTCGAGCCGTCAAACCATCATGGTCATAAATGGCAAGCGGGTTCGGTCGCGCCTTTTGTCACCTCGCGAAGCTGCCCGTTTGATGGGGCTACCTGATACTTACCTGCTACCTAAAAACTATAACGAAGCCTACCACCTTGCTGGTGATGGCGTGGCTGTGCCCGTGGTCCGCTTTCTCGCCGAATATATCCTTGAACCGATGCTTTCTGCTGCCTTAACAGCAGCAAAGAAGGCGGCGTAATGACGGATTTAGTGGAAGCGCTATGTGAATTCAACAAAGAGCGAAAGTTCAGCCGCAAAGGTCCGTTATGCGTTGCTCTTGTTACTACTCAACACGCGCGAAACAAGGGTCTCCCCCTTGACTCTGAAAGCCTGCTTACTGGAGGCGGTGGCCAAGTTCTCGGCTTGGGCAAAGGTGCCGTGCAAGCAGTGTTAAAACGCCACGGCATCACCCGCGTTTTAGCGGCTGAAGGCGGGCGCACCAGTCGCGGCAGTATTGGGAACATGCGCGAGTATGTGGTTTTCCTCAATAACTTGGCTGACGGTGGAGTCGTTGATCTGGATGCAGTAGAGGCGTTTTGGATCGAGCGCGTGCACGAGTTCTTTTCGGCGAAGCCTTTCAAGATCAAGCTTGATGCGTCTCGCAGCCTTCGCACATTGGTTCGCCACGTGATTAGCCAGGCCGAAGAAAGGCAGCGCAAGGCGCCGGGTATGCAGTACGCAGGCGCAGTGCTGCAGCACCTGGTCGGTGCAAAACTTGATTGCGCTCTTGGTAATGGCTCCTTTGAGCACAATAGCTTTTCTACGTCTGATGCACAGACCGGCCGGGCTGGTGATTTCTTCATTGGTGATGTAGCTATCCACGTCACCACAGCCCCTGGTGAGGCTATAGTTCATCGCTGCCAGGACAATATCGATGATAGCCATAGACCCATCATCGTAACCACGGCTCGCGGGCTGGCTGCCGCCGAGGTTCTGGCAGAGAATGCTGGGTTAGGTGAACGGATCGACATTTTCGAAGTCGAGCAGTTCATTGCCCTTAACCTGTATGAACTTGGCAAGTTTGCAGCGGAAGGGCGGCGTGTTGCTGTCGGGGATCTGGTCACGCGTTACAATGAAATTATTGAAGACGTTGAAACCGATCCCAGCCTAAAGATCGAATTCCGCCAATAATCGGGTAGAGAATGAAGGAAACACCGGAGCAGAGAAGCCGCACGATGCGTGCTGTTTGCTCCCGCGACACTACACCAGAGATGGCTGTTCGCCGCTTCCTTCACGCCGCCGGACTTCGTTACCGACTTCATGACCGACGCTTGCCCGGTTCTCCTGATCTGGTCTTTCCAAGTCGCCGTATTGCACTGTTCGTGCATGGCTGCTTCTGGCATCAGCATCCTGGCTGTGCGGCGGCCAAGCGTCCGCGTTCGCGCCTTGAATACTGGACGCGCAAACTTGATGGCAACATGGAGAGGGATCACCGTCAGTGCGCCGAGCTGGCGGCGGCCGGCTGGGAGGTTATTGTGATATGGGAGTGCGAAACGCGCGACTCCTCTGCCTTGGCAAGGCTGGCTGAAGACATTCGGTCGCGCCCGCTATCTCGATCTCGATCTCGATCTCGATTCTCGATGAAGAATTCAGGATAGGTGCGACCTTCAAAAGAAACGGGTTCCAGGCGATGTCAGCGCTGACGTGTCTGAATCCGGGCGATCACTGGAGTGTTCAGGGAAACATGGGGCAAAAGCTTGAAATTGGAAAGTTTCTTAGCCTGAAACAGCAGGAACTTAATGCTGAAGATACTGATTTCGAGAAACTGGAGGTTTGCACCCAGTCGATCCATCGTTGGCTCCAGTACTGCGAGTACCATTACATCTGCCTTGTGGACGCTTCGGAAGAGGGGGGTCTAAGGCTAGATAGGATCTCAAACCCAGGTTATCGCCGCGCCGGCGAAACCGTCCCACTTAGGTATGTCTACGAGGCTCATATTGCAGCATTTCTTAATAGCCTCCATGCCTTACTCGACTCGTTCCCTTATTTGTTAAATCTTTTCATTCCCGTGGATAAGCCTGACTCTATGGGAATTAAATGGAATGAAAACTTCATTAATAAATACAAGAGCATGTGCTTCTATGATGAGCTTATGGATTTCATGTTGGATTGCACCTTCAATAAAGTGAAAGGTTACGTCAACACCATCAAACATAAGCATCTGATCAGAATTTCAAACAAGTGGGATCACTTAGAATTCGAAACGTATCGCTACAAGCAGCCGTATCGTGATAAACAGGGAAAAGTGATATTTCGTCCTGAAGTCGTTGCAGGTGAGGACGTTTTACCTTTTATTGAAGCATGCCATGGTGAACTAATTCCAAAGCTGTTCAACCTTGGTAATAGCATATTGCATTTCAAAGGTAGCCGGCTTGCTAATGATCCATAATCAATCGCAGCAGTTCGCAGCAGTTCGCAGCAGTTCGCAGCAGTTCGCAGCAGTTCGCGGCCTGTGGCCGCCGGACCAATTTGCCCGTGTCCACGGTATTTGTCAGTGCCGATAACGGACGCTATGTTAAATCACCCCGCCAGAAGCGACCGCCCCGGCCCCTCCTAACCGCTTGATCTGGTAACCAAGACTATATATATTGGTTACCTACTTACTATTTTACCAAAACCGGCACTTTTGGCAGACCCTACCCCATGAACGAAGTCGAAATCCGTACCCTGGTCCAGGCCGGCGTGGATCTCCGCCTGGCGGCCGTGCCCCGGCCCCTCGATCTCCCCGGCTTTACCGTGGTGATCAACACCGGCCGCCTGGAGCAGCGCGAAATGAAAACCCGGCGTGGCCAGGTCCGAGTATTCAAGAAGCTGGAAACCCTGTGGAAGCTGTGCAAGGAACTCGGGATCGCGGGGTTCGAGGTGCGGGTTCGGTAAGGTTCGCTCAGTTACGCATAAACGGTCGCGCCCATTGACCGTATTCGGGTTTTCCGAACACGGTGATCAGCATCGGACCAATCGGGATAGCGAGGCGGCCTATCGGGATGGTGAGGCGCCCAGGGCCGAGTATTCAAGAAGCTGGATTCTATTCGTACGACAAGTGGCGCCGGCACGATCAACAGAGGAAATAGGGGCAATGGCGGATGCAGTTTATACACAAGGGCAACGGGCCATAGAGTTGTTGCGCCTGCTCCACCATTCGCACGGGTGGGTAACTATCGAAGAACTCTCGGTGGAGTTCGGAGAGAGCAGGGCGACGACAATACGCATTTTCGCTATGTTGCGCCGTGATTTTGAGGTGGTGATCACCTATCACCGGTCACCGCAGGATAGCCCGCCTGGTTATTACAGCATCGACGATTGGGGTCTTTTTGACCGTCAGCGTGTTTTGACAGTTTAGGAAGAGATGATAGTGGATAAGAAACAGCTTGTTAAACTCATCCAGAATCACGAATCAGCCGAAGCCGGGATCGGCGAACGGGTACGAACATTAAGAATGGCCAATGGACTGACGCAAGGACAGCTTGGAGACCTTGCCGGATCAAATAAGGCCGCGATTCAAAAGATCGAAATCGGCAAATCTATGCGGCCCAGATGCCTAGCAGCACTGGCTGCTGTCCTTGGCGTTAACCCGGCTTGGCTTGCCTGGGGTGCTCCATATGCTTCGCCTGAGATAAGGAGCCAGTCAGAACTCCCTGTTTCAGTGATAAGGCGAACGGTAAAGTAACCGAGAATCCAGAACAAAGCACTTTGGCGAGGAGAAGATATACATGATCAAGAAGGGCGACACAGTTGTAATCAAGCCGGAATGGCGTGATCCAGGCGATGAGGATTTTCATTGGATAGCACTAGAGGACGAGGACGGGGGGCGGGTGCGCATTGCGCCGACCGATACGGGCATGGCGATAGAGCCAAACTACGTCGTCGAAACGAGCATGTTAGAGGGCGAGTGAGCTGGCGGGTCTTCAAGAAGCTGGAAACCCTGTGGAAGCTGTGTAAGGAACTCGGGATCGCGGCGTTCGAGGTGCGGGTCCGTTGACTGGTGAAGTGAGGTCCGGAGCCTTGACCGGTCAACCGGGGTCTGTAGTGGTCAAGCATTGGGAAATGAGGCATTATGAAGAATAATCGTTGTACGAGACGATCGATAGTCTTTCAGGAAGCGGGGCCGGAATGCTCAATACGGATACCTCACCTGCGCTATCACCCCAAATAGCGAACTGCCGGGTAGCCGGTAAAAAAACAAATGCTAGAAAGTTAGCTGTTATATTCAAGGGAGACCAGTATGGGATTATTCGGTAAGATCTTTGGGTCCAAACATCCCGCTCCACCTTGTGCGATCCACAGTAGTGATAGAGCGCTGGTGCGCGACTCCGATGTTGCGTGGTGGAATGGCCTCTCTCTTGATGACTGCAAAGCGTTTGAGAAACAGGATAACATCACCCAAGTTGCAGCGTTTAAAATATTCATGGAAGAAGACGGCTTGTCGAAAGAAGAAGCGGCAAAGAAGGTTCGACGTAACTTCCCCTTTTACTATTGGGCGCTTGAACAACGAGAAGATGAACATTTCCCTTTGTCAGAGTCAGACGCGAAGCTTCCTTATGTTTTGAAAGACCGCATCAATCGAGCCCTGATGAGGCGAAAGATTGACCGTCAGTCGTTAAGCAAAGCGACTTCGTTAAACGCACTAATTCGTGACCTTATCCGGTCTGGTGTAGCTTGAACTCACATTTCACTGGCATAGCGGCTAACTGATAAGGTTAGGTTGGAAAACTAACGGGTAACCCAATTGATAATCTCACACCCTGGCTTTACAGAACCAAGCTGATGGGTTCAAGATATTCACTGTTTTTGTCGTCAACCATCCAGTAAAAAAGCTCTAATAACCCTTTGAATTAATAACCTTGATTGGTGGAAAACATGGAAGATAAATGGATTATGTTGTATGCCACTCGAAGACGTAAGGAAATGTGGAACGAGGGAGAATTAGTTTGGATGCTTAGATGGATCAACTTATCTAAGTTGGATTCGATAAGTTTGAGAAATGAGCAGTTAAAAGAGCATGTTGAACAAATCTATATTGATGGTCACTTCGACGACTCTGGAGTTATAGTTAAAGATTTGATTGATCATTCTTGTTTCCCATTTGATCAGTTATTCACATTGTTGGTAAATGTGTTAGATCTGGATAAATTAATTGAGGCACTTCAGCCTTGGCGACCTTCTGCCAGTATGTCAAATGAACATGCCTTATCCACTAGTGAATTGCTACACAAGACTAGGCTTGAGCTAGGCATTGATGCAGAGATCGAAGTACGATCGGTAGGTTATATTTGGGATATGTTAACTGCAGCTAGGCTAGTTGGCTGTGGTCAGATTTATGTTCCCGGTGTGAGCGGATTCGTTCAATCTACTCAAATACAAGAAGGTCATTTTGAGGATAGTACTCGAGAGGGTCTGGTTTACTTTGTTTCCTCAGAGGGCGAACGAATAGATATTATAAAACGAACTATTCTCGAGGTTATATGTGTCTACCCATGCGATGAGTAGAATCATGTACGGGCTCAAACCGGTAACTGTCAGGTCAGTAACGACTGCTACAATTTAGGCATTTTGGGGAAATATTCTACTGTACATTTCTTCACGGCACTCTCAGTAGCCTCAATGAACTCATACTTAGAATCATATGTCTTATTAGGCAGAAATATTGCGTTCGCTGCACAATCGCAATATTCTGAATAAGTTATTGGCATCAATCGCTTTAACCTAATCGCATAATTATAATCCGCCGAGCCACTATCTTTAATATCGCTTGTTGGGTTCATGCATGCTTCATAGTATTGCTTTCTTGCGTCAGCAATATCTTCATCGCTATATGTTTGTCTGGTTCGCTTCTTCCGAGTTGATTCTCGTTGTTTTTCTAAATACTCATAGCAAGCGTCATCGGCATACCTATTCGCATCCCCATATGACATGCTATTGAACCATGCTTCCATTTTTTCTTTACGGACCTCTCTCACACACTCTTGATAGTTATCATACCCAAACCAACCCGCATTAACTGTTCTAACAACAATCATATATATGATAGCGGGCGCCAATATCATGAAAGTAAATCCCTTCCTCATCGGTTGCTCCAATGTCTGAAGAATTTGCTGGTGAATAGTACATAGTTCGTATCATTGGGACAGACTCGATCGATCATGACCCCGTTGGTCTCATCATCTGATTTCGTGTGTCGCACCTAACCTTATTCGTTGAGCATCGGTCATTCAATCACAGTGTTTGCGATGCAAGCTTTCAAACTCCCGCCGCTTGGCTTTGAGTGTTTGACCTTGGCTAGAACTATAGCCCTGACGTAACCGACGATTGATACTGGTGATTTCAGCTTCTAATTCGATACACGTAGATGGCGAGTGTTGGGGTGCGGGTGCGGTAGTATCCCCAACTCCACCAGAACAGCCATATACATGCCCAGCACGATTAGTCCAACATTCCATTCCGTTTGGAAGCTGAATTCTTTCGTCTGAGTACGATGCTGAAGATATGCTAATGAGAACAAGTATTGCCAATAACCGCATGTTTTTCCTCCTATGGTGTGCATTCATCCAGTTCGTATTTCTATGACTGCTTTATGAGCAAGGGGGCCTAGCTTATAAGGCAGCAATCGCCTGGAGCCGATGGTTAGAGGGCAGCACCGTTACCACCCGCCGAGAATACCTGGATTACCGTGGCAAGGCCGATTGCAGCGCCTCCTACCGCAAAGCTCCAAATCTGGGCGCGGTAGATTCGCCAAGTCCATTCACCGAGACGCCTCGATTCTTCTCTCAATTCTTCCAGTTCTTGACTGTCATATTTTATGGGGTGCGCGATCTGTGCGGTAAGTCGGAAATCAGAAAGGCGGTTTAGTGAGCACCAAAGTGCCAATGCCACAGATAGCGCGAGCAATCCCGAAGAAAGCACCCCGAGGCCGAAGGCACATGGAGCCGTTAGTTTACCTTCCAGGAGGAGCAAGGTCGCGAAACCAAGAAGGCCGGTACCAAGACCGAGGACGAGATTGGAAGTGGCACCGAGCTGTTCGCGCGTGATACCTTGCCATTTTACGAATCGCTCGTAGATATCCTTTTCTTCCTTTCCCTTTTCCATTCTCAGTGCCCTCTAACCTTTTAGCATTTATACCGCATGCCTCGCATGCGACATAAATGCCTATTGAACTGAGCCGTCCTCGATAGGGTTACCAACTCTATTAATAAGCATTTGTCTTTTACCGGCTGCCCGGTGGTTCGTTATTTGGGGTGATAGCGCAGGTGAGGTATCCGTATTGAGCATTCCGGCCCCGCTTCCTGAAAGACTATCGATCGTCTCGTACAACGATTTTTCTTCATAATGCCTCATTTCCCAATGCTTGACCACTACTGGCCCCTAGACCCCTGGGGCACCACACGGGGAACCAGTGCGCTACTCCAGCGCGCCTTTGCGGATCTACCCACATCTGCTCCTTGCGCTGGTGGCGGACCCGTTCAAGAAGGATCGCACCACGGAGTAGTAAGAAGCGGAACGTAGCGGATAAAATCAAACGAAGCCAAGAGCCAACCAGGCGGTCGAGAGCGACCGACCGGGATAGCAGAGCGTGTGGCTGTCGCAGAACTTCTTATGAAAAATCCCGGCCAGAAGGCCGGGCAAAAGGCGGGGTTTGGGCCTTTTATTTATTCTCTTTCTCCGCGAATACTGGATGTATTTTGCCACCAAACAGTGTCAGCGTTATCAGACAGGTCAGCCATAAAATAGCGGCTGGTAGTGGCATGGCAGATGAAAAAGGGGTGAGTAGAGCGCAGAATTCCATAGTCGTCCAGTTGGCCATATTTCGTCCTTTTATCTAAGCTTGTTGTTAATAACTGGGCATTCTCCGGATACCCTAATAATCGAGGCCGGTCTCTCCCGGCGAGTCACACCACTAGGCAGGTGTCGCTGCCGCTAGGCCCAGGGCGAGCGGCATTCCCTTGCCGATCCAGCATCAATACATCGGTACATAGACCAGCTCGATATCGACCCGTTGATTCTCCAGCTTTCCCGCTGGGGTTGTGTTGTCGGCTACAAAGTCGGTGGCTGATGCGTAATTGACCATGATCTTCAGGGGCGATACCCCTCGATCTACCAGGTACTTCCGTGCTGCAGCGGCCCGAGCGAAGGCCAGAGCTTCATCCTTTGCGCTAGGCCTGGTTGTGCTGGTGCGGCCGCTGACATAGACCACAGACGCATCCTTGGCATCGGCCAGGATCTCGGCTACGTCCGGAGCTGGTTGAAACCTCGCGCTGGAATCCGGGTAAGACACCCGGACCAAGGTTGATACGGGTGCGCCTGCATACGTCTCTTGGGCGCCGGCGGATTGTGTCATGGCACCCATCAATAACATGCTCAGTAAAATAACCATTCGGCCCATTTTAAGCTGCTCCTTTATGTTCCAGTCCCCGGCGCTGTGAGCCTCGGCGATCCTGGATGTTCTCCGCCAGTGTGGCGGCTTGGAATTCGATCAGTGCCCTCTTGGTTGCGGTGGGTATGCTCGCATCGGCCAGGGCGGCCTTACAGAGCTGTGCCTGAACAAACACCATCTGACGCTTCAGATTTTTGTTATTGGCGTTCCGGTCGTTGTTCAGTTTTGACACGATCAATAGCGCGTCATGACGTAGGCGATAAATAGCCGCCTTCGCCATGGGGTCCGCGTATTTTCTGATCTTGATCCTTGGTTTTTTCTCGGACATCACAATTCCCTTTTCAAAACCTGCCGAGGGATATAAACGGGGGCCTGCTTCGATTTCATGGTTATGGGCGGTGCCACTGTCTTTTGTATAACCACCTCATTCGCATTCAGTCGGTTATCCAGCCAGTCCGCCCATTTAGTCGCCTTCTTTATCAGATCAGCTCGATAGACCACGTTGTATTTTGGCGTCCGGGAGTGATAGTTAGCAGCCCGAGTCCACAGATCGCCTTGGTCGTTCCTGATGTGCTGCCTCAATCGCCAGGCAGCCAGGTCGAACGGGTAGCAGCCAGTGGCCGCCACATCGTTCGCCTGAATCCCATACTGTTCCAGGTCCTGCAGATATGCCGTGTTGAACTGCATCGAGCCTACATCGTGGGTGCCGTTTTTATTACGAACCCACTGACCAGGCTTCCCGCCTTCTTTCTCAGCAACGGCCAGCACGATGTTGGCAGGTATCTCATATTTCACTGCTGCCGAGACCGCGCAGGTGACGCGCTCTTGTTCTATGGGAGGCAGATCCGCAACGAATGGCATATTGATTACCAGTAGAATGTAGGCCCGGCCGGCGTGCCTTCGATAAAAACATCCCCATACATCTTGGTTGCAATGCAGCCTTGTGGGTCCGATCCGTTATCGTTCTGCTGGCATATTCTGCCTTTTATGTAGTGACCGGGAACGTCTCTCCAACCGTTACAATCACCGGCGTCTGTATTATCCCAACTAGTGCATATCCGATGCGGGGCGATTTCGGCCGCAGGGCCATAATCAAAGGTCATATGGCTGCCACTTCCGGGAGGCGGATTTACTGCACAAGAGCTGAAAGCGGGGAGGGGGGGCTGGCGATGTCTCACGCGACTGATCATTGCGGAATAGGCTGCACCGCAGCCGGCGGGAAATCCTCCCGGCATACAGATCCAAATGGAACATTCCGCTTGCGAGGCCGCATTGGCTGAATAGGGCGGAACCGCTGTCAGAAGCGCAGCGATAACAGCGACCAGTCTGGTTTTCCGGATCTCCGTTGGCATTGTTTGTCTCCTTGATTGATTCACGTGTTTTGTGTGCCGTTATCACGGTTCACAAAGGCTGCGACCTCCGACTGAGGATCTGCTTCCTCACCCGATAGGCTGTTGTCCCCGAAAGAAGGGGTGTTATCACTACCGGCCCCCGAGTGCTCCGCGAGGAAATCGCGGGCCTCGTCGGCTTGCAGTTGTTCTCTGAGCTCACCGGCAGCGGCTATGTCCTGCTTATCTTGGCGTGCCTGGGTGGTTGATCCTGGGTTGCGGATCTCCGATGCGATCTTTCCGCCAGCGGTCTGTTTTATGGCCCCCTTCGCTGAATCCACGATATTGGCGGCTTTGTCCTTAACGATCGATCCGGAGCCTTTAGCCAAGTTCGCGCCGGCGTCGGCGGCTATCTTGGTCGCTGTGCTGGCTGCCATAGCGGCGGCGGCCATGAAGCCCCCCTTTGGTTGTTGTGTGGCGCTGGTGCCGGAATCGGAGGCTGTCTGTTGCGTGCCTGGTACGCTGTCGTCTCCATTGGAACCTCCGCCGCCCGAGCTGGTAGCGCCTCCGCCACTGCCGGAGGATTCACCGCCGGCCGAAGATTGGCCACCACCACTATCGGCAACAGTATTTCCGGAGTCGCTGCCACCGCTCGCAGCAGTTCCACCGTTATCGCCTCCGGAGGGGGTCGCGGAACCCATCGGAGAAGCAAAGCCGGCAGCCTCTGCAAGCGGGGTATTTCCTGTACCCGGTAATCCTTCGCCGCCAGGTCCTCCACCACTGGGATCGCTGCCACCTCCGCCACCAGGTCCGCCACCCCAGAGGCTGGTCAGCACATCGCTGCCTGACGCCACGTTGGCGTTTGCCTGGGAGAAGGCGGCCATTAAGGCAGAAGCCCCCCCAGCGCCTTGCGTGGCTCCGGCGGCTATCATTGCACCGCCTACTGCAGCAGCTGCGGCAGCCATACCGGCAGCCCCCACCGCTGCACCGGCACCGAATTGGCCGATGCCCATCCCCCCCACGCTAGCGCCTGTAATGATTCCAGAGATGAGCTGCGGCACTTTGTTGGTAAGCACGAAAATTACGAGTACAACAATCATGACGACAGCCATTTCTGAAAAGTCGATCCCTGATTTCATGTTGTTGTAGTAGTCAAAGATGAGTGATTTACCTATGCCTACAAGAAGGATCATCGTCATGATTTGGGCAGCTATGCCCAGTACAGTTTTGTAGTAATTAATGGCCATATCAGAGGTCCAGCGGGAGCCCCCGAAACCAAGAAAAAATATTCCACCGTAGGCGAGTATCCATGCCGAAATAAGTAGCAGCAGCATATTCACGGCGATTAGCGCAGTGAGCGCGAGAATGAGCAGGGCTAAGATGATGCCAATGAAGCTATCTATCGGGGACCAACCGCTCGATTCAGCGAAAGCCTTACCAAGCAAGACAAAACCAATGTCTACGATACTTGAAGGTGAGAAAGAACTGGCTAATCCTGTCATCGATGCGGCTGATCCACCCAGGCGCATCAAAGAATCAATAATAGACATGGCGAATGCCGGTCCGTTATCCAGGAGCCACCAGAAAAACCCAGTAAAGACAGTAAAGCGAAAAAACTCGGCAAAGAACTCGCCTATATCGGCCTTGCGCAGCAACATCATTCCGAATGTCCAGACCATCGAGATAAGCACTAAGGTCCAGAAAAGCCGAGTGGCTGCATTCTCAATCGTGTTTGCCCAATTGCTGGCGTTATCTTTGAATTTTAGAACGATCTCATCCATAAGGTTGAGATTAGTGATAGCCGCATTGGCATCTATCGCGAATATCAATAACACGATGAAAAGCGGCAATATACCCTTTACGCGGCGAGAGAGCACATTCACTAGATACCTCCTTTAATAAAGGTCACTTGGTCCCCAAGTTCTCTCTGGACTCTGTTTGAAAGTGCCCTGCCTAGCGCATTCCCCAGCAAACTTTTCTTGGGCGGATTTTGGCTCTATTGCGGCAATGAACTCTGGTTTGCAATTCGCGTTATTAGCTTCCGGCAATGGGGTGTTTTCTGCCGGGTCTTCAGAGAAGCACCCAGATAGAAGTACAGTAAGACCAAAGATAATTATTGTGCGCATGCTATTTCCTCAATAGAGATCGCTTGGACCCCAGTTCTTAGTTGGGCTAGTTCCCAACGTAAATGCACCGGATCGCAGCCCTCTGCTGGCTGCCGCCTGTCTTGCCTCTTCCGCCATCTGTGCCTGCATTCGTGTGGTTACTGCATTCTGCTGGGCAATCAGGAGTCCCCGGATCTGTAGAAGCTGGTTGGCCTGCTGGCTGGCGAGCTGGTTGGCATAACCGATGGCCTCCATACGCCCTTCAGCGTTTCCAGCGGCTGTCTGGAGCTGTTCTAACCGGCTGGCGTCGCTCTGCAGGGCGTCCTGCTGTGCGTCCAACCCGCGAAATAGCGCATTGTTAGCCCGTTTCTGTGACGAGTAGCCGAGGTGGCGGGCTTGGTCCAGAGCTATCCGTTCTGCTGGAGAGCAGAAGCCGCTAGGATTGAAGCACGGAGAGGCTTCGTAATAATTGAGATCACCAAATTCCGATAGATAGGCATCGACATTGCCCATCGTAGTTTTGTAATACGCGAGGGAGTCGATGAGGTTACGGAGGTTGTTCATTGTCGAGACAGCATTGTCCCAGATGTAGGACGAAGGCTCTGTCGTGTTTTGCAGCATGTTTTGATACTGCTGCAGTTGGGTCTGATACTGCTGAATCAGCTTGAGGGTCTGGCTGACCGATTCCGAGGCGCTGACCGTTGTTTGTATGATGTTGGTTACATCGATAACCGGGATGCCGCCGGCGTGAACTGCCGGCAGTATCGGGCCGGAGGTCAGTGCAATGGCCAGTGCGATTTTAGCGGCTAAATTTTTCCATATCATTGGGCTTCTCCTTGGCGTTAATAATCAAAAGACTGGTATGGCTTCGAGAACGTCAGATCCTTCGTGACGATGACGTTAAATCGAAAACCGGGGCGTATTTCCAGGGTTGGGGCAATGCTCAAGTTCTTGGCGACCATCTGCCCGGTTACCTGGCCGAGCTGCTGCCCCAGTGCCTCGCTCAGGGCATCACTAGACCGTTGGCTATCGCTGCTGCTACCCGAATCATCCTGACTCAGGGCAATGCCTGCCGTGACTCCTGACATGAGCAGGGCGGACCCGAAGATCCGGAGATAATGATTGTTCGTCTTGTCGTTGAACCCTGCATATCCAGCGCCATCGGCACCAGGCATTGAACCAATGTCCAGGGCCTTGCCGTCCGGGAATACGACCCGTTGCCAGGCGACCAAAACACGCGACTGGCCATAGGCCACATCACTTGAATAGGTCCCGACCAGGCGGGACCCTTGCGGGATCAGTAAATGGCGGCCGGTAGGCGTGTCATAAACGTGCTGAGAGACCTGGGCCACGATCTGGCCCGGCAGCTGCGAGTTGATTCCAGAAATCAGCGTGGCGGGCAATACGTAGCCTGCCCGCAGCTCATACGGAGAGCGGGGGGCTTCCGTGCGGGAACCCAGCCGCCAGCGGTCTTCGCCGCTGGCGCTATAGCCATCGGACACGGCGGCGGTTTGTAGGAGCGCAGGGGCTCCCGTTGCGCCAGTACCGCCGGCACCGCCCGCCTGGTTGTCTATCGTGCTTTTTACCTGCTCCAGGCGAGCCTGGTAGGCAGCGGTGGGGTCATCCCGAGTTGCTGCGTTTATCTGCTGCCGTACAGCCGCCAGTCGCTCGATCATTTCCTGCCGGTTACGGGGGGTGTTGTCGGGCACGCTGGATACCGATGGCGCACTACGCGGTGAGGTCATCTGTACATTGGTTTTCGACTTCGCGGCCTCCTGGAGCATCTGCAGCTTCGCCATCCGTATACGTTCCGCCTCTTCGTCCCTGACCGGCGCTTGTAACGGTGCCAGTTGATTCAGTGCTGGCGGCGGAACGGGCGGGAGATCCGGATTCTCGGGCCTTGCGATGATCAGCTTAGGGGCATCTTCTTCCGGCACAGGAGGTGCTACAGCCGGTATAAAGCCGTCTGTATGTGACCCCGCTATGTCCTTTGCGAAAACGCTGGTGGAGCCTCCCTGCTTCTGTTTGGTGTCTGCGGGCTTATTTTGCTGGGCGGCACGATCTGCCGCGACAAGCGCCATGATTAACAAAAACGACCCCATCAGTGCGCCGAGGATATAGACCGGCATGTTGTTGACTCGGCGAACACCTCCCCTTTTGCTGACTTTGCCCGGCGAGGCGTCCGGGGCCATCTGGTCTGCGACTGTATCTGTCATACCATCACTCCTTGCGTGCCCAGTACCCGGCGGGGGTTACTGTGCCTTGCTCCTGCCGGTACGGCCGATTAATGGCTTGATTGCCGATCTGGATTGTCAGGCGATACAGGCGGTCCTCTTTCGCCTGGTCGAGGACGTACATCAGCGGTAAGCCTGCATCCACTGTATCCGCCTTGGGTGAATACTCCTGGAGCGCATAGCCTGCCTCCCGCAATCCTTTCACCAGCTCGCTACCGAATACATCCGGGGTGGGTTGTTTTAACGTGAGGTGCGTCTTTGCCGGTGGATACAGCATGGCCAGTTGTTTCAACGCGTCGTTGGCGATCTGCTGGTCCACGCTGATCGGCTGATCTTTCAGGTAGTTGCCATACTGAGTTGGCCCACTGGTTGTGGCACAGCCGGTTGCGGCCAGGACCAGGATCAGGACGGCCATACGACTACTGAACATCATGGTCATATCCCCCTGTTTTTCGGTTGTCGGTTCCCCGGCTGATCGTCACCCGATCCTGATCGCTGCCGACACCGGCTATCAGGATCGCCTTATCAAACACCTGGTCAACGATGTAGCGGTCTCCCTGTACGCGGTAGTTAACCAGCACGGTTTCATCATCGCTGAAAAATCCCCCGGTCTTACGAACCACCAGCAGGCTCGGTGCCTCCGTCTGCGCCATTGTTTCAGGCATCTGAATGATGGTCTTCCGACCATCGTTATAAACCCGTACAGGCTTCCATCGGGCTTCTCCGGACAGCGCATAATCGAAGGACAGGTTGCCCAGGTACTCGCCTGTCTGAGGGATGGTTCTGGCCTCGCGCTCTTGTGTCTCTCTGGTACGGACCGCATCCCATTTCGCCAGCGTGTCCTCCGGATAGGAGAATGCCACTTGCGGCATGTACTGGGTCCGATGTGATCGCAGCCGCAGGTGATAGGTGCGGCGGTTCGTGGTGACGACCAGACTGGTTTCCAGGCCTACATCCATCGGCTTGATGATGAGGTGTTGGATCTCACTGGCTCCGCTACCTGTGATTGCCGGTTCCACCATCCAGCGGGCGGTATCGCCCAGGTGGATCGAGTTGACCAGCTCGCCGGGCTGCAGGGCCACATCACAGATCTGCAGGACCGCACAGACAATGCTGGGCTGTTGGGCACCGAATAGGAACCGGACTGATCCATCGGGACCCGCGACGGGCTTCATGCCGGTGGGTGTGCCGGCGGCCCATCGTTTGGCAATGCCGATAGCTTCCTTTTCCTGTGCGGTCAGCGTGGGATTGTTTTTAGAGAAAAACTTCTCCGCCAGGTCGCCATCGGCACCGGCCAGGGCCACGGTGGGCACCACCAGCGCGGCACCCAGGACTGCAATAAATCGCTTCTTCATGGTGGTTTGCCTCGTGTTCAAAGGAGTTTCGACCAGGAGTAATTACGCACGTAGATCCCGGTGGGATTCATGCGGATCTGTTCCTCAGTGGTTTGTGGAGTCGGTGCGGTGGTGTAAACCGTGATCAGGGCTCGCATGTTCACGGGCTTTCCGACGGCGACCCCCTGCCGGTCTCGGGTCGTTTCCACCCAATCCACCTGCCAGGTGTCCGGGGATTGAGGAATCGCCGAAGTGATCTCGGTACTGACCATGACCTTCGCGGCCCGTTGGAACGGGCTCGAATCTTCCGAGCCGTTCAGCCACTCGTTCATTTTTGCCGTGGCCGGATCATTGGCGGCCAGCTTGGCGTAGATGCGGAAGATGGCCCGGCGTTGCAGGGCTACATCCGGAGAGACCATACGAGCATCGGTAATGAACTCTGCTACCGAGGCATGTATCACGCGCTGATCCACGGGAGAGGCTGCCGTTACAGGACCGGCAGATATGGCCTGGCCCAGCTTATCCACCTCAATCACATAGGGGATGAACTTCGATTGAGCGCCGATATGGATGATCCCACCTACAGCGGCCAGCACGATCATGAGGGTCAGGATCGCTACTACCTGCCACATCCGGCGCGAGGCAACTTGAGCGCCTACGTGATCATTCCAGGTGCGGCGTGCCGACAGATAGGGGTTCTCGCTTTCCCCCTGCCGGCGGCCGCCGGCAATGGCTTGTTCTCCACGCCGTGGGTCGGCGTCGGCGGGCTTCTTGAATACGATGCCCTTCATGGTGTCGCTAAAGCTCATGCTGCCTCCAGATAGTTGTTCAGTTTCAGCCCCCGGGCGGCCAGCCAGTGGCCCACCCACTGATCTCCATACTTGGCTACGAGGTGTTGAATGGTTGCGATGGATTCCTTGTCGGTAGCGCCGACGAACGCCAGGGCCAGGGGGCCTAACGCCAGCTCATAGAGACGGCGACCCGCCTCTGAAACGCAGTAGTATTGGCGCTTGGGTATGGCGGTTGCGAGGATTCCGATCTGTCGATTATTGAGGCCCATGCGCCGATAGAGCGCGGCGGTTTCCTCATCCCGTGCGTAGACGTTTGGCAGGAAAATCTTGGTCGCTGTCGATTCCACGATTACATCCAGAATGCCGGAATTGGCGGCATCGGAGAGGGATTGAGTAGCCAGCAGCACCAGGCAATTTTTCTTTGCGAATGCCTTGAGCCATTCCCTGATCTTGTCCCGGAACACAGGATGGCCGAGCATGATCCAGGCCTCATCCAGCAGAATGGCGGC
Organism: Sedimenticola hydrogenitrophicus; assembly: GCF_029017505.1. Classification (GTDB taxonomy): domain Bacteria; phylum Pseudomonadota; class Gammaproteobacteria; order Chromatiales; family Chromatiaceae; genus Sedimenticola; species Sedimenticola hydrogenitrophicus_A. Next base: position 18,317 of record NZ_JAQGEI010000040.1, read on the forward strand.
CGGCTGGCCTTTCAGACTGCACTCGATGCGGCGAAACAGGTAGAGCAGTACAGGCAAAGCGTACTTTTCGCCGAGGTTCATCAGCTCTTCGATCTCGAAGCAGGTAAAGTCGGCCAGCGCCAGGCCGTCCTCTTCGGCATCCAGCAGGTGCCCCATCATGCCGTCGATGGTGTACTGTTTCAGCGCCTCGCGGATTTTCTCATCCTGGATCGTTACCGTGAATTCCGACAACGTGCGGGCGCCACTCTGGTGCATGCTCATGATGGCGTTGCCGATCTCGTTGCGTTGCGCCGGGCTGGTCTCCACGCTGTTCAGGGCCAGGGTGGTATCGATCCATTCCATTGCCCAGGCACGGTCGCCCTTCGTTTCCAAGAACTGCAGCGGGCAGAACGCCAGCCGGCTATCGTCAGAGGCTACAGAGAAGTGCCGGCCACCCACCGCGGCGGTGAGCGGATACATCGACATGCCTTTATCGAATGCGTAGATCGACATGCCATGGTAGCGCCGGAGCTGCGCCGCGATCAGGCCGAGGTGGGTGGATTTACCGGCCCGTGTCGGCCCGAACATCAGCGCGTGGCCCAGGTCCCGTACATGCAAATTGAGCCGGAACGGCGTGCTGCCGCTGGTTACACAGTGCATCAGCGCCGGGGCCATTGGCGGATACATCGGGCATGGCGCGTGCTCGCTGCCAGTCCAGATGGTACTGATCGGCATCAGGTCGGCCAGATTCATGGTGTTTATGTGTGGCCGCCTGACGTTCTCCACGCCGTGGCCTGGCAGGCTACCGAGGAAGGCATCTACCGTATTGATGGTTTCGATCCGGGAGGCAAAGCCGAGAGAGTCAATGGCCTTGGCGATCTGGCGGGCGGATCGCTCCAGTTTCTCCCGGTCCTCGTCCATCAATACGACCACGCTGGTGTAGTAGCCGCCGGCTACCAGCCCGCTGTTGATATCGGCAATGGCGGCCTCTGCGTCCGCGACCATCGATAGCGCGTCCTGGTCAACGGCGCCCGAGTTTGTGTTGAAAACCTGGTCGAAGAATCCGCGTATTTTCTGTTTCCACTTCTTGCGGAATTTATCCAAATGTTTCACGGCTTCATGCTGGTCCATGAAGATGAACCGCGATGACCAGCGATATTCACTAGGCAGCTCAGACAGTGCGCTCAAGATACCCGGAGTCGATTCCAGCGGGAACCCGTCGATGGCCACTACCTGGATATACTTCCGGCCGATCTTGGGCACCACGCCGCCCCAAAACTCCTGCCCACCGATGATGTTATCCAGATACATCGGATTGTTGGGCAGCATGATCGGCTGGTTATTACCCGTGGCGCAGAATTGCAACCAGCTCAGGAAATCATCGTGGGTGTGCCTGCTCCCGTCCTCGTCAACGACCTGGTACCCCTGCAGCCGCGTGAGCTGCACGGCGGCCGATAGGCGGGACTCAATCGTCTGTATCTCATGCTTGAACTGTTCGATGAGGCCCATTGTCCGGGCCTTGTGATTTGGCACTGGCGTATCATCGTCAAACATCAGCTCAACGAATTTTCGTTGCACCAGCATGGGCGGAAACCATGTCAGGGTGAGGATGAAATAGCCCTCGTACATGGTCCCTGCCCGCTCGAAAAGTGCACGGCGCTCTTCATCGATGGCGACAGATACCGAGTCCGGGAAATGTGACAGCTCACGTTGAGAGTACTTCGGGGCCGGCCTGCGCGGTGCATCGATGTGGATCATCCAGCCGCTGCCGAGTCCGGCTAGCGCCTGGTTGATACGAGCGGATACCATGTTGCGCTGTTCGTCGGTGCTGCTGCCGTTGTCGTCGCCCTGGTACAGCCAGGCGGCCATGAATGCGCCGTTTTTACATACGATAACGCCGTTATCTACCTCTGCGGCATAGTTGAGTAGATCGGCAAAGCCCTCGACCTTGGAGCGGTGTTTTTTCAGCCGTGATTCTGCCCCGGCGACCTGTATACGGCCGTACAGGATCAGCACCAATACCACCCCGAGGGTAGCAATCGTGTAGCTCACCATTTCTAGTTCAATCATCTGTAACGCTTCCCTTGTGTTGCCGTGTTTTCCCGGAACGGTGTACTGCGAGGCGGGTAATACCCCTGATATCTCCGGTGGCGGAGGTAGACGAATCGCATTTTCGGATCGGACTTCGCCATGATTCGGCACGCGAAGAGCGCACCGAACCACAGGACGAGGCCAAAGACCGTTGCCCGGAGCTCCTGGGCTGTGAAGATCAATGCGCCGGCCAAGAGACCGGCGAACATCACCAGTTCACGGTCCCCGCCCATAAACAGGTTTTCGCGGTTGCCAGCTCTACGGATGGGGATCGTGCGGAGCGCCATGATTACTTGCCCTCCCCCGCCTTTTGGGCTGACACCGCCACCTGGTGGGCCGCATCATTGGCCGGCGCCGCGATCACTGCGCCGCGACCGAAGAAGGTTGACATCATGTTTTGTGCGCCGACCAGGAGCGCCATGACCAGCACAATGAAAATCAGGGTCCGGAAAAATCCGTTCAGCTCGCCGCCAAAGATCAACACGCCGCCGGCTACGACAATGCCGATGATCGCCAGGGCGAAGGCGACGGGGCCGGTAACGGAGTTGCGGAGATCAGTCAGCCAGCTCTCATAGGGGAGAGATCCGCCCGTTCCCACGGACGCCAGCGCCGCCTGAGGGATCATCATGATGGACACGGCCAAAGCGGCCAGGGCGAGCGCCCACATCATGCGGTTGCTTTGGACAAAGGGGTGAGACAGTTGCATTTGGTTGTTACTCCTAAACGGTTTTGGTGAGGTATTGGCCATTGCTGAATCCGGAAACCTCGATGATTTCCTGGATCTGGCGGCCGGAGCTGGTACGGGCGATATGAACGACCATATGAACCGCCTCGCCTATGAGCGGTTCGATGGGTTTGGGTGAATCAGGGTGCATGCTGATCAGCATGGCGAGACGATCCAGGCCGGACTTGGCGTTGTTCGCGTGCAGTGTGGCCGCCCCTCCCTCATGTCCGGTATTCCAGGCCATGAGTAGATCCAGGGCCTCGGGTCCACGTACCTCGCCCACCAGTATTCTGTCGGGTCGCATACGCAGGGTGGTTTTCAGCAGCGCCGTCATGGTTACGTCCAGGCTGGTGTGGTACTGCACATAGTTTTCGGCGGCGCACTGGATCTCTCCGGTGTCCTCGATAATGAAAACTCGTTCGGTGGGATCGTTGGCAACCATCTGATTGATGATCGCGTTTACCAAGGTGGTCTTGCCGCTGCCGGTGCCGCCGATAATCAGGATGTTGCGGTGCGCCCGTACAGCCTCGATCAGCACGTCCCTTTGCTGTTCGGTCATTATGCCGCTTTCGACGTACTGATCGAGGGTAAAGATGGCCACCGCCTTTTTCCGGATGGCGAACGTGGGAGCTGGTACGACCGGCGGGAGCTGGCCGGCGAACCGGGAGCCGTCCAACGGCAATTCGCCCTCCAGGATCGGCTTTTGGCGGGTGACCTCTTTGCCGTGGTAGCCGGCTATGGTCTCGATGATGGCCTGGGCCTGCGCCGTGCGTAGCGTGCCCATGCAGCGCATTGGCTCGCCCAGTCGCTCCTGCCAGAGCCGACCATCGGCATTCAACATTATTTCTACGGTTTTCGGGTCTCTCAGTGCGGCCAGCAGCTCCGGCCCCATGTCGCGTTCCAGCTTGCGCTTTGCCCGCTCCTTGATGCTATTCGTTTCGTTCTTTCCTGGTGTCATCCCGGTTCCTAGACGTTATTTCCTATCCCTCTGGCGAACATACGATATAGCGAAACTATTCGAGATGCAATACTTCGTGCATATCGAAGGGGTAGCGCCCTTTCGATGTATGTTTTTGTCAGTGGGAATCGCCTAATTTTTAGACAAAATTAGACAAATCGATTTAGGTTTTTTTAGCGGCTAAAACGCGGGGTTTGGGCGTTCGTTCCGTGAAACTGCGTTGCTCCTATTTTTTTTCCTCTAGCTTTTTTTTGGTTTCATCGTTCCATTTCTTGACGATGAATGCTTTGTGCTCGGGTAGTACAGCTGTCACCCTCTCGTATCCTGCCGGCAGGCTTTTTATGGCTGGGTGTCCGGCTAGTTCTTCCAATGTCTTTCTATCCATGTCGGTAGATTCCAGCAGCATGGGCAAGGCAACGCCTAGTGCCGTCGCTAGGGATTCCATCACCTTCAGACTCGGGTTTGCCTTGCCGGTCGTTAGATCAGAGAGGAACGAGATTGACACCCCTGATCGTTTTGACAGCTCTTGCTTGGTCATGCCGCGCTCTTCTAGGATGCGCAGCACATTCGTGAAGAAAATGAAATCGTACACTGGGCCTCTGCCTGAGAGCGGCTAATTTTAGCCGCTAAAATTTTTTCTCTTGCCTGGCGGCATTTGTTTAGCTAAACTTTGCCTACTATTTTCGACAGGGAGTTTTGCGATGAGTCATAACCTTTTTCAATTTATCGGTAATATTACCCGCGATGCGGATTTGAGTCATGCTGAATCTGGTGCTGCGCGCGTACAGCTTGATCTGGCCGTTGATCGTGTCTGGCGGGACCAGTCCGGAGAGAAGCAGCAGCAGACCGATTTTTTCCGCATCAAGGCGTTCGGCATGCTGGCCGAGAATGCCGCTAAGTACCTGGGCAAAGGGTCCAAGGTGTTCGTGGATGGTCGCGTGGAACCCACTCGCTTCGAGCGCGGCGGCAAAACCGTGTATGGTATCGATTTCATAGCAAGCGGTATTCAGTATCTTGATACCAAGGCTCCGGGTGGTCAGGGTTGAAGTAGGTTCAACCTTTTCTTTCCTTGGAGTTCAACGCCGGCCTTTGGTGGCCGGCTTTACTGATGAGAGTGCGTTCTAATGTCTGCTACCCGCAAAAAGAAAACCGCCTCTGATGCCCTCGCCAAGCAAGTGTCCGAGGCGAAGCAAGCGGCTGTCCTGAAGCAGTCGAAGGAAGAGATTAAGGAAATGCAGCTTTCCTTGTTCGACCTTGCTCCCTGGCCTGATCATATGCGGGCGTTGCCTAATGACTATGCCAGGTCGGCGCTGTTTACGGTGCGTAACAAGCGGGCTCCTCGCCAGGCGCTGCAGAACCACCCGCTTTTTCACGTCAATAAGGATGTGGAGATCACCTATACCGGGGTTGAGCTGCGGGCCGAGGATGATGAGCTGGTTTGGCAACAGGTGCTTGAATACTCGAAACGGGTTCCCTTGGGGGACCCTATTACGTTCACCTTCTATGAGCTTTGCAAGGACATTGGTTGGTCGATCAATGGCCGCTACTACAAGAAGGCCGAGGCGTGCCTGTCCCGCCTGCAGGCCTCCGCCATGCAGTTCTCTTCTTCTCGCGTCGGCCGCCTGGAGTCTGTTTCTCTGATCCACCGCTTTCGGGTCCTGGATCGGGGCAAGCGTAGCTCTCGATGCCAGGTTGAGATCGACGATGAAATGGTGATGCTGTTTGCCGGAGATCATTACTCGAAGTTCATTTGGGAGAAGTACCGGAAGCTCTCCCCTACCGCTCGCCGGATGTTCGATTATTTTGCGTCCCATAAGGAGCCGTTTCCGCTCAAGCTGGAGACTTTCCGCCTGATGTGTGGTTCTGAGTCCACCAGGCCCAAGAAGTGGCGTGAGCAGGTGAATGATGCTTGCGAAGAGCTGCGCGATACCAAGCTGATAGAGAGTGCTTGGGTGCTGGATGATCAGGTGCATTGCAAGCGTTGACCTTTCCCCTGGTGCACCTGGTCCGGACCTGGTGCGCCCGTTTCAGCCGTTGATTACCCCCACCAGTTCCATATTTCCCAGATAGTAGCGGTCACGATGATTAGGATGCCTGCCCGTCTCGGGTAACAGAGCGCATAGCCGATCGCTAGGGCGAGTGGGTGCAGGATGATTTGGATGGTTCGGTTCATTGGGCAGTCCTCGGTGATTTGTGGGTCATATCTCTAAAAGACTTTTGTCCGAGAAGATTTTGGGGAATTTATGCCTATCCAGGGCATCCCCGTTGGGCCGGGCTGCTCCAGGTTCCGCTTCGCTCCATCCCCTCTGCTTCGCTCCAGGGACAAGCCTTCCGTATCCCTGATGCCTCCGCGCTCCGCTTGGTAATAAAGAGCCCATAGACCCTATCGGGACTATGGGCCGGTTTTTGTCTGTATGCCCCAAACAGATGCTTCGCAACTGTCCGGAGCTGATAAGGGGCTCTGCCCCTCGCTCACGCAAGGGGTCTCCCCAACCTTCCGCGTTTCGCTGCGCTTCACTTGTGCAGGCCGGGCGATCCCCCTCCCCTTGCGTTCTCTACCCCCGCACTTCGCCAGTGGGTCAGGAGCGCAGGCGCTCAAATCCAAAACATCAAAAGCAGGGGGAATCGAATCAATGGACGTATTGACCAAGGAACTGATTAGTTTGCATGGCAAGGAAGGGCTCAGAGCCGAGCAGTGGTTTGATTTGATGATCGATGACGTACTGGCGGGGTTTGGCCTGAAACTGACCGAGATCCCCGCTGACGCGGTGCAAGAGGTGTTGTTCAATCTCTCCGGGCTCTATGCCCGAGAGGTTATAAGGGCCGCACCGTTCGAGGACATTCTAGGTCCTGTTCACATGGATCTGGTCAGCCAGTATCAACAGAAGGGCACCGGGCAGTTTTTTACCCCACCGTCTCTTTGTCGGATGATTGCTCAAATGTCACTAGGGGATTTCCGCATCGAGGACGAGCCGCGCCTGATCCGTGTTAGTGATCCTGCGGTTGGCGCTGGAGGCATGCTGTTGGCTGCGATGGCCATCATTCTAGAAAACTGCAGCCCGGAGGCCTTGACGTGGATCTCTCTTACCGGGATCGACATTGACCGGCGCTGTGCACGGATGTTTCCGGTCCAGGTGCTTTCCGGCCTGTTTGTCCATCAGTGGCAAATTGGTGAGTTGGTGTCTTATCGCGGGAACACTCTAGGCAATCCTGCTGAGTGGTCTACCGTCTGCCATTACTCCAGGAGAGATCTGCCTGAACGGCCGCAGCCTGCTGATCATCCCATCGTTAAAAAAGCCGTAGCCGAGGCAATCATCAACCATGCCGCTAATGATTCTGCCGCTGGCCAATTGGCCCTATTTTAAAACACCTTCATGGTTATCTGCTGTGAATAAACAATGAGCAATGGCGGCCATCATGACACTTGAGGGGCGTTCTTTGACACTTGAGGGGCGTAGTTGTTAGGCGCGGTGTTGACACTTGAGGGGCAAAGTACTTTTTTCGGTAGCATCAGGGGCCGTGAGGCCCTATACCACGCAGACACAGCAGGAGTTATCCACAGAATTTGTGGATAACCCTGTTAGGAAGCCGTTTTCGTATAGACACTTGAGGGGCGGCTTTATAGACACTTGAGGGGCGGCTTTATAGACACTTGAGGGGCCAACTATAGACACTTGAGGGGCCGGAATATTGACACTTGAGGGGCGCGGGTATTTGATTTTTTTCAGTTAAAACATATTGATACGTGCATTATTTTGCCCCACTAACCTCTAATAACCGTTTTTAACCATATATCTAACCAATATTTATAACCAGAGCATGGCAAAAAAGCACACACAAAAGCATCGCAAAAAAACAGTTCGGCAAAAACCGGCCGCCGAAGGGGGGAGACCCCCCTTCTCAACCCCTCCCGTCGCTTCGCTCCTCCCATCCCCCCCAGGGGCTACGCCCCTCGCCCGCTGCGCGGGCTCACCCCAAAGTTTGCACACTTACAAAGGGGCTTCGCCCCTCTGCACACCCCATGGCGTTCATGCTGTGGTGCCCCAATCAAACTCAGTGCCGCCACCTTATTCCGGAGCATTTAGTAAGTCCCAGGTTTAACTCCAAGAAAAGATTGGTGGCGATTGCGCCCCTCAAGTGTCAGGTAATAAATTCTTGTGCTTGACAATTAGGGCATATTGCCCTATTATGTGTCTTGAAGGCCGGGCTTCTCGCCCTGGTCAATTACCGGAGAATTTCCGATGACTGAAATACAAGAGCAGGTCCCTGTTTCCGCGTCCCTGGTTGCCGAAGATAACCGTCTGGACTTCCTTCCTACTTCCTTCACTCCGCGCCTGATGATGCACGGTGAGGCCTTGGTCTATGCCTGGATGGACCGCCTTTCCGAAGACTACAAGGGCGGGTATTGGCATTTTTACACTCTGTCGAATGGCGGCTTTTACCTGGCGCCGGCTTTGGATAGCCCGATGCGCGTGGCAGTCGCCGGCAACTGGTTCGAGGGCGAATTGTCGGCTGACGCTGCCGGGATCGTCGCCACACTCTTCGCATTGTGTCAGCTTGCGGCTGATGTGCAAGGGACTGACGCGGGTGATCTACTGATCGACCGCTATTACTTCCTGCGCGATTTCGCTGCCGAGCATGCCGAAGGTCCGGCCATTTTCCGCGCTATTGACTGATGAGGGGCGGCCCCGGTTTCGAGCCGGGGCCAAACCAAGGGGCAGGGGATGAGTGAGCGGGACAAGCTAGCCGCCGAATTGGCGGCCTCGATGCCTGATAATCAGGCGGCGCTGTTGGATGTGGCTATGGCATCCGTGGACGATCTGCATGCGGCGGCCATTGGCGGAGACCAAGAGGCGACCAGGGCGGCGGCTGATAGATACGAGGCGACCGTCTGGAAACTGAACGGAGGCACTTTCTTTGGGTGTATGGCCGATGTGAATGCACCGGGCCACCTGGTTGAGCGGCATTGTCGGGCCGTGCCTGGTGAGGTTCCCAAATGGGGGCAGTCAGGAGATTTTTTGATCGAGGTGGAGGGTATTCGTGCCATGGTAGAGTTTGGCGACGGTATGGGTGTGCTGCACACGGAGTTCATTTTCCATGCAGTGGACTTGGATAAGCTTTTTATTTCAGAAACCGGCTACCGTTGCCACTACGATGATATTTACCTGAGGCAATGCGTGGATGAAGCCGCAGCGGCCATATTCGCGGCCTACCTCAAGGATAAGAAACACCCAATTGATGAAGAATATCGGGATCGCCTGGCAAGAGAGTTGCAGCCGGCCTGGCTGGTGCGCCTGGACCCGCCGGCGCGCCGATCCCCGGCGACTATTTCAGTGCCACCAGGTCACGAACTGGTGGATGTGATACTGCCCAAGCACCGGGCGTTTATAGCCAGAAAATGGGCGGCGCAGGCTCAGGAGAGACTAGCGGCCAAGGCCGCAGATTTGTACGCCAAGAAGGGGATGTTTAAGCCCGGATTGCGATGTGAAGTTGTTAAGGTCTATCGGCGGTGTTTTGCTAAGGAATTGGGGAAACCAGTGATAATTACGCGGGTTGCCCCTGATTCCATGCAGGTCTGGGCATATATGGATCGCCCGGTTGAATATAAAATTCGCAAGGGAAGGCGTGAAATATTTTATGATCCGAAGTGCAGAACATACCGTTTCCACTTCGATCAGCTGCGTCCCTTTCCGGATGGCGAAGCAAACTAAGAGCAAAAGAATACCTGATTACCAACAAAACTCAGCTAGGTTTGAATACCGTTAATAAGCCGCGAATAAACGCGAATAGACGCAAATAAATAACAAAATCAGTTGCCTGGGTAATGAGTATCAAAATGGGTCTCTACCTAAAAATGGACGCTACCCTCCCGGCAAGGAGACAAGGCGCCTGGAAATTTACAGAATTCGCGTTCATTTGCGTTCATTCGCGGCTAATATTCTCCTGCCTGTGGCTGAGCCAGGTGGGTAATCAGGAAAGAATATGACCGATACACAAAATATACGCCTGGAGTGTTTACGACCAGCAGAGACCTGGGCGCAGCCGAGCGGGGAAGAGGTGAGGGAGGCGCTTCGTTTGGCGCATTTCACCGGCAGCAGAGCGGCAAAGGCCCTGGGGCTCGGAGCTAGGGGAGACAGAACAGTCCGGCGCTGGATCGGTGAAGACTCCGCAATACCTTACGCGGCTTGGGCGCTTCTTTGCGACTACGCCGGGCTAGGTATCATCTGGAGAAAATAATTTTAGCGGCTAAAATTTCCCTTGCCCTTTTCTGATGGTTTAGCTAAACTATGCAACTAGGGCATTATGCCCTATTGCATATCTGAAGGCCGGGCTTCTCGCCCTGGTCAATTACCGGAGAATTTCCGATGAACTCACAGAAGAAAACCATCCAGGGAGATACCCTGTCCACCGAGCAATGGGATGCGCTTTGTCGTTTTGCTGGTTATGAGGGGCGCCAGTGGAAGTCGGTGCTGGCTCAGTGTTGGCGGAATGGTTGTTATCCCTGGCATGTAAAAAACACCTCTAACGACGAAGCCTATCTTCAGCAGATCCGCAACCGGCGTGGACCTGGTTGGCTCATGAAGTGCAACCTTCGGCTTGATTGAGGTAGCAGGGATCTGTTTGTTTGGGTGGTTGGTGACGCCCCGGCTTAACCGGGGCGTCTGGCCTGGCGCTGGCACACCAAGACCATGCTTCCCAGGGTGGGAGAGCTATCAGCATTGAACACGCAAGTTCATGGAGGGTCAAGTTATGTCGAATATCGTACAGTTTCCTAAATCGCCTCAAGTCACGGAAGAAGTTAGCCCCGGGCCGGTTGTTAACAGCGATGACTCAGCTAAGCGACCTGGTAGGATCTATCGTGCTGGTAGGGGAATATTGCGTTTTCTATGGCTGTTGCTGGTCCTGTTCTGGCCCCTGTTGAGGTTGGTGGTTATTGCTGATGTGACCTTCCAGATGTTCCGGATGATCTACTACTGGAGTTCTCCAGAGATGAATGCCGGATGGGTCTTTCTGGGGCATTTCTCAGTGCTTACTCTACTCACCTATCTGGTCGCCTCGTACCCAGCGGATGACGTTTTAGCGGCTAAAAAAGTTGACAGAAAAGGCATGGTTTAGCTAAACTATTCCTTCTATTGGCGGCTGGCACCGCTATTTTTTAGACAACCAGGGTGGCGTGATTATGGGTGCAGTGTATGAAAAAGCAGCTAACCGAAGCCCAGTTCCAGGCGGCAGTAAAACACCTGGATATCGGCCAACAGACCATCGATATAGCGCGGGGTGTGTTGGTCGAGGGCAGAACGCAGACGGAGTTTGCAAAGGCGCTAGGGCTCACCAAGGGGGCGGTTTCCCAGGCAGTGAAGCGGGTTTGGTTGGCGCACACGGCGGAGAATCTGCCGGAAGGGTACGAACGGGTCACGGTCGTACTGCCGGAACACAGGGCGTTCATCGTCAAGAAATGGGGCGAGGACGCCAAGAAAAAGCAGGGAACAGAATCATGAAAACAATGGTCACCGCGAATCAGAAAGGCGGGGTTGGGAAAACGGCAACGCTGGTGCACCTGGCGTTTGATTTCGTGGAGCGCGGCTTGAGGGTTGCGGTAGTCGATCTGGATACGCAAGGGAACGCCTCCTATACGCTACAGGCCTTCGCCTGTGGTTGTACGGCGAGCAGGATGTTTAATGGGGCTGAGGGCCTGGCTGACCATTTCGGGGATATGGACGATGGCGGTTTGATGCGATTGATCGAATCAGACCCCCAAATGGCGGATATGGAAAAACGGAGTATTTCCGAGGCCGGCGCCGCATTCCGGGCCAATATCGAGGCATTGGAAGCGGCTGGCTTTGATGTGGTGTTGATCGACACTGCGCCATCGTTGGGCGTGGGGCTGGCGGCTGCGCTACTGTCCGCGGACTACGTGCTATCGCCCATCGAGCTGGAGGCGTACAGCATCCAGGGTATTAAAAAGATGGTTACCACGATTGCCAATGTCCGAAAGGCTAACCCCAAGCTGAAATTCCTGGGGATGGTCCCAAGCAAAGTTGATGCACGTAACCCCCGCCATGGCCGGCATCTGGCCGACCTGGAGCAGGCCTATCCGCAGTTGCTCATACCTGCCGGTGTGGGACTGCGTAGCAGTATTGCCGATGCGCTGGCGAGTGGGGTGCCTGTTTGGAAGATAAGAAAGACGGCAGCCCGTAAGGCCGCGAAAGAAGTTCGCGCACTGGCTGACCATGTGATTACAAAAATGGAGATCGTTTGATGAGTGCCAAGACAGCTATTAAAAAGCAATCGCCTGCAATGTCGGGCTTGGGCCTGGATGGCATCGGCGATCTGTCGAGTCTGTTGGGTGATCCTTCGACAGGGGGTTCTTCAGGTGGTCCACTTGAGATACCGCTAGATTTGATCGATGAGGACCCGAATCAGCCGCGCCATGCAGATAATCCGGGTTTCTCAAAGGAGAGCCTGGGCGAGCTGGCCGCGACGATCCGCGACCGGGGCGTTAAGTCGCCGATCTCGGTGCGCGAGCATCCCGAGGCGGAGGGCCGCTACCTCATCAACCACGGTGCCCGCCGCTATCGCGGCTCGAAGGTGGCCGGGAAGGAAACTATCCCGGCTTTCGTTGATAACGACTACAACGAGGCCGACCAGGTTATCGAGAACCTGCAACGCAACGAACTGACGGCCCGCGAGATTGCCGATTTCATCGGCCGCGAGCTGGCGACAGGGAAAAAGAAGCAGGCGATTGCGAAGGAGATCGGCAAGTCCCCGGCGTTCGTCACTCAGCACGTCACATTGCTGGATCTGCCGGAACCCATTGCAGTTGTGTTCAATGCTGGCCGGGCCAATGACGTTACCGTTGTTAATGAGCTGGTCAAGGCCTACAAGAAGAACCCGGAAGAGGTCGGCGCGTGGCTGGATGATGATGACCAGGAGTTGACGCGGGGATCGGTCAAGCTGCTACGTGAGTACCTGGAGGACAAGCGGCAGCATGAAGAGAAAAACGAGGACCCCAATCCAGGTAACGCCGAGGAAGAGGAAGAGGGGGGAGAAGAGCCCGCAGGAGAGAAGAAGCCGAAAAAAGACCCTGATCCGGATCAGCTGAAAAAGGCTATCGTGCTGGTGACGCATGACGGCAGGGCGGCGCGTTTGATTCTCAATCGGCGTCCCCCTACCGATGGTTTCGCCTGGTTGAAAGACGAACTGGATGGCCACGAGTACGAAGCAGACCTGACCCAGGTGCAGTTGGTATCGATCATGGAGGGGTAACAGGCCCTCCACTAGAACACCCCTCCTTGACCCCGCCAATGTGCGGGGTTTTTTTTGCCTGTCGAATAGAATAAAGGTTGCATAATAATAATAATTATATTATTCTTATTATTATCTTATCAGAGTCAGGAGACTACCCGTATGAATCAACCCACTATCCCCGCTGACGTGCGTGAGCGCATCGTCGCTGTTGCCGATCAGCTCTATCAGGAGGTCGAGCGCGAACGGTTCCCTACTGTCGATCAGGTGCGCCGCGCTGCCAAGGTGAATATGAACGACGCCTCCGCCATCATGAAGGAGTGGCGCCGGGCGCAGACCGCCCAGGCCGCCCCTGTAGCCATCCAGGTCCCGGAGGCCATACAGCAGGCGAACGCCGCAGCCGTGGCCACCCTCTGGCAGCAGGCCCAGGAGTTGGCGAACGAGAGTCTGCGTGCCGCTCAGGCCGGTTGGGAGGCGGAGCGTGGTGAGCTGGACGCCATGCGTCAGGAACTCGCCGAGGCCTACGAGACGCAAGCCCGCGAGCTGGACCAGGTGGAGGTGCGCGCCGCAGCCGTCGAGCAGGCTGCCCAGGAGGCCGCGCAACGGGCAGCCGACGAGATCGGCGCTGTCCGGACCGAGCTGGTCCAGGCACTTACCCGTGCCGAGCGTGCCGAGGCCAAGGCCGACGAAATAGAGCGCCGGGCCACCGATCTGCGCACCGAGTTGGACCACGCGCACCGGGAGCAAGAGCGCCTAGCCGCAGCTGCCGAGGCAGATCGGTCCCGTGTCGCGTCTGTGATCCAGGAGCGTGACCGCCTGGCCGCCGAGGTGGCCAACCTATCGGCCAAGCTCGATACTGAACGGGAGACTCACCAGGAGCAGCGTAAGATCTCCGCCCAGGAGGCTCACCGGGCCTCCGAGCGTCTGACCAAGGCCCAGGCGGAGCGCGACGAGGGACGTATGGTTGCGTCTACTGCGCGGGAAGAGGCGGCTGCCCTGCGTGGGGAGATCGATGCCTTGCGCCAGCAGCTCGCCAGCCAGCAGGAGTTGTTGCGTGGCCTCACAGGCCCCAAAGGTGACGGCAAGGCTGATCGGCGCAAGTGACGTGGGCTGTCGAGAGGGTCAGTGGTAATGTAGTCTATTAGACTAGTCCATTAGACTAACAACCCATAACGGGAAAATAGAGAATTATGAAACAGCGTCTTGTGGTGATGAACGGTCAGCGCATCGTTCAAACAGAGCAGGGAGGAGCATGGAAGAATGAGAAGGTTGATAAGGCCGGCGCATTGAAGCCGGGTATGTACAACCTATATATGGCCCAGGAAGCCGATAAAACCAAGTCGTATGACGGTCAGATCGTCCATGCTGATAGCAGTGGAGTTTACCAGCAGTTCGGCAAAAAGTTTGTCATGCACTCACCCATGGATTTCGATATAGTACCTGCTATCGGCAGCGCGAAATCCATTAATTATGATGCGCAAGGGAAGGCCCAAGTGTCCGCAATGGCGGCGCAACGGGGGCGCAGCCGATCACGTTGATTTTAGCGGCTAAAAAAGGGAGGTTTGATGAAAGGTCTGGGAAGAGGGGAGCGTTCACGATGGGGTAAGTTTCCTCGTGTGATCCGGAATGGAGACCTGGGGCAGCTCAAGGAGCAGCCAGAATACACGGCAGCCAAGGGGGGCGATGCCGGCGCGGCGCTGGACATGGTGGATCGCTTGGTCACTGATGAAATGATCGAGCAAATAGAAGCTCTACTAGAAGAGAACAAGGACGTGCGAGTGCTCCCTGTGCTGGCTGCAGAGACAGCAGGGAACAACAAGATCCCCGTGGCGCTGGCGGAGGTGCTGAGTGACCGGCTAGGCATGGAGGTGGAGACAGAGATCGTGCAGCGTGAAAAGATTCAGCGTACTGACTCCAGCACCGATTATCGCTTGGCGTTCAACCCCACATTTGACGGATCAGTTAAGCCTGGTCAAAAGTACCTGGTTGTTGATGATACGCTGACTATGGGCGGGACCGTGGCATCGTTGCGAGGCTATGTTGAAAACCGGGGCGGTAAGGTTGTTGGCGCTGCTGTTATGACTGCACACCCTGGTGCACTGGATCTGGCCGTGAAACCCTCGATGCTGGACGCTATCGAAAAAAAGCACGGCAAGGCAATGGATAAGTATTGGACGGAGGTATTTGGTTATGGCATCGATTCACTCACCCAAGGAGAGGCGGGACACCTCAAAGCGGCCGCGTCTGTTGAAGCAATCAGAGATCGAATCTCTGCGGCACGATATGCAGGCATCGAGCGCCTGGATGAAGGCCGAGCTCAAACGACGGAAGGAGGTGGGGCGGACCTGATTGATTCCGCCCTGGGCCTGGAACGTGAGCAGCAGGCTCTTTTGGAAGCGGCGCCTGTTGAGCAGAGCTATCAAGAGGCCTTATCCCTGTATGTGCAAGCCAAGCATGAGCAGGTAGAACACATTGAGGAGCGCCTAGAGGGCTTGATAGACAGACAGCAAGCCAGTCTGGCGCAGTCACGATCTAACCCGCCTGGCTTGTTATCGAGGCCTAGCACTAAGCGGGCCTGGCAAACACTGCAGGCGCGACAGCGTGCGCGTATACAGACGCTCCACAGCCGGCTAGATGCTGTTAGGGAGGTTAAGGAGGGGATGGGTCTGCACTCGCCCAGGATTGAAGAGCTGGCCACCAGAAAGCTACGCGCCGAGCGGCCCGAGCTGGCGTCTGATTGGGATGCGATGAGGGAGTCACTGCGCCGGCATCAAATGATGGTGCGCAAGCAAGAGCAAGAACAAAAACAGGCAAGGGAGCGCAGTCGCGGCCAGTCCTTG
This sequence comes from Sedimenticola hydrogenitrophicus, assembly GCF_029017505.1. Classification (GTDB taxonomy): domain Bacteria; phylum Pseudomonadota; class Gammaproteobacteria; order Chromatiales; family Chromatiaceae; genus Sedimenticola; species Sedimenticola hydrogenitrophicus_A. Next base: position 34,155 of record NZ_JAQGEI010000040.1, read on the forward strand.
GCCATCAACCGGCCTAAGTAGTTATCCTATCCCGCCGCCCATAGCACCACCCCAGCAGCCAGCAATGTCATTACAGCAGCGACTATGTTCATGGTCGCTGCTGCACGAACACTGCCGATGGGCTGGCGGATCTGAAGGACAGCATCTTTAATCTCTTTTTGGATGACCACTGTCGCGGCGCTTGCTCCTTCCTTCATGGTTGATGCCATCGCCTCCTTGCTGGCCGTGAGTGCTGCGTTTAGCATGCGCTCGGCCTTATTCTTGGCATCGTCGCTCCAGCGGTGCGCAATCGACTCCAGTTCCTCCTTGAATCGATCCAGGATCTCTTGCTGGGCTGCTGCGCTATCCTGCATCAGCCGTTCGTTAATAGTCTGCAATACCAGGATCGGGTCATCACGGCCCACGGCTATGCCGTGTTTGGCCGCGATTTCCTTAATGGTTTCCTCGATCTTATCGGTCATTACAGCACCGCCGCATTATCCATTAGCCCGAATAGTTGCTTGCGAATAATTTTAAGCCGCTGCCGGGTCATAATCGTGAGCGATTCCATCGCCAGCGCCTCGTCGAACGTCAGGCGGGCTTGTAGCATTTCCGAGAAGTCCCGGCCGTGGGTCTCTTTCTTGAGTTCCGGAATCTGGATGATGGCGGAAACCCGGTCTTTATTATTGGTGTATGCCTTCATTTGCTCAAAGCTCTTGCCTTCATGCTCGATGGCTCCCCAATAGGGGTTCAGCCAGACCACAAACAGGCATTCAGACGGGTATTGATCCGCCAGTTGGGCGAACCCGCTCACTGTGTCCAGCAGGGCTTGGCCGCCGGTAATGACCGTATGCACAACCAATTCATGCCCCATTTCCTGCAGGATCGCGGGCACTTCGTTGGTTATCAGGTAGTGGGAGAGGGGTACGAAGCTGCTGGCGCCGTTGTCTATGATCACGTCATCCTTGGATGGAGCGATCAGTTCGACCAGGGCGTCAAAATTGCGGCTGTTGATTTCATCGTCATCCATGATGTTCAGCCGGCGTACATTTAGCGCCTTGTATCCCTCGAAGGTCGCGTTTACCGGATCAGTATCGATGCACAGGGGGGTCTGTCCCTTGGCCGACTTATACTGTGCCAGGGTGGCCGCTAAGACCGATTTGCCGACCCCGCCCTTTCCTTGTAGAACCATGTGAACCTTTGCCATTAAATCAAATCCTCTTTGTTGGGTGTTGCGTTGTATTCAAAACCGCCCTTCTTGGGCTGTTTCTCCTGTTTCGACTTGGCCTTCTGTTCGGTCGGCTCCACCTTTGCCTGGTCGGCGGAGGGGAGGGGCGTCGAACCTGCCTTAATGTATCTCTTCACATGGCGGCGGAATGTCTCATAGCTGCATTTAATCCTGCCGGTCTCGTGCATGTGCTCGTAGATGGTAGTTAGTGCATAGCCGGCTTCCATGGCCTCTCTCACGTTCGCCTTGACCGCCAGGAATGCTACGGCTACCGCGTCTTGCCGGCGCTTTTTCTTGGCTCGTTTTCCGGCCCATTCAGCTAGCTCTTCTGTGTATCGCTTGCTCATCGCTGGTAGTCCATATTGTGCATTTTGCGTGTATTTACTGTGTAAAGCACAAGTATAACGCTTGGAATATAAGCGGTAAGCTCTGTATATCACGCGGTTTCCACGCATTCTAGCCCATGTTTCGATATATACGCTACTTTTCCTTTTTATATCCACATCGTTAGGTGTAAACTTTCCTTTGGAGTTACACCGCCGTAAGGCGGGCAGGATGGGCGAAGTAGGCCCACCCGTAAACGGGCGTTCCTTCTTCGCTGTCCTTATTCGCACCTGCGGTGCTCAACGGGAATCCTGCTCTGCGAGGCCAGCCGGCTACCGCCTGCATAACAGAGGTTGAACGATGGGAAAACAAACGACAGTAACCCGAAAGAACAGTCCACCTATTAAGGTGTACTGTCTGCCGGAAGAGAAGGATCTGATCGAATCCAATGCGAAGGCGGCCGGCATGAGTGCGGCGCGTTATCTCCGCGAGGTCGGCCAGGGTTACCAAATAAAAGGAATAGTTGATTACGAACAGGTGCGGGAGTTGGCCCGGATCAATGGCGATCTGGGGCGCCTGGGTGGTTTGCTAAAACTCTGGCTGACCAATGATGAGCGTACTGCGCATTTTGGCGACTCGACCATACGGGCGTTGCTGGGCCGCATTGAGGCCACCCAGGACGAGATGGGAAAGATCATGATGTCCGTTGTCATGCCGAGGGCGGAGCAGTGATTTTTTTAGCCGCTAAAAACTCGGGGTCACCGGGGGGCATGCTTTGATTGCAAAGCACGTTCCCATGCGTTCGGTCGGTAAATCCGACTTCGCCGGCCTGGTGAAGTACATCGTCGATGAGCAAGGCAAGACCGAACGGCTGGGCAATGTCCAGGTGACGAACTGCCAAGCCGAAACCATGCAGGCCGTTATTGGTGAGGTGTTGGCGACGCAACATATTAATACCCGTGCTGAGAGCGACAAGACCTTTCATTTGCTGGTCAGCTTCCGCCCGTGCGAGACGCCCGAAGCGGACACCTTGAAGGCCATTGAGGATCGCATCTGCGCCGGGCTTGGGTACAGCGACCACCAGCGTGTCAGTGCCGTGCACCACGATACCGACAATCTGCACATCCATATTGCTATCAACAAGATCCACCCGGTCAGGAATACGATGCACGAGCCGTTCCAATCCTACCGGACCTTGGGCGAACTTTGCCAAGTGCTCGAACGTGACTATGGGCTGGAGCGCGACAATCACCAGAGCAAGCGTACGATTGCCGAGGGTCGAGCGGCAGATATGGAACGGCACGCTGGCATTGATAGCCTGGTGGGCTGGGTCAAGCGCGAATGCCTGGATGAGATCCGTGGTGCGCAGTCATGGGCCGAGCTGCACCAGGTCATGCGCGACAACGGGCTGGTGCTTCTCCATCGGGCTAACGGTTTCGTGATCGAGGCCGGCGACGGGACGATGGCGAAGGCGAGTACCGTGGCCCGTGACCTGTCCAAGCCGAAACTGGAGGCGCGTTTGGGGGCGTTCGTGCCGTCCCAAGAACAGATTGATCGTAAACAGGCGCGGCGTGAATATGGCAAGCAGCCTTTGCGTTCACGCATTAATACCGTTGAGCTTTACGCCAAATATAAAACTGAACAGCAAACCCTGGTCGCTACCAAAAAAGCGGACCTGGAGCGGTTGCGGCACTGGAAAGATTCGGAGATCGAGGCTGTGAAACGGTCGAACCGGCTGCGCAGGTCGAGTATCAAGGTATTGGGGCAGAACAGGGCCAACAAGAAATTACTTTACACTCAGGCGAGCAAGTCACTACGGGCGGATATTCAGGCGATTAACCGGGAATTCCGGATCAAGAAAGGCGGGCTATCCGATACCCATAGACGGCGGACATGGGCCGATTGGCTAAAGAAGGAGGCATTGCGCGGTAATGCCGAGGCCTTGACGGCTCTTCGTGCCCGTGAGGCGGCCCAAGGCCTCCAGGGGAGCACTGTGAAGGGGGAGGGTGGTGCAAAACCGGGACACTCCCCGGTGATGGACAACATCACCAAGAAGGGCACGATCATCTATCGCGCCGGCAAGAGCGCGGTGCGTGATGACGGGGACAAGTTGCAGGTTTCTCGTGAGGCCACAGGCGAGGGTCTTGTGGAAGCACTCCGTTTGGCTGGCGAACGTTACGGCAACCGGATAACGGTCAACGGCACTGTTGATTTCAAGGCGCGGATCATCCGTGCTGCCGCTGCTGGACGCTTGCCTATCACCTTTGCCGATCCGGAGCTGGAGCGCTGGCGGCAGTCACTATTAACCAATGAGGGAACACATGACAGACCAAATCAAGATAGAGGACGAGCTGGACGCGGCGCTGGCCGCGCTGGACCAGGAGCCGCTACCGGTGAGCACACAAACCGACACGGTAGCAGTGTCGAGCGAGGTCCTGGACGAGCAACTGCCGGAACCGGCGCACCAGGCGGACAGCGCAAGCCGAACGTTGGACGCATTGGACGAGTCCCGCCGCCCCAAAGCCAGCACCGTCTGCGAGGATTGTCCGAACTCGGTGTGGTTCGCATCGCCAGCGGAGGTGAAGTGCTATTGCCGCGTGATGTTCCTCGTAACCTGGAGCAGCAAGGAGCCAAACCAGATAACCAACTGCGACGGCCTCTTTCTGGGCCAGGAGTAGCGCCAGAGGCATTGGCAGCGGCGGCTAAATACATAACGGAGCGCGAGGCCAAACGCTTAAAAGGCTTCGATATACCGAAGCATTGCCGATATAATGGGGAAGCAGGTGCGTTTTCCTATGCGGGCTCCAGGAACATCGAGGGCCATACGTTGGCCCTCCTGAAGCGTGGTGATGATGTGCTGGTGGTGCCGGTAGATCCGGCCACGGCGCGTCGCATAAAGCGTGTTTCGATAGGGGAGAGCGTCACAATTAACGCGAAGGGTTCGATTACAACATCAAAGGGACGAAAGGGAAGAAGATGAAAAAACAGAACAGCCATGCAGGGCCTCAAGTACGTAAAAAACAGAGCACCAATAAACTATTGCCGGCGCTGGGCGCTTTGTCATTAGGTGCGGGCCTACAGTCTGCCACACAGTTTTTTGCCCACTCCTTCGATTATCAGGCGGTCCTGGGTGGTCATCTGTTCCATATCTATGCCCCCTGGTCAATTCTGGGGTGGGCGTCGAATTACTATACCCAGTACCCCGATGAGGTTATGCGGGCGGCCGGCGTTGGCCTGGTGGTTGCTACCGCTGGCCTGTTGGGCGTAGCTGTTACAAAGATTGTTTACGCTAATTCGTCTCGGGCCGACGAGCATCTGCACGGATCGGCACGGTGGGCCAAGAAAAAGGATATTCAGGCGGCTGGATTGTTACCCCGTCCACGCAAGCTGCTCGATGTGGTCACAGCCAAGGAAGCCCCTACCCAGACCGGCGTGTACGTGGGCGGCTGGGAAGATGAGGACGGTAGTTTTTACTATTTGCGGCACTCTGGCCCAGAGCACGTATTGACCTATGCGCCCACCAGGTCCGGTAAGGGTGTTGGCCTGGTGGTACCTACCCTCCTGTCTTGGCCGTCGAGTTGTGTTATTACCGATCTAAAGGGCGAACTGTGGGCGCTGACCTCGGGCTGGCGGAAGCTGCATGCCGGCAACAAGGTCTTGCGGTTTGAGCCGGCATCATTGAGTGGCTGTATACGATGGAACCCCCTGGATGAAATTCGTGTAGGAACAGAATACGAGGTTGGCGACGTGCAAAACATGGCGACTCTGATTGTTGATCCGGATGGCAAGGGCATGGAGTCGCACTGGCAAAAAACGGCGTTCGCGCTCCTGGTCGGCGTGATTCTGCACGCACTCTATAAGGCTCGCAACGAAGGTGCGGCGGCTACTTTGCCTGCTGTAGACGCCATGCTGGCAGACCCTAACCGTGATATTGCCGAACTGTGGATGGAAATGACCACCTACGGTCATGTTGACGGGAGTAATCATCCGGTGATCGGCTCTGCCGCAAGAGATATGCTGGATCGTCCGGAGGAAGAGGCTGGATCGGTACTGTCTACCGCGAAATCCTATCTCTCGCTCTACAGAGATCCAGTTGTAGCCCGGAATGTCAGTGAGTCCGAGTTTCGCATCAAGGACCTGATGAATTATGGTGACCCTGTAAGTCTGTACATCGTCACTCAGCCGAATGATAAAGCGAGACTGCGGCCCCTGGTGCGAGTCATGGTTAACATGATAGTTCGGCTGCTGGCCGATAAAATGGATTTTGAGAACGGCCGGCCCAAGGCGCATTACAAACACCGCATGTTGATGATGCTGGACGAGTTCCCCAGCTTGGGCAAGCTGGAGATCCTGCAAGAGTCCCTGGCATTTGTCGCCGGTTACGGCATCAAGTGTTACCTGATAGCTCAGGATATTAACCAGCTCAAATCTCGTGAAACAGGCTATGGTCACGACGAAACCGTAACCTCCAACTGTCACGTACAAAACGCCTACCCGCCCAACCGGGTAGAGACGGCCGAACATTTGTCTCGCCTGACTGGGCAGACCACGGTGGTAACGGAGCGGGTGACGACCAGCGGCCGGCGCACGTCTGCCATGCACGGCCATGTCTCCCGCACCTTCCAGGAGGTGCAGAGGCCGCTTCTGACGCCTGATGAGTGTCTACGCATGCCCGGCCCGACCAAGACGGCCACGGGCGAGATTGAGCAACCAGGTGACATGGTTATTTATGTCGCCGGCTATCCCGCCATCTATGGCAAGCAGCCGCTCTATTTTAAAGACCCGATCTTCCAGGCTCGCGCCTCAATCTCCGCTCCACGGTCAAGTGATGTGTTGCGGCGGGTTCCGGTGGAATCTGAGGCCATTGCCCTGTGAAGCGGCTTGCAAAGGTGGTGGCCGGGTCGGGTGTACTTGTCCTGTGCTTTGGCGCGTTGGCTTATGCGACTGGAGCCCGTATCAACACTACCCGCAGTATCCCCGTGGGCCTGTACTGGACGACCACTAAGCCCGTGGAGCGGGGAGCTTATGTGGTTGTCTGCCCACCTCAAAAAGAGGTTTTCGACGAGGCTGTCCGGAGGGACTATCTCGGCGCGGGTATGTGCCCTGGTGACTACGGCTACATGATGAAGCGAATTTTAGCCGCTAAAGGTGACCTGGTATCCGTTGACTCTGATGGGGTTCAGGTAAACGGAAAGGTACTGCCCATGAGTATCCCCCTTGATGCAGATGGCGCCGGCCGTCCTATGCCGCATTTTCGTGTTGATCAGTACAGGTTGAGCGGGGATGAGTTTTTGCTGATGGGGGATGTAACAGCTAATTCATTTGATGGGCGTTATTACGGCTTGATCGGGCGTTCACAGATTGTATCTGTAATTCGTCCGGTTATTACATGGTAGGAGTTCAAGGTATGACAAGGTTGTTTATTGCTGAAAAGCCCTCTGTGGCCAAGGCTATCGCTGGAGAGCTGGGGGCGACGGGTAAGGGGGATGGTTATATAGAGTGTGGTGCTGACAAGGTGACGTGGTGTTTCGGCCATATGCTGGAACAGGCCGGGCCAGATGAGTACACGCCCGAGGACGTACCACGCAATGCCAATGGCCGTAAGGTCTGGCGGATCGATGAGCTGCCAATTATACCGACCACCTGGTTGTTGCAACCCAAGCCCGATGCGAAAAAACAGCTGACGATCATCGGGAAACTTATCAAATCCGCCAGTGAAATCGTCAATGCTGGCGACCCCGACCGGGAAGGTCAATTGCTGGTCGATGAGGTTCTGGCGCATTTCAGGAACACTAAGCCAGTGCGCCGCTTTTGGGTGTCGTCTCAAGATTCGGTGACAGTCAAGCGCGGCCTTGCTGCGCTCAAGGACAACAGCGCCTATGCCGGCTGGGCTGACGCTGCCCGAGGCCGGGGCCGTGCCGACTGGCTCATTGGCATGAATCTGAGTCGTGCATTCACCCTACGGGCACAGCGTGGCGGATCACGGTCATTACTCACCGTGGGGCGGGTGCAAACCCCGACGCTGGCCCTGGTGGTTGCCAGGGACCGCGAAATCGAGGCATTTAAGCCGATGCCGTATCACAAGATCCGGGCTGAAATAACCCATGCCGGCGGGACGTTTATCACCGCGTGGAAAGCGAAGGAGGATCAAGCCGGCCTCGATTCCGAGGGCCGCCTGATCGATACCGCCGTTGCAGACGCCCTGGTGGCCGCTGTCACTGGCCAGGCCGGCAGCGTGGCCGAGTACAAGCAGGAGGCTAAGAAACAAAACCAACCGCTGGCGTTCGCCCTGTCTGACATAACGGCGCTGGCATCCAGCAAGTTCGGCTATAGCGCCGAGGACGTGCTGAATACCTGCCAGGCGCTCTATGAAACCCACAAGCTGACCTCGTACCCGCGTACCGACTGCGCCTATCTGCCAGAGTCGCAGCACGCCGATGCGCCGCAGGTTCTTGAGGCTATCAAGCACGTCAACCCGGAGTTGGGCGGAATCGTGGACGGTGCGGATTCGCGCATCAAGTCCAAGACCTGGAACGACTCGCAGATTACCGCGCACCATGGCATCGTCCCGACCATGCACAAGGGCAGCGTGGGTCGCCTCAGTGACATGGAGCGTAAAATTTACAACCTGATCGTTCGGGCCTACCTCGCGCAGTTCTACCCGCTGCACGAATACCTGAGCACCACGGTTGGCGTCGATGTTGCCGGCGAGAGGTTCGCCGCCACCGGCAAGGTTGTCACACGCAACGGCTGGCGTGATGTGTTCCAGGATACCGACGACGACACCGACAAGGATCAAGACGAAGGCGGCAACCAGACACTACCACCGATGGCCCAGGGCGATGGCGTGGCCTGCCTGCAGGCCACGCGGAAGGATGCCAAGACGAAAGCCCCGGCGCGTTTTACCGAGGGCACGCTGATTCGGGCGATGGAGAACATCCACAAGTACGTCACCGAGCCGGAGTATAAGAAGATGCTGCGCGACGGCGACGGCATCGGCACGTCTGCAACCCGCGCCTCTATCATTTCCGAATTGAAGCGCCGCGAGTTCCTGGAAACCAAGGGCAAGCAGATCATCAGTTCGACCTTGGGCCGCAGCATGATCGACGTGTTGCCCGAAGTGGTGAAGAGCCCGGTATTGACTGCCCTTTACGAGCGCATGTTGAAAGGCATCGAGCAGGGGGCCGCCAGCCTGGAGGCCTTCATTACCAAACAAGAGGAGTTTATCCGTAGCCAGGTCGCTAAGGCGAATGATGGCGCAGTGACGATTGCCGGCGGTAAAGAGGCGGCCCCGGTGTCGTCTCTGCATAAGTGCATGAGTTGTGGCAGTGGTCTATCGCGGAGGCCAAGCAGAAAGAAAGGACAGTTCTGGTGGGGATGCAGTAACTACCCTACCTGCAAGCAAACGTATCCAGACCTGAAAGGCAGGCCGGACTATAGCAAGGGCCGTAACGGCTCTACCAGCGACAACAAGGAGAAGTCGGTATGAATAGCAAAAAAGACACTGACGCGGTTAGCGTATTTGATGATGAGGCGAATGCAGCCGAAGCATTATATGAAAAATTGGCTGATGCCCAGACGCCGGGCTATGAAGCCGAGTTTGATCCGGAGGAAGCCGAGCGTGCCGGTGCGTTCGTGGAGGACGCATTGAGCGAGCAGGACGCTCAAGAGAGCACCGAGGATCTGCCCGAGCTTGGGGAGACGGAATGAAACAGAAAAAACCGTTTCACGAAGTGGTCGCGGAGCGACTGATTGAACAACTAAAGGCGGGCACTGCTCCGTGGCAAAAGCCATGGGAGCCTGGTGCGGCCAGTACATATCTACCGATTAACCCGACAACGGGTAAACGCTACAAGGGTATCAATGCGATGTTCCTGATGAGTCAGGGGCGTACAGATCCGCGCTGGATGACCTATAAGCAGGCGGCTGTTGTAGACGCCCAGGTCCTGAAAGGCGAGAAGGGCACCCCTGTTCAATACTGGAAGTTTACTGAGGAACAGACAAAACGGGATGGCCATGGCAAGCCGGTGCTCGATGACAACGGCAAGCCTGTGAAGATTATCACCGAGCTGGAACGTCCCCGTGTGTTCTTCGCCACAGTGTTCAATGCTGAGCAAATCGAAGGTCTGCCGCCACTGGAAAGGAAGGAGCAACCAGAGCATCAATGGGATGCAGTAGAGCGTGCAGAGCATATTCTGAAGGCCTCTGGAGCAATGATCACTCATGCGCCAAGTGACCGTGCGTTCTATCGACCCGTGAGCGATAGTATAACCTTGCCGGAACGCGGCCAGTTTCCTAGTGCGGATCGGTACTATGCCACAGCGCTACATGAGCTGGGTCACTGGACCGGGCACCACTCCCGCCTGGATCGAGACCTTTCGCATCCGTTTGGTAGCCAAGGGTATGCCAAGGAAGAGCTGAGAGCGGAAATCGCCTCGATGATCCTGGGCGATGAATTGGGCATCGGCCATGATCCAGAGCAGCATGCGGCCTATGTCGGCTCCTGGATCAAGTCCCTGGAAGAGGACCCGCTGGAGATCTTCCGGGCTTCTGCAGATGCCGAGAAGATTCAAGGCTATGTGCTGGCGTTCGAGCACCAGCAGGTTCAGGAAAACACGCAGATACAGGAGAAGGAGATGGAGCTACCGATTTCGAACAAGGAGCAGCAGGAGCGGTTGTTGGCTGCTATGTCGGTCGAAGTATCGGCCAACCTGCAGGCTGTTTCTGATGCCCGTAGGCAGTTGTCGGCCGCCGAGATCGATGGAGTTCAATTTGAAAGCACCGCCAGTGAGCGGCTAGGTGTGGATCTGCCCAGTCGCTGGAATGGCGGCGTTCAGGTGCAGGGCAATGTATACGAAGAGGCCGAAGGCCTCGATGGGCCAGAGCGCCATATCGCCCCGGCTCATGTCATTGGCGTAGAACCTGAGTTTTGGGGAGTGTATGCGGAAACTGATGATGGTGCCCATCTATGGGTTGCCGACTTCGATAGCCAGGCACAGGCTGACGAACTGGCTGATCGCATCGCTTTGATCGATGCACTGGCTGAGAGTAACGAAGATGAGCAGGCCGTTAAGTTGGCTCGTATTGTCGAGGAGCGTGTGAGCCGTGATCCGAACAGCAGCGACGACGAGCTTAAAGCCGCTAAAGAAGCACGCAAAGATGCCGAGGCGACGGCCATGCTCAATAGTGACGCCCAGCAGCGCCGCATTACGGCCGCGCTCCTTGATGCCGATTTGCAGCGCCACATGGCCGAGTTTGAAAGCACCCAGCAGGGGCAGGAACAGGCTCATGTCGGCCAGGAGCAGAGGCCAAAGCGTGAATACATCGACGTGCCGTTCAAGGAGAAGGTCGAGGCCAAGGGTCTCGGAGCACGCTGGGACCGTCAGGAACGCTCCTGGTATGTTCCCCCGGGCGCGGATACTACCCCCTTCGCTAAATGGATGGGGAAAACACCCGAGGCCGGCCAGGCGCCAGAGATACAGCAAGCTGCCACTGCCGAGCGCCAATATCTGGCGGTGCCTTATGGAGAGCGCAAGGCGGCCAAGGCTGCGGGTGCCCAATGGGACAAGGTGGCGAAGTCCTGGTATGCCGGCCCAGGTGCTGACATGGAGCAGCTGCAACGCTGGCTGCCCGATAATGTGGCTGGGCAACAAGGGCCGGCCCTGTCGCCCAGGGAGGAATTCGCGGAGGCCCTGAGCTCCCTTGGCTGTGAAGTTAGCGGGGAACACCCGATCATGGACGGTAAAAAGCACAGAATCAGACTCGAAGACGACAAAAGTGGTGTTAAGCATGACTTCGGGGGTGGGTTCTATGTCGGTCACCTGGATGGCCACCCGGCCGGATACATCAAAAACAATCGGACGGGTCTCGATATGAAATGGAAATCCAAGGGCTATTCACTCGATCCCCAGGAGAAGGCCAAACTACAGGCTGAAGCGGCCGGGAAGCTGGCCGCCCGGGCGGCTGAACAAGAGCGGCTGCATGAGGCCACTGCACAACGGATCAGTAAACAAACGGCTGGCCTAGTCGCGCCGGCCGAGCCTACCCCGTATATGCGGGAGAAGGGCATCCAGGTTCATGCCGGCGCTCTGACCGACAAGAGCAGGAAGACTACCTATATCCCCGCTACCGACGCCGCCGGGAAACAGTGGACAACGCAGTACATCCAGGCGAACGGCACTAAGCGGTTCGCCAAGGACAGCCGCAAGGAAGGATGCTTTCACGCCGTTGGCGGCATCGAGGCGGTTGCGGCAGCTCCAGCACTGGTGATCGGCGAAGGGTACGCCACAGCTACCACGCTGGCCGAGGTCCTGGGGTATGGGACCGTTGCGGCGTTCGACGCCGGTAACCTGAAGGCGGTCGCGGTGGATCTGCACGAGAAATATCCCGATAAGCCCGTTATTGTGGTCGGTGACGATGATCGCCAGCTGGTCTTGACGCAGGGAATCAATAGCGGAAAAGAGAAGGCGCAGGAGGCTGCTAAGGCGGTCGGCGGACAGGCTATCTTTCCGGTGTTCGCGCCAGGCGAAAATGAGTACCCGAAAGAGCTGGAACCCGTTACCCCTCAGAGTTACCGAAAACATGCGTTGGCCGCGAAGGCACTGGCAGACGCGGAGAAGGACCCGGAGCGGTTTAAGCTGATTGAAGGGGATCGGGGCAAGTTACAGAGCGATTTGCTCAGTGGGGCGCAGCTGGAGGCCTTAGCCAAGATGAAGCAGCACACCGATTTCAACGATCTGGCTAATAACAGTACGCTAGGGCGTGATGGGGTTGAACGCCAGGTAAGGGCTGCTGTGGGTCTGGCTATCGAGAAGGCTAAGCAAAAACAAGAGAAGAAACAGGTGCAATGTCAGGAGCAGAAGCCGCGAAGAACGGCGCGAATTTAACCCCGATCTAGGCAGTAGGCTGATAACAAACACCCCGCTAAGGCGGGGTGTTTTGGTTTGGTTCGCGCTATTCAAAAGCAGCGAGATTTATCGGCTTGATGAGGTTAGTTCTTTATACTCCTTAACCACCAACACAATCCGCGACCGTTGTTAGCAGAAAAAAGCACTTGCTATCCCATCTGCTTCTTTCTTCCGGTACGTTCGTGAAATTATTTCACCTAACCCCCTTTGTCTGGTAACCTGCTGAGCTATAAGTAATATCCGCTTGGCAGGATGTTGAATACCCCTCCAATCCAGTGTCACAGCCAAGTCAGATAGACTAAAAAAGCAGGATAATGCATAGAACAAAAGTCGCTTTTTACAAATAATGCGCGAGCAACATTTCTCCAGAAATGCGCGAGACGCATAATCAGCGGTTCTATGCAAATAGGCAAATAAATCAACAACTTACAGCATTTATTCGAGCGCTGCTCCGGAAAATAAAAGCAAGCGCAAAAAAGGAATAATCTGACGGAAGCCGCTGAAAAGGGAGACAGGGAGTGATGAATAAAAATGTTACCGTGAAGCCGCGTGCTCACGCAGTAAACGAGTTTACCGGATGAGCACGCGGCTTCACGGCAAGGAATCCCTCCCTATCAGGTGCCAATGGCCCAACAGCCGAGCCCACATCCTGTCCTCCCCTCGATGGCGTCTCCCCAAATACACGGCGTGCGAAGGGGAAGCGAGTCGGATGTATGAAAGGCCCAGCATAGAACCACCCGTTGAGATGGACCGATTGCTCCACTGCGTTCCGCAACGGCCACTCAACATTAATCGTTATGTTTGAAGAATCGAGAGTCCTCGCCAGCCACATGCTGCGTAACTGGACCGGTCTCTCACGGCGGCCGCTGCAATACCGCCGTACTGCTTGGGAACCCTTCCGACACTGAAAAGTGGCCGTTGGGTAATCCCATCTCCGTGCGGTACCCACGGAGTAGGTGGCAAAGTGCTTGCCACCGTTGGAGGCAAAGAATCCGCCCGCGAAAGCCGACGGCTCTTCGTACCCTCCAAAGAACGGCCACATTGTTTATGCGGTCGCTCAGGCCTGTTGCGGCTGCACATAGTTGGAATTATCCAATGAAAGTGCAAACTGCAATCAGGGTGAATGTTGATGTTGCGAAAGTCATTACTGCTCTAACAGGGTTTGTCTTGGCAATCGCATACATCATCCATTCTACCTAGTGGTGAGGGGCGGCTTCGGCCGCCCCGATCCCTGAACAATGGAACATAACATCGTCTTGAACCGGACGCGCCTAAGCGTCGCGGTTTGTTGTTGGGTTCATCGTGCGCGCCGGTTAAGGCGGCGTTAGCTTTAAAAAAGGAGACTCAGTGCAATGAAGCGAAATCCAATCACGTGGTTACCATCACAAATGCCAAGAATCGAAATCCTACCTCTGATTGCAATGCTTGCCCTTCAAGGTTGTGGTCCTAATGCACAAGAAAAATATGGCTTCACTGATGCTCAATGGCTGTATTACGAGAAATGCAGAGGAAACCTACTCAAACTGGGAATCACACAAGGCATTGATGAAGGCTGCGCAATAGAGGCAAAGGCCGAATAGTATCTGCCTCGTATAAAAACGGCTTCGAGAGAGAAATTATGATTGCGCACGAAAAAGAATATATTTCATATATTACACAGAGAGGCGTTGGTTCAAACGATAAAGTAGCAGATTCTGTGCGGTCGTATGTGTCGTATCTGAACAGCGTTCAGAAGCACCTAGGTGTTGAGATTGGACCGAAATCGTTGAGCTGCGCGTCAGATATCGAGCGATTGTCAAGAATGCTATCTGGAAAAGTGTCAGATAAAACGATTGGAAACTATGTATCTGCAATGAAGCAGTACGTATCTATGGTTAATGAGCGATCGTTGTAGCGTGGGAAAAGCACAGTGTCCCTGCATTCATATTTAATAAATAATGGAGTTTAAGTGTCAAAATTAAAAATCATATTTCTTCTACTGTCTTTCGCTTTACTCACTGCTTGCTCGGAAGGTCCTGGTCCGCTCGAAGGATCATGGAAAATGAGTGGTTTGATACCATTAACTGTAACCTATCGTGATGGTGAAGAAGAAAGTATGGGGTTAATTAGTAAAGTAACTTACACGCATGAAGGCAATGATGTTCTGGTCACATATGTTGATGGCCTTGCAAAAGGCACGACAATGAGAGTTAGCATCACGGGCCCTAATACTGCCGTTACAGGTATGGGCAAATTAACTAGAATAAAATAATGAAATATAACAAGGCAATTTCACTCGGACGTCAAAAAGCATCGCTCGTACCTCGCAATGCTTTTCTCCTCCGGTGAATTGCAGCGTTAGAGATATTTCATGCAGCTAGTTCTAATCATGCCTGATATTTGTGAAGATAAAGAATATCGCTTTCATCTGGCAAAGGCAGCTCCTAGTGGAAATCGACCGCTTGATGCGCTCGCAAAATCGGATGATGAATGGTTAAGGTGGCAGCTCTATCGAGGCACGGCTAAAGAACGATTCACTAAAGACTTAATTGTGTCATTCGCCCACATTTCTGGTGAGAGATTCTTATTTGGCGGGATATTTGAGATAAAAAGCAGAGCATCAAAGAGGTACAAAGTTGAGCTTACCAATAGGTATACTGAGCTTATAGGGAGGTTGGTGCTAAGGGTGCATGGTGAAAATAAAAGAGCTACTGTATTCAAGCCTAGCTATGTATGCAGTAATTCGGAAGTTGTAGGGCTATACGAACAAAAATTCAAAGGCGAGCCATTCTCTTCGTTTGAGGAAATTAACCATAGCTTCAGTGCGATAGAGATTATTATCAAAAATGATCTGAATGACTGGAGAGCAGCCCTTAGCTCAGTAAATGGTGTTTACCTGCTTTCTGATGAAAATACCGGAAAACACTATGTCGGGTCAGCATGTGGCTCTGAAGGGATTTGGGGGCGATGGAGGAGTTATGTGTACAGCTACCACGGCAATAACGACGAATTAGTTACGCTTTTCGCAGATAAAAGCGAGACCTATTTTCAGCAACATTTCAAATTTTCATTACTAGAGATATTGCCATTTACTTCACCCAAGGAGGAAGTTCTAGCAAAAGAGACCTTGTGGAAAAGAAAATTATTTTCTAGAGAGTATGGTTATAACAGAAACTAATTGCATAACAAGTCGTGCCTGTACGTGCCTTCGGCGACGGACAGCCTTTCGCTGCGTCGTTCCTCCTACGCAAAAGTCTGCCGCAGCACTCGGCGTTAGGCCAAGGAAATCAACTTTGAAGCCATGAGCGAACATCACCAAATAGAGTATCAACAATGCTATGTTGCATTTCTCGATATCCTTGGATTCGAGAGGCTTGTTATGAGCAAGAGTGCGAGTTCAAAAAAGAAGATAGAGGAATACTTCAGTCTTATAAATAACGTTGTTGATGGATTTAGGGAGGTTTCGTCAAAGAGATATATTGGAACGCTCATTATCAGCGACTCAGTGATTCTCTCCGTGCGAAAAACCGATGATAGAAAAAGCAATATTGAGATGCTGCGGCAGTTATGTATGGCAATTAGAACAATTCAATATCGCCTTGCACTAAACAATATTTGGTTAAGGGGTGGTGTGTCTAGCGGTGATGCATACTTTAGTGCTTCTGAGAGCCAAATCGTTGGCCCTGCATATATCAATGCTTACAACCTAGAAAAACGAATCGCAATTTACCCGCGCGTAATTATAGATACTAATTTAATCAATGAGTTGAAATGCGAGTCAGCAGATTCACTAATTGATGAAATAAATACTTATAATCCCGAACAAAGTAAGTATGGCGCAGAAGGTCGCGATGTGCTTTTTCAGTGGAATAAGAGCGGGCATGAGACAGTGGGCATGAAAAAGGACGTTGCTTTATTTGTGGATTACTTGGCTCCTTCATTCGCAGAACGCAATAAACTAAAGCGAGTTGTTAATAACGTAGTAAAAAGCATGTATCAGGACAATCAAGTGTACTCAAAATACAGGTGGGTAGTTGAGTATCTTATGGCGAGATGTATTCCGCTTAATAAGTATCATGGTCTGCATCAGAGTAAAGAAATCAATGTTCAGTTTGATAGGCTTAGGGGTTTGTGAGTGGCCTAACCAGGCGCTCCACTCGACGAAAACCGCAACGCGGTTTTCGTCGAGTGAGCTTAGTCGTTATGCGCCGCTAAATTAGGCAAACAAAGATGGCACAAGATTCGTTAATGGTTCAAATTTTTGCCGAGGTTCGGCGTGCCCTGAAAAAAGAAAGCGTGCGGGGAAGCGTGATTATCGCTGCTGCCAAGATCGAAGAACAGCTTGAAGAGTTGTTAAAAAATAGATTTCTGCTTTGTTGCGAAGACAATGACTTACTTTTTAATGGGGGAAATGCGCCAATTGGCACAATGTCATCAAAAATAGAATTGGCATATCGCACGGGATGCATTAGTGCAAAGCTAAGGAAAAGTCTTCATATTTTAAGAAAATTAAGAAACGACTTTGCGCATTTATCGCACGAAATAAGCTTTGATACTCAATCTGTAAAAGACAGGACAAGAAATCTTTTGAAATTGAATAGTGAGTTTGTGGAATTAATCTGGAGGGAGTCACGCGATGAAATCTTTTCAGCAGTTGGGATAACCGAATCACCCAAATGTGAAGATTACTTTACCGATATGCTACAGAATGCTGGTTATCGACATGCCTTCGAAATATGGGCTAGCGCTGTAGCCGGGTCATTAGCAGAAAAATGCTCAGAGATAGTGCGCTTGGAGGTTAATGGCGATGCCTAACAAGGCAAATCAACTCGGACGCAATACTCGCTGGAGCTCGTATTGCGCCGGTAATTTGGGTAGTGTTCATAATTCTGTGTCATTTCTTTACCATAGTGCAAAAAGGAATGACTGATGACAACACAAAAAACTAACTTTAATATGGAGGCCGCCATCAAAGCCCTGCGTGAAGGCAAGGACCTCACCGGTAAGGATGGTGTGCTCACCCCACTGATCAAGCAGCTGACCGAGTCGGCCATCCAGGCCGAGCTGGATAGCCACCTGGCCGAGGGCGGCGACGCCCCTAACCGCAAGAACGGCAGTACGCCCAAGACCGTCAAGAGCTCTGCTGGTTCCTTTGAGCTACAGACGCCTCGCGACCGAGCCGGCACCTTCGAGCCTCAGCTCGTCAAGAAGCATCAGACCCACCTGACTGATGAGTTGGAACGCAAGATCATCGCCCTGTTCGCACTGGGCACCAGCTATCAGGATATTCGGACCCACATCGAG
>NZ_JAQGEI010000041.1 GCF_029017505.1 Sedimenticola hydrogenitrophicus
TAAAAGTTGTAATTTTCCGTGTCTTCTGTGTGCTTCCGTGGCTAATGATCAAGGTCGTCTAACTGGGCAGCCTGGTGGATGTTGTTGCGACTATCGCTTAGTATCTTCCCCTCGCAACTCAATCATCCCTCAGCAGCCGGACCCATGAGACCGCTCTACACCTTCATTCTCTATCTCAGCCTGCCACTGGTACTGGCTCGCCTCTACTGGCGCAGCCTGAAGAATCCGGATTACCGCAGGCGCATTCCGGAACGCTTCGGCAGGCTGTCCACGCCCATGGTCAAGGGCTGCCTGTGGCTGCACACGGTTTCGGTGGGCGAGACCCAGGCGGCCGAACCGCTGGTGCGACGGCTGCAGAAACAGTTCCCCGACCTGCCGATTGTGCTCACCACCACCACACCCACCGGTTCCGACCGGGTGAAAAGGCTGTTTGGTGATTCGGTGATTCATACCTATTTCCCCTATGACCTGCCGTTCGCCATCAACGGGTTTCTCAAGACCCTGCAGCCCCGGCTGCTGGTGATGATGGAGACCGAGGTGTGGCCCAACCTGCTGGCGCTGTGCGAGCGCCAATCCATACCGACCGTCTTGGCCAACGCCCGCCTGTCGGAACGCTCCGCCAGGGGCTATGCGCGACTGGGTCCCTTTACCCGGGAGACCTTCGGCCGTATCGGTCTGGTGGCCGCCCAGTCGCCGGCGGATGCGGAGCGCTTTCTCGGCCTGGGGCTGCCATCTGATCGGGTGCGCGTCACCGGCAGCATCAAGTTTGATATACGCCTGCCGGCGAGTCTGCGGGAGCAGGCGGAGGCGATGCGACGCACCTGGGATGGTCGTCCGGTCTGGGTGGCGGCCAGCACCCGGGAAGGCGAGGATGAACAGGTTCTGGATGCTCACCGCAAGGTGCTGCGGGCGTTGCCCGAGGCGCTGCTGGTGCTGGTTCCGCGCCACCCGGAACGCTTCGACAGGGTGGCACTGCTGTGTCAGCGCGAGGGCTTCGTAGCGGCGCGTCGCTCGACCGGTGAGGCCTGTGGTCCGGGGACCCGGGTGCTGCTGGGCGACACCATGGGTGAACTGACCCTGTTTCTGGCTGCGGCGGACGTCGCCTTTGTCGGTGGCAGTCTGGTGCCGACCGGCGGGCACAATGTGCTGGAGCCGGCCGCCCTGGGGCTGCCGGTGGTGTTCGGTCCACACATGTTCAACTTCGCCATGATCAGCCGCATGCTGCTGGCCGAGGGTGCGGCGCTCGAGGTGACCAGCGCCGCTGCCCTGGCGCAGGTGGTGACCAGCTGGCTCGCCGATGCCAGCCTGCGGGCGCGCTTCGGCGAGAACGGCCTGCGGGTGGTCGAGGCCAATCGCGGGGCGCTGGAGCGGCTGTTTGATATTATTCGCGGCTATCTGACGATAAGGGGGATTTGACTGGCCGGTTAATCGGAAAATTCTTACTCTCGCTATACCAAATGTCTCTATATCAGGATCCCTTAAATGACTAGGATGTCATTTCTTTCGTGGATCCATATTACAAGGAGCGTATCAATGAAGTGTCTTAAATTGTTTGTCACAACCGCGTTGCTGCTGGCCTGCGTCAGTGGTTTTGCCGGGCCGGTGAATATCAATACCGCCACCGCCGAGCAGATCGCCACCGAGTTGAAGGGGATTGGTGATTCCAAGGCCCAGGCCATTGTGGCGTATCGAACCGCGAATGGTGCGTTCAAGTCCGCCGACGACCTGGCCATGGTCAAGGGGATTGGCGAGAAGACCGTCGCGGCCAACCGGGAAAATATCCTGATTGGTGATTCGGAAAAGTAGTTCGGTTATTGGCAAGCAAGGGCGCCCAGGTAATGGGCGCCCTTTTTTTATGATTCAGGTAAACGGTGGATGCGCTGTCGCTTATCCACCCTACATCCGAGCATTTTGTAGCATTTCGTAGGGTGGATAAGCCGGTAGGCGCATCCACCAACAGGGAGCCGGTATGAGCAATTATCGTCGAGCTTATGTTCCCGGTGGCACATACTTTTTTACCGTTGTTACTCATCATCGCGTCCCGGTATTTACTAATGAAGAACATGTTGAGGTGCTCAGGCAAGCCTTCCGCAAGGTCATGGCAGCCCGTCCATTCGCAATCGATGCGATGGTCGTCCTGCCTGAACACCTGCACTGTATCTGGCGTATGCCGGAAAGCGATGCCGACTACTCTTCCCGTTGGCGGGAAATAAAGAAAGCCACGTCACGTCGCATTCGTACAATCACCAATACCCGCAATGAGCGAATGCTGTGGCAGCGAAGATTCTGGGAGCACGCTATACGTGATGGGGAGGATTGGCGCAGGCATGTGGATTATATTCATTACAACCCGGTGAAACATGGGTTGGTGAAACGCCCCGGGGATTGGCGGTGGTCGTCTTTCGGCGGCGCTACCAGCAGGGGGTGGTATGAAGCGTCCTGGGGTGCCAGTGAACCGGCGAGTATCACAAGTATGGATTGTGAATGATAAATGGGGTTTGTTGCATCGAAATGGTGGATGCGCCTACCGGCTTATCCACCCTACAGAAATGCTTAAATGTAGGGTGGATAAGCGACAGCGCATCCACCTTCCCCGATCTAAAATACGAACTTACGAATCACCGGTGCGTTGGTCAGCGGGGCGATATCGGTCTCGAACAGTGCCTCGCTGTGCCATTCGTTTTCGCTGGTGCGGGTCACCAGGAAGGCAGTCATGGCCGGGCTCTGGCCAATCACCACGAACAGCCGGCCGCCGATGTTCAGGCGCTGCTTGAACGCCTCCGGCATCTCCGGCAGGGAGCCGGTCACGGCGATGGCGTCGAAGCGGCCGCTCTCGATGTCGTCGCTCAGGCTGTCGGTGGTGCGCAGCTCGACATTGTCGATCTCCAGTTCCGCCAGCCGCTGCCGTGCCTGTTCGGTGTAGGCCGGGTTGATCTCCTGGCTGATCACCTTGTTGCCCAGCTTGGCCAGGCAGGCGGTTAGGTAGCCGCTACCGGTGCCGACCTCCAGGATGTTGTCGGCGGGCTGGATGTCCAGCGCCTGCAGCAGCCGCCCCTCAACCCGTGGGAACATCATCTTCTGGCCGTCACCCAGGGGGATCTCGATATCCGCGTAGGCCAGCCCTTTGTAGCTGTCGGGCACGAAGCGATCCCGCGGCATTTCGCCGATCAGGTTCAGTACCTTGGGATCGAGAACCTCCCACGGGCGCACTTGTTGCTCAACCATGTTGAAACGGGCTTTTTCGTAGCTTGAGACGATCATCTGATTTACCTGGCACTCGGGTTGAAAAGGTGTCGAGGGCGACAAGCCTACTCAGTTTAGGTTGATCAGGCAAGTCTGACATGCTAAGCCGCTGCCATGTAACTGTTTTCTGTTATTCACCAAGTCGGGTCTGGTAAGAATGGCACTTACTTAAGGCGAATTGCAGGATTTTCGTTATTCCGGCGCAGGCCGGACAAAAGCGCGAAGCGCGTTGAACGACTGAAAGTCGGCCCGAAGGGTGAGCGAAGCGAATAATCCAGGAATACCGCCACCATTAAGCAGTCTGGATCCCGGCCTGCGCCGGGATGACGGTGGTTTTTGGCTTAAGTAAGTGCCATTCGGGTCTGGTAGGATAGAGCTATCCGCTCCGCGCCTTGCGCACGCGTCCGTTTTCACCGGTTGAGGTACTCATGACCATGCACTGGAATCAACTGCTCTCCCGTAGCCGCCTCGGGAGTGATCTAGCCCAGGGGGGGACGACGGCCCGGACCGATTTTCAGCGTGACTTTGACCGCATTGTCTTCTCCTCCGCGTTCCGCCGCATGCAGGACAAGACCCAGGTGTTCCCGCTCTCCCGGGTGGACTATATCCGCACCCGCCTGACCCACAGCCTGGAAGCATCCAGCATCGGCCGCTCACTGGGCACCCAGGTGGGGGAGCAGGTGATCGCACGCCGGGGTCTGAATGGCTTCGAGGCCTCCGATTTCGGTGATATCTGCGCCGCCGCCTGTCTCGGCCATGACATCGGCAATCCGCCGTTCGGCCACTCCGGGGAAGACGCCTTCCGCAGTTGGGCCAATGACGCCCCCTACGGCCAGCGCCGGGTCGCCATGCTGCAGGACAGTGAGCGGGAGGATTTCACCAGCTTCGAGGGCAACGCCCAGGGCTTCCGTATCCTCACCCGGCTACAGAATCCGGACAATCCGGGCGGCCTGCAGCTGACCTGCGCCACCCTGGCGGCCTTCACCAAGTATCCCCGGGAGTCCTGTCTGGGGGGTGGCCGTTATCCCGGGGTCAGCGCCAGGAAGCAGGGCTTTTTTGTCGAGGATCGTGCGGCCTTTGAAGCGATCGCGGCCCAGGTCGGGCTGATCCGGCGGGACGGTTCCCGTGCCGTCTGGTGCCGGCACCCGCTGGCCTTCCTGGTGGAGGCGGCGGATGACATCAGCTATCGGGTGATCGATATCGAGGACGGGTTCCGGCTCGGGTATTTCACCTTTGACGAGGTGATGGGGCTCTATCTGGACATCCTCCGCGAGCCGGAAAAACCGCGCCAGCGGATGCAGGCCATCCGCGACAGCAAGGGCAAGGTGGAGTTTCTCCGCGCCAAGGTGATCAACGAGGCGATCAGTCAGGCGATGGACTGTTTCCTGGATAACGAGGAGGCCATCCTGGGCGGCCGGTTTGACGAGCCGCTGCTGCATCAGTTCCCCCGGCGGGCCGCCATGGACCGGCTGATCGAGGTGGCCAAGGAGCGTATCTACCAGGCGACCGAGGTGGTGGAGATCCAGGCCGCCGGTTTCCAGGTGATCGGCGATCTGTTGGAGCGTTTCATCCAGGTGCTGGACGACCTGGCGGAACAGGGTGAACAGGCCTCGGCGAAAAGCCGCATGATCTCGCGTCTGATACCGGAGCAGTTCATCGGCCCGGAGCGCGTCCCCTCGCCCAACGTCTACACCCGGCTGCTGCGGCTGACCGATTTCGTCGCCGGCATGACCGACTCCTATGCGGTCTCCCTGTATAAGAAGCTTACCGGCATCTCCTTGCCCAATGCTTAAGCAGCCATCCCGTGAATGCTTCGTCCGCTGGGTCGGCGGCTGGCCTGGCTGTAGCGCGTTCCGGCTGTCGGGTTACGCCTTCGGCTAACGCGACCTACGGCTACCGCGGCTGCCTCGACCAAGGAGCGGCTTTGCCGCGAAAAGCCTTCGCGCCAGAGGCGCTCCTACAAGTGATTCACCAAAATAAATCAACACCAACAAATAACCAGGACAGGGCCTTTTTCAAGGGGGAGCGGCGGATTTTTTTCATAATGTGTACCCCGTCTGATTTTCGAACCTGTACGTCGGGATGGCTTAAAGAACCGGATGCCCCGGTCGCTACATCCGCAAACAATCACCCTAACGAACACCAAGCGCCGTTTCCGCCCCGGTAATGTCCCATGCGCTTCCACCCTGCGTGGTTGCCGATGGGGCAGGGGGCGGTACGGCCGGGTGTGCGAACTCGAGTTCTGCAGAGTAGTGGATGACCGATAACAATAACCTGGATGATAAAATTGATCTGGCGCCCGTGGTGCTGGATCAGTGCAGTATCGGTTTGTTCGTGCTGGGGGCGGACGGCCGCATCGTCAACTGGAATCGCTGGATGGTAACCGCCTCGGGTATCGGCGTGGCGTCCGCGCTGGGTCGTCTCCTGGCGGATCTGCTGCCCGAGGTTTCCGGCTCCACGCTTGAGCAGGCGATCGATGCCGCCGGATCGCAGGGGGACTCGACGGTGTTGCACGCCGCGTCGGGTACCGCCGTGTTGCCGCTTCCCCGGAGGGCGGCCGGGGGCGCCCATCAGATGGTCATCGTCAAGCCCCTGTTGGCCAAATCTCACCATGTACTGGTGCAGGTGTTTGATCAGGGCGATCTCCCGGGTGAAGCTTCCCTGCCGCCGCGGATGGCGGAGCAGCCGGGGGCGAAATCGGGGGCGGAACTGGCCACCCTCTCCATCCTTTCCGCCATCGCCGATGCCGTGATCACCACGGACCTGCATCGCAACATCAGTTATATGAACGTGGTGGCGGAAAAGTTGACCGGCTGGCGACTCACGGCCGCCATGGGATTGCCGCTGGCGCGGGTGTTTCAGGTGATGGACGAGGGGGCCGCGCTGTTGCACGGCGCCATCGAGCGTTGCCTGGCGACCGGTACCCTGGCTGGTGGCCAGCGTCAGGAGTTGATCCTGGTGCACCGGGATGGTATCGGCATCGCCGTGGAAGCGTCGCTGGCGCCGATCTGCGATGAGCAGAAGAATATTCATGGCGTCGTCCTGGTGTTCCGCGATGTCAGCCACGCCCGCAGCCTGGCGGCCCAGGTCAGCTGGCAGGCGTCGCACGATACCCTGACCGGTCTGGTCAACCGGGGCAGTTTCGACGACCGCCTGGATGACCTGTTGCGGGATGCCATGGCGACCGGGCGCATCCATGGCATGCTCTATCTCGATCTGGATCAGTTCAAGATCGTCAACGACACCTGCGGGCATGTGGCGGGCGACGAGCTGTTGCGGCAGATCGCCACCCGGCTTTCGCAGCATATCCGCACCGGCGATACCCTGGCGCGTCTGGGCGGTGATGAATTCGGTGTGCTCCTGGTCGATTGTTCGGAAGCCGTTGTGTTGCGCATCGCCAACAAGATGCGCCAGGCGATCATGGATCTGCGCTTTGCCTGGGATGACAAGGCCTACGCTATCGGGGTCAGCATCGGGGTGGTCGCCATTACCGCGGAGAGCGAGCGCGCCGAGCAGGTATTGAGCGCGGCGGACACTGCCTGTTATGCCGCCAAGGATGGTGGTCGCAACCAGGTGCATGTGTACCGCCCGGATGCCGGTGAAGCGGCCCAGCGCCAGGGTGAGATGCATTGGGTGGCCCGCATCCACAGTGCCCTGGAAGAGGATCGGTTCTGTCTCTATGTGCAGCCGATCGTGCCGATCGACCAGCGTTCGGCGCACACCGGTCATTGCGAGGTGCTGATCCGGATGCGCGATGAGGCGGGTGCATTGGTGCCGCCGAACAAGTTCATCCCGGCGGCCGAGCGGTTCGGCCTGATGCCGAGGATCGATCGCTGGGTGGTCAACCAGCTGTTCAATCTGATCGGGCGTGAGCATGAGACCCTGGTGCTGGGGGGCTACTGTTTCGCCATCAACCTCTCCGGCGGTTCGGTGAATGATGAAGACACCCTGACCTATATCGGCGAAAAGCTGGTTGAGTTCAGGATTCCACCGGGGATGATCAGTTTCGAGATCACCGAAACCGCCGCCATCGCCAACCTGGCCTCGGCCAGTTATTTTATCCGCACCCTGAAGCAGGCCGGCTGCCTCTTCTCCCTGGATGATTTCGGCAGCGGCCTCTCATCGTTCGCCTATCTGAAAAATCTGCCGGTCGATTTTCTGAAAATAGACGGTGCCTTTATTCGCGATCTGGCCACCGATCCGATCGACCGCGCCATGGTCCAGGCGATCAATCAGATCGGCCAGGTGATGGGGCTCAAGACCATTGCCGAGTTTGTGGAGAATGACCAGGTGCTGGGTCTGTTGCGGGGTATCGGTGTGGATTTTGCCCAGGGCTACGGCATCGCCCGGCCGATGCCGCTGACCGATCAGGCGGGCCGGCTGCTGCTGGGAAAGTGAGGTGTTTGTTGCCTGATCGCCAGCCTCCGGGCTATGTGGTCAGGCAAATGGTGGATGCGCCTACCGGCTTATCCACCCTACAAAAGTGATCGTTGACCGGATGTAGGGGGGATAAGCGACAGCGCATCCACCAACAGGAGCCGGCAGGAGCAATTTTCGTCGAGTTTACCTTCCCGGCGGCAGATACTTTTCTACAGTCCGATCAGCAGGCGGATGGCGTCGAGCCGCACCCGCGAGGCCGCCAGGTGACTGTTCAGTTCGCTCTGGTGTGCGCGCAGCAGATCGATGTCTGCCTGGCGGATATAGGGATTGACCCGGTGCAGGGCATCGAGGCGATCGATCTCTTCGGCATAGTAATCGTTCATCATCGTCTCCGCCTGGCGCAGCCGTTGCCTGGCCTGGCCGGCCATGTTTTGCTCGCCCTGGGTGATCATCGCCTGGATCGGCTTGCGCAACGGGGTGACGATCTTGTGGATGACCGGCTTGGGCAGGGTGTGCAGGGCCGATTCAAGGCCGGTATCGGCGACGGCGTCGCCGCGCTCGGCCAGGCGCTGGTCGACCACCGTGCGCAGCAGCGTGGGGGGCAGGAAACGCGCCGCCTGCAACACGCCGGGGGCGGGGCATTCGAGCACGAACAGCATCTCCAGCGCCAGCGTTCCCGAAGGCACGGCCGGATGGCGTATGCCCATGGCGGCACAGTTGCCGCGTCCGCTCTCCAGGAGCATGTCCATGGCGTCGTGCACCATGGGGTGCTCCCAGGTGAGAAACAGCCACTGCTCATGGGTCAGCGCAGTGCCCCGGTCATAGGTCAGGGTCGTCCCTTCTTGTGGCAGGTGGGGGAAGTGCTCGGTCAGCATATGCTGACCGGGACGGATCACCAGGCTCTCGCTGGAGTGGGGCTCCGCCTCCACCCCATAGGCGGCGAACAGCTGGTCCATGTAATCGCCCAACGCCGATGTGCGGTCGATCAGGGCGAGCTGCTGCACCAGCCGGTCGGCATCTTTTTCCCGACACGAATTCAATTCCAGCAGGTGGTCGCGGCCGTTTTTCAATGCCGCGCCGATCTGTGCGTGCAGTTGACGTGTCCGTGTCAGCAGCCGCTCCAGATCGGCCGGGTTGTCCGGGTGGGTTGCGTAGGCTTGGTGCAGGGCGGGACCCAGCTGCTCCAGCAGCTGTTGTCCCGCCTGGCAGGTGTGCACGAAGGCGTTGAGCCCCTCGTGATACCAGCGCAGCAGCACCTCCTGGGCGCTGTCCCGGAAATAGGGGGCGTGCAGCTCGATCTGACGCTTCTGGCCGATGCGGTCCAGCCGGCCGATGCGCTGTTCCAGCAGGTCCGGGTTCTCGGGCAGGTCGAACAGGATCAGGTGATGGGCAAATTGAAAGTTACGCCCCTCGCTGCCGATCTCCGAACAGAGCAGGATCTGGCAGCCCTGTTCGTGATCGGCAAACCAGGCCGCCGCCCGGTCGCGTTCGATGATGCTCATCCCCTCGTGAAACAGGGCGGCATGCATGCCTTCACGGATCCTCAGCGCCTGTTCCAGGTCCATCGCGGTGCCGGCGTGGGCGCAGATCAGCAGCAGTTTCTCGCCCCGATAGCGCTTCAGCAGGGTGATCAGCCAGTCGACCCGCGGGTCGTGGCGCCACCACTCGGCGCCGGACTTGCCGCGCAACCCGTGCTCCGGTTGCAACTGCCGCGAGGGCGCTGCAGCGGCCTGTTCGGCGGACCGGTAACGGGCCGGCAAGTCGAGTGGATAAGCGTGGAATATCCGCGGAGCAAAACCCTTGATCCGCTCGCGGGTATTACGGAACATGCCCCGGCCGGTGCCGTGGCGATCGAGCAGCAGCTCGGTCAATCGATCCCTGGCCTGGCGTTGTCGTGCGGGTGTCCCATCCGGCTCCCGGATCTCCGCAAGCAGCGGGGCGGCCTGCGCCTCCCCCAGCGTCTCCAGCAGACGTGCGGCATCCGCTACGGAGAGCGGTGTGTCGGCGATCAGGCCGGCGGCGGCATCGGCGATGGACCGGTAGTGGGCCTGCTCCTGCCGAAACTGCGCCAGGCTGGGAAAGCGGTCCGGGTCGAGCAGCCGCAGGCGGGCGAAGTGCCCGTCGCGGCCCAGCTGTTCCGGGGTTGCGGTCAGCAGCAACACCCCCGGGATGCGGCCCGCCAGCGACTCGATGGCCTGATACGCCGGGCTGGGGTTCGCTTCATGCCACACAAGGTGGTGGGCCTCGTCCACAATCAGCATATCCCACTCGCCCGCGAGGGCCTGGGTCAGCCGCTGCGGTGAGCCGGTGAACAGATCCAGGCCGCAGAGCACCAGCTGTTCGGTGAGAAAAGGATTCTCGCCGTTGATCGACGCCTCGATCTCCGCACAGCGCGGCTCGTCAAACAGGCTGAAGTTGAGGTTAAACCGGCGCAACAGCTCCACCAGCCATTGATGCAGCAACGGCGGCGGCACCACGATGAGGGCGCGGTGCGCCCTTTCAGTGAGCAGCTGGGCATGCAGGATCAGGCACGCCTCGATGGTCTTTCCCAGCCCCACCTCGTCCGCAAGCAGTATCCGCGGGGCGAGCCGGCGGCTCGCCTCATGGGCGATATAGAGCTGATGGGGCAGCAGTTCGGTACGGGCGCCGCCCAGGCCGATCAGATCGGACTGTTTCAGCGACTGTTGCTGGAGCAGCGTGGCCTTGCGCAACTCGAACCAGATGTTGCCGTCCGGCTGGCCGGCGAACAGCCGCGCCTGCGGACGGTTGAACTGCATGAAGGCACTGATTGACTGTTCACCGAGCCTGGCTGCCTGGCCGCTCTTGCCTGTCCCAGAACAGGTACCGGCGTAGGTCAGCAGGCCACCGCGCTGCGCTACCGACTCCACCGTCAGGTCCCAGCCCTGGTCGGATTCGATGGTATCGCCGACCTGGAACCGCACCCGGGTCAGCGGCGCGTTGTCGGCGGCATAGGTCCTGGACTCGGCGGCCGCAGTGAAGCGCAGGGTCAGAGTGCGGCCCGTGGTTCCCGTCACCATGCCAAGGCCCAGTTCAGGTTCGGTATCGCTGATCCAGCGCTGTCCCGGGATGAAGTCGTGTTCTGCCATGGCGGATTCGGTCCGTGTTTTTCGAGGGCGGAAGGATACGCCCATCGGGGACGATTTTCTATTCGTCCGGCAGGGATTTAGCAATTCTAAATATGGCCTTCAACAGCTGTTTAACTATCCAGGTCCGATTAGAATGGCACTTACTTAAGGCGAATTGCAGGATTTTCGTCATTCCGGCGCAGGCCGGAATCCAGGAATACCGCACCATTAAGCAGTCTGGATCCCGGCCTGCGCCGGGATGACGGTGGTTCTTGGCTTAAGTAAGTGCCATTCAGGTCCGATTAAAAGGAACCACAGATGGACACAGATTCACACAGATAGGAGATCAGAATCCTGAATCTGTGTTTATCGGTGTGAATCCGTGGTTCTCCAGGGGGCGAGGTCCGGCCTGGATCTAACCATGGAAAGTTTATGGATTGACAGCTATGTGAAAATGATAGTATAGATGCCTGCTTTTCCATGCGGCCCCTGGATAAGAGACCGAAGGGTATCGAGTTCGCCGGGTCGGGTATACTCAACTGACAAAGGTACTGTACAAGATGAAAACCATTGCTATGCTCGCAGGCGCTGCCCTGCTCTCACTGGGTCTTGCTGGTAACGCCGTTGCGGCTGATGGTGCGGCACTCTACACTTCCAAGGGCTGCGCCGCCTGCCACGGGGCTGATGCCAAGACCCCGATCATGCCGGCCTATCCGAAACTGGCCGGGCAGAATGCCCAGTACGCGCTGAACCAGATGAAGGACATCAAGAGCGGTGCCCGTAACAACGGCCAGACCGCCGCCATGAAAGGCATCGTCATGGGTGTCTCCGATGAGGAGATGCAGGCGATCGCGGAGTGGCTGGCCGCTCAATGATCCCCCAATGATCGGGCGCCTCGCGGCGCCGGTGAACGCAGTATAAAAAACGCCGGGCTCGCCCCGGCGTTTTTTTGTCCAGGGATGGATTTATGCCGCGAAGGCCGCTCTGTTTCAAGATAACCCGTAGGGGCAACCCCCCGTGGTTGCCCTTGGAACGGTATGGTGCCCGATCCGGGCAGGCACGGGGACCTGCCCCTACATCCGGCAGATCAACGCCGGCGCTGGAACGGATACAACCGGCCCGATCACGACTTCAGCGAGGATGGGTGGGGGAGGCGCGACGCAACCCATCGATACCATTGGTAAGTTTGCAGGGTGGATAAGCGACATCGCATGCCCTCCTCAGGTCCGTAAACGGTACAGCCATGTACCACTCCTCACTGCGGCCGCTCCCGGCCATCCATGGCCTCCACGGCATAAGTCCATCCCTGGACAAAGCATTGGTGGATGCGTCTACCGGCTTATCCACCCTACATCTGACTGCGGGGTGGCCCATCTGTGTCCATCCGTGTGGATCCGTGGTTCGTAAAAGAGGTCCGTAAACGGCACATCCCTATACTACTCCTCACCCCGCATCAACTTCGCACCCATTCTGAAATTCACTGAAAAACAGCGAGCTGATAAATGTCAGAGGCGAAGGCTACTTTTGTGTTATTTGCCACAATCTTCTTGGCATATGCCTTCTTGATTGACTTTGATCAATGATTTCGCCCCTACTACGGCGCAACATGCCGCTGCTATTTCAACAAAAGCGCAGTCTAGCGCAAGAATAAAGTCCTAAAACGGAGACGTGTCTCATGAAAGTGAACAATAAGCGAGCATTGTCGCTGATGCTGGGCCTGGCGATGGGGCTGGGCGCAACGTCAAGTGCATATTCTCAGGCGTCGCTCGAAGATGTCATGAAGGCTCGCGGCCTGACGCAGAAAGATCTGCTGGCCGCGGCCAAGACCTACACCCCCACCGGCGGCCGTGACGAGTATCTCGTTTTCGCCTCCGGTGGACAGAGCGGTCAGGTGATCGTATACGGCATCCCGTCCATGCGTATCCTGAAATATATCGGCGTATTTACCCCGGAACCCTGGCAGGGTTACGGCTTCGATGACGAGTCAAAGGCAGTACTGGCACAGGGGCGCATCAACGGCAAGGACATCACTTGGGGTGATACCCATCATCCCGCGTTCTCCGAGACCGAGGGTGAGTACAACGGCCGCTTCCTGTTCATCAACGACAAGGCCAACCCGCGGCTGGCGGTGATCGATCTGCACGACTTCGAGACCAAGCAGATCGTGGTCAACCCGTTCTTCAAGTCCGAGCACGGCGGTGCCTTCGTTACCCCGAACACCGAATATGTCATGGAGGCTACCCAGTATGCCGCGCCCTACAGCAAGGACTTCGTGCCGCTTTCGGAATTCAACGAAAAGTACCGCGGTGGTCTGACTTACTGGAAATTTGACGACAAGAAGGGACGTCTGCAGCCGGATCAGTCGTTCACCTTCGAGCTGCCGCCCTACAGCCAGGATCTCTCCGACGCGGGTAAGAATGCCTCCTACGGCTGGGGCTTCACCAACTCGTTCTGTTCCGAGCGCTATGTCGGCGGTATCGAGAAAGGGCGTCCGCCGTTCGAGGCTGGCTGCTCCCAGAAGGATACCGACTTCCTGCACATCACCAACTGGAAAAAGGCGGCCGAACTGGTTGCCGCCGGCAAGGTGGAAAAGCTCAACGGCTCTTACATGATTCCGATGGCCCAGGCGATCAAGGAAGAGCTGCTCTATCTGGTACCCGAGCCCAAGAGCCCGCACGGTGTTGACGTCAACCCGGAGGGTACCCACATCATCGTCTCCGGCAAGCTGGACAGCCATGCCTGGGTGTATAGCTGGGAGAAAATCCAGAAGGCCATCGCCGCCAAGAAGTTCGAGGGACAGGATCCCTACGGCATACCCATCATCGCCCTGAAGGATGCCTTGCATACCCAGGTTGCCGTGGGTCTCGGTCCGCTGCATACCCAGTATGACGCCAAGAAATGTACCGTTTACACCTCCATCTACGTGGACTCCATGGTTACCAAGTGGGACTACTGTGAAGGCAAGGTGCTGGATCAACTGCACATCCACTACAACATCGGTCACTTGCTGGCGATGGAAGGTGACTCAGTCTCTCCGGACGGCAAGTATCTGGTTTCGCTGAACAAGCTGGCGATCGATCGCTTCAACCCCGTGGGTCCGCTGCATCCGCAGAACCACCAGTTGATCGATATCAGCGGTGACAAGATGCAGCTGCTCTACGATATGCCGCTGCCCCTGGGCGAACCGCACTATGCCGTCGCGATCAAGGCCGACAAGCTGAAACCGGTCGTGCGCTACCAGTCCGGCTGGAACAGCCGCGCCGACGAACGCTCTCCCTACCGGACCCGCGCCGGTCGTGAGAAAGTGGTCAAGGAGGATGGTGTAACCCATGTCTACGGTACGGTGATCCGTTCGCACATCACGCCGGAGATCATTGAAGTGGAAGAGGGCGACACCGTCTCCATCCACCTCACCAACCTGGAGCGTGCCCAGGACGAGACGCACGGTTTCGCACTCTATGGCCAGAGCGTGAACCTGTCGATCGAGCCGGGCAAGACCGTCTCTTACACCTTTACCGCGGAGAAGGCCGGTGTCTTCCCGTACTACTGCACCGAGTTCTGCTCCGCGCTCCACCTGGAGATGCAGGGTTACCTGCTGGTCACGCCGAAAGGCTACCAGGCCAAGGCTGGCACCATGGTGGAAGGTGAGCAGTACACAAAGGCCGATTACGAAAAGCAGGTCAAGACCAACGTCGAGACCCAGGCCGTGATCGATTCCGTGGTCGCCTTCATCACCAGCCACAACTTCAAGGACTTCCCGCCGGTTGTGGCCCTGGTTGAGGATGCCACCGAGCAGCTTGGATTCGCCGATGAGGCGAAGAAAAAGGCCGAAGGCTTTGCTGCCAAGGGTGACTTCCAGAATGCAACACTCTGGGCCGGTCAGTGGTGGCAGTATCAGGTGAAGACTGCCGATATGGGTCTGCGTGCCAAGACCTATCTTGAGCAGCACGGTGCTGTTAAGGTGGAAACCAAATAGTCTGTACCAGGCTTAGGTTATCAACCTGAAAGGGGGAGGGGCTCTTGCTAGGGCCCCTTCCCCTTTATTTGCCCTAAACCATATATGTAGTGAGGTATTTGTTATGAGCAAAATCAGAAGACTGGCCGTTGTCATGAGCGCGGTGGCGGCGCTAATGACCGGGGCAACGGCGGTTGCCGCGGATGGCGCGGCACTCTTCAAGGCCAAGACCTGCTGGTCCTGCCACGGTAAGGATGCCAAGACACCGTTGATGCCTTTTTATCCTTCGCTGGCCGGCCAGAATGCCGACTACGCCTTCAACCAGATGAAAGACATCAAGTCGGGGGCGAGATCCAATGGCCAGACGGCCGCTATGAAAGGGGTGATGGGTCTGGTGAACGAGGAGGAGATGCGTATTATCGCCGATTGGCTGGCTACGCTGCAGTGAAATCCGGCCGGAAAATTGCCCTTTAATTGATAGTTCTCAATGCAACAAACCCGGCTGTTATGAGAGACTTTCAACCAGTGTTACAGACTGATCAGGGGGCGGTTTCTCGCCAGATTAAATGATCGAGGTGTTTGATTTGTATCAATGAAGTCTAATATTCATTGTGGCAACCTCGCGGCGTCCTTAGCGGATGTCACCCTTTGTCGATCGGCAATCCAGTCGATCAGATCAGTTAATCAGATTAGGGCCTGTCGCAAGGCAGGCAACAAACCAGTACTGTGATGGTGCCTGTCCCGCAGGGACCGTCAGGAGAAATGTGATGAGTGTAAAACCCGTACTTACCAGTTTAACCGCTGCCGTGGCCATCAGCCTGAGCTTCGGTGTCAGTGCTGCCGATACCTCCAGCTGGAGTAAAGGCACAGTGAGTGGCGAAACGGACCAGGCCATGCATCTTGAGCCGGATATGGAAAACGGCCGGGATATCTATGAGGTCTGTTCCGCCTGCCACATGCCGGAGGGCTGGGGCATGACCGACGGTACCTTCCCGCAGCTGGCCGGCCAGCATCGCCCGGTGCTGATCAAGCAGCTGGCGGATATCCGCGCATTGAACCGCGATAATCCAACCATGTATCCGTTCGCGCTGCCCGAGTCGATCGGTGACGAGCAGGCGCTGGCCGACGTGACCGCCTATATCGAAAAACTGCCGATGAACCCGGAGAACGGCAAGGGCGAGTGGGCGGAAGGCACCCCCGAGTTCGCGCAGGGCAAGAAGCTCTACGACGACAACTGTGTGCGCTGCCATGGCGAGCATGGCGAGGGCGACAAGGTGAAGTTCTATCCCCGCATCGAGGGGCAGCACTACGCCTACATGCTGCGCCAGTTCGAGTGGATCCGCGACGGCAAGCGCCGCAACGCCAACCCCGACATGGTGGATCAGATCAAGAACTTCACCGATAAGGACATGGCCATGGTGATCAACTATGTCTCCCGTGTGCCGGTGAAGAAGGAAGATCTGGCCCCCTCGGCCGACTGGAGAAATCCGGACTTCGATTAATCCAGCCACACCTCCCGGCCACGGGGCGTCGCGTTTGCGAAATCCCGGGGCCGGGTGACCGCCTGCCCATTTCCAACAGCTGATGTCTCTCGCCATGAATGCAGTAACCAGTACAAAACAGACAATCATCGTGGCCGCCCTGGGTGTCGTCGCCCTGGGTCTGATGGTCGTGATCTTCTACTCTCCGATCTGGTGGGTTTCGTTGACGGCGCCCAATTATCCGGAAGAGGCGTTTCCGGATGGGGTGCGCATCCACTTCCATATGAACGGCGTTTTCAACGGTTGCCAGAAGGTCAACAAGGCGGAGATCCAGGAGGATGTGGCCCTCGACTGCGTGCATGAGATGGATACCATCAACCACTATGTCGGTATGTATCCGATCGCGGCGGGCGGCCCGGTTGAGCGCGGCTTCGGCCAGTTTCTGATGACCTTCATGGGTATCATGCTGGTGGGCTTTATCTGTGTCAGGCCCAAATTGCGCATGGCCATCATGGGGGTCGCCTTCGCCGGGCTGCTGGCCTGGATGTACCTCACGATCTACGCAGAGGACGGGTTCGCGCTGCAGAGCGCGGGTTATGTCGAGGCGATGGTGACCTCGCTGGACCAGGAGGCCGGTGCCGAACAGGAAGAGCCGGAGATCGTGATCGGCGGTATTGTCGGGGTACTGAAAAAGTCCCTGGAAGATTCGGGCGTGGTGGTTGATCTGCCTTCGGACAAGACGGCGTCCGCCAAGGCGGCGGTTTCCGACAAGCAGCACATGATCGAGCAGCTGAAGCTCACCTATGAAAAGGACCTGGAGCACGGTCGGGTCACCGAGCCCTGGAACGGCAGCAGTTTCCAGGTGATGACCTGGCATTATGGCAAGAGCCTGGGTCGCTACTTCAACAACCCGGAAGAGATCGTGCCCATGGTGGCCAATCTCAAGATTGCCCTGCATGTGGCGTTTGCCGGTCTTGCCGGGGCGATGCTGCTGCTGGTGTTCGGCGCGCGCAAGAACGGTGGCATACTCTACTGGCTGCTGGTCCTGGTGCCGATGGCGCTGCCGCTGTTTTTTATCATCGACTATGCCGCCTGGCTCTGGTGGTATGGCCATACGTTGAACGCCATGGGCGCCTTCGCGGTCAAACCTTTTATGCCCACTGTGTTTGGCGATGGTAAAGTGGCGCAGTTCGCCACCCACTCCTACCCCTATATAGGCTTCTTTATCATGCTGCTGCTCTCTCCCATCCTGGCGGTGGCCGCGCTGGTGCGGAAGAGGCAGTTCAAGGATGCTGAGTAAATAGCCCACACACCTCCGTGTGATCCGCTTTGAGCGCACGGGGGTCTGTCGATTCCAAGGTTGAACGGGCACGAAATTAACGAGTCTGAGAGGGCTGTGCCCACGTGCTTCCGAACAAAGACACTTCCGAACCAAAATCCATGTGTACCCTGCGTCATATTGCCGCATTACTGTTGTTCCTGCTCCCGGCATGGTTATCGGCCGCCGAGTATCCCTCGTTTCAGGCACTGGTGGATGCCGCCAACGAAAATGATCTGCTGATACCCCCACCGGGAACCTATGCCGGTCCGGTGTCGATCGAAAAGTCGCTGGTCATCGATGGCCAGGGCAAGGTGGTGATCGATGCCGGTGGCAAGGGCTCGGTCATCTACCTGGACGCGGACGGGGTCACCCTGAAGGGGCTGCGCCTGACCAATTCGGGTAATTCCCACAACGACATCGATTCCGGCATTCAGGTGCGCGGCAATTTCAATGTCATCAAGGACAATGTGATCGACAACAGCCTGTTTGGTATCGATCTCGGGCAGGCGGAAAATAACATCATCCGCCGCAACCGCATCTCCTCCAAGCCGGTCGAGATCGGTATTCGTGGCGATGCCATCCGCCTCTGGTACAGTTTCAATAACAAGATCACCGATAATATCATTCGCGACTCGCGCGATATGGTGGTCTGGTACTCGAAAGATAATCTGATTGCCCGCAACGATGCCCGCCGTGGCCGTTATTCCCTGCACTTTATGTATGCCCAGCGCAACGAGGTGGTGGAGAATCACTATGAAGACAATCAGGTGGGCATCTTCCTGATGTACAGTGACAGCGTGGTGATCAGGAACAACTACATCGCCCATGCCATCGGCCCGACCGGTATGGGCATCGGCTTCAAGGAGACCTCGGATGTGGATGTGCATGACAACCGCATCCTCTACTGTGCCACCGGTATCTATCTCGATATCTCCCCCTACGATCCGGAGGCAACCAATCGGCTGACCGGAAACCTGATCGCCTTCAGCGGCATCGGGGTGCAGTTCCTGAATGACTGGAAAGGCAACATCCTGGAGCGCAACCGGTTCAAGGGAAATATCACCCAGGTCACCGTGGGCGGCGGCAAGACCGCCAAACGCAATCACTGGAACGGTAACTACTGGGATGACTACGAGGGGTTCGACCGTGACTTGGACGGGGTGGGTGACCGACCCTACGAACTCTACAGTTATGCCGACCGGATCTGGATGGACGTACCCTATGCGCAGTTTTTCAAGGGTTCACCCGTCCTGGAGGTGCTCGATTTTCTTGAGCGACTCGCCCCCTTTACCGATCCGGATATGATCTTGCGTGATGAAAAACCGCTGATGTCCGCGGAGGCAGTGCAACAATGAACGAGCAGAGCAAACCGAAAAATCCCGCGCCGAAAAAATCTGCCAGGAGAAAGCTTAATCCGAAGCAGCTCGAACAGAACCGGCGCGAGTTCCTGAGAAGCTCCGCGCTGGCCGTCGGCATGATCGGGTTCTCCCTGGTCGGACTGTTGCCGGTGGTGCAGGGGAAGACCCTGGCATTACGTCCGCCCGGCGCGCTCAAGACTCCGGCCGATGAGAGCGACTTTCTCGCCGCCTGTATCAAGTGTGGTCAGTGCGTGCAGGTCTGTCCGGTCAATGCCAT
Organism: Sedimenticola hydrogenitrophicus; assembly: GCF_029017505.1. Lineage (GTDB taxonomy): Bacteria > Pseudomonadota > Gammaproteobacteria > Chromatiales > Chromatiaceae > Sedimenticola > Sedimenticola hydrogenitrophicus_A. Next base: position 19,102 of record NZ_JAQGEI010000041.1, read on the forward strand.
CAAACTGGCTGAACTGGACAAGGGCGCGGGTATCGGCGTGCCCTATATCGATGCGCGTGCCCAGGCATGCGATTTCTCCTGCGACGGCCTGCAGTGCGTGCTGGCCTGCCCGACCGGGGCGTTGACCCATGATCTGGACTATCCGGCGGATTCCCGCATGGGCTACGCCCGGCTGGCCGAGCCGCGCAAGTGCCTGGCGATTCAGGGCAAGGGATTCAAGGGGCAGGCGCGCGGTCCGGACTACCAGGGGATTTTGCGTTACGACGACGTGGACCGTTGGAACCCGATCCCGGTAGCCGACTATCCCTACGATCTGGAGTTGTGCGACCTCTGCGTGCGCCAGTGTCCGATCGAGATCCGCATAGCCCAGTGCGCGGAGGAGGAGGCCGCCAGGGAGCAGAACAAGGATCGGGTTGCCCAACGCCAGGGCAACGAGTGCCCGCCGAAACACGCCATCGCCCTTGAGCCGATTGTCAGTGAGGACGGGATCCGGCGCATGAAGCCGGTGATTCTGGATGGCTGTGTCGGCTGCGGTGTCTGCGAAATGATCTGTCCCCCGGAACCGCCAGCGATCGTTATCGACATCCTGCAGGACGCCGATCACATCGGGGGTGTCTCATGAGCTACATCACGGAATCCCTTCGCCAGCTGTACGGCAGCGAACCTCGGCGCCCGGAAAAAGCAGAGATTTCGCCCGAGGCGCAGGCGATCCACTTGTTTAAAAAGCAGAATCCGTTCGACGCAATTGCCTTCGAAGCCCATCGCCAGGCACATGCCAAGGATGCGAAAAAATGGCGTAACCGGCGCTGGGCCACCCTGCTTGTGATCAACTTGCTGTTTCTGGTCTCCTACTACTTCGATATCCAGTTGCTGGAGGGGGCGCTGACGGCGTCGCGCTTCATGGGTTTCCATATGGCGGACCTGAACTCCGCCCTGCAGGTGACCCTGGCGTTCAAGCATATGGTACTCAACCTGGTGATCGGTACCGCCACCATCTTTGTGCTCTGGCTGCTGCTGGGTGGGCGTACCTTCTGTTCCTGGGTCTGCCCCTATCACCTGCTGTCGGAGTGGGCGGAGAAGCTCCATCTCTATCTCGCCGACAAGGGGCTGGTGAAGGATCGTTCCTTCAATCGCAAGGTGCGTTCGCTGTTCTACCTGATCTTCGCCCTGCTCGCGCTGCTCAGCGGCTACACGGTGTTTGAGACCATCTCGGTGACCGGTATCGTCAGTCGGGCGCTGATCTACGGTCCCGGCGTGGCCATGATCTGGGTCGGCCTGGTGCTGCTGTTCGAGGTGTTCTACTCGCGCCGCGCCTGGTGCCGCTATGTCTGCCCCATCGGTATCACCTATGGCGTGGTCGGCGCGCTGTCGCCCCTGCGGGTCAAGTTTGTGCTGAAGGACTGTCATCACGAGGGCGACTGCCGCAAGGCGTGCCTGGTGCCCCACGTGCTGGACATGACGGTGAAGGGCAAGGCGGTGCATACCGAGGTGGATGTCAGCGCCGACTGCACGAGGTGCGGCATGTGCGTGGATGTCTGTCCCACCAACTCACTGCGGTTCGAGATCAAGGGGCTCGGAAAACACCTTTGAAATGGGCTTGTGGTCCAGGACGACGTCATCTAAACACGCAACTGCTTGTTAGAGAGGATCTGCCTGCTTGATTGACGGGATGCCGTAAACCCATCCCTGGGGGCTTGCCGTGGCCATCCATGGCCGCGGACACCCGTCAATCAAGCAGGCAGATCCTCGTCCCGCTCAGCATTAGATGACGTGACCCTGGCTTGCGGTGCGTTTTGATTTACATCATTGCCAGGATAACTCAAACTCATAGACTATCCGGGTTGCCCAGCAGATTTACCTTCTATTCACGTAGTGGTCACGGATTCAAATATCAGGTTCATGAATGATTGAGTTTCACAACGTCGTAAAAAGATTCCGCCGTCATGAAGTACTGAAGGGCGTCGACCTGACCATCGAGCGCGGCCATCGGGTTGCCCTGGTGGGGTCCAATGGCGCTGGCAAGACCACGCTGATCCGTTGTCTGCTGGGTGAATATACCTGCGAAGGTTCGGTGACGGTGGACGCACTGGCGCCACGCGAGCATCGCCGCGCCGTGCTCTCCAAGGTGGGTTTTGTCCCGCAACTGCCGCCACCGCTGAAAATGCCGGTCGGGCAACTGATCCGCTTCGCCGCCAGCGTCTGTGATTCCGATCCGCAACGAATGACCGATGTGGCCACCCGCCTGGGGCTGGACACGGAGCGTTTCCGCCACCAGCCCTTCGTCAAACTCTCCGGCGGCCAGAAACAGAAGCTGCTGATCAGCATCGCCCTGGGGCGTGACAGCGAGTTGCTGGTGATGGATGAGCCGGCGGCCAACCTGGACCCCGAGGCACGCCACATCTTTTTCAGCCTGCTGGCGGAGAAGAAGGATGAGGCCGCCATGATCATCTCCAGTCATCGCCTGGACGAGGTGGCCTCCCTGGTAAACCGGGTGATCGAGATGGATCAGGGGCGGGTGGTGCTGGATGATCGGGTGGCCGATCTGGTGGAGCTCTCCAGTCGTCTGCACTGCCGTATCCGGCTGATCCGCCCCGAGGCGCCCTTTGCCAAGGCCATCCAGGAGTGGGGCTTCAAGGGGTCGGTGGACGGTCGCGAATGGAGTGGCCAGGTGGCCGGTCCGGACCGGCTGCGTTTTCTCGGCGTCCTCTCCCGCTACGCGGCCCTGCTCTCCAGCATCGACATGCGTGAAGCCGAGACGGCGAAGGATTACGAGGCGGTGGTGAATGAATAAGGGCTCGAATGGCACTAAGTTAAGGCAGGCGTCCATTTTTTCGTCATTCTGGCACAGGCCGGACAAAAGCGCGAAGCGCGTTGAACGACTGAAAGTCGGCCCGAAGGGTGAGCGAAGCGAATCATCCATAAATTCACCACGGATGCGGGTTCTGGATGCCATCCTTAGGTCCGTAAACGGTGCATCCCTGCACCACTCCTCCGGCATGCGCCGGGATGACGGAGGCTCTGGGTTTAACTTAGTGCCATTCATTAAGGGCTTCACCCTGCTGTTCGCGGGGCTGCTGACGTTGCTGGTCAGCGCCTGCAGCGGCGATCCGGGGACCGGTCCCGGCGAGGTGAAGTGGGACCGGGACGCCTGCGAGCGCTGCCGCATGGTGCTCAGTGACCGAAATCACGCGGCGCAGATCCGTTATTTTCCGGCCGACAAGAAGCGCTCGAAACTGATGAAGTTCGATGATATCGGCTGCGCGGTTATCTGGCTGGAGGACAAGCCCTGGAAGGATGACCAGAAGACCCAGATCTGGGTGACGGACATCAACGGTGGCTGGATCGACGCCCGGAACGCCACCTATGTCAAAGGCGATTTGACACCCATGGAGTACGGCCTCGGGGCGCAGTCTCAACCGGTCTCGGGTGGACTCGATTTCGCCCAGGCGAAGGCGCATATCTTTGCCGTTGAGGAACGTTTCAACATCCACGGCGTGGATCTGCTGAAACGACTGGAGGAGCGACAGGGGAAGCAGCCGGGGAAGGTCCAGTCGGGCCGCACCGATTCCCATAACCATACAGCGGGTGAGACCAATCAATGAAAAATTGGCAGGATAGACAATTTTCACGGCCGCAGGCCGCCCGTCAGGGTGCGGCACAGGGAGGTGCCGCATGAAACATCTCTGGTTAACTGCGTACGCCGATATCGTCGAGTCGCTGCGGGCGCGCTGGTTCATGGTCTACACTCTGGTGTTCGGCGGTCTGGTGGTGGTGCTGTTCGCCTACGGACTGGCCGAGTCCCGCATCATGGGTTTCACCGGGCTGTCGCGGCTGCTGCTCACCTATATCCAGATCTCCATGGCCATCCTGCCGGTGTTCGTGCTGATCACCACGGTGCGTTCGGTGGCCGGGGATCGCGAGGCCGGGGTGTTCGAGTACCTGCTGTCGCTGCCGATCAGCCTGGCGGCCTGGTTCTGGGGCAAGATCTTCGGGCGTTTCCTGGTGGTGTTCCTGCCGGTGCTGCTGGCCATGGTCGGCGCGGTGATCTGGGGCACCATCAAGGGCGTCAACGTCCCCTGGGATCTGTTTATCTATTACACCGGCCTACTGATGGCCCTGGCCTGGTGTTTCCTCGGCATCGGCATGCTGATCTCCACCCTGGCACGCAGCTCGGATGTGGCCCAGGGCGCGGCCTTCGTGGTCTGGTTAACCCTGTTGCTGTTTCTCGACCTGATCCTGCTCGGTATCCTGATCCAGGAGCAGCTGCCGGCCGAGACCGCGGTGGCCATTGCCCTGGTTAATCCGATGCAGGTGTTCCGCACCGCCACCATGATGCTGTTCGATCCGCAGCTGGTGCTGCTGGGTCCCTCCGCCTACGTCATCCTCGATACCTTCGGCCAGAAGGGTTATATCGCCTACGCGCTGCTCTACCCCATCCTGGTGGGTACGGCCTGTGCCGCGCTGGGTTTCCTCCACTTCCGGCGCAGCGATCTGCCCTGATCCGGATAGGAAAATCCAGTCGCCAAAGAATGTGAATAAACTTGCCGACGCAGGATGCCGGTGAGGCAGGAACCGCATCAAGACGTATCGCGAGGAGTGGTGCATCCTTGCACCACTCCTCGCGGCTTAATGAACAGTTTTCAATCCTGATTGAGTCGGGCGGGTAATCGGAAACTTTTTGCGGCATATCACGCAACGTCGCGTGATATGCCGCGCCACGCTGCCCCGCTCGGCGGATCAATCCCAACTCCCCGGCATCCATTGACGGCCATCAATTGCGGTACTATTCGATTGCTCTAACATCGCGCTCTGATAACACACGAGGTATTTTGTGGCGAAATCGACAACCCTGCTCTGGGCCATTGCCGGGGTGCTGTTCCTGGCCCTGGCCGGCGTGGCGGCCTACAAGGCGCTGCCGATCCTGAATCCCGAGGTGGGGGGGATGGCCGTCCTGGACAGTGACTGTGACCTGCGCGCCGGGCCCTGCCAGTCTGATCTTCCCGGCGGCGGCCGTGTCAGCTTTGCCATCAAGACCCCCGGGATCCCGCTGGTGAAGCCGCTCGATCTGGAGGTGCGCCTGAGCGGGGTGGAGGCGAGCCAGGTCGAGGTTGATTTTGTCGGCATCGGCATGAACATGGGATTCAATCGTCCCCGGCTGAATGCGCAGGGGGGCGGGGTGTTCGCGGGTACGGGGATGCTGCCGGTCTGTGTGCGGGTGGCCATGGAGTGGGAGGCGCGGGTGCTGATCACCAGCCCGCGCGGCCTGCTGGCGGCGCCGTTCCGCTTTATTACGGTCAAGGATGGGGTTGCACTGCCGGGAGGTGAGCGGTGAAAAGGGGCGTGTTGGGCGGGGTGGTAGTGCTGGCTGGCGCGCTGATCTGGCTGCTGTTTTTCTGGCAGCCTCGGGTCGGACATGAGGTGCCGGCGGCCACCTCGATGAATCTTGCCGAGGCGCCCAAGGGCGGTGATTTTGTCCTGAACTCCTATAAGGGTGAGATCGACACCCGGTCCCTCCGGGGCAAGGTGCTGATACTCTATTTTGGCTATACCTGGTGTCCGGATGTCTGTCCGACCAGTCTCGGTTTCCTGAGCGCGGCACTGGACCAGCTGAGCGCGGCGGAGTTGGGCGAGGTGCAGACGCTGTTTATCAGCGTCGACCCCGAGCGCGACAGCCTGGAGCACCTGAAGGGTTATGGCGAATATTTTCACCCCGGCATACTCGGCGTCACGGGTACCCACCAGCAGTTGGGCCGGGTCGCGGCCCTGTTTGGCGCTGCCTATCGCCATGTCGAGCAGCCTTCAGCGACCGATTATGTGGTGGATCACTCGGCCGATCTCTATTTGGTGGACCGGCAGGGGCGGCTGCTGACCACCATCCGCCACGGCACCCAACCGGATGGGATCCTTAGCGCCATCCGCGCGGCACTCAATAACAACTGATTTTTCAACAGGAGAGAGAGAATGCGTAACACCTTCTATTCAGCCGTGCTGGTATCATCCCTGCTCGGTTTCCCGGGTCTGCTGTCCGCCGCCGAGGCGGATCAGGTAACGGCCGCCGACGCCTATGTGCGTGCCGTCCCCCCGGGGCAGCCGAACAGCGCCAGCTTCATGACCCTGACCAATGCATCTTCCGGCGACATCGTACTCAAGGGTGCCGAGAGCCCGGCCGCCAAGGTGGTGGAATTGCACACCCATACCATGTCCGACGGCATGATGCGGATGCGCCAGGTGGAGCAGATCGACCTGCCGGCGGGCCAGAGCGTCAAACTGCAGCCGGGCGGGCTGCATGTGATGATGATCGGGCTGCAACAGAAGCTGGTGCCGGGCGAGCAGATCGACCTGGCGCTGGTATTCGGGGACGGTAGTAAGTTACAGCTGAAGGTGCCGGTGGTGAAACTGCAGATGAAGATGCAGGATGCCGGTATGCAGCACAAGATGTAGTTTCTACGGTCGTAGTGTTGGATGCGCTATCGCTTATCCACCCTTCGGGTGCGCCGGCGCTCAGGCGATCTTGCGGAAGGCCACGGCGGACGCCCGGATCGTTGCCTGGATATCCTCGCCGGTATGCGCCGCCGAGACAAAGCCTGCTTCAAAGGCCGAGGGAGCCAGGTAGACGCCCTGTTCCAGCATGGTGTGGTAGAAGGTCTTGAACCGCTCCTGGTCGCAGGCCATGGCTTGGGCGAAATTGGTCACCTTCCCCGCGTCGCTGAAGAACAGACCGAACATGCCGCCCACCTGGTTGGTGCTGAGGGCAACCCCGGCAGCATCGGCCTCCGCCTGAATGCCTGCCAGCAGCTCGCCGGTGCGCTGGCTGAGCCGTTCGAAGAAACCGGGCACCGAGATCAGCTCCAGGGTTTTCAGGCCGGCGGTCATGGCGACCGGATTACCGGACAGCGTGCCGGCCTGATAGACCGGACCCAGGGGGGAGATCCGCTCCATGATCTCGCGCTTGCCACCGAAGGCGCCGACCGGCATGCCGCCGCCGATCACCTTGCCCAGGGTGGTCAGGTCCGGGGTGATGCCGTATAGCCCCTGGGCACCGCCCAGGGCGACCCGGAAGCCGGTCATCACCTCGTCGAAGATCAATACCGTACCGGAGCGGTCACACACCTCCCGCAGGCACTCCAGAAAGCCGGGCAGCGGGGGGATGCAGTTCATGTTGCCGGCCACCGGCTCGACGATGATGCAGGCGATCTGTTCGCCGATCTCGGCAAAGGTGGTCCGGACCTGGTCGCTGTCGTTGTAGTTCAGTGTGATGGTGTGCTCCGCCAGCGAGGCGGGCACGCCGGGGGAGCTGGGCTCGCCCAGGGTCAGCATGCCGGAGCCAGCCTTCACCAGCAGCGAGTCGGAGTGGCCGTGATAGCAGCCCTCGAATTTGACGATCTTGTCGCGGCCGGTGTAACCGCGCGCCAGGCGGATGGCGCTCATGGTCGCCTCGGTGCCCGAGCTGACCATGCGTACCAGATCCATGGAGGGCACCAGCTCGCACACCCGGTCGGCCATCACCGTTTCGATCTGGGTCGGGGCGCCGAAGGAGAGGCCCTTGCGGATGACCGCGGCGACCGCATCCAGCACTTCGGGGTGGGCGTGGCCCAGGATCATCGGGCCCCAGGAGCCGACGTAGTCGATGTACTGTCTGCCATCCGGGTCGTAGATATAGGGACCGCTGGCGTGATCGATAAACACCGGATCGCCGCCCACTCCCTTGAATGCCCGCACCGGAGAGTTCACTCCGCCGGGAATATGCTGCTGGGCCTGAATGAAGCGATCGTGTGAAGCGGTCATGAGGGGGGTCTCTCCGATGTGTTGAATAACTGTCTGAAACGGCGGCAGCGGGCGGCGATATCCGGGGCACCGAAGATGCCGTTGATCACGGCCAGCATATCTGCGCCTGCCTGAATGAGCGTGGCGCCATTTTCCGGGGTTATGCCGCCGATGGCAACCACCGGAATCCGCAGGGAACGTTTCGCCTCGCCCAGCAAGGCGATGTCGGCCTGGACCGCGTCCGGCTTGGTCAGCGACGGGAAAAACCGGCCGAAGGCGACATAGTCGGCCCCGGCCTGCTGGGCGGCGCTGGCCAGCGCCAACCGGTTATAGCAGGAGGTGCCGATGATTGCCTCGGGCCCCAGGGCGGCACGTGCCGCGGCGATGTCATCATCCTCCCGGCCGACATGCACGCCGTCGGCGCCGATCGCCTGGGCGAGGGCGGTGTCGTCGTTGATAATCAGCAGGGCGTCGTGGGCATGACACAACGCCAGCAACGCCGTCGCTTGTGCTTTTCGCCGCGCCGCGTCTGGCTGCTTGTCCCGGTACTGAAGCACGCGGGTGCCGCCGATGAGGGCCTGTGCCACCTGTTGCAGCAGCCCATCGAATCCGTCGGGGTGGGGCTGGGTGATGGCGTAAAGGCCCTTCAGCCGTGCCTGTTTATGCATGAGTAATCACTCACTCGGTTGACGATAGAGGCGGTTGGGAATGTGTTGACCCCGGCCCGGTTGCCAGCCGGCGCTGAGGCTCTCCCAGGTGTAGCGCTGCGCCTCGCTGACCGCCTCAACCAGGGAGACTCCCCGGGCCAGCCCGGCGGCGATCGCCGAGGCGATGGTGCAGCCGGAACCGTGATAGGAGCCGGCGAGTCTGGGCCAGCGTTCCCGGTGGTGAGGGATCCCCGGTCGGTAGAGGGTATTGACCACGTCGGTGGCGGCTTCATGGGTGCCGGTGATCAGCACCGCCTGGCAACCGCGGGCGAGCAACACAGCGGCGCACTCATCCAGTTGCTGACGCTGGGTCAGGCGCCTGGCCTCCTGGGAATTGGGGGTGACCACGGTGGCGCGCGGCAGGATCCGCTCGAGGAGCGTCTCCAGCAGTGCCTTACCGGCCAGTTGGGTTCCGCCGCCAGCCGCCAGGATGGGATCTACGACCACCGGGACATCCGGATACCGGGCCAGCAGGTCAGCGATGGCGAGGGCCGCCTCGGCGCTGCCGATCAGGCCGATCTTGATGGCGCGGATGGGGTAATCCTGAAACAGGGTTTCAACCTGCCGGGTGATCAACGAGGCCTGCAGCGGGATCAGCTCATGCACATCGCGGCTGTCCTGGATGGTCAGGCAGCTGATGACCGTGGCCGCCTGGCAGCCCAGCGCCCCCAGGGTCTCTATGTCGGCCTGGATGCCGGCGCCCCCAGACGGGTCGTGCCCGGCAATGCTCAGGACGATGGGCTTGGGGATGGTGGGTTTGGGAATTGTCTGCATCACATTTGTCACTGCCAGGGCGCGGATAGGGCGCTCGGATTAATCCGGAAAAACAGCCGATCCATCGGCTACAATTAAACCAGCATTCACTGAATACCTCTAGCTCGGGCAGATGAAGATTCCCGGACCGGGGGGGTGGAATGGCAGCAGTCGAGGTTTACTCTACAGCTGAATCGTCCCGATTGGTGAAGTTTATGGATAAGCGAATGAATGAATTGTCCCGATTGGCCAGAGACTATTGTGCACTGATTGAGTCAGCTGACGAAACCGATATCGGTTGGTTGCGGCAGCTCTCTTCCCTGCTGCCGCAACTCCATGCCGCGGTCACGGCACTGGGGGCACCCCCGCGCAGCGCGGACTACTTCACCCCCGATCTGGATGAACGTTTCGAGCGGTTTGCCCGGTTGCGCCGGCTGATAGGGCACCGTGATGCTTATTGGATGGAGTTTGACGTGGCGCCGGATGAGCAGGGCATGTCCGGCAGTCTGGCCGACGATCTGACCGATATCTATTGCGAATTGAAACACGGACTGCATCTGCTGGAGGACCGGCGCGAGCCGGAACGTGCCTTCGATGACTGGTGTTGCGGCTACCAGGACCATTGGGGGCAGCATCTGCTGGATGCCGAACGCCACCTCTACGAGCTCGCCAACCGTAACCAGCTTTAATTCGGTCCGCGTTAATTTCACTAAAAAATCAATGTTTCACGAAAAACTTTCTTTGGTATAGTATCACGCCATACTATTGTTTGCGTTTGGAGAAATACCGATGAGTGAAGCAACCACTAACCTGCTGAAGGATGAGGAACTCAGTCTGACCGAGGCGGCACAGGGCAAGATGGCTGAGCTGGTAGGGCAGGTTGAAGAAGAGGTGAAGGGGATTCGCGTCTATGCCACCGCGGGTGGTTGCAGCGGCATCAGCTTCGGCATGACCTTTACAGATCAGGTCAACGATAGCGATTACATCCTCAACTCCACTGGATTCGACGTGATCGTGGACGGTGAGACCATGCGACACCTGGCGGGCGTGCAGATCGATTTCGTGGATCACGGCCAGGGTAATGCCAGTTTTGTGTTCAACAATCTGAAACCCGCCGAGAGCGGCGGCGGTTGTGGCGGTTGCAGCTCCAGCGCGACACAGGGCGGCGGCTGCTCCTGATCGGTTACGGGTTGCGTAAAAAAGGCCCGCGGATGGCAGCATCCGCGGGCCTTTTGTCTTTCCCGGCCCATTGGGCGGACCGTGCCCGCTGAAACTTCAGCGCATCTGGCTGGCAGATGGCAACTGGACTCTCGCCAAGACGCCAAGCACGCAAAGATTAAAGGGAGGCATCGGTTTTCCTTGGCGTGCTTGGCGAGAGTAATGATCCTTGACTCCGACCCCTGTACTGCCTGGCGGCAGTGCGTAGGATGGGTGGAGGAGGAACGACGTAACCCATCGCCCGGCGGCATCCGAAGATGGGTTACGACGCGCCCGGTAGTCGTGCAGAGCCTCCGGCGATGGAAGCTACGCGCCTCCACCCATCCTACACGCTGTTGTGGCGCCTTTGAGGCACTCACCCAACAAGCCTCCGGCTTTACCGGTGGTAGTTAACGGGATGCCTAAAACGGCTTCAGCACCGCCAGCAGCACTACCGCGACCAGGATCGCCACCGGCACCTCGTTGAACCAGCGGTACCAGACGTGGCTATGCAGGTTCTGGTCCCGGGCAAACTGTTTCACCAGTCTTCCGCAGTAGAGATGGTAGGCTACCAGCAGGCCGATCAGCAGCAGTTTCACATGCAGCCAGCCCATCTTGCCGTACGCCGCCCAGGCGTAGTCGTAGAGCATCCAGAAACCGAACAACAGGGTGAGGAGCATCCACGGGGTGGTGAAGTAGTAAAGCTTGCGTTCCATCATCTTGAACCGCGCATTGCCCGCCTCATCCTCGGTCATGGCGTGGTAAACGAAGAGTCGGGGAAGATAAAATATCCCGGCGAACCAGGTCACCATGAAGATCAAATGCCAGGCCTTCAGCCACATCGCAAACGCACCTCGGAATTGTTGTTAGTTGGGGGTTTCAGTGATTCAGTTTGTTGCTGTTATCGCTGGCGTCATGATACAGCGCCCGCAGGATATCCTGACGCCGGCCGGTCGGCCGCTCGAGATCAACCGGTTCCGCCGGGCCTTTCCCTCGCCCCGCGAAAAATTCGCCAACGGCGCGGAATACCCGCTTCAGCGCCCGCCATAGCTTCGGCAGCAGCCAGATGATCAACAGCAGGCTCAGGACCAGTCCGGCAATGAACAGCCAGGGATAATGGAGCGATGCCCAGAGCCCGCCGATCACCACCAGATCCTCGGCGATCGAGGCGGTCCAGTTGCTGAAGGGTTCCGGCGAGGTGTTGATCAGGACCCGGGTGCCGGTTTTGGTAAAGTGCGTGGTAGCGGCCAGCCCCCCGCCGATCAGCAGGGCGGCAAACTCGGCGGCCTGACTTACCTCAAGCCCCTGGGCCATGCCGGCGGCCAGCACCGCGCCGGCGGGAATACGGATAAAGGTGTGCAGGACATCCCAGCCGGTATCCACGCCCGGGGTCTTGTCGGCAAAGAACTCCACCAGGTACATGAAGCCGGCGGCGGCCATCACCAGTGGATCGCTCAGCAGTTCCAGCCCCGGTGGCAGGGTGATATCACCCGTCATGCCGAAATAACCCAGGACCAGCACGGCGGCATAGAGATTGATGCCGGAGGCCCAGGCCACACCCAGTGTGAGGGAGATGAGTTCAATAGTTTCCATTGATTAATTCCTACACCATTGGGTCAGATGGGAATGGCACTTACTTAAAGCGAATCGCAGGATTTTCGTCATTCCGGCGCAGGCCGGAATCCAGGAATACCGCCACTGATAAGCAGTCTGGATGCCATCCTTAGGTCCGTAAACGGTGCATCCCTGCACCACTCCTCCGGCCTGCGCCGGGATGACGGTAGTTCTTGGCTTAGTAAGTGCCATTCGGGTCAGATGGCATGGGTCAGGCTCATCGTTCGTCCCAGTATGCCACTAACCGGGGGAATATCCCACCAGCCGGCATTTGCCCGGGCGCGCCCGCGGCCCCGCGCCAGGCTCGGGAGTGCGTCATAAAAATGCCATCTATCAGTATGAATTCTAAGATAATATTTGACCTTTAAAGAACACGGATATATAGTGTGCGCATTCCTTGTCGTGGCGCCTGCGGAGATCTCTCCGGGGAGAAGGAATTAAAAAAAACTGTCACACACGCTTAAGCGACCCCCGGGTCGCTTTTTTATTAGTTCTGTCTGCCGCTACCGGTTTGGATCTTTAGATTTTTCCTGTGGCGCCGTATGATTAGGGCTCGCGCAAGAATAATTTCGCAGTACCGAGGGCATCACTGGGCCACGCCGGCAAGGCACGCTTTGCAGGCAATGGCTGTTCCCTTGCCAAAAAGCGTAACGCCGGCGGCGGGGTCCAGTGGCGACCGAATACCGGAACTTATTTTGGCGCGAGCCCTTAACCCCATTTTCCGATCCGGAAGTGACGTGCGTTGCCCTGTCGCGGGGCGCTGTCTTGTGTCCGACCGGCAATCTGTATCCAGTGTGGAATCGAAGCGATGGTGAAAGTAGGTATTGTAGGTGGTACGGGCTATACCGGGGTTGAACTGCTGCGGTTGTTGGCGGGCCACCCGGAAGTGGTGGTCACGGTCATTACATCCCGGGCCGAGGCAGGGCGCCCGGTCTCGGATCTCTACCCCAATCTGCGCGGCCATTTCGATATCCCTTTCAGCGAGCCGGACCTGGGGACCCTGGGCGCCTGTGACCTGGTGTTTTTTGCCACTCCCAACGGTACCGCCATGAAGCTGGTGCCCGAACTGCTCGAACGGGGCTGCCGGGTGGTTGACCTGGCGGCCGATTTCCGCATCAAGGAGATCCCGCTCTGGGAGCAGTGGTACGGCATGACCCACAGCTGCCCGGAACTGGTGGCCGAGGCGGTCTATGGGTTGCCGGAAATCAACCGTGAAGCGATCCGTTCCGCCCGGTTGGTGGCCAATCCGGGTTGCTATCCCACCGCGACCACCCTGGGTTTTCTGCCGCTCATCGAGGCCGGTGTGGTGCGCTTCTCGGGACTGGTGGCCGACTGCAAGTCGGGCGTCAGCGGCGCCGGTCGGGGGGCCAGCGTCGGGCTGCTGATGGGCGAGGTGGGGGAGAGCTTCAAGGCTTACGGGGTGCCGGGGCATCGGCACATGCCGGAGATCCGCCAGAATCTCTCGGCCGTGGCGGCGCAGGATGTGGATCTGACCTTTGTCGCCCACCTGCTGCCGATGGTCCGGGGTATCCACTCCACCCTGTACGCCACCCTGACGGCCGACAAGGATCTGCAGGCGCTGTATGAGTCGCGTTTCCGTGACGAGCCGTTTGTTGATGTGCTGCCACCCGGCTCACATCCGGAAACCCGCAGCGTCCGGGGAGCCAATCACTGCCGCATCGCGGTCCACCGGCCACAGGGCGGGGATACCGTGGTGGTGCTCTCGGTGATCGATAATCTGGTCAAGGGGGCCGCTGGCCAGGCGGTGCAGAATATGAATATCATGCTGGGTCTGGAGGAGACGCAGGGCTTGCGGGCGGTGGCTCTGCTGCCCTGAACCGTGACTTGCGCCCCGTTTCCATGCGCCACTGTTTTGCCATGCTGATTTAACCAGGTCCAGTGACCCAGGGATGAAAATGAGGGGTATGAAAATGAAGACGCCCAGAATCATCCAGTCCCGCAGTCGGTGGGTTTATCTCTGGGGCTTGTTGCCGATACTGATGGCTGTGACGTTGTTGGGAGCCTGGAGTGGCTACATCCAGTTCAGGCATCCGACGGAGGACAGGGTAACCCCGCTGAAATTCCAAGTGACCGAGCAGCGTCGCCAGATTGAGCTGCTGGAGACGCAGCGCGGGCGGCTGCGTGAGCAGGTGGCCGCGCTGCAGCGGGCCAGCCAGATTGACCAGGAGGCGATCCGTCAGGTGCGGGAGGCACTCAGGGAGAGCCGGTCCAGTTACCTGGAGATGGAGAAGGAGCTCAATCTGCTGCGCGGTATTGTGGAGGCCGGGGTCAAGTCCGAGGGGCTCTATATTCAGGGTTTCCGGCTGGACAGGGGCGACCGGCCCGCCAGCTACCGGTTCCGGTTTACCGTCACCCAGGCGCTGAAGAGTGCCGGAACCGCAGTGGGCTGGATCACCCTCTCGCTGGAGGGCGAGCAGGGGGGTGAGACCCGGGAGCTCACGCTTAAAGAGCTCACCGGGGAAACAGATGACAAACTGAAAATGCGTTTCCGGCATTTTCAGGATGTTGATGGGTTGATCGAAATACCGGAGGGCTTCAGCCCGCAGCAGGTGGTTGTGGAGATCAATCCAACCAATAACAGGCTGCCGAAGGTCAATGAGCGTTTTGACTGGCAGGTGGCCGATTAAGAGGATGACAGATGGCGCGTTTTAAAAAGTTCAGGGCTCCGAAGATTGCTACGGTAATCGGCAGCGGGACCACCATTCAAGGTGATGTGAATTTTACCGGCGGTCTGCATGTCGACGGGCTGATCCGTGGCAACGTGATGGTGGAACCGGATGGGGAGTCGGCGCTGACCCTGAGTGAGCAGGGGAGGGTTGAAGGTGACATCCAAGTCCCCAATGTAATACTCAATGGTACGGTCGTGGGGGATGTCTATGCCTCCGAGCGGGTTGAGTTGGCGCCCAAGGCCAAGATTACCGGTACGGTCTATTACAACCTGCTGGAGATGGCGATGGGGGCGGAGGTGAATGGACAGCTGATCCACACCAAGGATGCCCAGCCACAGATGTTGGGGTATGACGGTCAGGAGGCCAAGCCGGAGGAGGCGGCGCCACTCCAGGAGGTCGCGGCGGAGATGACCGAAGAGGAGTCGCAGCGGGTACCCCGGGGGCGGTGACGGCAGGATATTGGTAATACTTGACTATATTGATCAGAAAAGCATAATGTTTTAAACATCGCTCAGTGAGAGCGTTTTTAGGGCCTGGAAAGAAATAACTGCTACGTATTGCGCCGGATTTTCGTTTGCCTTCAAGGCACGGCAAGGCGCGCATAGTAGTTCTATGTAAGTCTTACCGTAACGCCGAAGGCGAACGAAAAGACCAGCAAGGCGTCGTAGTTATTTATTAACAGGTCCTTATTACGGATGTGGAGTTGGCTATGAGTGGTATGCAAGCTGAGACCGAGAACCCGCTGGTATTCACCAATGCGGCGGCGACCAAGGTGTCTGCGCTGATCCAGGCAGAGGGTAATCCCAACCTGATGCTGCGTGTCTTTATCCAGGGTGGGGGCTGTTCCGGTTTCCAGTACGGGTTCAGCTTTGATGAAGAGGAGAAAGATGGCGATACCCGGGTGGATACCGATGGTGTCACCATGCTGGTTGATCCCATGAGCCTGCAGTATCTGATGGGCGCCGAGGTGGATTATACGGAGAGCCTCCAGGGATCGCAGTTTGTGATTCGCAACCCCAATGCGACCACCACCTGCGGTTGCGGTTCTTCCTTCTCGGTTTAACCACCCCCCCACTCTTTTCAGGGATTAAAAAGCCCCCGCATCCTCCGGATGCGGGGGCTTTTCTTATGCAGGACAGCTTTGTCCTGGTGAATGTCTCAGTTCGCCGGTACGGCGGGTGCTGCCGGAGCTGCCGGAGCTGCCGGGGCGGCGGGATAGCCATACGGGACCGGGGGGTAACCATACGGGGCGCCATAGCCACCGTAGGGGACACCATAGCCACCATAGGGTGCGCCGTAGCCACCATAGGGTGCGCCGTAGCCGCCATACGGATAGCCATAACCGCCATAGGGATAGCCATAGCCACGTCCATAGGCATTGCCGTAACCGCTGCCGCGCGCACCGAAGTTCATGTTGAAGTCGCCGGATCCGTCGCCCCAGCCGTCACCCAGACCGTTCCATGGGCCACCACCCCAGGGGCCGCCCCACCAGGCGGAGGCCGAGGCGGATGCAGCGAGCAAGGCTGCAATGGCGGCTGCTTTCATGATGCGTTTCAATAATATCTTCTCCCTAAGTCATATTTGGGTACTGAAAGCCCTTTCAGCGTCGGGGCCTCCCGAGTAAAAATATTAGCGGATTCTAAATAAGTCAACCGGCATATCTGCTGTTATTGATCTGGATTAACTGCCGCGCAATGATCATTTTTTAAACAGCAGGGGCGACTTCGTCACTCAGGGATCGGAGTCAAATTTAATCAGGGAAATGCGGCCGTTCGCACGACAATGTCCATCCAATTTGCCTCCGACCCCTCCGGTAAATCTTCAAGCGATGTTCGACCCGAGCTGGAGCTGGTGGGGCATCCGGTCATTTCTTGAACAACAGCGGTGCGACGTCGTCAAAGCCGCAGGCGAAGTGAACCTTGATCCCTTTGCGGATATGCTCGGGTACCTCGTCATACTCGCCCCGGTTCTCCTCCGGCAGGATCAGCTCGCGGATGCGGGCACGGCGTGCGGCAATCATCTTCTCCCGCACTCCGCCGATCGGGAAGACATGGCCGGTCAGGGTGAGTTCGCCGGTCATGGCGAGATGTCGCACCGGCTGATTGCGCGCCAGCGACAGTAGCGCCGAGGCAATGGTGATGCCGGCGCTGGGGCCGTCCTTGGGCGTGGCGCCGGCCGGTACGTGCAGGTGGATGAAGCCCTTTTCGAAAAATTCCGGGTCGGCCCCCAGGCGGGCGGCATTGGCCATCACGTAACCGTAGGCGATCTCGGCCGACTCGCGCATCACGTCACCCAACTGGCCGGTCAGCTTGAAGCCCCGGGTATAGCTGTGGGTGCGGGCGGCCTCGATGCTCAGGGTCGCCCCGCCCATGGCGGTCCAGGCCAGCCCGGTAACCACCCCCGGACCGGTCAGGTTGCGCTCGTCGCGGAAGATCGGGCTGCCCAGGTACTCCTTCAGATCCGCCTCTTCCACGACAATCGGGGTCGGCTCCCGGTCCAGGATCTTGACCACCGCCTTGCGCACGATCTTGCCGATCTGCTTCTCCAGGCGCCGCACCCCGGCATCCCGGGCATAGCCCTCGATGATCGACTTCAGGGCCACGGTGTTGAGCTTCAGCTGGTTGCGTTTCAGGCCGGCCCGGCGCAATTGCCGGGGCAGCAGGTACTTACGGGCGATCTGCAGCTTCTCCTGGGCGATATAGCCGGAGAGCGGGATGATCTCCATGCGATCGCGCAGCGGGGCGGGGATGGTATCGAGCTGATTGGCGGTGCAGACAAACAGCACCTTGGAGAGGTCGAAACGCAGGTCCAGGTAGTGGTCGAGAAAGTCGCTGTTCTGTTCCGGGTCCAGCGCCTCCAGCAGGGCCGAGGCGGGGTCGCCCTGGAAGGAGGCGCCGATCTTGTCGATCTCATCCAGCATGATCACCGGGTTGGCGGTCTCCGCCTCCTTCATCGCCTGGATGAATTTGCCCGGCATGGCGCCGATGTAGGTGCGCCGGTGGCCCTTGATCTCCGCCTCGTCGCGCATGCCGCCGACCGAGAAGCGGAAGAAGGTGCGTCCCAGGGCGTCGGCGATCGATTTGCCGATGGAGGTCTTGCCCACGCCCGGCGGGCCCACCAGCAGGATGATGGAGCCGCTGACCTCGCCTTTCATCATGCCCACGGCGAGGAACTCCAGGATGCGTTTCTTGACGTCGTCCAGTCCGTAATGGTCCTTGTCCAGCGCCTTGCGCGCCGCGCCCAGGTCGAGCTTGTCCGGGCTGTGTCTGCCCCACGGCAGCAGGGTGATCCAGTCGATATAGTTGCGCGTCAGGGCGTACTCCGGTGAGCCGGTTTCCAGAATGGCGAGCTTCTGCATCTCCTCGTCCAGTCGCTTCCCCGCCGTATCCGGCAGCACCAGCTGCTCCAGGCGCTCTCTGAATTTCTCCAGTTCGGCGGTGCGGTCATCCTTCTCCAACCCCAGCTCCTGCTGGATCGCCTTGAGCTGTTCACGCAGGAAAAACTCCCGCTGATGGGTGTTGATCTTGTCCTCGACCGTCTTGCGGATCTCGTTCTGCGCCTTGGCCAGCTCCAGCTCCTTGTTGAGCAGCAGCAGCACCTTTTCCATGCGCGGCAGCAGGTCGACCTCCTGCAGCACCTCCTGCAGCTGGAAGCGGTCGGCGGTGGTGAGGCTGGCGGCAAAATCGGCCAGGTGGGAGGGGTCATCCGGTCCCAGCCGGTCAAGGAAGATGCGCAACTCCTCGCCATACAGCGGATTCAGCGGCACCAGCTCCTTGATGGTGTTGATGACCGCCATGGCATAGGCCTTGATCTCGTCGCTGGGTGCCGAGGACTCTTCGGTGAAGTAGTGGACCTGGGCCTTGAACGGGGCGCTACGGGAGACAAAATGATCGATCCGGAAGCGCTGCAGACACTCCACCAGCACCTGCAGGCGGCCCTCCACCTTCTGCACGCGGTGGATCTTGCAGGCGGTGCCGATGTAGCGGAAGTCGCTCGGCACCGCCTCTTCCGAGGTGGTGGCATCGGTCATGACGATACCGAGAATCGACTGGCTGGATTCATGCGCGGCGCTGATGGTCTCTTCCCAATGCTCGTCGTTCATCAGCAGCGGCACGGCCTGTCCGGGGAAGAACGGGCGGGTGGTCACCGGCAGCAGGTGGATCACACCCGGGAGGACGTCTCCCTGACGGGCCAGTACATGGTCGGTGATGATGTCCAGGGTGTCGGCGTTGATGGCGTCGTCATTCATGCTTCTAATCCACTCTCGTTTTTATATTTGCCGGGTAGGCCGGGCCGGCTGTTTTTTTCATCTCTGGGGTGTACCTGTCCAGATAGGTTATATCAGGCTGGTGGTGCGGTTTTACAAGCCAGGTTGGAGAGGCGCACGAAATCGGCCAGGGAGAGCCGTTCCGCCCGCAGTGACGGATCGATTCCGGCGGCACCGATCAGCTCGGCGTCCATCAGTTTGCCGAGGCTGTTGCGCAGGGTCTTGCGGCGCTGGGAAAAGGCGCTGGTGACCAGGCGGGAGAAGTGCGCCGGGTCGTCGATGACGTGGGGCGGCTGCGCGTGGGGGATCAGCCGCACGATGGCCGAGTCCACCTTGGGTGCCGGCTTGAAGGCGCCGGGGCCGATCTCGAACAGGGCCTCCACCTCGCACCACGCCTGCATCATCACCGACAGGCGGCCATAGGTCTTGCCGCCCGGCCCGGCGGCCATCCGTTGCACCACCTCTTTCTGCAGCATGAAGTGCATGTCGCGGATGATGTCGGCAAACTGCAGCAGGTGGAACAGGATCGGGGTCGAGATGTTGTAGGGCAGATTGCCCACCAGCCGCAGCGGGCGGCCATCGCCGGCCAGCGACGCGAAATCGAATTTGAGCGCATCGCTGTTATAGATATTCAGTTCGCCCAGCCCGGCGCAGCTGACCGCCAGGGGGTGGATCAGATCCCGGTCCAGTTCCACCGCGTCCAGCCGGCCACAGCGTTTCAGCAGCTCCCGGGTGATGGCACCATGACCCGGACCGATCTCCACCAGGTGCTCGTCCGGCCTTGGATGGATGCTGGCGATGATGCGCTGGATCACGCCGGGATCGTGCAGGAAGTTCTGGCCGAAACGCTTCTTGGCCTGATGGGGTGGTCTGGAGTTCATGCGGCACATCCCTGTGCCGCACCCTGACGGGCGGCCTGCGGCCGTGAAAATGGTCTCTCCTGCCAATTTTTCATGCGGTGGGCACATCCCTGTGCCGCACCCTGGCGTGCGGCCTGCGGCTGTGAAAATGGTCTCTCCTGCCAATTTTTCATGCTCATCGTGATCTGTTGTTGCTATCGGGCGGAATGCCGATCGTTTCGCGATCATACCACCAGAAGCGCCTGGCTGTCGGTGGGGAGAGGGAAGTCGGGTGCAATCGAAAGTGTTGGTCAGCTTATTTGGCAACCGAAAAAAACGGTTATTTACGGATTCAGCCCGTAGGGTGGATAAGCCGGTAGGCGCATCCACCATTGCTACGGTGGATGCGCAAGCTTATCCACCCTACAGTACTACTGACCAACACTTTCGATTGCACCCAGGGAAATCAGCAATTCTAAATATGGCTTTAACTCACAGGTGTCGTTCAGGGCGGCCCGCCCGGCGCCTGGATTGAATTCCGGCAACTGAACTCTGACACTGGAGTTAAACGGCTATGTGAAAGCCATATTTAGAATAGCTGGAGGGAGATTCGGGGCGTCCGGTGACTCGTCGATCCAGGGGGTGGTGTCAGGCGGCGGCCAGCAGATAGAGGGCGAACAGGCCCTGCTCCCCGACCCAGTGGCGGACCTGGCGCAGTCCCGCCCGGTCGGCCTGGGCCAGGAACTCCTCCGGCGCATATTTGTAGGAGTTCTCGGTATGGACGGTCTCTCCCGCCCCGAGTTCGAAGCAGTAACCGTTCAGGCGCAGGGTCTGCCGGCAGCGGCTGACCAGGTGCATTTCGATGCGCCCCAGCTCCCGGTTGTAGAAGGCCCGGTGTGCAAAGTTCTCCGGTTCACACTCCACCCCGACCTCGTTGCGTATCCGCTGCAGCAGATTGAGATTGAAGGCGGCGGTGATCCCGGCGGCGTCGTTGTAGGCGGCATGCAGAATGCCGGGGTCCTTTTTGGTGTCGACGCCGATCAACAGCATGCCGTCGCGGCCGATCTTGTCGCCCACCAGGGCGAGGAATTCACAGGCCTCGCGGGGCGAGAAGTTGCCGATGCTGGAACCGGGGAAGAAGGCCAGCCGGGGACCCGCCGGGACGGTCTCCGGTATCGGCAGCGAGTGGGTGAAGTCGACGCAGGCGGCGTGCACCGGCAACCAGGGGAACTCGTCGACCAGCTCGGCGGCGGCCTGCTTGAGGAATTCGCAGGAGATATCCATCGGTACATAGGCGACCGGTTTCAGGGCGTCCAGCAGCAAGCGGATCTTGGTGGCGGAGCCGGCGCCGGGTTCGAAGACGACGCGGCCGGTGCCGGTCAGTTCGGCAATCTCGCCGGCCAGGCGGGTGAGCATCGCCTGTTCGATATTGGGCGGGTAGTACTCGGGCTGTTCGCAGATCGCGGCAAACAGCGCCGAGCCGCGCGCATCATAGAAAAACTTGGGCGGGATCGACTTGGGGCTGGCCGAGAACCCCTTGATGACCGCATCCTGCAGGCTCAGGGTCTTCGGTTTGTGGTCGTGAAAGGTGATTTTCTTGGCCATCAGGCATCCTCTGCCAGGCGCAGTCCGGAGAACATCCAGCGTTCATGGGGATAAAAAAAGTTACGGTAGCTGGGGCGCATGTGTGCGGCGGAGGTGGCGCAGCAACCGCCGCGCAACACCATCTGGCTGGACATGAACTTGCCGTTGTACTCGCCCATGGAACCGGCCAGCGGCCGGAAGCCTGGGTAGGCGGTGTAGGGCGAGGCGGTCCAGGCCCAGAGGTCACCGTACCACTGGCCGCCGGGTCCCGCCGGGGCCGGGTGCAGCAGATCGCTGTCGACGAAATTGCCCGCGATCGGCTGCTCGTCCAGGATCAGCTCCAGCTCCTCCTCCCGGGGCAGGCGTTTGCCGCTCCAGCGGGCATAGGCGTCGGCCTCGTAAAAGCTGAGATGACAGACCGGTTCATGGGAATTGAGCGGGCGCTCGCCGCCCAGGGTGAACTGCCGCCAGACGCCATCCCGCTGTTCCCAGTACAGCGGCTGCCGCCACGCCTCCTGCTGTAGCCGGAACCAGCCGTCGGCGAGCCAGAGCGCAGGGTTGCCATAACCGCCATCCTCGATGAACTCCAGGTACTCGGCATTGGTCACCAGCCGGTCGGCCAGCCGATGGTCGTGGATCAGTATGGAGTGGCGGGGGGTCTCGTTGTCGTAGGCGAAGCCGCTGCCGCCGTGGCCGATGGAGTGCAGTCCGCCCTCCTGCGCCAGCCAGCGGACCGGCGGGGCCTCGCCCGGTGGCACCTTGAGGTCCGCCCGGTAGGCCGGTTTGACGGGATTGACCGACAGGTTGTGCTTGATATCCATCAGCAGCAGTTCCTGGTGCTGCTGTTCATGCTGCAGTCCCAGGGTGATGCGGAACGCGACCTCCCCCCATTCGGCGCTTTCAGCGTCGCCGATCAACGCCTCCATCCGGCTGTCGACATGGCGGCGGTAGGCCAGCACCCGCTCCAGGGTGGGGCGCGAAAGCAGGCCGCGCCTGGGGCGTGGGTGCATGGCGCCGACGGTGTAGTAATAGCTGTTGAACAGGTAGTGGAAGTTGGGATCGAACGGGACGTGGTCCGGGTTGAAGTGCTCCAGGACAAAGGTTTCAAAAAACCAGCTGACATGGGCCAGATGCCATTTGGGCGGGCTGGTCTCGGTGATGGACTGGATCTGGTAATCGTCAACCGCCAGCGGCTGGCACAGCCGCTCGCTGAAGCCCCTGATACGGCGGTAATCTTCCAGTAGCGTCTCCCTACTCATCGCGGATACCTGTGCTCTCCGACCTTCCTGTAACCATAGCCCAATTTTTCCGCGGCACCGGGTGGATCGGATTAAGGAGGAACGGGGGCAGCTTGGTAGGGTGGGCACGCTTTTTGTGCCCACGCGGAAGGTGTGGCACGGGGGCAACAAGGTGGGCACAGACTACGTGCCCACCCTACGAAACTACGTGCCCTACGAAACTATTTTTTTCGGGCTAGGCCCGCGGTCTGACGGTAGGCTGTGATTGAGCGGAGTGACGCTGGTTGTGGTTGCGCACCAGGACCTCTATCTGCGCGCTCGGCAGCGGCTGGCTGTAGAGGTACCCCTGACCCATTTCACAACCCAGCTGGCGCAGATAATTCTCCTGGTACGGGGTCTCCACTCCCTCGGCAACGATCTCCAACTGGAGGCTGTGGCCCAGGCTGACGATGGCCTTGACGATGGCGGCGTCGTCGTTGTCATCGGCCAGGTCCTGGACAAAAGAGCGGTCGATCTTGAGCCGGTTGATGGGCAGTTTTTTCAAGTAGCTGAGGGATGAATAACCGGTGCCGAAGTCATCGATGGCCAGTTTTACCCCCATGTCCCGCAGCTGGCGCAGGGCATCGATGGAGGCGTGGAGCTCGCTCATGATGAAGCCCTCGGTCACCTCCAGCTCCAGCCACTCCGGCCGGCAGCCGGTCTCGTCGAGGGCGCTGGCGATACTCTCCACCAGGTCGTCGCGGCGGATCTGCTTGCCCGCCAGGTTGACCGAAACGGTGTCGATCGGCAGGCCGGTACGCTGCCACTCCACCATCTGGCGGCAGGCGCTTTTCAGTACCCAGTTGCCGAGGGGAACGATCAGTCCGGTGGTCTCGGCCACCGGCAGGAACCGCCCCGGGGGCAGGATGCCCTGTTCCGGATGATGCCAGCGCACCAGCGCCTCCAGGCCCACATAGCGGCCCGTGGCGAGGGACTTCTGCGGCTGGTAGTAGACCGTCAGCTCGTCCTTCTCGATGGCCCGGCGCAGGCTCCCCTCCAGGGTGATCCGGTCATAGGCGGAGGCGGTCATCTCCCGGGTGTAGAAGTTGTAGCTGTTGCGCCCTTCGTCCTTGGTGCGATACATGGCGGCGTCGGCGTTCTTCAGCAGGGTCTCGGCGCTGTCTCCGTCCTCCGGGTAGAGGCTGATGCCGATGCTGCAGCCGACGAAAATTGACTGGCCGTTGATCTCGAAACGTTCGTTGAGCTTGTCGAGGATCTTCTGGGCAAGCGAGATGATGTCGGCGGTATCCCTCACCTCCTCCATCAGCAGGACAAACTCATCGCCACCCAGCCGGGCGATGGTGTCATCTTCCCGGGTGATCGAGAGCAGACGCTGGGTGACCTGCTGCAGCAAGCGGTCGCCCGTCATGTGTCCCAGGCTGTCGTTGATGAGCTTGAAGTTATCCAGGTCCAGGAACAGCAGGGCCAGCCGGCGCTGCTTGCGTCGGGCATGGGTGATGGCGTGCTCCATCCGCGCATCCAGCAGCAGTCGGTTGGGGAGATTGGTCAGGGTGTCGTGATGGGCCAGGTGTTTCAGGTTTTTCTCCGCCTGTTTGCGGATGGTAATCTGTTTCTCCAGGCTCTCGTTGGTACGGGTCAGCTCCCGGGTACGCCGCTCGACCTGGTCTTCCAGTTGCGTCCTGTGCCGTTCCAGCGCATCCTGCGCCGCCCGGCGTTGCGATACCTCACTGCTCAGGTCGTCGATCAGTGACTGGTTGTGGGTCTCCAGTTCGATGGAGCGGCGGATCTGCCGGTTCATGTTGCGGCTGGTGGCGGCGATCAGTCCGGTGTAGATCAGGCTGGCGATGCTCAGCAGCAGACTCCACTGGGTATTCTGGATGACCAGCACCGCCACCAGAAAAAGCGATTGTGGCAGCACGTAGGCGAAGAAGGCGGGCAGCCTCGCGGCGAGGACCGGCACCGCCACCGAGATGGTGCCGAAGATCACCAGAAAGATCACGAAGTGGACAAAGATGTCGTCGGAGGTGAGCATCAGCGGGGTCAGACTGCCCCAGGCGATGCCCACCAGCAGGGTGCTCAGCACATAGCGCCGCCCCCAGGTCACCGGCGGGTGGCGCTGCTCGGCGAGCCCGTGCCGGACCACCAGCCAGGTACGCAGCAGGACGGAGAGGAGCATCGCCAGGTTCCAGACGATCAGCAGCCGATGCTCCAGCTTGTCCCACAGGCTGATGGAGAGCAGGATAGAGATGGCGGCCACGGTCAGGTTGGCCGGCATGGCATTGGCGTACAGCAGGCTGATCTGCTGGGCCAGCACGTGCTCTGAAGGAGGGGTGTTATAGCGCATTGTCCATGCCTGCCAGCGCCGCTGACTCAGTGGGTCCCTGTTCTGATAACCCTGTAAACTACTGCATTGGCGGACGGAGTCAAATCCGCGACACTGCCGTGGGGATTGAAATCCGGGGTTTTGCACATATTTGACTCCATTCCCCTGAGCAAGCGAAACCTGGGAATTTCCGCGTGTAAAGGTAAGTTTAGGTATTAATCTCTGGTATTGATAGCGGCGGTTTCCGCGCCGGCTTGAAGCAATGCCCCCAATGATCTGGAAAAACGCTAATATAGAAGGTAAGCTACCGCGCCCTTGGCGCCTTTTTGTAACTAACCGAATGCCCGGCAAACTCTATATCAAGACTTTTGGCTGTCAGATGAACGAGTACGACTCCGACAAGATGTCGGATCTGCTCAGGGAATCCCACGGCTACACCCTGACCGACCGCCCGGAAGAGGCGGATCTGCTACTCCTCAACACCTGCTCGATCCGGGAAAAGGCGCAGGAGAAGGTGTTCTCCCAGCTGGGCCGCTGGCGCCCCTGGAAGGCGCAGCGCCCCGATCTGGTGATCGGCGTGGGCGGCTGTGTCGCCAGTCAGGAGGGGGAAGCGATCCGCGAGCGCGCGCCCTACGTGGACCTGGTGTTCGGTCCCCAGACCCTGCACCGCCTGCCGGAGATGCTGGAGACGGCGCGGCGCGAGCGGGTACCGGTGGTGGATATCTCCTTCCCCGAGATCGAGAAGTTCGACCGCCTGCCGGAACCCCGCTCCGACGGCCCCAGCGCCTTCGTCGCCATCATGGAGGGGTGCTCCAAGTACTGCACCTTCTGCGTGGTGCCCTACACCCGGGGTGAGGAGATTAGCCGGCCGTTCGACGACGTGCTGGCCGAGGTGGCCTCGCTGGCCGCCCAGGGGGTGCGCGAGGTCAACCTGCTGGGACAGAACGTCAATGCCTACCGCGGCCTGATGGATGACGGCGCGGTGGCCGACTTGGCGCTGCTGATCCAGTACGTGGCGGCCATCGACGGCATCGAGCGTATCCGTTTCACCACCTCCCACCCCATGGAGTTCTCCGACAGCCTGATCGCCGTCTACGGCGAGGTGCCGGAGCTGGTGAGCCACCTGCACCTGCCGGTACAGAGCGGCTCCGACCGGGTGCTGGCGATGATGAAGCGCGGCCACACCGCCTTCGACTACAAGGCCAAGATCCGCCGCCTGCGCGCGCTGCGCCCCGAGCTCAGCCTGTCGTCCGATTTCATTATCGGCTTCCCCGGTGAGACCGAACAGGATTTCGAGCACACCATGAACCTGATCGAGACCATCGGCTTCGATCACTCCTTCAGCTTCATCTACAGCGCCCGACCGGGCACCCCGGCGGCCGAGCTGCCGGATGACGTGCCGCTGGCGGAGAAGCAGGCACGCCTGGAGCGGCTGCAGCGGCGCATCACCGAGATGGCCGGGCAGATCAGCCGGCGCATGGTGGGCACGGTGCAGCGGGTGCTGGTGGAGCGGCACGCCAAGAAGGACCGGCGGCAGCTGGCCGGGCGCACCGAGAACAACCGGGTGGTCAATTTCGACGGTCCCGAGGGGCTGATCGGCGAGTTCGTGGAAATCCGTATCACCGAGGCCCTGCCCAACTCCCTGCGCGGGGAGCTCATTGACGAGGCGTTGGCCCAATCCGCATGAGCAAGGCCGCCTCCAGGACTGCATCCGTGTCCGACCACCCCAAAGACCTCGATCTGTCGTTGACCCCGGAAGACAACCAGCTGTTGGCCAATCTGTGCGGCCAGCTGGATGAACACCTGCGCCAGATCGAGCGCCGCCTGGGCATCGAGATCAACTATCGCGGCAACCATTTCAAGCTGCTGGGCGAGCCGGAGGCGATCGCCGCCGCCGGCGAGGTGCTGCAAGCCCTTTACAGTCAGGCTCGCCATGAGGTGCTGACCCCGGAGGCGGTGCATCTTTACCTGCAGGAGTCGGGCATCGATGCCCTGCTCAATGACCTGGCCAAGAGCAGTGTCCCCGAGGTGGTGATCAAGACCCGGCGCGGCATGATCCGCCCGCGCGGCGTCAATCAGCAGGAGTACCTGCACAAGGCGGTGATCCATGACCTCAACTTCGGCATCGGCCCGGCCGGTACCGGTAAGACCTACCTGGCGGTGGCCTGCGCGGTGGATGCCCTGGAGCGCGACCAGGTACGGCGCATCCTGCTGGTGCGCCCGGCGGTGGAGGCGGGCGAGCGGCTCGGCTTTCTGCCGGGCGACCTGTCGCAGAAGATCGACCCCTACCTGCGCCCGCTGTATGACGCCCTCTACGAGATGCTCGGATTCGAGCGGGTGGCCAAGCTGATCGAGCGCAACGTGATCGAGGTGGCCCCGCTGGCCTACATGCGCGGGCGCACCCTGAACGACGCCTTCATCATCCTCGACGAGGCGCAGAACACCACCCCCGAGCAGATGAAGATGTTCCTCACCCGCATCGGCTTCGGCTCGACCGCCATGATCACCGGCGACGTGACCCAGGTGGACCTGCCCCGGGGGCATGTCTCCGGGCTGCGCCAGGCGATCGAGGTGCTGAAGGATGTGGAGGGGATCAGCTTCACCTTCTTCAACGCACGCGATGTGGTGCGCCACCCCCTGGTACAGAAGGTGGTGGGCGCCTACGACAATTTTGATAGAAACAAGGATAAGCTGTGAACCTGTTGTTGGAGATCCAGCGGGTGGTGGAGGGTGACGGCATACCGGGGCCGATGCAGTTTCAGGCCTGGGCCGAGGCGGCGCTGCACGGGCGCCTGGAGCGCGCGGAACTGGTGGTGCGCATCGTCGACCGCGAGGAGAGCCGGCAACTGAATCGGGAGTACCGCGGCAAGGACAGCCCCACCAACGTGCTGTCGTTTCCGTTCGAGGCGCCGGCGGTGGTGGCCAATGATCTGCTGGGCGACCTGGTGATCTGTGCCCCGCTGGTGGCGGAAGAGGCGGCCGAGCAGGGCAAGCCACTGGAGGCGCACTGGGCACACCTGCTGGTGCACGGGGTGTTGCATTTGCTGGGATTTGATCATATTAATGACCCGGAGGCCGAAACGATGGAGGGCCTCGAAGTGGAGATCCTGGAATCCCTGGGATATTCCGATCCATACCAAATCGAAAGGGAACTATGAGTAGCGACGGCACTACCAGCGGTTCGATGTCCAGGTCCTGGCTGAAAAAGATGTTACAGGCCTTCGGCAACGAACCGGAAAACCGGGAACAACTGATTCAACTGCTCAGGGACGCGAAGCGCCGCGCCCTGCTGGATACCGAAGCGCTCTCCATGATGGAGGGGGTGCTGCAGGTCTCCGAACTGCGGGTCCGGGATATCATGATCCCGCGTGCCCACATGGTGGTGATCGAGCGCGACGCTCCGCTGGAGGCGATCCTCCCCATCGTCATCGACTCCGCCCACTCGCGCTTCCCGGTCATCGGTGATGACAAGGGCGAAGTGGAGGGCATCCTGCTGGCCAAGGACCTGCTGGTCTACTTCGGCGAGCACAAGCGCCGCTTCGATATTCGCGACGTACTGCGGGCGGCGGTCTTCGTGCCGGCCAGCAAGCGGCTCAACGTGCTGCTCAACGAGTTCCGCGCCAGCCGCAGCCACATGGCCATCGTGGTGGACGAGTACGGCGCCGCCGACGGCCTGGTGACCATCGAGGATGTGCTGGAGCAGATCGTCGGCGAGATCGAGGACGAACACGACTTCGATGAGGGGACCACCATCCTCAAGCGCAGCGAGACCGAGTACACCGCCAAGGCCGGCACCTCCATCGACGAGTTCAACGACTACTTCGACAGCCAATTCCCGGACGAGGAGTTCGACACCATCGCCGGCCTGGTCACCCAGTCCCTGGGGCACCTGCCGAAACGCGGCGAGGTGGCCGAGATCGACCGCTTCCGCTTCGAGGTACTGCGCGCCGACAGCCGGCGCATCCATCTGCTGAACATTCGCCTGCTGCCGCAACAACTGGACAGTGCTCATTAAGCACGGCGACTTCTGGGGGATCGATATGGTGGTCGCCCTGATCTCCTTTAGCTGCCATGCCCGTTAGCCCGAGCAACCGCCTGGCGCGAAGTGTCCCGTGGCGGCTTCCGGCCGCCTTTGCCGCGGGTGCCCTGTCGGTGCTCGGCTTCGCCCCCTTCTCCCTCTACCCCTTGGCCCTGGCGGGGCCGCTGCTGCTGCTCTGGCTGTGGCGCGATGCCTCGCCGCGGTCCGGTTTCCAGAGCGGCTGGGCCTATGGCCTCGGGCTGCTCGGCTTCGGCGTGTTCTGGCTGCACATCAGTATCGATCAGTTCGGCAACCTGGGGACGGCCGCGGCGATCGCCCTGACCCTGCTGTTCGTGCTGGCGCTGGCGCTCTATTACGGGCTGGTGGGCTGGCTGACGGCGCGGCTGTGGCGACGCGGCGGCGGGGACTGGTCCCTGCTGCTGACGATCCCCTCGCTCTGGGTACTGGGGGAGTGGCTGCGTGGCTGGATCCTAACCGGCTTCCCCTGGCTGGTGCTCGGCTACTCACAGATCGACTCGCCCCTGGGCGGCTATGCCCCGCTGTTCGGGGTCTACGGCGTCAGTTGGTTGCTGCTGCTGAGCGTGGCGCTGCTGTTCCGCCTGCTGCGGCCCGGGGTGGGCGGGCGTCGCTGGCTGGGCGGGCGTGGCTGGCTGGCCGGCGGCCTGGTATTGCTGTGGGGCGGTGGCGCGCTGCTCCATCAGGTGCAGTGGACCGAGCCGGCGGGCGAGCCCCTCCAGGTGAGTATGATCCAGGGCAATATCGCCCAGGAGGCGAAGTGGCAGCGCGACTCGCTGCGGCCAACCCTGGCGCTCTATACCGGGCTGACCCGCGAGCAGTGGCAGAGCGACCTGATCATCTGGCCGGAGACGGCGGTGCCGGCGTTTGCCCACCAGGTGGAAGAGACGCTGCTGCAGCCCCTGGCGGCGGAGGCGCTGGCCAACCGCAGTGAACTGCTGATCGGCATACCCCAGTGGGACGGCGAGACGGGTGCCTACTACAACGCCATGCTGAGCCTGGGCCAGGACCCGGATCAACAGCGCGGCAGCTACGCCAAGCGCCACCTGGTGCCGTTCGGCGAGTTCATGCCGCTGAAGCGCTGGCTGCGGCCGCTGGTCGAGTGGCTGCAGATCCCCATGTCCGATTTTACCCCCGGCGATTCACCGCGCCCGCTGCTGCGCCTGGCCGGCTACTACGCCGGGATCTCGATCTGCTACGAGGACGCCTTCGGCGAGGAGGTGATCGAGGCGCTGCCGCAGGCGGCGTTCCTGGTCAATGCCAGCAACGACGCCTGGTTCGGCGACTCCCTGGCGCCACGCCAACACCTGGAGATGGCCCGCATGCGCGCGCTGGAGAGCGGGCGCTACCTGCTGCGCTCCACCAATACCGGGATCTCCGCCCTGATCGATCCGAAGGGCAAGGTGCAGGGATTCTCCCCGGCCTTCCAGCAGCACGTGCTGAGCGGCGAGATCATCCCCATGCAGGGCGCCACCCCCTATGTGCGGGTCGGCAACTGGGCGGTGGTGCTGTTTTCCTGTCTTCTGGTTTTAGTAGCCTTGCTCAAGGGCGGCCACAGGGGTGCACCCCTCCGATAATATCAAGGGGTTGCCCTGTCCCGGGCAGGCACAGGGGCCTGCCCCTACGCACTTGTGGGTTGGGTGCAAGGATGGGGCGGTGGGTCTTGTCATAGCCATCTGTCCGTGCCTCCCTGGCGGATTTGTTTCAAGGTGCAGGATCCGTAGGGGCAACCCCCCGTGGTTGCCCTTTAATACCCACGTATAACTGATCCAGCTCCCATTGTGCCGGGTTGTTCCGGATATACTCCCGCGTCAGGTCCAATTCCGCCTCGTCGCGGATGATGCGTTCCCAATAATTGCGTTGCCACAACTGGCCCGGGAACGGCGGCCAGCCGGATTGTTTGACGCCGTCTATGTATCTTTTCGTTGCCAGGCTTTTGAATCGATGAACCAGGTCGGGAAGTGACAATCTCGCCGGGCCAGACCGTTGCCGTGATCCGTGTGACGGTGCCCGATCCGGGCAGGCACGGGGGCCTGCCCCTACGAGACCCAGAATGCCGTGCATATGGTTTGGCATGATGACCCATTTATCGACCTCGGTGCCGGGGTAATAGAGCGGTATTTCGTTCCAGATGGATTGGATCATTTCGCCGGCGCTGTTCAAATGCATTACCCCATCCACAATCTCGCCAAACAGGCATAGACGATCCCGGGTGCAAATGGTGACGAAATATGCGCCGGCCTGGGAATAATCGTATCCCCGCAGACGGAGCGACCGGCGATGGGGTTTGGGACTATTCGGTTTTGTCATATCCATCTATTCATGCCTCCCTGGCAGATTTGTATCAAGGTGCGGATACCCGTAGGGGCAACCCCCCGTGGTTGCCCGATCCCGGGCAGGCACGGGGACCTGCCCCTACGCAATTGCGGGTTGGGTACAAGGATGGGGCGGCGGGTTTTGTCATATCCATCTGTTCATGCCTCCCTGGCAGATTTGTATCAAGGCGCGGATACCCGTAGGGGCAACCCCCTGTGGTTGCCCGGTCT
>NZ_JAQGEI010000042.1 GCF_029017505.1 Sedimenticola hydrogenitrophicus
GGACTCGATTGATCAGTGACCGCGCTGGAAACGCATTGGCTTGAGTAGGTTAATCGAGTCTGACCCCATTGAAAGCCCTGGTTGATTCAGGTTACTCACAACACTTGCTGGTTGCGATGTTGCCGCCACAGCAACCGCCACCGTTGCTGCTGCCGCTGAGCCAGCCGTCGATCTTCTCTTTGGACGGGATACCGCCGGCATGCACCACCTGGCCATCCAGCACCACGCCGGGCGTGCTCATGACGCCGTACCGCATGATTTCGCTCAGCTCTTCCACTTTCTCCAGCTTAACTTCAACCCCCTTGGCTTGCGCCGCCTCCTGGATCAGTTTGAGGGTGGTCTTGCAGCTGGCGCAGCCGGTACCGAGTACTTTGATTGTCTTCATTGGGTTTCTCCTAAACAAAAATTTAAAGAATAATGTCGTTGTAATTTCGTTGGGGTCGGAGTCAAACCGGGTTCAATTTAGCGGGATTTGGCCACGGCATTGATCCGGTTTGACTCCGACCCCTATTGATTGGCTCTCAGATCAGCAGATTGAACAGGAAGCCGACCACCAGGATGCCACTGGCGACCACGCCGACGAAGGTGGCGATCAACGGCAGCTTGAGCACCTTGCGCAGGATCAGTATCTCCGGCAGTGACAGGGCGATAACGCTCATCATGAAGGCCAGGGTGGTGCCGAGCGCCGCCCCCTTGCCGATCAGCGCCTCCACCACCGGAATGATGCCGGCGGCATTGGTGTACATCGGTACACCCATCACCACCGCGGCGGGCACCGACCACCAGGCCTCCTTGCCCATGAACGAGGCCATGAAATCCTCGGGCACGAAACCGTGGATGGCGGCGCCCACCGCGATGCCGATCAGGATATAGGGCCAGACCTTGCCGACGATCTCCCTTACATGGTGCCAGCCGGCCAGGAAGCGGGTAGGCCAGTTCAGTTCGGCGCCATCGGTCGGTAGGCCGCCGCCGGCGTGGATTTCGCGCACCCAATCCTGCAGGTGCCGCTCCATCCCCAGCTTGCCGATCAGCAGTCCGGCCAGGATGGCCACCGCCAGCCCGAGTCCCAGGTAGAGCGCCGCCACCTGCCAGCCGAACAGGCCCAGCAGCAGGGCGAGGGCGATCTCGTTGACCATCGGCGCCGAGATCAGGAACGAGAAGGTGATGCCCAGCGGCACCCCGGCGGAGAGAAAGCCGATGAACAGCGGTACCGCCGAGCAGGAGCAGAAGGGGGTGACGATGCCGAGCAGCGCCGCCAGGGTGTTGCCCACCCCCAGGCGTTTGCCGGCCAGCAGGGCGCGGGTGCGCTCCGGGGCGAAAAAGGTCTGGATAATGCCCATGAAGAAGACGATACCGATCAACAACAGCAGCACCTTGGGGGTGTCGTAGGAGAAGAAGTGGATCGCCTCGCCCAGTTGGTTGCCGCGGTCAAAACCGGTCAGGGAGAGGACTGCATCTGCGAAGTCGGTGAGGTGGAAATAGGCCAGGAACCACAGCGGAACCGCCACCGCCAAACCGATCAGCCAGGCGGAGGTGCCGGGGTTGGGGGTGGCGTGAAGGGTCTCTGTCGAGGTGTCGGTCATCTACGGCGTTTCCAGTCAGGTTGCTCCCGCAAGGGATGGTTCACCTATGAAGACGAATGACCGGACAAAAGGATGCAGTTGAGAAGTGTGAAGTTTGAAGGAGCCCTCTTTTCAAACTTCACACTTTAGAAGGGCGTGGGGTAAAACCGCACACCTTACCGGACTCGTCATAGCGCACCTGGCATGCCTGTTTGAGCTGCTGCTTAAGGCGCTTGCGGGCCCGCTGGATACGCGACTTGGCGCCGGCGGGGGTGAGTCCCTTCAGGGTGGCGTATTCGGCCTGGGTTATACCCTCGATATCGCACAGGGTGATCACCTCGCTGTCCTGTGCTGACAGCTCCTTGAGTACCCGGGGCAGGCATTGCGTCAGGTCATCCACCACGGGCGGTTCGGCGGGTGGCGGTTCGGCCAGGTCATCGGGAATCTCGACGAGTCGCTTGTGTGTCCGGCGGTAGTCGATCAGGCGGTTTTTTGCCACCCGGAACAGCCAGGCGCGGCTGTTCTCCAGCTGGCAGAAGCGGCTGCCTTCGGCAAGCGCCTTGAGGAAGGTCTCCTGCAGCAGATCCTCGGCGAGGGCGGTGTCGTGCATCTGCCGGCGCAGATAGTTCCGTAGTTCGCTCTCATGGTTGGCCCAGGCGGTAATGATACAGTTCATTCAAACTCCATCCCGGCATACGCCGACTGGATGTTGCGGCGGACTTGTTCCCGTCTCATCCTTTCTGGTCCTCGAGCTGTTGTCGGTTTTCATCGATCTGGGGCAGGCCGAAGGAGAACAGGCCGGTCATCAGCACGAACGCCGCCGACCACCAGAGACAGCCTTCCAGCCCCTGGGTCTGATAGGCCCAGCCGGAGAGCACCGTGCCCGCGAGGCGGCCGCCGGCGTTGGCCATGTAGTAGAAGCCGACGTTCATGGAGACCCGTTCGTGATCCGAGTAGGCGAGGATCAGGTAGGAGTGCACGGCCGAGTTGATGGCGAAGACGATGCCGAACAGGATCAACCCGATAATCAATACCCACTGCGCCGGCCAGCCCTGTTGCAGGCCGAGGGCGATACCCGCCGGGAACAGCAGCAGAACAAAGGCCCAGAGCCGCGCCGTGTCGCCATCCGTTTTCAATGGGGTCAGACTCGATTGATCTATCAGTCGAGTCTGACCCCATTGAAATAGGCGGAGCAGTCGCGGGGCGTTGGCCTGCACCAGGCCGTAACCGATCACCCAGAGGGCGAGAAAACCGCCCACCTGGCTGAACGACCAGCCCAACACTTCGTAGAGAAACACCGGTAGGCCGACCACGAACCAGACATCGCGCGAGCCGAACAGGAAAAAGCGTGCCGCCGCCAGCCGGTTGATGGCCGGGACCTTGGAGAATACCTGGGTGAATTTGGGCTTGGTCTTCATCTTGCCGACAGCGGACGGCAGCAGCAGGGCGGTGGCGATCAGGACGATCACCAGCATTCCGGCCAGCAAGGCCAGGGCACCGCGAAAACCGACCGACTCCAGTAGCGCGGCGCCGATAAAGAAGCCAGCCCCCTTGAGGGCGTTCTTCGACCCGGTCAGTATCGCCACCCATTTGAACAGCTTGCCCTCGCCACCGCCGCTCATGAACTTGACCGAGGCCTTGGCCGACATCTTGTTGAGATCCTTGGCGATGCCGGAGAGCGCCTGCGCCGCCATCACGTAGGGGACCGAGAGCCAGGCATCCGGTAGCGTGAGCGCCAGCAGTGCCAGCACCTGCAGCCCCATGCCGATGTGCATGGTGAGGTTGAGGCCGATGCGTGCCCCCAGCCAGCCGCCCACCAGGTTGGTGACGATGCCGAAGAACTCGTAGAACAGGAACAGCATCGCCACCTCGAACGGCGAATAGCCGAGCAGGTGGAAATAGAGCACCACCAGCATGCGGATGGCGCCATCGGTGATGGTGAAGGCCCAGTAACCCCCCGTAACCACGAGGTAATTGCGTAACGAGCTCACATCATCCATCATCGCGGACTCAATATGTCCGCTGTCATGTCAGCGGCTCCGCTGGTGAAGTCCCGGCATCGGTGCCAGAGTTCGTTTTTGGTAAAATGCTCCTGGCCCTCCGGTTTCCCCAGGTCGCACCCCAGCAGTTCACCGCACATCGTGCTGCCGAAACGTTCCCGAAATCCCTCCACCAGTTGGCGAATGGAGGCATAGTTCGGTTCGACAGATTGTTCCGCCCCGTCGCGTCCGGACATCAGGTTAATCGCCAGTATGGCCCCACTGACCGCCCCGCAAGTCCCGCCGGTACGTGCCATGCCGCTGCAAAACCCGGTGGCAATACGCGGGATAAGCGGGGAATCGAATCCGTAGTGATCGGCAACGCTCTGCAGTACGCTTTCAGCGCAATAGAGTCCCGCCTCAAACCCCGCGGCGGCCGCCTTGCCCAGGTCATCCGTGTCGTTCATCTCACAGGCCTCCCGAACGCACCACTTTCTGGAGCAAATCGATCAGCCGGTTCACATAGCCCCACTCGTTGTCATACCAGGCGTAGATCTTCACCTGGGTGTCGTCGATCACCATGGTGGAGAGGGCGTCGACGATCGACGAGCGGGGATCGTTGAGATAGTCCACCGAGACCAGGGGACGCTCTTCGTAACCGAGAATGCCCTTGAGTTCGCCCTCGGCCGCCGCCTTGAAGTAGCCGTTGATCTCCTCCACTGTCACCGGGCGCGCCGCCTCGAATACAAAATCGGTGAGCGAGGCGTTGAGCAGCGGCACCCGCACCGCCAGGCCGTTGAGTTTGCCGGTCAGTTCCGGGAAGATCTTGGTGATCGCCCGGGCCGAACCGGTGGAGGTGGGGATCAGCGACTGGCCGCAGGCGCGCGCCCGGCGCAGGTCCTTGTGGCCTTTGTCGATAATGGTCTGGGTGTTGGTGATGTCGTGGATGGTGGTCATGCAGCCGTGCACGATGCCGACCTGTTCGTGCATCACCTTGACCACCGGCGCCAGGCAGTTGGTGGTGCAGGAGGCGGCGGTCAGCAGGTGGTGGATATCGGGGTCGTAGCGGTCGTCGTTGATGCCGTAGACGATGTCCAGTGCACCCTCTGTGGGTGCGGCCACGATCACCTTCTTGACCCCCTGATCGAAGTAGTGCTGCAGGGTCTCCGGCTTCTTGTGGTGCTTGCCGGTCACTTCGATGACGATGTCGCAACCGGACCAGTCACCGTCGGCAATCGTCGCATGGCTGCTGTAGGCCAGCGCTTGGTCATCGATCACGATGCGTCCGTCCCGGGCATTCGCCACCCGGTCCCAGGTACCGTGTACCGAATCGAACTGCAGCAGATGGGCCGATCCGGTGGCGTCCGTAGCGGTCTCGTTGATGCGGACGAAGTCGAAGTCTGGCCGCTGCCAGCCGGCGCGCAGGCCCAGCCGACCCATGCGGCCGAAACCGTTGATGCCTACCCTGATGGTCATGACTGTTTAATGCCTCGTTGAGTTAGAGTACGTACTGAGCCGTAGGGTGGATAAGCGACAGCGCATCCACCATGGCATTGGTGGATGCGCCTACCGGCTTATCCACCCTACATCTGTTATGTTCAAGTTTGTAGTTGGGGTTCGCTCCTCACCCCAACCTACGGGCTGTGGCGGATCACAGCTCGTAATCACCGCTGTAGGGCGCCTCGCCCTGCACCACCGGCAGGGTCAGCTCGTTGCCCCAGTGGGACCAGCCGCCGTTATAGAGTCGCACATCCTTATAACCGAGATATTTCAGCTGCAGATAGGCCAGGCTCATGCGGAAGCCATCGTGGCAGTAGGCGTAGACGGTCTTATCCTTCGGGATATCCCGGTACAGTGCCGCCAGCTCCTCATCGGATTTCCACTTCTGGCCGCTGGTCCCCTCCAGGCTCACCACGTTGACGGCGCCGGGGATATGGCCGCCCTGGATGGCGTGCTGGATCACCTTGCCGGTGTACATGTCGCGGGGCCGTGCATCCAGCAGCACCACGTCGGGATCGCGCCGCGACAGCACGTCGTCATAGACATCGGTCCATTCGACGAACAGTGCCGGGTTGGCCTCTTTCAGGGTCACTGTCCCCGGCGTCCTTTGCGGAGTCGGCTCCTTGCTCATCTCTTCGAAGGCACTCCACTCCACGGTGCTGCCGTTGAGGATCTTCACCTGCGCCATGTCGAAGCCGTAGAGCTCCAGCAGATAGTGGATACGCGACACCAGGGCGGTGTTCGAGTCGTCATAGAGCACCAGGGTGGAGTCGTCGTGGACCCCCCAGCGGCGCAGGGTCGCCTGGAACGCCTCCCGCGAGGGGAAGCGCATCAGCGGCGCGGCCTGGTTATCCCCCAGGTCCCTGAAGCGCTGCACCTGCACCGCGCCCGGAATATGGCCGACCGTGTAGTGGCGGTGCGGATAGTAGCGCGCCTCCAGCACGATCAGGTTCTCCTCGTCGATGCGCTCCGCGAGCCACTCCGAATCGACCAGAAAGGCGGGGGCGGCCCAGCCGAGGGCAGGCAGCAGGAACAGTAGGGCGGCAAGCCCCTTGTTGATGAAATTCATGGTTATACTCCAGGTGATTTTATGGCCGATTCATACCAGCCTTTGGTGTTATTGACGATCTTGACGACCGAGAGCATGACCGGCACCTCGATCAACACGCCGACCACGGTGGCCAGTGCGGCGCCGGACTCGAAACCGAACAGCACGATGGCGGTGGCCACCGCCAGTTCGAAGAAGTTGCTGGCGCCGATCAGGGCCGAGGGTGCCGCCACGCAGTGGGCGACGCCGAAGTGGCGATTCAGCAGATAGGAGAGGCCGGAGTTGAAGTAGACCTGGATCAGGATCGGCACCGCCAGCAGGGCGATGATCGTCGGCTGCGCCAGGATCTGCTCGCCCTGGAAGCCGAACAGCAGTACCAGGGTAATCAGCAGGGCCATCAGGGAGAGCGGGCCAAGCCGCTCCAGGGTGCGTTGCAGCGCCGCCGGCCCGCCGCTGTGCAGCAACAGCCGGCGCCACAGCTGGGCAATCGCCACCGGGATCAGGATGTACAGCACCACCGAGAGAAACAGGGTGTCCCAGGGCACGCTGATGGCGGAGAGTCCCAGCAATAGCCCGACGATGGGGGCAAAGGCGAAGATCATGATGGTGTCGTTGAGTGCCACCTGGGTCAGGGTGAAGTGGGGTTCGCCGTTCGACAGGTTGCTCCAGACGAAGACCATGGCGGTGCAGGGGGCGGCGGCCAGCAGGATCAGCCCGGCGATGTAGCTGTCGATCTGGTCGGCCGGCAACCAGTCGGCAAACAGGCCGCGGATAAAAATCCAGGCCAGTAGGGCCATGGAGAAGGGCTTGACCGCCCAGTTGACGAACAGGGTAACGCCGACCCCGCGCCAGTGCTCCC
This sequence comes from Sedimenticola hydrogenitrophicus, assembly GCF_029017505.1. Lineage (GTDB taxonomy): Bacteria > Pseudomonadota > Gammaproteobacteria > Chromatiales > Chromatiaceae > Sedimenticola > Sedimenticola hydrogenitrophicus_A. The sequence goes on from NZ_JAQGEI010000042.1 coordinate 6,949, forward strand.
TGACCTGCTGCAGGGCGCCGAAGTCGATCTTCAGCAGCATCGGAATGATCATCAGCCAGATCAGGATCGCCACCGGAATATTGACCTGGGCGATCTCCATCCGGCCCAGCAGCTGAAACGGGGCGGGGAGCAGATGGCCCAGCAGGATGCCGGCAATGATGCAGAGAAAGACCCAGAGGGTCAGGTAACGCTCAAAAAAATTCATGCGGGCGCCGCTCTGCTGTTTCGCGGCACCTTCATGTTGACTGGCACAATGGCTGGACATGGGGGATCCTTGTGGTCGGATGTTGGGGCTGCGGGTGTCAGCTGGCGCAGAGTTCGACGGCGCGCCGGGTCGCTGCATGCAGCGTGGCGCTGTCCCCGGCGAAAGGCTCCTGGTCACGGATGCCCGCCGCGGTGGTGCCTATCACATCCCTGGCCCAGGTCGGCAGACCGGGGTTGATCCGGTAATGGATCCACAGCCCCTCCTTGCGGTCCAGCACCAGCCCCGCCTTGCGCAGGGCGCCGAGGTGGTGGGAGATCTTGGGCTGTGGCAGATCCAACGCCTGGGTCAGCTCGCAGACGCAAAGCTCATCGCTTTCGGCAAGCAGCGACAGGCAACGCAGGCGGGTGGGGTCCGACAGCGCCTTGAAGAGTTGGGTGGGATCCATATCTATCTGCCTCTATATCTAGATAGGTAGATATATTACTGGAATTTCCTATTGGCACAAGCACCAAGATACAGCGCGTTGGGGTAAGCCTGCGAACCCCAATTCGTCCAAGATAATGGCAGGGTGGCCGACGATAGACAGATAGACAGCAGGACAGGAAATAGCTAAAGTAGCGTTAGGTATTACCTTTTGCTGAGGAGGCTTCGTTATGGCAACGGCAACATCCATCAAGCTCGACGATGAGCTGAAAGGGCGTGTACAGCACCTGGCCGAAGCGCGCCGCCGCACTTCGCACTGGATCATGCGCGAGGCCATCGCGCAGTACGTCGAGCGCGAGGAAAAACGCGAGGAGTTCAGGCAGGATGCGCTGCGCGCATGGGAAGGGTATCAGCGGACGGGCCTGCACCTGACGCTTGAGGAAGCCGATGCCTGGCTGGCGAAACTTGAAGCCGGCGAGGATGCGGAGCTGCCTGAGTGTCGGGTCTGATCTGGACACCGCCGGCGCTGGCTGACGTTCAAAGACTCTACCGTTTTCTTGCACCGAAAGATGCTGACGCCGCACAGCGGGGCGTGAAGGCGATTCGCACGGGGGTCAAGGTTCTGGCCCATCAGCCACACCTCGGTCGTCCCGTAGAGGAGATGGACGCGGAATATCGGGAATGGCTGATCGACTTCGGAAACAGTGGCTACGTTGTCCTGTATCGCATCGAAGGTGAGACGGTCGCTATCTTGGCCGTTCGCCACCAAAAAGAGGCGGGGTATTGAATGACGAAGATGGCGAGCCTGCCGATCATAACGCCTTCGCCTGCGCTCTCAATACGAACTTCTTTATTTTCCCGGTGGATGTTTTCGGTAGCGGACCGAATACCACGGTTTTGGGCGCCTTGAAATGGGCCATGCGCGCCCGACAGAACGCGACAATCTCCTCCGCGGTCGCTTCGATGCCCTCTTTTAGCGCCACGAAAGCACACGGAGTCTCGCCCCACTGGGTATCCGGGCGGGCGACCACCGCAGCCTCCATGATGGCCGGATGGCGGTAGAGGGTCTCCTCGACCTCCAGGCTGGAGATATTCTCACCACCGGAGATGATAATGTCCTTGGAGCGGTCTTTGATCTCGACATAGCCATCGGCGTGCCAGACCGCCAGGTCACCGGTATGAAACCAGCCGCCGGCAAAACTCTGGGCCGTGGCCTGCGGATTTTTCAGATAGCCCTTCATCACGTTGTTGCCACGCAGCATGACCTCGCCCAGGGTTTTGGCGTCACGCGGAACCGGTACCAGCGTATCCGGGTCGGCCACCATCAGCCCTTCAAGCATGTGATAGCGTACACCCTGGCGCGCCTTGAGCACCGCCTTTTCCGCTGCCGGGAGATCATTCCAATCGTCTTTCCAGGCGCAGACCACCGTCGGTCCATAGACCTCGGTCAAACCATAGACATGGGTGACCTCGATGCCCAGTCGCTCCATCTCCTCGATCACCGCGGAGGGTGGGGCGGCACCGGCCGTCATCACCTTGACCTTGTGCTTTATGCCCTGTTTCAGTTTATCCGGTGCATTGTTCAAGGTGTTCAACACGATCGGCGCGCCACAGAAGTGATCCACCTTCTCTTGCTTGATCGCGGCGAAGATCGGCTCCACACGCACCTGGCGCAGACAGATGTTGGTCCCTGACAGCAGCGCCACCGTCCACGGAAAACACCAGCCATTGCAGTGAAACATCGGTAGCGTCCACAGGTAGACCGGATGCTGGGGCATATTCCAGGCCAGCGCATTCGAAACCGCATTGAGATAGGCGCCACGGTGGTGATATACGACCCCCTTGGGATTGCCCGTGGTGCCCGAGGTGTAGTTGAGACAGATGGCATCCCACTCGTCCGGCGGGTTGTCCCAGGGGAAATCGGCGTCGCCCTCGGCGATCAGGGCTTCGTAATCGAGTTCGCCAATGAGTTCTCCCCCTGCATAGCCGGGGTCGTCTATGTCCACTACCAGCGGGCGCTGGTCAAGTGCCTGCACGGCTTGTTTGACCACAGATGAGAACTCGCGATCGGTGACGACGACCCTGGCTTCGCCATGCATGAGAATAAAGCCGATGGCATCCGCATCGAGGCGGGTATTGATACTGTTCAATACCGCACCCGCGGCGGGCACGCCGAAGTGCATCTCAAACATTTCCGGCGTATTGGCGGCGATCACCGCCACGGTGTCGCCTTTTTGGACGCCGCGCTTCCGTAGCGCGGAAGCGAGTTGTCGGCAGCGAGTGAAGGTTTTCGCCCAACTTCGCCTGGTTTCTCCATGTACCACCGCGATGCGGTCAGGAAACACCGCGGCCGATCGTTCGATGAAAGTCAGCGGACTGAGCGAAACGAAGTTGGCGGGGTTGGCTGTCAGCCCCGCGTCAAACCGGGTTGTTGAAGGGAGGATGTTGCTCATAGTCGTGACTCCTCGATCGCACGCCAATGGAGGTATGTACGGGTGACTATGAATGCGGATATTAAAGAGAATTCGTGGCGGCGGATTTGTTTATTTAAATGTTTGTAAAAGGTTGTAAATGGGTAACTACTCACCCGGTCTGTAAGTGATTGGCCTGTCTTGTTGGCCTATCACCCCGTGAGTAGTTACGTAAAGGGCCACTATTCCGTTACTGTGTCGCCACCTTGGCGGCAAACATGTAGCCGGCGCCGTGTACCGTTTTTATTATTTCGGGGTGGCGTCGGTCGTGCTCAATCTTCTGGCGCAGGTGACCGATGTGTACATCAATGCTGCGGTCGAAGGGAGTACCTTCACGGTCACGGGCGAAATCGAGGATCTGATCACGGGTTAATACCCGGTTGGGATGGGTGGCCAGGGTGACCAGTACATCGTATTGCGCGGTGGTCAGTTCCACGGGTTGGCCGGCCTCCGTTTTGAGCTGTCGGGTATGGAGGTCCAATATCCAACCGGCAAAATGCAGCTGCCGTTTGTTGGAGAGCGTGACGTTTTCACTTTCCGGCTTGACGCGGCGCAATACGGTACGCACCCGCGCCAGCAGTTCCCTGGGCTCGAAGGGCTTGGGGAGGTAATCATCCGCACCCAGTTCCAGGCCGACAATACGGTCTACCGGTTCACCGCGTGCGGTCAGGATGATGACGGGAATATCCATCTCTTGCCGCAGATTGCGGAGGTACATCAAGCCATCTTCGCCCTGGAGGTTGAGGTCGAGCACAATCAGGTCATAGAGCTTGTCGCTAATCCGCTGCTGCATCTCGGCACCACAGTAGGCCGTCTCCACCTCATAGCCACCCGGTTGGAGGCAACGTGCGACCAGATTGCATACCTCAGGCTCATCATCGACCACCAGTACGTTCTGTGTCTCTTTCATGATCCGTGTCCAGTGTCCGGATTTGCCGGGTTGTCCAGTGCCTGACGAACCCGTTCCGCCAGTTCCGTATGCTCAAAGGGTTTGCACAACAGGTCGCTGTTTCGCAAGGGAAAACTATCATTGACAAAGACCTTGTCGGGATAACCGGACATGAGAAGATATTTCATGTGTGGCGCATGGCGAATGGCCGAGCGAACCAGATCGATGCCGCTGATACCACCGGGCATCTCGATATCGCTCAACAGCAGGTCAAACGACAGACCCTCCTTGATCAAGGACAGGGCACGGATGCCGTCGCACGCCTCGGAGACACGGTATCCCAGTTTACCTAATACCTTCGCGGTAAAGTTTCTTACCGCCGTTTCATCCTCCACCAGCAGGATCTGCTCACTGCCGTGCGGCATGCTGTATCTGTCCGGTTGTTGAATCACGGATACCGCTTCGTCGCCTGTGTGGCGTGGCAAATAGAAACTCACCTGGGTGCCTTTTTTCGGTTCGCTCTCGATGGTGACATATCCGCTGGAGCGGCGCACAAAACCATAGACCATGCTCAGGCCCAGGCCGGTACCACGGCCCTGTTGTTTGGTGGTAAAAAATGGCTCGAAGACCCGCTCCAGGATCTCCTTGGGCATGCCGCCGCCGTTATCCCTGACCGAGACGACGACATAGTCGCCGGGCTCGACATGCTGCTGCACAACGGGATCACCCGGTAGCACCGTTCTTCCCCCCACATCGATCACCAGTTTTCCGCAGCTGGGCATGGCATCACGACTGTTAATCACCAGATTCAATACGGCACTTTCAAGTTCGCTCGGATCAGTGTGAACATTCCACTGTTCACCGCTAATGCGCACCGCCACTTCGATTGTGCTCCCCAGGGTACGGTGCAACAGCTCGCTCATGCCGAGAATGGTCTGTTGCGGATCATACACCATGGCCCGCAACACCTTTTTACGTGAAAATGCCAGTAGCCGGTTGACCAGTGCCGCGCCCCGGCGTGCTGCATCCAGGGCCGGGGCAATCATTGGGTCGATGTCCTGGTTGCTCTCCTCGGCATCGTTGATCAGCGCCAGGTTGCCGACGATAATGGTCAGCAGATTATTGAAGTCATGCGCGATGCCGCCTGTCAATTGTCCCACGGCATCCATTTTCTGTGCCTGTCGAAGGAGGGTCTCGGTCCGTTTCAGCTCGGTGATGTCCTGGCTGAGGATAAAGTAGCCTAGCGTCTCGCCGTCCGGCGCCTGGTGGGGAATGTAGTTGACGAGGCAATCGATGGTGCGGCCATCCTGTAACTTCAATGAGAACTCGGCTGATTTCGTGATACCGGACAACGCTTCGTCCAGATCCCGCTGGTGACCCGGATACAGTTCACCACCCAGGACTTCCCATACCGGTTTGCCAACGACTTGCTCGGGGCTTTGGCCGAACCACTCCTGGTATCCCCGATTACAGAATCGATAAATCTTGCCCGCATCCACGTAGCCGATGAGTGCGGGCACGGCGTCCGCGATACGGCGAATCCACTGTTCGCTCTGGCGCAGGTTTTCCAAGGCCTCATGCAGTGCCGCGGTCCGTTCACGTACACGCAGCTCAAGGGTGTCGATGCTCTCCTTCAGCGCTTCCTCGGCACGGGCCTGCTCGGTGATATCCTTGTACACGGTGACGAATCCGATGCCCGGTATGGGGTTGCCGCGTACCTCAAGCACCTGCCCGCTTGGCCGTCGCCGGATGACGTTGTGTGACTCGAAATTTTTTGCCAGGCGTACACGTTCCGCAGCCAGCTTTTTCGGGTCGCCCCGGCCGTACTCGCCCCGTTCGGCGTTGAACAGCATGAACGCTTCGAACGGTGTGCCCCGCCGGGCCAGGTGCATCGGGAATTCGAGGAGGGTGAAAAAACGCTCGTTCCATGCCAGCAGGTGCAGGTCACGATCAAAAATCGTAAATCCCTCATCCATGTGCTCCACGGCGGTTTGAAATATGGCCGCCCACTGTCTGTCTGACAGCTCCCAGGGGAGCGCCTGGGCGTGTACTTGATGGTCGCCGACGGGACTGGACTTGGTCATTTCGGGTATCGTGACTCACTTAGCTACATAGGCCTAAGGGAACTCCATTTTGGGTTCAGGCGCAAGTGAATTCATAAAAATTTACAAATACTCAACAACCTTTTTGTGGATTACATATTCGTTTTACAACCGCGCCGCAACATCGTTACCAGCCATACCGGGTACAGAGATAAGAGCTGGATTCATGACCACTTTCTTTCATACTGCCGAGCAGCGCGAGTACATCTTGGAAACGGTCGGACTGTCCAAGGAGTTCCGGGGTTTTGTGGCCATCAACCAAGTGGACCTGAAGGTGCGTAAAGGCACCATTCATGCGCTGATTGGTCCCAATGGTGCCGGTAAAACCACCGTGTTTAATCTGCTGACCCGGTTTCTCAAGGAGACCGCCGGCGCGATCATCTACAAGGGGCGCGATATCACGCACAGCCGTGCGGATTCCATTGCCCGACTCGGGATCGTCCGCTCGTTCCAGATCTCTTCGGTATTTCCGCACTTGACTGTACGCGAGAACGTGCGCGTTGCCTTGCAACGCAAGCATGGGATGGATATGCATTTCTGGCGCCCCGCCAGGGAGTTGAACCGGCTTAACCGGGAGGCCGACGCATTGCTGGACGAGGTGGGGCTTGAGTCGTTCGTCAATCTTCAGGCAGTGGAACTATCCTATGGTCGTAAGCGGGCACTGGAGATCGCCACCACGCTGGCCCTCGACCCGGAACTGATGTTGCTGGATGAACCCACCCAGGGCATGGGGCATGAAGATGTCGGACGTATCGCCGATCTGATCCGCAAGGTGGCTGCCAACCGCACCATCCTGATGGTGGAACACAACCTGGACGTCGTTGCCAACCTGTCACATTGGATCACCGTGTTGCAGCGGGGCGAGGTCCTGGCGGAAGGCAGCTACGACGAGGTCTCGGGTAATCCGCAGGTGATCGAGGCCTATATGGGGACCGCGCATGGCTGATTCGGCAGAGATCAATGCAAGCCGGGGTGACACCGTGCTCCAGATCCAGGGGCTGCAGGCCTTCTATGGTGAATCGCATATCCTTCACGGGGTCGGGCTTGACGTGTGCGAGGGTGAAGTGGTGACCCTGTTGGGTCGTAATGGCGCCGGCAAGACCACCACGTTGAAATCGATCATCGGCATGGTAAGCCAGCGCGAGGGGTCGATCCGCTACCGCGGGCAGGAGACCATCGGACTCAAGTCCAACCGGATCGCACGCATCGGTATCGCCCTCTGCCCGGAGGAGCGTGGCATCTTTTCCAGCTTGACGGTGGAGGAGAATCTGTATCTGCCGCCGGTTATCGCGGAGGGCGGGCTTTCCATTGCTGAGCTTTACCAGCTTTTCCCCAATCTTGAGGAGCGGCGTCACACGCGCCAGGGGACGCGCCTGTCCGGTGGGGAGCAGCAGATGCTCGCCATCGCGCGGATTCTGCGTACCGGTGCCCGCCTGCTGCTGCTCGATGAACCCACCGAGGGCCTGGCCCCGGTGATAGTCCAGCAAATTGGTCGCGTCATCGAAACCTTGAAAGCGCGCGGCTTCACCATTCTGCTGGTCGAGCAAAACTTCCATTTCGCCTCGGCGCTCGCCGACCGCAACTATGTCATGGAGGACGGCAAGATAGTCGCCGTCGTGCAGCGCAACGAGTTGCGCGAGAAGGAAGCCTTACTCCAGGAATACCTGGGCGTATAACAAAACGCTATCTATGAGAGAGGAGTCACCAGCATGTTTAAACACACCCTACTGGCCAGTGCATTGGTCGCGACGCTCGCCTCCGGCCCGGCAACCGCGGATGCGATCTCCGGCGACAAGATAAAGATCGGCGTGCTCACCGATATGGCGGCCGTCTACGCGGACCTGTCCGGTACCGGCTCCGTCATCGCCGCCGAGATGGCGGTGCAGGACTTCGGCGGCACGGTGCTCGGTAAACCGATCGAGGTGGTATCCGCCGACCATCAGAATAAGGCCGACATTGCCGTCTCCAAGGCGCGTGAGTGGATCGATGCCGAGGGTGTCGATATGATCACCGACCTGGTCACCTCATCGGTGGCACTCGCGGTACAGGAGGTGGGACGTGAGAAAAACCGCGTCACCATGGCGACTGGCGCGGCCAGCTCGCAACTGACCGGTAAGAGCTGTTCTCCGCGCGGCTTCCACTGGGCCTACGATACCTTTTCATTGGCCAATGGCACCGGTACCGCCGTGGTGAAGAACGGTGGCGACAGCTGGTTCTTCATCACCGCGGACTATGCCTTTGGCCACGCCCTGGAGGGGGATGTATCGGATATCGTGAAAGCCAATGGCGGTACGGTGGTGGGTGCGGTCCGGCATCCGTTCCCGTCGTCTGACTTTGCCTCTTTCCTGCTTCAGGCGCAGGCGTCGGGCGCCAAGATCGTCGGTCTTGCCAACGCCGGTTCGGACACCATCAACGCCATCAAGCAGGCGGCAGAGTTCGGTATCGTGGAGGGCGGACAGAATCTGGCCGGCCTGCTGATGTTCGTTACCGACATCCACAGTCTTGGTTTGAAGGCCGCCAAGGGGCTCTATATGACCACCGGTTGGTATTGGGACCTCAACGACGAAACCCGTGCCTGGGCGGCCCGTTTCGAGCAGAAGGCCGGCAAGAAACCGACCATGATTCAGGTGGGTACCTACTCGGCGGTACTCAGCTACCTGAAGGCGATAGAGAAGGCGGGTACCGACGAAGCGGGGGCTGTCGCCGAGACGCTCAGGTCGATGCCCGTCAACGATGTCTTTGCCAAGGGCGGGATGGTGTATGCCAACGGCCGCATGGCTCACGATATGTACCTGGCCCAGGTGAAGACGCCGGCGCAATCCAGTGGCGCCTGGGACTATCTCAATATCGTGCACACCATTCCGGCACGCCAGGCCTTTCAGGATCCGGCCAAGAGCGGTTGCGCAGTCATAAACTGAGGCTGTTGGGTAATGGCACTTACTTAAGGCGAATTGCAGGATCTTCGTCATTCCGGCGCAGGCCGGAATCCAGGAATACCGCCACCATTAAGCAGTCTGGATGCCATCCTTAGGTCCGTAAACGGTGCATCCCTGCACCACTCCTCCGGCCTGCGCCGGGATGACTGTGGTTCTTGGCTTAAGTAAGTGCCATTCTTTCCAGGCCCCAATACTTTGCTGTCTCCGTGGGTGAAGAGCGATGACGACAATATTTGACCTTCCTGTATCGTATTTTGGGTTGCAGTTTTTGATCGGCCTGCAAAACGGTGCATTCTATGCACTGCTCAGCCTGGGGCTTGCGGTGATCTTCGGCATGTTGAACGTCATCAATTTTGCCCACGGCGCGCAGTACATGATGGGGGCATTTCTCGCCTGGCTGCTGTTGGATATTGCCGGTATCTCTTACTGGTGGGCGCTGCTACTGGTGCCACTCATCATGGGTTTGCTGGGGGTGGTCATCGAGCGCGCCTTTTTGCGCTGGCTCTACGACCTGGACCATCTCTATGGATTGCTGCTCACCTTCGGACTGGTGTTGATCATCGAAGGTCTCTTTGTCAGTGTCTTCGGTTCCTCGGGACTGCCCTATGAAAAACCCCAGGCACTCGCCGGTGCGCAGCGCATACCGCTGGCCATGATTACCGGTAATGAGCGCGACATGATGATGATTCCGCTCTATCGCCTGTGGATTGTTGCTGTCTCCATCGTCTGCTGTTTCGGTACCTGGTACGCCATCGAGCGGACCCGGCTTGGGAGCTATCTGCGCGCCGCCACGGAGAATCCCGCGCTGGTGCGTTCCTTCGGTATCAATGTCTCTGTGCTGATCACCCTGACATACGGTTTTGGCGTGGCCCTGGCCGGGTTTGCCGGCGTGCTTGCCGCCGGAGTGCAGGCACTCACCCCGCACATGGGTTCGAATCTGATAATTGTGGTATTTGCCGTGGTGGTAATCGGCGGCATGGGTTCAATCCTGGGTTCCATTATCACCAGTTTTGGACTCGGTATAGTCGAGGCACTGGCCAGGATCGCCTATCCGGAGGCCTCCGGTGTAGTGGTTTTTGCGATCATGATTGTTGTGCTGCTGATGCGGCCGGCGGGTCTGTTCGGAAGGGAGAATTAAGCTATGTGGTCATCCAGTCTGCAACGTCGTTTGCCACGGATTGTCGATATGCCACGAATGACCATCGTGGCCGGTATTATCGTGCTGGGCGCACTGCTGGTCCTGCCACAATTCATCTATCCCGTCTTCCTGATGAAGGCGATGTGTTTCGCACTGTTCGCCTGCGCCTTCAACCTGCTGTTGGGATTTACCGGGCTGCTCTCATTTGGCCATGCGGCATTCTTCGGCTCGGCATCCTATATCTCCGCGCATGCGCTGAAGGTGTGGGGATTCACCCCGGAGCTGGCCATTCTGGCCGCCACCCTGAACTCGGCGCTGTTGGGCTATCTGTTCGCCTATGTCGCCATACGCCGTCAGGGGATTTACTTTGCCATGATTACTCTGGCGCTTTCGCAAATGGTTTTCTTCGCCGCACTGCAGCTTCCGTTCACCGGCGGCGAGGATGGTATACAGGCGGTGCCGCGCGGGGCGCTTTTCGGTTTTATTGACCTCTCCGATAACCGGACCCTCTACTTCTTCGTGCTTGCGATCTTTCTGTTCGGCCTGTTTGCGGTCTGGCGCATCGTGCATTCGCCATTTGGCCAGATCCTGAAGGCCATACGGGAAAACGAAACGCGCGCGATGTCACTGGGCTATAGGGTGGATTATTACAAACTGGTTGTGTTTGTGCTCTCCGCTACCCTGTCAGGTCTCGCGGGTGGCACCAAGGCGCTGGTGGTGCAGGTGGCGAGCCTGACCGACGTCACCTGGCAAATGTCCGGCGAGGTGGTGTTGATGACGCTTCTCGGGGGTATGGGCACTATCTTTGGGCCGGCGGTTGGCGCCACCGTCGTACTGTCACTGCAGAACTACCTCAGTTCGTTGGGTTCTCTGGTCACCATTATCATCGGTGTCATCTTTGTCGTCTGCGTGTTGGCGTTCCGGCGCGGTATCGTGGGCGAACTCCAGGCGCGCTGGCCACGGCGCAACCAATAGGTCTCGACCAACGAGGCTAAACTCAAGTTTCGGAGTTCGGTTCCAAATGCCGGGCGGGCCACCCCCTTTCCGGGACACGCTGTGAATACGTCCCTGTACGCTCGGCGTCGGCATGGCATCCTCGGCTCCGTAAACGGTACATCCCTGTACCACTCCTCCTGCCTCCGACGGTCCCGGAAAGGGGGTAGCCCGCCCTGAACGACGCCTTTTGAACTCCGAAACTTGAGAGCTAAAGATGCTTATTGGCCCGCAAGGCCGCGCATGCCGGCGTGCAACAATGACGGAAGCCGTGGGTATTATATTGAAATACAAAGGGAATTGGCGCGCCCGACAGGATTCGAACCTGTGACCCCTGCCTTCGGAGGGCAGTACTCTATCCAGCTGAGCTACGGGCGCTTGCGATCGTGGACCACCGTTTTGGGGCAGCGGCGGCCGAAGAGGGCGTATCTTACCCTGAGGTACCGGTGGCGTCTATCCCATGGCGCCTATTTCCAGGCGGGGAGACCGGCTTGACGGTCGATCTTTATGGCGGTTGTCGCTATACTGCGCCCCGTTAGGGCTCGCGCAAGAATAATTCCGTGGTACCGAGGGCGTTCCTGGGCCCCGCTGGCAAGGCACGTTTTGCAGGCATGGCCTCCGCGGCATAAGTCCATCCCTGGACAAAGCTGTTCCCTTGGCAAAAAGCGTAACGCTGCCAGCGGGGTCCAGGGACGACCGAATAGAGGAACTTATTCTTGCGCGAGCCCTTAAATCGGGGGCGGGGCCGATGCATGGCGCCAGACGCCCGTTCATTTGGTCCTGAAGTATAAGGAGTTAGATTGTGAGCCCTAACGGTGTATCCCTGTTCAAGAGTATGTCCCTAGCGGCCATCGCCGCCCTGATTGTGAGCACCCCCTTGATGGCGCAGGAACGGGCCGAGGTGATCGAGCGTATCAAGCCGGTCGGTCAGGTCGCGATCGAGGGACAGGCCCAGGTGGCCGAGACCCCCGCCGCCGCTCCCGCCGCGGCGCCCACACCTGAAGCGGCTACCCCGGCGGCTGCAGCCGAAGCGCCCGCACCTGAAGAGGCTGCCCCGGCGGCTGCAACCGAAGCGGCCGTCACTCCGGCGGAGTCGGCCCCGGCCACCGCCGCGCCGGCAGCACCGGCTGCATCAGCCGATTCGGGTGCGGCACTCTATACCGCCAAGGGCTGCGTTGCCTGTCATGGTGCCGGCGGCACGGCGCCGATCATGCCCACCTATCCCAAGGTGGCCGCCCTGCCGGAGCCGTACATTGTGAATCAGATGAAGGATATCAAGAGCGGTGCCCGCAGCAACGGCCAGAGTGCGGTGATGAAGGGGATCATGGCGACGGTATCCGACGAGGAGATGCAGGCGATCGCCGCCTGGCTGAGCAAGCAGCCGCGCTAGGGCGTCAGGCTCTGGACGACAAAAGGGCATGCCACGGCATGCCCTTTTTGGTTGTGCGACCAGCCCGTAACCCAACGCGTCCACGGCCGTCAACAGTGGGTATGCATTCCCACGCGGAGCGTGGGAACGAGGGGGTAACCAGCCCGTAGGTTGGGTTAGCGGCGCACTGGCACTGCACGTCCAGACCACAACAATGCCTGGGCGCCGCGTAACCCAACGCATCCACGGCCGTCAAACGGTGGATATGCATTCCCACGCGGAGCGTGGGAACGAGGGGGGACGCATCCACGGCCGTCAAACGGTGGGAACGAGGGGGCGGCAGCGGGTATTCGCGCTGGATTGGCGTCAGGTCCGACAGTCGCCTACCGGCCCAGCAGCGAGCGCAGGTTGGCCAGGTGGGCGTTGCCCCGTTCCTGTTTCTCCTCCCTGGAGAGGCTGTCGCCCTGGCGCCCCTCCCACTTCAGGTCGGCCTCCGGCAGTTCGGCCAGGAAGCGGCTCGGGGCGCAGGCGATGATCTCGCCGAAGCGCTTGCGCTTCTCGGCAAAGCTGATGGTGAGGGTGCGCTGGGCGCGGGTGATGCCGACGTAGGCGAGGCGCCGCTCCTCCTCGATATTGTCCTCCTCGATGCTGCTCTTGTGCGGCAGCAACTCCTCCTCCACACCCACCAGGAAGACATGGGGGAACTCCAGCCCCTTGGAGGCGTGCAGGGTCATCAGGTGCACCTGGTCGTTGCCGCTGTCGTCGTCCTGCCGCTCCAGGATGTCCTGCAGCGCCAGGTGACTCACCATCTCGGCCAGGCTCTCACCCACCTTGTCGCCCTTGTGCAGATGGTCCAGCCATTGCACCAGCTCCAGGACATTTTCCCAGCGCCGTTCCGCCACCTTGTCACTGGAGGCCTTTTCGTACAGCCAATCCTCGTACTGCAGCTCCTTGAGCAGGTCGCGCACGGTCTCGACCGGGTGGTCGCGCTCCGCCCGCTGCTGGAACTGCCGGACCCAGCCGGCAAACTCGCGCAGGCGCTCCAGCGGCCGCGCCGAGAGGTGCTGCTCCAGTCCCAGTTCGTCGCAGGCGGCCAGCAGGCTGGCATCGCGCTCGGTGGCGTAGCTGCCGAGCCGCTCCAGGGTGCTGGCACCGATCTCGCGCCGCGGGGTGTTGACGATACGCAGAAAGGCGGCGTCGTCCTCCGGGTTGGCTAGCAGGCGCAGGTAGGCCATCACGTCCTTGATCTCGGCGCGGCTGAAGAACGAGGTGCCGCCGCTCAGGAAGTAGGGGATGTTGTGCTGGCGCAGGGCCGACTCGAACAGCTTGGCCTGGTGGTTGCCGCGATAGAGGATGGCGTAGTCGCCGTGGGCGGCACCGGAGGTGAATTTGTGGTGGATGATCTCCGAGACCACCTTCTCCGCCTCGTGCAGCTCGTTCTTGCAGCTCATCACGCGGATCGGCTCGCCCGGGCCCAGGTCGCACCAGAGGCGTTTCTCGAACACGTGGGGGTTGTTGGCGATCAGGGTGTTGGCGGCCTTGAGGATGCGTCCCGAGGAGCGGTAGTTCTGCTCCAGCTTGACCACCTTGAGGCGCGGGAAATCCTCCTTCAGGCGGATCAGGTTCTCCGGCCGGGCGCCGCGCCAGGCGTAGATCGACTGGTCGTCGTCGCCTACCACGGTGAGGGACTGGCGCACCCCCACCAGCTGCCGCACCAGTTCGTACTGGCTCAGGTTGGTGTCCTGGTACTCGTCCACCAGCAGGTGGCGGATGCGGTTCTGCCACTGCTCCAGGGTGTCGGGGGACTCGCGGAACAGCCGCACCGGCAGCAGGATCAGGTCGTCGAAATCCACCGCGTTGAAGGCGCGCAGGGAGCGCTGGTAGTGGGCGTAGAGCAGCGCCGAGCGCTGGTCCAGGTCACTCTCGGCGCGGGACAGGGCCTCCTCCGGGCTGAGCATGTCGTTCTTCCATTCGGAGATGCGCCACTGGTAGCTGGAGGCCACCTCGTCGTCCCCCGCGCCCTTGCGCAGCAGCTCCTTGAGCAACCCCTCGGCATCCTGGGCATCGAAAATGCTGAACCCGGATTTCAGCCCCAGCAGCTTGTGCTCGCGGCGGATGATGTTGAGTCCCAGGGTGTGGAAGGTGGAGATGCCGAGCCCCTTGGCGTTTTTTCCCCGCAGCAGGGCCGCGACCCGCTCCTTCATCTCCCGCGCCGCCTTGTTGGTGAAGGTGACGGCGGTGATGTGGCGCGGCTGCATGCCGATGGTTTCGATCAGGTAGGCGATCTTGCGGGTGATCACCCGGGTCTTGCCCGAACCGGCCCCGGCCAGCACCAGCAGCGGGGAATCGATGTGTCGGGCAGCCTCTTGCTGACTGGGGTTTAGGTCGGACATCGCTAATTTAAGGGCTCGTGCAAGAGTTACTTCCTATAGGGGGCGGAGTCAAATGGCACTTACTTAAGGCGAATTGCAAGATTTTCGTCATTCCGGCGCAGGCCGGAATCCAGGAATACCGCCACCACTAAGCGGTCTGGATGCCATCCTTAGGTCCGTAAACGGTGCATCCCTGCACCACTCCTCCGGCCTGCGCCGGGATGACGGTGGTTCTTGGCTTAAGTAAGTGCCATTCGGGTCGGAGTCAAATTTGATGAACATTGTCGTATGACATACCCCGTTTCCTTGATCAAATTTGACTCCGACCCCCTGCGCGAATGAATAACTCCCCGCATTCGGTGCCACGGAGCGGAGCTTTCGCGGCCCGTGAACAGAAAACAGGATAGAATCTGGTAATTTGGGTGCCACTATTCGGATGGGAGCGCCGGCAGGTCACTGGCGGTATTATGCGGAAAAGACGAGGAATAGACCAGATGGCGAAGAACAAAGATTACAGCGAGCGGCCACAACAGAGCCAACTCTCCCGCGAGTCCTGGAAGGTGTTCCAGATCATGGCGGAGTTTGTCGAGGGCTTCGAACAGCTCTCGGGCATCTGGCCTGCGGTCAGTATCTTCGGTTCGGCGCGCGCCGGGCGGGAGAGCCCGGACTATCTGAAGGCGGAACAGATCGCCTATCTGTTGTCGGAGAGCGGCTTCGCGGTGGTCAGCGGCGGCGGTCCCGGCATCATGGAGGCGGCCAACAAGGGCGGTCATCGCGGACGGGCGCCCAGCGTGGGGCTCAATATCGAGCTGCCGAAGGAGCAGCTGCCCAACGCCTACCAGGATATCTCGCTGCATTTCAAACACTTCTTCTCGCGCAAGGTGATGTTCGTGAAATACGCCTCGGCCTACGTGGTGATGCCGGGCGGCTTCGGCACCCTGGACGAGTTTGCCGAGATCCTCACCCTGATCCAGACTGGCAAGACCCGGCGCATCCCCATCATCCTGGTCAATGCCGGGTTCTGGAGCGGCCTGCTGGAATGGATGCGCAACACCCTGTGCGTCAGCGGCACCATTTCGGCCAGTGAGCTGGATCTGGTGCAGATCTGCGAGGAGCCCCAGGAGGTGGTGGACGCCATTTTTACCCACTATGAGTCGCGTGGCTTCGAACCCTCGCTCTCCGAGCAGGAAATCCTCCTGGAACTGTAAGGCCATTTCCGGTCAAAATTGTACCTTTGTGCGGCGCATACGGGTGCGCTGCGGCGTTACTCCTCGCTTGTGTGGGCCAGCCACACCGCGCTCGTCGCGCCTTGCATCGCATCCCGTCTGCATCCGAACATTAGGTACAATTTTTCCCTGCAATGGCCTAATATGATTCCGCTTCCGGCCTGCCTCCGGCCTGCAGCAGGCCGGATCGACGCGGTACAGGTAATTCGGAACGGGGTGACTAGACTTAAAGTAGGGAACACCACCGACGGTTTGCCGTCCAAATTATTATGGGTTTGGGCCGGCAGCATGCCGGTGTTGGACCCGGGTCTCAGAAATCGAGGGCAGAATCTGCTACCTATTGGGACAGGTTGCCCGGACACAAGGAAACGAGAACAAAATGAAAAAAACATTGCTGGTCACACTGCTTTTGCTGATTGCGCCGTATCAGCTTCTCGCCGAGGAGTCGGCCCCGCAGCCCCAGTCACCGGATCTGCCGCCCAAGGTGGAGAGCGGCGAGGTGCTGGAGCCGGAGGTGACCATTATCGAGAGCGACCGCGGTACCACCGAGGAGTACCGCATCAACGGCCGGCTCTACATGGTGAAGATCACCCCGATTGCCGGTCCGGCCTACTATCTGTTGGACAGCGATGGTGATGGCGAGCTGGATGTGCGTGAAGAGGCGCGTCCGGGCAACATCTCCATCCCGCAGTGGGTGCTGTTCAGCTGGTGACCGCTTACCGACCCGACTGCTCCAGGGGACTGTCGGCGCGGTTGGTGGGAACGCCTGTCATCAAACTGTAATGTTGCAACTGTGTAATATTCGCTCCCAGGCTGAATGACAGAAGGCAGAGTGAGCTGACATGGCGACAAAGATACTGGTCGTTGAAGATGAATCCGCGGTACGGGAGATGATCCAGTTCGTGCTTGAGCAGTCCGGTTACGACGTGATCGGCGCGGCGAGTGTGGACGAGGCGAAGGAGCGCATGGCGGCTGTGCCGCCGGATATGATCCTGATGGACTGGATGTTGCCGGGCATCAGCGGGGTGGAGTACACCCGGGAACTGAAGCAGGATCCGGTCACCCGCGATATCCCGATCATCATGCTCACCGCCCGCGGCGAGGAGGATGACAAGGTGCGCGGGCTGGAGTGCGGCGCCGAGGATTACGTCACCAAGCCGTTCTCGCCCAAGGAGCTGGCGGCCCGCATCAAGGTGATCCTGCGCCGGGTCGCCCCGCATGCCACCGAGGAGGCGGTGCAGGCGGGCGGGATGCGCCTGGATCCGGTCTCCTACCGGGTCACCATGGACGATCGGCCTATCGAGCTGGGACCCACCGAATTCAAGCTGCTGCACTTCTTCATGACCCATCGGGACAAGGTCTACAGCCGCTCCCGGCTGCTGGACAAGGTGTGGGGCACCAATGTGTATATAGAGGAACGCACGGTGGATGTGCATATCCGGCGCCTGCGCCAGGCCCTCGAACCCTTCGAAATGGACGGGCTGATCCAGACGGTCCGCGGCGCAGGTTATCGATTCTCGGAGCAGGTCACTACTCGATGAGTTTGGACCAGGCGTGGCGGAGTGAACTGGTCGGTGTCGGATTTATCACCCTGCTGCTCATACCCCTCGGTCTGGGCATCGGCCATCTGGCCATCCTCCTCTGGGGCGGCCTGAGCCTCTACCTCGCCTGGCACCTGTACCAGCTCTATCGCTTCACCCGCTGGCTCGGCAAGCCCAAGAGTCACCCGCGCCCCCATCTGTTCGGTATCTGGCGTCCCCTGATGCGGCGGGTGGACGAACTCTCCGGCCGCGGCCAGAAACGCAAACGCAAACTCAGCCGCATGCTCAGCGGGTTCCTGGAATCCACCGGGGCCCTGCCCGACGCCACCCTGGTACTGAACGATGAGGGGCGGATCGACTGGTGGAACAGCGTGGCGGCGGAATTTCTCGGTCTGGACCGGAAACGGGACAAGGGGGCGCTGATCGACGACCTGATCTCCGATCCGGTGTTCCTGAATTATCTGCACACCGGCCACTACGGCCGGCCGCTACAGATGCCGGCGCCGGTCAATGCCAATGTCAGCCTGGAGGTGCGTATCGTCCCCTATGGCAAGGGCAAGCGCCTGCTGCAGGCGCGGGACATTACCCGGCTGCACCAGTTGGAGATCGTCCGCCGCGACTTTGTGGCCAACGTCTCCCACGAGATCCGCACCCCCCTGACCGTGGTGCACGGCTATGTGGAGACCATGCTGGAGAGCCGCGAGGCGTTTCTCGGACCCTGGAAACGGATCCTCGGCCAGATGCAGATCCAGACCCTGCGCATGCAGCGGATCGTGGAGGACCTGCTGCTGCTCTCGCGACTGGAGACCCAGCGCAGCAACGAGGGGCAGGGCGTGGTCGGGATCTATCCGATGCTGCGCGGGATAGTCGAGGGAGCGCGCCACCTGAGTGGCGACCAGGGGCACCGGATCAGCCTGGAGGCCGACGAGCGGCTGCGCCTGGTGGGCAACTGCCATGAGCTGGAGAGCGCCTTCGCCAATCTGGTCTATAACGCGGTTCGCTACACCCCGGAGGGTGGGGATATCCGCATCCGCTGGTGGCTGTCGGGCAACGGCCCCTGTTTCTCCGTCAGCGACAGCGGTATCGGCATTGCCCCCGAACACATCCCGCGCCTGACCGAGCGCTTCTACCGGGTGGACGTGGGGCGCTCCCGGGAGAGCGGCGGCACCGGGCTTGGCCTGGCGATCGTCAAGCACGTACTGAGCCGGCACGATGGCAAGCTGGTGGTCGAGAGCGAGCCGGGCAAGGGGAGTGTCTTTACTTGCCGGTTTCCGCATGCCCGGGTGGCTTCCTGAAGTTTGAAGGTCACTACTCACCCGGTCTGTAAGTGATTGGCCTGCCTTGCCGGCCTCACATGATGGCTTGCTTCCTCGAATCCGGCCCCATTTTCAGCGCCTGCCCAAACTCGCTTCGCTCAAACAAGGGCAGGCTTGAATCTGAAAAAGGGGCCGGATTCGAGGCGCCATCAAGATCGGCCAACAAGGCAGGCCAATCACCCCGTGAGCATTGGTGAGGAGTGGTACATGGATGTACCCTTTACGGACCTGAGGGTGGCATGCGCCTACCGGCTTATCCACCCTACATCCTTACCCCATGAGTAGTTACGTTTGAAGTTTGAAGGGGGGGAGGCACTGTCATAAAACTGTAATATTAAACCAAGATTCCTGTAACAAAAGATCCCGATAATCTCCTCCAGGTTGAAAACAGCAATTACCCAAATGACCTGGAGGTCTCAGTGATCAACAATCGTATCTTCCTGGCTGCCGCCCTGGCTGCCACCGCCGTCACCACCGCCCAAGCCGCCTCGCGCGACTATATCTCGATCGTCGGCTCGTCCACCGTTTACCCGTTCTCCACCGTGGTCGCCGAGACCTTCGGCAAGACCACCGCCTTCAAGACCCCCAAGGTCGAGTCCACCGGTTCCGGCGGCGGCCTCAAGCTGTTCTGTGCCGGTGTTGGCGTCGAGCATCCCGATATCACCAACGCGTCACGCCGGATCAAGAGCTCGGAAGTCGAGAATTGCGCCAAGAACGGCGTCACCGACATCGTCGAGGTGAAGGTCGGTTATGACGGTATCGTCATCGCCAACTCAAAATCCGCGCCGCTGATGCAGCTGACCCGCCGGGATGTATTCCTGGCGCTGGCCAAGAAGGTACCGAACCTGAACGGCGGCGGCGAGCTGATCGACAACCCCTACAAGACCTGGAAGGATGTCAACGCCAGCCTGCCGGACACCGCGATCGAAGTGCTGGGGCCGCCCCCCACCTCCGGCACCCGCGACGCCTTCGTGGAACTGGCCATGGAAGGCGGCTGCAAGACCTTCGACTTCATCAAGGCGATGAAGAAGCAGGACAAAAAGGCCTACAAGGGAATCTGCCACACCATCCGTGAGGATGGCGCCTATATCGAGGCGGGCGAGAACGACAACCTGATCGTGCAGAAACTGGAGAGCAACCCCAAGGCACTGGGCGTGTTCGGCTTCAGCTTCCTCGACCAGAATGCCGACAAGGTGCAGGGCTCCATCGTCGACAAGATTGCCCCGACCTTCGAGGCCATCGCCGATGGCAGCTATCCAGTGTCGCGTCCGCTCTTCTTCTATGTGAAGAGGGCGCACGTCGGCAAGATCCCGGGTATCGCGGAGTACCTCGCCGAATTTACCAGCGATAAGGCCTGGGGTGACGAGGGCTATCTGGTGGACAAGGGCATGATCCCGATGCCAAACCAGGAGCGCAACCAGTTCGCCGCCGACGTCAAGGGGCTGAATCTGCTCAAGCTGACCAGGTAAGTCGATCGCTCATGCAAATCGTTGTGCATGCATGGCGCGACGTGCTGTAACAAGGCCCTCTCCCGGTTACCGGGAGAGGGCATTGCCGTTGATAAGCTGAGTCGTTGTTGCTGAAGTATTATGTCTAACACCCTACTCATTCTGATCCTGCTGGGCCTGATGGCGTTGGCCTACCGGTTGGGCATGCGCCGCTCCCAGCGGTTGGTGGGCGGTCCCGGCGGCGTGCGTGACCTCCACTCGCTGCCCTCCTATTATGGTTTCTTCACCGCCATCTGGTGCGGCTTGCCGGCGCTGCTGGTGCTGTTTCTCTGGGTCTCCCTGCAGTCCGGGGTGATCCGGGATCTGGTGATAGCGGATCTGCCGGAGGCGGTGCGCGCGCTGCCCCCCGCCCAGCTGGGCCTGGTGATCAACGATATCCAGAACCTGGCCCAGGGCAATATCGTCTCCGGCGAAGTGAGCCTGGAGATGGAGCGGGCGGCGGCCCATTACCAGCGCCTGCGGCAGACCAGTTTCGCCGCCTCCGTGGTGGTGGTGCTGAGCCTGGCGCTGCTCGGCCTGTCCGTCGGCTGGCGCCTGGTGTCGCCGACGTTCCGCGCCCGTAACCGGGTAGAGTCGGTGATCAAGTGGCTGCTGGTGGGCTGCTCCACCATCGCCATCTTCACCACCCTGGGGATCGTCCTCTCGGTGCTGTTCGAGTCGATCCGTTTCTTCGAAATGGTGCCCATCGGCGAATTCCTGTT
This sequence comes from Sedimenticola hydrogenitrophicus, assembly GCF_029017505.1. GTDB lineage: Bacteria > Pseudomonadota > Gammaproteobacteria > Chromatiales > Chromatiaceae > Sedimenticola > Sedimenticola hydrogenitrophicus_A. The sequence continues at coordinate 28,139 of NZ_JAQGEI010000042.1, forward strand.
CGGTCTGGATTGGAGTCCGCAGATGGCCATCCGCGAGGACCAGGTCGGGTCCTCGGGTGCCTTCGGCGTCATCCCCCTGTTTGCCGGCACCCTGCTGATCGCCCTGATCGCCATGCTGGTGGCGGTGCCGATCGGCCTGATGTCGGCAATCTATCTGTCCGAGTATGCCGGTGCCCGGTTCCGCGCCTGGGCCAAGCCGCTGCTGGAAATCCTGGCGGGTATTCCGACCGTGGTGTACGGCTTCTTCGCCGCCCTCACCGTGGCCCCCTTCATCCGCGACAACGGCGCGCTGCTGGGCCTGGATGTCTCATCCGAGAGCGCCCTGGCGGCCGGTCTGGTGATGGGCATCATGATTATCCCGTTCATCTCGTCGCTCTCCGACGATGTGATCAACGCGGTGCCCCAGAGCATGCGTGACGCCTCCCTGGGGATCGGTGCCACCCATTCGGAAACCGTGCGCAAGGTGATCCTGCCGGCGGCCCTGCCCGGCATTGTCGGCGGCATCCTGCTGGCGGTCTCCCGCGCCATCGGCGAGACCATGATCGTGGTGATGGCAGCGGGACTGTCGGCCAATCTGACCGCCAACCCGCTGCAGAGCGTGACCACGGTAACGGTACAGATCGTCACCCTGCTGGTGGGCGATCAGGAGTTCGACAGTCCCAAGACCCTGGCCGCCTTCGCCCTGGGGCTGCTGCTGTTCCTCATTACCCTGGTACTCAATGTGGTGGCCCTGCACGTGGTGAGAAAATATCGGGAAGCCTATGAATAAGCCTGCAGTCGATCAGATCCGCACCATTGACCGGGTCAATGCCACCCTCAAGCAGCGCTACAACCGGGAGCGCCGTTTTCGCCGCTTTGGTTTGGCCGCGGTGATCCTGGGCCTGCTGTTTGTTGCCCTGATGTTCCTGAATATCATCAGTCACGGTTATAGCGCCTTTTATCAGACCCGTATCCTGCTGGATATCGAGTACCGCCAGGAGGTGATCGATCCGGCCGGGGCGCGCGATCCCGCCACGCTGTCGGCGGCCGATTACGCCGCCCTGGTCAAGACCGCGTTGCGTACCCTGTACCCGGAGGTGAAGGGGCGCGGCGAGAAGCGTGAGCTCTATGGCATGGTCAGCAGCGGGGCCGCCCTGGTGCTGCGGCAACGGGTGATGAGTGATCCTGAACTGATCGGTAGCCGCCAGACGCTCTGGTTGCCGGCGGATGACGATATCGACATGCTGGTGAAGGGGCGTATCGACCGCAACGCGCCGGAGTCGGAGCGTCGTATCAAGAACCGGGTGCTCGCCTGGGTGGAGCAGCTGGAGGCCCGCGGGGCGATCGAAAAGCAGTTCAACCTCGGCTTCCTCACCGGCGGCGATTCACGCGAGCCGGAACTGGCCGGAATCGGCGGTGCCGTGATGGGCTCCCTCTACACCCTGATCGTCACCCTGCTGCTGTCGTTTCCCATCGGTGTGGCGACGGCGCTCTATCTGGAGGAGTTCGCCCCGCGCAACCGCTGGACCGACCTGGTGGAGGTCAACATCAACAATCTGGCGGCGGTGCCCTCCATCGTCTTCGGCCTGCTCGGCCTGGCGGTGTTCATCAACTTCTTCGGCCTGCCGCGCTCGGCCCCGCTGGTGGGCGGCATGGTGCTGACCCTGATGACCCTGCCGACCATCATCATCGCCAGTCGCGCGGCGCTCAAGGCGGTGCCGCCGTCGATCCGCGAGGCGGCCCTGGGTATTGGCGCCTCGCGCACCCAGACCGTGTTTCACCACGTCCTGCCGCTGGCCATGCCCGGCATGCTGACCGGCACCATCATCGGTATGGCCCAGGCCCTGGGCGAGACCGCGCCGCTGCTGATGATCGGCATGGTGGCCTTCATCGTGGACATTCCCGGCGGGGCCATGGATCCGGCCACGGTCCTGCCGGTGCAGATCTTCCTCTGGGCCGACAGCCCGGAACGGGCGTTCATGGAGAAGACCTCGGCCGCCATCATGGTGCTGCTGGGCTTCCTGATCCTGATGAATGTGATTGCGGTCATTTTGCGCAAGCGCTTCGAACGCCGCTGGTAAGCGCTGCCGATACAGGGCGGATATTGAATTGACGAGCAGTAACTGAGTAGACAGCTGAATGCAGAACAGGAGTGACGAAATGTTGAGCATAACACCAGACACGGTGGTCTTGGGCACCGCCCGAAAGAGTGTCATCACCGCCGGTTTCAGCCCGGTCGCGGACGACGCGCGGGCGATCAATGGCACGGTGGGTGACATCACCTCCGCCGACCCCCGCATGACCGCGCGCAATGTGAATGTCTACTACGGCGACAAGCTGGCGATCAACAACGTCAGCCTGGACATCGGCGTGAACGAGGTGATTGCCATGATCGGCCCGTCCGGCTGCGGCAAGTCGACCTTCCTGCGCTGCCTGAACCGGATGAACGACACCATCGATATCTGCCGTGTGGAGGGCGAGATCCGGCTGGATGACCAGGACATCTACGACAGCGGCCTGGATGTGGTGCCGTTGCGCGCCCAGGTGGGGATGGTGTTCCAGAAACCCAACCCGTTCCCCAAGTCGATCTATGACAACGTGGCCTACGGGCCGCGTATCCATGGCCTGACCAGCAACAAGAATGACCTGGATGAGGTGGTCGAGCAGGCGCTGCTGAAGGCGGGGCTGTGGGACGAGGTGAAGGACCGCCTGGATGAGGTGGGTACCGGTCTGTCGGGGGGGCAGCAGCAGCGGCTTTGCATCGCGCGCACCATCGCCGTGGCCCCGGAAGTGATCCTGATGGACGAGCCCTGTTCAGCCCTGGACCCGATCGCCACCGCCCGCATCGAGGAGCTGATCGATGAGCTGCGCGAGCAGTACACCATCGCCATCGTCACCCACTCCATGCAGCAGGCGGCGCGCGTCTCCCAGCGCACCGCCTATTTCCACCTCGGCGAGCTGGTCGAGGTGGGCAAGACCGATGACATCTTCACCACTCCCCGTCATCGCCTGACGGAGGACTACATAACCGGAAGGTTCGGATAAGGTATGAATGAGATGACCGACGGCCACATCGTCAGCAGCTACAACAAGGACCTCAATCACCTGCATCAGCTGGTGATCGAGATCAAGGATCTGGCCTGCAAGCAGGTGCGGGAGGCGATTCAGTCACTGGAAGACGAGGACGTCGTAGCGGCCCAGCACGTGATTGTCAGCGATCGTGAGATCGACGCCCTGGACATCAGGGCGGACGAGGAGATCCTGCGGCTGATCGCCAAGCGTCAGCCGATGGCGCGGGATCTGCGGGAGATCATGACGATAGCCAAGATCGTCGGCGATCTGGAGCGCATCGGCGACCAGGCACGGCGCCTGGCACGCCTGACCATCCGCTTCTACGAGGGCGATGCGCCGCCACCCAACCACCAGTTGCTGCAGGACCTGATCAGGATGGCGGCGTTCGTCAATGATATGGTGGGGGATGCGGTAATGGCCTTCGATGAGCTGGATCTCGACCGGGCACTGGATGTAATCCGGCGTGACGGTGTGGTCTCGGATGATTTCCGCTCGGCGCTGCGTCGCCTCTCCACCTTCATTATGGAGGACGCCCGCAGTGTCGGTCACATGGTGGATGTGGTGCTGGGACTGCGTGGCCTGGAGCGCATCGGCGGACACGCCAAGAATATCAGTCGCTATGTGGTGTTTCTGGTGAAGGGCAAGGACGTCCGTCACAAGGATCTGGAGGCGGTGGAGGCGGAGATCGCCGCGTCGCTGAGATAATCGAACCAGCGCGCGCTCGCCCGGCGGCGGCAGTTTTTACCGGCAGGCGAGGTCAATACAGTGCAGTACCTGTAGGGTGGATAAACTTGCGCATCCACCGATCAATCGGCTTGGCGCCGCCCGCCCATGGTATGTCTTCGGTAGATGCGCCTACCGGCTTATCCACCCTACAAGCCTTCCCTGGTCGATAATCCGTTTCCATCCTTGGTCCATCCCCATCCTGCGCATTCAACGGTTCGGGACTCGCGAAATGATCTCCGAGATTTAAGTTATCGCTGGCGCTCGGGGTCAATGCGGTTAAACTTCTCCTGATAATCCCAAACAAGCCGGAGGAGATCGCCCGTGAACAGTGCAATACGTATCCATCAGTACGGAGGGCCGGAGGTCCTGACCCTGGAGTCGGTCGCGGTCGGCGAGCCGGCGGCCGGCGAGGTCAGGGTAAGGCATAGCGCCATCGGCCTGAACTTTATCGACGTCTACCAGCGTACCGGGCTCTACCCCGTGGCGGGATTCCCGCAGACCCTGGGCATGGAGGCGGCCGGTGTCATCGAGGCGGTCGGTGCCGGGGTCGACGGGTTTGCCGCGGGCGACCGGGTGGCCTACGCCATGGCGCTGGGCTCCTACTGCAACGCGCGGCTGATGGGGGTGGACAAGCTGGTCAGGTTGCCGGACACCATTGATGATCAAACCGCCGCCGCCATGATGCTGCAGGGGATGACGGCGCGCTACCTGCTGAAGAGCTCCTTCCCGGTGCAGGCCGGGGATGCCATCCTGGTGATGGCCGCGGCCGGCGGCGTCGGCACCCTGCTGTGCCAATGGGCCAACCACCTGGGCGCCACGGTGATCGGCTGCGTCGGCAGTGCCGACAAGGCCCGGTTGGCGCAGGAGAACGGCTGTCATCACACCATCCTCTACAAGGAGGAGGATGTGGCCGCCCGGGTGCGCGAGATCACCGGCAATGCCGGGGTAGCGGCCGCCTATGATGCGGTGGGCCAGGCGACCCTGATGGCGTCGCTCGATTCACTGCGGCCCACCGGCACCTTCGTCAGCTACGGTAACGCCTCTGGGCCGATCAGCGATTTCAATATCGGGCTGCTGGCGCAGAAGGGTTCGCTCTACCTGCAACGGCCGACCCTGGCCACCTATATTCGCAACCGTGAGCTGCTGAATGAGTGCGCCCAGGATCTGTTCGACGTGGTGCAGTCCGGGGCGGTGAAGGTCAGGATCGGCCAGACCTACCCGCTGGCCGAGGTGGCTCAGGCGCACCACGACCTGGAGGCGCGCCAGACCACCGGGGCGACGCTGCTGCTGCCGTAGCAGCCGTTGCTCCGGCCAGTGAGGGGCTGATTGTAGGAGCGCCTCTGGCGCGATGGTTGTTCGCGGCAGAGCCGCTCCTACGGTGATGGACGTGGAATCAACTCAGCACCGTAGCCTGGATGAAGCCGTCACCCCCCAACAGGAGAATCGCATGCGCCCGCGGCGGCGGAATCCGGGGGGCGTGCTTCGACCTGGCACCACCCCGGATTTCGCCCGTTCGGGGTTGTGCGCCGGTTAAGCTCCCATGGCGCGGGCTCCATCCAGGCTACAAATTACGTAGGGTCGCGGCGGTAATGACTCAATGGCTTTGATTGGCGGACGCGGGCAGGCTGCGCCGCAGCACCAGGTAGCCCACCAGGCCGGAGGCCAGCGAGCCGAGAATGATGCCGAGCCGCTCATCGAAGATGAGGTTGATGTCGGTCTCCTCAAACGCCAGTGAACCGATGAACAGGCTCATGGTAAAGCCGATGCCGCAGAGGGCGGCGGTGCCGTAGAGTGAACTCCAGGAGATGCCCCGGGGCAACTGGGTCAGACCAATCCGGATGGCCAGCCAGCAGAAACCGAACACCCCGATCTGCTTGCCGACGAACAGCCCCAGGGCGATGCCGACGGGCACGTTGTGCAGGAGCTGCTCGATGCCGATGCCGGTGAGGGTGATGCCGGCGTTGGCGAAGGCGAATATCGGCAGTATCCAGAACGCCACCACGGAGTGCAGGTCATGTTCCATCTCCTTCAGCGGTGACTGGCGCGGATCGACTTTCGATTGCATCGGGATGAACAGGGCGAGGATTACCCCGGCCAGGGTGGCGTGCACGCCGGATTTCAGCATGGCGACCCACATGACCACCCCCACCATGATATAGAGACTCTTCGATTCCACCCGACGGCGGTTGAACAGCAGCAGCAGGGGGATGCAGCAGGCGACCAGGATCAGGGCGCTGAGCGAGATCTTCGCGGTATAGAAGACCGCGATGATCAGGATGGCGCCGATATCGTCGAATATGGCCAACGAAGTGAGGAAGATCTTGATCGAGGTGGGAACGCGCGATCCCAGCAGCATCAGCACGCCCAGGGCGAAGGCGATATCGGTGGCGGCCGGGATCGCCCAGCCCGCCATGGCGGTGTGGTCTCCCAGATTGAAAAAGGTGTAGATCGCCGCGGGTACGGCCATGCCGCCGATGGCGCCGATCCCGGGCAGGATGATATTACGCCGGTCGGCCAGCTCGCCTTCGAGCAGTTCGCGTTTCAGTTCCAGCCCGACCAGGAAGAAAAACACCGCCATCAGGCCGTCGTTGATCCACAACAGCAGCGGTTTGGCGATTTCGAAGGCGCCGATGCGGATCGCCACGGGGGTATCCAGGATCAGTGCGTAATAGGTCTGCAACGGGGTATTGGCGAAGATCAGCGCCAATACCGCGGCGAGCATCAGGATAATGCCGCCGGCCGATTCCAGTTTGAAAAAGTCGAGGCTGAAGATCTCTTGTGAATTGCTCATGGATTTCCCTGGTCTGGCGGCCGTTGCCCCGGCGGGGTGACGCTGTCCACCGGGTGGCGAGTTTGCGACTAGTACTACTTCACTTTGATAAGGTACTTTTGTAGGGTGGATAAGCGACAGCGCATCCACCACCGCCGCGGTGGATGCGCCTACCGGCTTATCCACCCTACGAAACTGAAACAGCTTTACCCGGCATATTAAATTGGAGGATTAGGCGTTCGTCCGGTTTTTCCGCAGTCGATCAGCGTTAAGTCCGACAGACTCCTAGTCTGCCGATTCCCGCCGGCGATCTCAACCCTGCGGCGGGTGGTTATTGGCCAGTCACTTTCCACGCTTGCCCCTGCCACCGCCGGGGCGGCCGGCACTCAATCCCCGCCGGGCGCGCGGCGTGCCTTCCGGGCCACCCGCTTGGCCGCCTTTTCCGCCTGGATGCGTCGGGTCTCCTCCTGCTCCCGCTCCATCATCCCCGGCGTCTCCAGGGAGATCCGCCCCAGCTGGCCGGCGCGCAGTTCGGTCAGCAGCAGCTTGCCGGCCTTCTCCATGTCCACCCGGCCGCCGCCGCGCAGGCAGCCCCGTTTGCGTCCGATCAGCTCCAGCAGTTCATGTTCGGTAGCGGGGAGCTGGTCAATCCGGTAGCGGGTTCGGAGGTTCTCCGGGTAGGTCCGCAGCAGATACCCGGCGGCATAATGGGCCACATCGTCATTCTGCATGGCCGTCTCCTTGATCGCCCCGGTGGCGGCCAGACGATAGCCGCTGTTGTGGTTTTCAATGTTGGGCCAGAGTACCCCGGGGGTATCCGAGAGGATGATGCCGTCGCCCAGATTGATGCGCTGCTGGGCCTTGGTGATGGCGGGTTCGTTGCCGGTCTTGGCCACGGTGCGGTTGGCCAGGTTATTGATCAGGGTCGATTTCCCCACGTTGGGAATGCCGACGATCATGGCGTGGATACCCTTGAGGCTTTTCGCCTTGGCCGGGAACAGGTCACGGCAGAGTTTCGGCAGCTGTTTCAGGGTGGCGGGCTCCTGGCAGCTGATGGCCAGGCTCTTCACCCCCTGCTCCCGCTCCAGGTAGTGTTGCCACTGCGCCGTGATCCCGGGATCGGCCAGGTCGCTCTTGTTCAGGACCTTGATGCAGGGCTTGTCGCCACGCAGGGTGGAGAGCATGGGATTGGTGCTGCTGAAGGGGATGCGCGCGTCCAGCACCTCGATGATCACGTCGACCTGGGGCAGGGTCTCCCTGATCTGCTTGCTGGCCTTGTGCATGTGGCCCGGATACCACTGAATCTGCATGGATGTCTACCTGTTGCCGCCGGGGTCAGCCGCTCTGACACACGTCCTGGCGGGGCAGTATAGCGAAGTTTGCCGGCGGGGGTAGATAGCCGGGCGCGTGGTCGGGATTATCTCTATGGCTGAATAGGTCGGAGTCAAGCCGCGCGAACCCGGAAGATTCTCCCGCCGCCGGTGCGCGGCTTGACTCCGACCCCGGTGTGTTGCCGAAGATATCACCAATGTAGGATGTCGGTGAGCTTGCGAACCGCATCATTTATCCGATGATTGATGCGGTTCGTGCCTCACCGACATCCTACGGGTGGTTTTTCTGCTTGCGGCTTCAGCCGCGTTCCAGCAGACACTCCGGCTTGAAACCGAGGATGAAGCCGCCCCAGTGCTGGCCGTTGACATAGAGCGGCAGCGACAGGTCATTGAGCACTTCGCCGGTATCGCGGATATAGGTCTGCAGCAGGAACGGCTCGGTATTGGCCGCCCGGCGTTTTTCCGCGCGATTGTTGTTGTAGATCTTGAGGTGCCGGCTGTTGAGGTTGTCGGTCTCGAAATTCCCGGTCATGGGTTTGGAGAGGTGTCTGTGGTGTGCCGGCAGGAAGCCGTTCTTGTCCACCGGAACCGCATAGATGAATTCGGGGCGCGCCTTGATAAAGCCGTCGATCAGCGGCTGGATGAGCGGCTCATAGGTGGATACATAGGGCAGATTGTATTTCTGCGGGTTGGTGTTGGGGACCGGCTGGTAATTGGTATCGAACAGATTGACGCCCCGGGCGGCCAGCTCATTGAGTACCTGCTGGATCTGGTTGGCCCACTCCCGGGCGGTCAGGATCATGTTTTCAAAGCCGCCACGACCGATGATGAAGCGGGAGAGCAGTTCCTGGGTCTGTTCGGTGGCCACCTCCAGCTCATTGGCGTATTTCTCCGAGCCATCCATGTCGGTCTTGATGCTCTTGCTCAGTTCGGCAATCTCGCTGACGTTGCGGTGCGATTCCTTGTTGGTGATCGACAGCTCTTCAATGGCCGCGCTGATCTCGATCAACTGGGAGTTGACGGAATCAAAATCGCTGATCATCTTGCGGAACTGGGAGGCGGTGTCGGCGATCACGGTCTGGGTATTTTCGGTGTAGTGCTGGATCTCCTGGGTGCCTTTCTTGGTGCTCTCCACCAGGTGCGACATCTCGCTGATGTTTTTGCTGATCTCGCCGGTGGCGTTGTTGACCTTGTGGGCGAGATTGCGCACCTCGTCCGCTACCACGGCAAAGCCGCGGCCGTTCTCGCCGGCGCGGGCCGCCTCGATCGCGGCATTGAGCGCCAGCAGGTTGGTCTGGTCCGAGAACTCCTGCACCATGGTCAGAATGGTGCGGATATTTTCCGAGTTTTTGCTCAACAGATTGACGGTCTCATTGAATCCATTCAGCAGTGTGCCGACCGCCGCCACCTGCTCGGTCACCGTGGTGAGGCGTTGCGAGGAGACATTGGCCTCCTCGAGATTGGCGCAGTTCTGTTCCGAGATGGTATTGGTGTGACGGGCGATCTCGTCTATGGCACGGGTTGCCTCGCTACTGGACTGGAACACCTGGGTGGCGTTCAACTCCTGCCGGTCGACCCGGTCGTGGGCAGAATGGATCATCTTGTCCAGTCGGGTCGAGCCCAGTGCCACGCTGACCGTGCGGCGACGGGTCTCGTCGATGATGTTACGCAGGTTTTCCGCAAACCGGTTGTAGCTCTGTGCCATCTCGGCGATTTCGTCCTGGGTGGTGACCGGCAGTATGGCCGAGATGTCGCCGTCCTTTTCGGTAATGGCGTTCAGGATGTCGGTGATTGACCGGACCGGACGCAGGAACAGATGGCGCATATAGAATACGATACCAATAGCCGCCACCACGCTCAGCAGGGTGATGCCGAGCAGCAGCATCAGGTGGTGGTCCAGCTGCGCCAGCAACCGGCCGGCCAGCGCGCTGTCCGACGCGCCGCCCTGCAGGATCGAGCGGATGTCGCCGATATGGCTGTAGGCGAGCCAGAAGGTGAGGAGTTGAAACAGCAGCAGGAAACCCACATTGCCGACGAACTTGCGGGTGAGGGTGTGGAAGAAACTCTTTTCGATCTGGGTATATAGGCTCATGGTTCGTCTCTGACTTGTTATAGTAGATTTAGGAGTCTGTCGGGCTTAACACTGATCTACTGCGGAAAAGCCGGATTTGGCCATATTTTCCGATCTTTCTCGTTAAATAGGTCCACTATTCCATCCTTAGGTCCGTAAACGGTGCATCCCTGCACCACTCCTCTCCTCGAAAGATCGAAAAATCTGTCTCAAACCGGCTTTCCCTCGCTACGATCGGTCAAGCCCGGCAGACTCCTAGCCAGGGCCCTCCCATGCCCTGTTACTGCTTCTGCGACGGCTCCGTCGTCAATGGTCGTTGGCGGTATCCGGCCCGCTTCCTCTCGTGCCATTCCTCTGCCCTCCGGGCATAAGGCCTCCTGATGTATGGAGGTTGTCGGGCATATGACACATTTCTTTAATTTATATTGCCATTAAGGGAACTGTTTGGTAACAAGACGAAAGTCGGTTTGTCCGGTTACCGCGAACGGGGTTCTGGTATGGGCTGATCCGCCACTGATTGGCTATACTCGGGGTGACGGACCGACCCGGGCGTACCGGGGAACAACGCGGGGGGGCGCGCGGCCGACAGTCCGTCATCCGGAAATCACCCGCTGGTCATTCAACAGCGTTACGGTGGAAATAGAGGGCATGAAAGAACTATTCCCGGATCTTCAGCTTGATCCCGGTTCCCGGGCGCTGGGGGCTGCCCTGGATGAGCGGGATCATTACACCCAATGCCACTCCAAACGGGTGGCGGGTTTCTCCCGTATGCTTGGTCTCGCCTGTGGTCTCGAGCAGGCCGACCTCGAGGCGCTCGAACTGGGCGCCTTTTTTCACGACATCGGCAAAATCGGCATTCCCGACCATATCCTGCTGAAACCGGAGCAGTTCACCGCCGATGAGATGGAGGTGATGAAGGACCATCCTGTCAAGGGGGAGGGGATCGTCAGGCAGTTGGGGCTCCAGGCCGGCGATCAGGTTGCCCGGGCGGTGCGCCATCATCACGAACATTTCGATGGCGGCGGTTACCCGGATGGTCTCCGCGGGGAGGATATTCCGATCCTCGCGCGCATCATCTCGGTGGCCGACAGTTTCGATGCCATGACCGAGACCCGACCCTATCACGAGGCGCGGCCGGCGGTGGAGGTGCTGGCGATCATCTCCGGCGAGGCCGGGACCAAGCTGGACCCCTACCTGGTGCATAAACTGCGGCGCCTGGTGTCATCTTGGCGGGATGAGGGGGGCGGCTGAGCCGCCCCGGCTTTCCCTCGCTACGATCGGCCAAGCCCGACAGGACTCCTGGGGCGATCCAGTTCCGCCCGGTCGCCGTTCCAAGCGACACCCGGCGATGCAACCTGCCTGGCGCCGTTCTGTGTTAACCTTAATCTCCGCAGGACGCAGCCGGGGCTTGGATGCTGGTCATTGTCAATCTCATAAAGCCTACTGATTATGATTGCAGCAAAATTACTGGAGCAGATACCCCTGTTTGCCGACATGAGCCACGAGGACCTGGAGCGGGTGGCGCAGCACACCGAGGAACTGGTCTGCGAGAAGGGCAATTACCTGTTCCGTGAAGGCGACAAGGCGAACGATCTCTATGTGCTGCTCAGCGGGCTGGCGCAGATGACCGCGCGGGGCCCGGAGGGGCAGCAGACGGTGATCGAGATAATCTATCCGGGCGACTCCTTCATCCTGGCGGCGGTCATCAGCGGCAAGCGTTTCCTCATGTCCGCCGAGGTGGTGAAACGTTCCCAAGTCCTCAAGATCCCGGGGACGGCGCTGACCGAACTGATCCGCAACGGCGGTGATTTCGGCCTCAGCATGCTGGCCACCCTGTCCACCCAGTACCGGAGCATGGTGCGGCAGGTGAAGAATCAGCGCCTGCGCACCACCGCGCAGCGGGTCGCCGCGTTTCTCCTGGACCTGGCCTATGATCAGGGGCGCGGGGAGAACCGGATCACCCTTCCCCACAGCAAGAAGATGCTGGCGGCGCTGCTGGGCATGTCCCAGGAGGGGCTTTCGCGCACCTTCACCGCCCTGCGGGAACAGGGGGTGGTAATCGATCACAAACAGGTGCAGATCGAGTCCATCATCAAGCTGCGCCGGTTCTGTGGTTTCAGCAACAAGCTGGATGCCTCGGACCGGATCTCCATGAAAGAGTAGCGGCGCCGCAGGCGGTCGTCCGGTGCCGCCTGCCGACTGGACCGGCTTACTCTATCCCCATAATCGGCAGTGTGACGCTGAAGACGGTCCCCTTGCCGGGTTCCGTGGCAAAACAGAGTTCGCCGCCATGCTTCTTTACGACAATATGGCGCGCGATGGAGAGACCCTGGCCGGTGCCCCTGCCCACCTCGCGTGTGGTGAAAAACGGCTCAAAAATCCTATCCTGAATCGTTACCGGGATCCCGGTGCCGTTGTCACCTATGCGGATCAGCACCTGGTCATCCTGTTGTTGGCTGCTGACGCTGATACGACCCTTGCCTGCCATCGCCATCTCTTCGATGGCATGGGCGGCATTCACCAGCAGGCTGAGAAAGACCTGGTTTATCTCGCCGGGGTTGCAACTGACATAGGGTAATGAGGGGTCCAGCCGTGACTCCACCGTGGCCAGGTGTTTCCATTCGCTGCGGGTGATGGTGAGGGTGTTCTCCAGCAGGTGATTGATGTCCACCGGCACCTTGCCGGAGTCATCCCCGGGATGGGCAAACTCCTTCATCGCCAGGACAAGGCGGGAGATCTCGGCTATCCCCTTGATCGACTGCTCGATGGCGGTTGGCACCTCACTCAGCAGGTAATCGAGATCGATCGCCTGTTTCTGCGCCACCAGTTCGGTCCGCGCCCCCTGTAGCGGACTGTCGGGGGGGATTCGCTCGATCAGGGCAAGACTCCGCTCCAGCAGCCGCCCCAGATCCCTGTGCGTCTCGGCAAGGAACTTCAGGTTGTCCCATAGGTACTGGGACGGCGTGTTGATTTCGTGGGCGATACCGCCGGCGAGCTGCCCGATCGCCTCCAGTTTTTGCGCCTGGTTGAGCTCGCGTTCCAGTTCCGACTGCAACTGCTGCGCCCGCTTCAGAGTGCTGATGTCATAGACCCAGGCGAAGTAGGAGGGTTCGCTGTGGTAGGTGGTCGGGCTGAGCGACATGAGCGCCGGAAACGGCTCCCCGGAGCGGCGCTTCAGGGTCACTTCATAGTCGGTGACCTTGCCCTCCAGACGGCATTGCTCCAGGATCACCTGACGATCTTCCAGATTGGCGTAGAGATCCCGGGCGTGGAAGCCCACCATCTCGCTGGCCGGCATGCCGACCATCTCCGCCAGGCGGCTGTTGACGAAGGAGAGTTTGCCATCGGCCAGGCGGGAGATGCCGAATCCGGCCGGACTCGCCTCGATGATGCTCTTGAGAAAGGTCTCGTACATTACCTTCTCGGTAATGTCGGTGTAGGTGGTGACGAATCCACCGCTGCTCATCGGGCTGCCGTCGATCTGCAGAATGACGCCGGAGGGTCCCTGACGCTGAAAGCTGTGCGGCGTGAACTGCCGGGCCAGTTCGATCCGCTCCCGCACCTGGGACTCCACATCCCCCGGGCCATACTCTCCCCGTTCGGCGTTGTAGCGGAACATATCCGCCAGGCTGGTGCCCACCTTGACCAGTGATTCCGGCAAATCCAGCAGCTCTATGAGGCGGTCATTGAAAAAGACCAGAGAGAGGTTGTCGTCAAACACGCTGATGCCCTGTACCAGGTGGCCGAAGGCGTCCCGCGCTATATTGACCAGATAGCTGACATCGTCTTGCGCGTGTGGGGGGGAGGGTTTATCCATTCTCGGGCTCCAATCAAAACCTCAGGCATTATTGTCCGTACCCTGTGTGACAATAACTCCCTGAACAGGTGATGGCGGGCATCTGCCGTCGTCCCACGGCTTGTTCGAATCGATGGATGTTTCATATGATGGCGGCCACTGGTGTCATCACTTTAATTATTCAATAACCGGGAGCACCACATGGATAGGTACGTACAGGCCAACGGTATTCGGCTGCACTATTTGGATCATGCCGCGGAGGGGTTGGATCATGCCGCGGAGGGGCTGGATCAGGCCGCGGAGGGGCCGACCCTGTTGCTGATGCCGGGCCTGACCGCCAATGCCCACTCCTTCGATGCCCTGGCGAGCGCCGGGCTGGTGCCGGCCGTCAGGTTGCTGGCCCTGGATCTGCGCGGGCGTGGCCTGAGTGACCAGCCGGGATCCGGTTATACCCTGGCGGATCACGCGGCCGACGTCATCGGCCTGCTGGACAGTCTCGACCTGGACCGCGTGGCGCTGGGCGGGCACTCCTACGGCGGCCTGCTCGGCCTCTATCTGGCGGCACACCACCCGGAGCGGGTGAGCAAACTGGTGGTGATCGACGCCGCCGCCGAGATGCACCCGGACACCCGGCGCCTGATCCAGCCGGCCATCGACCGGCTGGGCAAGCCGGTCCCGTCCTGGGATCACTACCTGGCGGCGGTGAAACTGATGCCGTGCTTCTATCGCTGGTGGGATCCGGCCATCGAGAGCTATTTTCGGGCCGATGTGCGGACCTTGCCGGATGGCCGGGTGATCTCCCGCTCATCGCCCGCCGCCATCACCGAGGCGGTGGAGCATGTCCTGGCCGAGGATTGGCAGGCCAAGCTGCCGCTGATCGATCAGCCGACCCTGCTGCTCAATGCCACGGGTGGCTATGGCCTGCCCGGTGCGCCGCCGCTGCTGCCCCGTGCCCAGGCGGAGGCCACGGTTGCCGCCCTGCGGCACGGCCGCTACCGGGCGGTCCCCGGCAACCACATCACCCTGCTCTATGGCGAGGGGGCGGCGCTGATGGCCAAGGAAATAGTCAAGTTTATGCTGGATTAGTCGCTAAGTTTTTCAGCCACCCGCAGATCAACACCCGACGCAGTAGCGAGTGAACCCGAAATTTCCGGCCGAGGACCGGGATGGCGGGATTAATGCGTTTTTTTGTGGCGAGGAAAATTGTCAAAGCCGGCCGCCGGCCTGGGCCGATCAGAGGGGATGGGGATACCAATGAAAGCCAATAAAAATGTACTGATACTCTGCTGCATGGCGGCCTTGCTATGGCTGCCGCTGCTGGCATCCAATGCCGTCGCCGCCGACATGGCGGCGCTGGTCAACACGGCAGGCATGCAGCGCATGCTGTCGCAACGCATTGCCAAGGATTATCTCTTTCTCGGCGGCCAGATTCGCGCCGGCAAGGCGACGCGGCAGATGCAGGGGAGCGTCGCGCTGATGCTGAACAACCACGACGTGCTGAAAAAATCGGTCACCGATACCAAGGTACAGGGGTTGCTGGGCGAGATCGACCCGTTGCTGGAGAAGCTGGTCAAGATCACCAAGGCGCCCTATGCCCAATTCAGCGGCGCCACCATGCTCGAATTGAGCCAGTCGCTGCTGGAGCTGAACCAGGCCGTGGTGGAGACGCTGGAGGGGCAGCAGGCGGAAAAGACCGTCGTCGCGGTCAATATCGCCGGGCGTCAGCGCATGCTCTCGCAGCGGATCAGCATGCTCTACGCCGCCCACCAGGTCGGGTTCAAGAGCGATGCCACGGTGGCGCAGATGCAGCGGGCGGTGGAGGAGTTTGAAAGCGCCCACGCCAGCCTGGAGGGCAACAGCCTGAACTCGGATAAGATCAACCGGGAGCTGCAGGGGGTGGAGAACCTGTGGAAGACCGTCCGGCACTATTTTACCGCGAACAGCGAGAGCGGTTTCCCGGTGACCATCTTCGTCACCACCGACGACATCATGAAGCGGATGAACGCCATCACCCTCCTGTACGTGAAGGCCCACTGGGCTGCCAAGGCCAAGTAGCCGGAGCCGCCGGCACCGGTTGACCCCCGCCGATCCCGTCAATAGCCGTCCCCCCGGGTTTTTCGACCCGGGGGGATAGGCTATGCTTGCCCTTTCAAACAGGTTCGGCAGCGTTGAAACCGGGGGGCATCCTGATGAAGATAGCGGTATATGGCAGTGGCGGCGTGGGTGGCTATTTCGGCGGCCGGGTGGCCAGCATCGGCCACGAGGTGGCGTTCATCGCCCGCGGCGCCCATCTGCAGGCAATGCGCCGGCAGGGGCTGGCCGTGGAGAGCATCAAGGGCGATTTCACCCTCGCATCGCCCCGCGTGACCGACAACCCGGCGGAGATCGGGCCGGTGGATGCGGTGCTGGTCTGTGTCAAGAGCTGGCAGGTGCCGGAGGTGGCCCGGGCCATGACGCCGCTGCTCGGGGCGGAAACCTGCGTGGTCTCCCTGCTGAACGGCGTAGAGGCGCCCGATCAACTCAGCGAGGTGCTGGGCCGGGAACGGGTGTTGGGGGGTGTGGCGAAAATCTTCAGCTTTATCGAGCGCCCCGGCCTGATCCGGCATATCGGACACGAGCCGACGCTGCTGCTGGGGGAACTCGATGGCTCGCGCAGTGAACGTCTGAAGCGGTTGGCGGGGGTGCTGAGCGAGGCTGGGATCAGCGTGGAGCTACCCGATTCGATACGCCTGGAGATCTGGCGAAAATTTCTCTTCACCACCGGCTGGGGCGGCCTGGGTGCGATCAGCCGGGCGCCGATCGGCATCCTGCGCCAGGAGCCGGGTACCCGCGCCATTATCGAGGCCTGCATGCGGGAAACCGTGGCCGTAGCACGGGCCGCCGGCATCGCCTTCCCGGCGGATATCATCGACCGTACCTGGGCCTTCACCGACGTCCTGGAACCGGACGGCACCAGCTCCCTGCAGCGCGATATCGCGGCCGGCCGGCCGTCGGAGTTGGACGCGTGGAACGGGGCGGTGGTGCGCCTGGGAGCGCGTTATGGCGTGGCGACACCCACGCACCGGCTGATTTCCGACGCGCTGCTGCCCCTGGAACGTCGGGCACGTGGAGAACTCACCTTTTAGCCGGCTTCAATCCGGGCCATTTTTCAGATTGCGCCTATAGCCAGGCGGGCGCTTTCGACTACTATTGAATCTGCTCTTCTAACCCAGTGCTTCAAGGCGCAAAGAGATGGGATTCTCAGGTTTTTACCGATTATTTCGCCGCCGCCGGCCCACTGCCGATAAGGATCGCCGGCACAACCGCCGGGTGATACCCAGCGAAGGCACCACGGTGTTGATCGTCGATGACTCGCGGACGGTTCGCCGGGTAATGGGCATCATGTTGCGCCAGTCCGGTTACCGCGCCCTGGAGGCGGCCGATGGGGAGCAGGGCATCACCTTGGCCCGCCGTCATAAACCGAACCTGATCTTCATGGACGTGATGATGCCTGGCATGGACGGCTTCCAGGCCACCCGCAAGCTGCAGATGGATGTGCAGACCCAGGATATCCCGGTTATCATCATCAGCGGCAACCGCCAGGCAACGGTCCAGAACTGGGTAGAGAAAACTGGCGCCAAGGGCTTCATGGCCAAGCCGTTCGAGCGTGGCGAGCTGTTCCGCCGGCTGGAGAGTGCCATCTACTGATCCGGTGCCTTTTGCCTTTCACCCAACTTTCGATTGGCCGGCCTCGGGGGGGCAGTAGTGGCCAAAGGCTGAAAAATGAGGCACCATGAAGAAAAATCGCCATACGGGATGATCGAAAGCCTTCAGGAAGCGGGGCCGAAACCGGTTACACGGAAGACCTTCCTGCGCTATCACCCAAAATAGCGAACCACCGGGCAACGGGTAAAATAATAGATGCTTATTAGTAGAGCTGGGCGACCCTGTCCAGGATGGCTCGGTTCAATAGGCATTTATATGCATAAACTTAAGGAGGTGATGCCTTATGAATACAGCAAAAGATGAAGTGAAAGCACTTCTGGACAAACTCCCTGACGATTGTTCACTGGAAGATGTCCAGTATCACCTTTACGTAGCGGAAAAAATCCATAGAGGGATCGAGCGTGCCGAGAAGGAAGGTACGATTAGCCAGGATGAAGCTGAGAGGAAGTTCAGTAAGTGGATCTCGAAGTAAGGTGGTCGCCAGAGGCGGTAGAGGACCTCGAAGCCATCGCTGAATAGTTAGCGCGGGATTCTGAGTATTATGCTCGGGCGGTTGTCGCAGAAACGTTGTCGGTCTCAAGGAATACCGGTGAATTTCCCCTGGTAGGCCGTATTGTTCCCGAAATTGGTGACGAGAACATACGAGAACGATTTATCTACAGCTATCGTATGATATATCGGGTTGAGCCCAAGAGAATTCTGATAGTGGCAGTGATCCATGGAACGAGATTGCTTGAAAATATCTCAGATCGGTTCGAAGAAAGCACATAACGAAGCATTGCAGCGGACAAGCCGCTGAATGCGGCGGTTATGTTTTCAAGGTGACGAATTGATGGATCCAAAATTATTGGCAGTATTGATTGGTATCATTTCCGGTGCAGCAGGTTACTGGTTTAGCACATTCTCAATACAGCCGGTTCTAAGATACAGAAATCACCGAAACCCAGTGCTGATGGATTTCATTTACTATGCCCAAGTGGTTAATGCTGATGGGCTAAATGATGAAATGAAGGCTCTATATAGAGAACGGGTTCTTGCCAATAGAAAGTCCTCTGCACAACTAACAGCAGCCATCTTTGAACTGCCATGGTGGTACATGCAGTGGATTCGGATAAAAGGGCAGGCCCCTAAAGAGGCTGCTGCCAAACTAATCGGATACTCAAATACAAAAGATTGGGACGCTGCGCATGATATTGAAGATTATATCCGCAGGAAACTTGGGTTACCAAAGCAAACATAACACGGCGCTTCAGCCGACGTCGGCGCTGTCGCGCCTCCTCGGCTGAGCTTGGCGTAGACAGACAACGGAGCAATAAAGCTTGATATTGTCCCAAGGTGTACATTTTGCCTTACTAAGCATGCTTTTTGCGGGCATTAACGATGTAATATTTAAAAAGTATGCCATGAAAAACCGATCTAGGGGCATGTATGTTCTGGGCGTTGGTTTTACATGGGCAATTTTGCAGATTCTATACTCATCTTTCTCGGAGATATTATTCAGCTTCGATATTCTAACGATCAAATACGGGTTGTTGGCAGGCGTGATTTTGGCTGTGGCTAACATTTCACTTATTGAGGGGCTTACTCATATTGACGTGAGTCTTGGCTCCACTGTTTACCGCTTGAATACCGTTGGTGTCGTGATCCTATCATTTGTTTTTTTAAGTGAACGAATTGAGCCCATTAAACTGGTTGGAATCACGTTTGGCATCATATCTGTATTGCTTTTGTATAAAAGTAACAACGGTAAAAAAGCCAATCATACGGCGAAAATATTCTTTTGGTTGGTAGTGCTTGCTTCGTTATTTCGCGCAGCATACGGCGTTGTGTCCAAAGTTGCTCTACTAGGGTCAGCAGATAAGAACACAATCATTTTGTTGGCTTCGCTTTGTTGGGTTGTTGGTGGAGCATTCTATGCAAAATATGTCGAAAAACGCTTTACTGTAACCCCCCAAAAGGCTCTCTATTCAGCAGTATCTGGTGTTCTTGTATTTTGCATTGTGAATTTTCTCATTCTTGGCCTTAAGGTCGCACAGGCAAGTATCGTAGTACCAATAGCAAATATGAGTTTCATTATCGCTCTGCTCATTTCTGTTCTAATAGGAACTGAAAAAATGAATTTTAAAAAAATTGTCGCGGTAGCATTTGCGGCAGGTTCGATAGTGTTACTTTCGAGTGTCTAACCAGGCGCTGCACGCGGACGCCAATTTCGCTGCGCTCCATTGCCGCCGGTGAGCTCGGCGTTGAACTAAACCGCTTCGCGGTAGCCTCGTAAGCGCTCGATAAACCCCACCTAAAATATCACCCCTGCTATTGGTACCCTGTGATCATTGATAACTACAGGAAACTCACATGGCATCATCCACCGAAAAGAGAGCGCGCTGGCAAGCACATATTCAGGACTGGAAAGCGAGCGGTCTATCGCAACGGAAGTTCTGTCGCCAGAACCAGCTTTCCTACTCAATGTTCAGCTACTGGCGTACCCGCCTGAATCGGATGGCCCGCGACAGTCGCAAACTGATCCCGGTTACCCTGACGGCACCGGCGACCCTCAATATCTATCTGCCTTGCGGCGTGCGGATCGAGACACCGGCACATTTGCTGGGCCAGTTACTTCCCCTGCTGCAGACAAATCCAAGGGCCGACTGATGCTCCGGCCGGCACGCGACGCAAAAGTGTATCTCTATGCCGACCCAGTCGATATGCGCAAGTCCATC
>NZ_JAQGEI010000043.1 GCF_029017505.1 Sedimenticola hydrogenitrophicus
AGCGGGTCGTTTCAATATGGCTGGGGATGGAGGATTCGAACCTCCACTGACGGAGTCAGAGTCCGTAGTCCTGCCGTTAGACGAATCCCCAAATGTCTGGAGCCACCCGGAGGGCAGCGCCAGGGACATGTTAACGCTTGGAGTACTGCGGACGCTTGCGCGCCTTGTGCAGACCGACCTTCTTGCGCTCCACCTCGCGGGCATCGCGGGTCAGGAAGCCGGCGCGACGCATCGGGCTGTGCAGCCCTTCATCGTATTCGGACAGCGCACGGGCGATACCGAGGCGGATGGCGCCGGCCTGGCCAGTGGTGCCGCCACCTTTGACCGTGGCCTTGATATCCACATTCTTCAGCAGGTCGGCCACTTGCAGCGGCTGGCGAACCACCATGCGGGCGGTTTCACGGCCAAAGTACTCGTCCAGCGGACGGCCGTTGACCACGATGTTGCCGCTGCCGGTAGTCAGGAAGACGCGCGCAGCAGAGCTTTTACGACGTCCGGTTGCATAATTCTGGGTTTGAGCCATGTTTCTGTTCCGTTAGGTGGATTTCAGATATCCAGCGGGATTTTAGATATCCAGCATCTGGGGCTGCTGTGCCTGATGTGCATGCTCGGGGCCGGCAAAGACCTTGAGCTTCTTGAACATCGCACGACCCAGTGGATTCTTGGGCAGCATGCCCTTGACTGCGGTCTCGATCACACGCTCCGGCGCCTTGTCCAGCAGCTTTTCCAGGCTGATGGATTTCAGGTTGCCGATGTAGCCGGTGTGATGATGATACATCTTGTCTTTCAGTTTATTACCGGTTACGCGAATCTTCTCGGCATTGACCACAACGATGTAGTCGCCGGTATCCACGTGCGGCGTGTATTCGGGTTTATGCTTTCCGCGCAAACGCCGTGCTATCTCGGTTGAGAGACGGCCAAGGGTCTTGTTTGTGGCGTCGACCACGAACCAGTCGCGGCGCACTTCTGCGGGTTTTGCACTTACGGTCGTCATCTGACTTGCTCCAGCGGAGTAACAATACTAGCGCTTCAAAAAAGAGCGCGAATATTACCGGACCGCACGCGCTCTGGCAAGGCCCAGTTGAACTATATTTAGCCAAAGCCACTCACGGCGATCTCTGGACAAAAAAATAGGCGTAGCAGGGGAGGCTACGCCTTTTTAATAATATAAACCACCAAAGGAGGATGGATGGAGTACTTAAAAATGCATCAACATTTAAAGTTTTAATATCTTCCAATATTATTATTTTAATGTCAACAGTTTTCCTCCCTGCTGTTTAAATTGACATCCCACCCCCTGGCGACGACACTCTGGATCGGCAGCTACCCTGTTTATCCACTACACCATGTCACTCTAATCCAGCGCACCCGTACCTGATTTGAAGGCACACCAGCCATTTAAGCCCGTGAACCCTGAAGAAACACTACTCAAGGAGGCCGACCGCTGCGTCAAGTGCGGCATCTGTCTGCCCCACTGCCCCACCTACACCCTGACCCGGGATGAAGGCGACTCCCCCAGAGGCCGGATCTCGCTGATCCAGGGTATTGCAGGTGGTCAGCTGGATAGTGCACGGGCCAACCGGCACCTTGACCGCTGTCTGAGTTGTCTCGCATGCCAGGCGGCCTGCCCCTCCGGCGTCGACTACAGCCAACTGATCGACGGCATTCGCGCCAGCCGGCAAAAAAGCCGCGGGGAGCGGCTCGCGCACCACCTCATCACCCATCTCCCCTACCGGAGCTGGAGCCGCCTGGGGTTATGGCTCTACCGCCATACCGGCATCCGCCCACTGCTGCGCACCTTGGGCGGTCGGCGCTTTCGCCGCCTGGACGGGCTGCTGCCGGACCAGGCCCGGGTCGGTAGCTGGCGGTCTTGCTATCCGGCAGCAACCTCCCGCCAGGGACGCGTCGGGCTGTTTACCGGTTGTGCCGGACGGATCAGTGACCGCACGGCGCTGGATGCGGCCATTGCCGTGCTGACCCGACTCGGTTTTGAGGTGGTCGTCCCCGACGACCAGGGCTGCTGCGGCGCCATGCATCAGCACACCGGCGACCCGCGGACGGCCGAAACGATGGCCACCATCAACCACAAGGCCTTCGCCGATAAAGAGCTGGATGCCGTGCTCTACCTGGCCAGTGGCTGCGGCACGCAACTGGCCGGACAGCCGCTTCCGGTGCCGGTGTTTGAGATCAGCCAATTCCTTAACCGCTGCCACTGGCCGTATGATATGGCACTCAATCCCGTGGACAGTGCGGTCGGCCTGCATTCACCCTGCACCCTCAGACACCAGCTGAAACTGGCAGACGAACCGGAAAGGCTGTTATTGCGGATCCCCGGCATCCGGCTGATCCGCCTCGACCAGATCCAGTGCTGCGGGGCGGCGGGAAGCTATCTGCTGGAACAGCCGGAGATGTCCGATGCCTTGGGCGCGCGGGCGATCCAACAGCTGCGGGACCTGGAACTGCAATTCCTGGCCACCAGCAACAGCGGCTGCGCCCTGCAGCTCGCCAGCGGACTACGGCAAGCAGGCCGCAAAATCCGCACTGTGCATCCAGTCGAGCTGGTCGAGATCAGCCTGCGGGAGAGGGGATCGGAACAGACCTGACACGCGGGCGGATGCGCTGCCTTTCATGTCCCCCTGCGCTTGACCGGACAGGCCGACCGGCCACTGCAATCACCAGGAAAATCCGGATTTTCAGTAAGCAGCAAAAATCCCCTGGCCCATCGGCCCTGCTGATGACTGAATCCCGTTCAACTGCTATCATTGCGCTCCCTTGGCGCCCGGGAACGAACCGCCCGCAAGCCGATCCTGCGCGGCCGTGCAGGATCGATATGAAATGTCATACTTGGACATTAAACTGTGACAAGAAGCGCCCTGCGTTTGGTTTTCTCCTTCTACTTCAAGGAACGCACATAGCATGAGTACTGTACTGATTATCGGAGCTGGCGGCGTCGGCCGTGTCGTGGCGCACAAATGCGCCCAGGTCGCCGAGGTGTTCAGCGAGATCCACCTGGCCAGCCGCACCCGGTCCAAGTGTGATCAGATTGCCGCTGAAGTGGCGGAGAAGACCGGGCGAACCATCCGCACCGCACAGGTGGACGCCGATAACGTCCCCGAGCTGGTGACCCTGATCAAACAGGTGAACCCGGCCATGGTGATCAACGTCGCGCTCCCCTACCAGGACCTGACCATCATGGACGCCTGCCTGGAGACCGGGGTGCATTATCTGGACACGGCCAATTACGAGCCGCTGGACGAGGCGAAGTTCGAATACAAGTGGCAGTGGGCCTACCGCGAGCGTTTCGAGCAGGCCGGACTGATGGCGCTGCTCGGCTCCGGCTTCGACCCCGGCGTCACCAACGTCTTCTGCGCCCATATGCTGAAACACCACTTCGACCAGATCGACACGGTGGATATCCTCGACTGCAACGGCGGCGACCACGGCTACGCCTTCGCCACCAATTTCAATCCCGAGATCAACATCCGCGAGGTGACCGCCAACGGCCGCTACTTCGAGAACGGCGTCTGGGTGGAGACCCAGCCGATGGAGATCCACCACACCTTCGACTTCGAGCAGGTGGGACCGAAGAAGATGTACCTGCTGTATCACGAGGAGATGGAGTCCCTGTCGCAGAACATCCCCGGGGTCAGGCGCATGCGCTTCTGGATGACCTTCGGCGACGCCTACCTGAAACACCTGGAGGTGTTCCGCAACATTGGCCTGGACTCCATCGAGCCGATCCTGTTCGAAGGTCGCGAGATCGTGCCGATCCAGTTCCTCAAGGCGCTGCTGCCGGACCCCGCCACGCTAGGCCCGCGCACCGTCGGCAAGACCAACATCGGCTGTATCGTCAAGGGCAGCAAGGATGGCCAGCCGGTGTCGCGCTATGTCTACAACATCTGCGACCACCAGGCGTGTTACCGGGAGACCAACGCCCAGGGCGTCTCCTACACCACCGGGGTACCTGCAATGATCGGCGCCATGATGATGCTGACCGGCGAGTGGATGAAGCCGGGCGTGTGGAACATGGAGCAGTTCGATCCCGATCCGTTCATGGCCGCGCTCAATAGCCACGGCCTGCCCTGGACCGATATCGAGACCGATATCGATATCGACGCCCTTCCCGAATAAGGATAGACCGGCCGCATCATGACACTGGACATCTCCCGCATCCCCACCCCCTGCTACGTGCTGGAGGAGGACCGGCTGCGCGCCAACCTGGCCCTGATGGAGCGGGTGCAGCGCGAGTCGGGTGGCAAGATCATCCTGGCGCTCAAGGGCTACGCCATGTGGAGCACCTTCCCGATCATTCGCGAGGTGCTGCACGGTTGTACCGCCAGCTCGCTGAACGAGGCCCGGCTGGCCGCCGAGGAGTTCGGCAAGGAGGTGCATGTCTATGCGCCCGCCTACAGTGACGCCGAGTTCCCGGAGATCCTGAAACTGGCCCACCACCTCACCTTCAACTCCTTCAGCCAGTGGCGGCGATTCGGGCAACAGGCGCTGGCCGCCGGGGTCTCCTGCGCCATCCGGGTCAATCCTCAGGTGGCGGAAGTGGCCGTGGACATGTACAACCCCTGCGGCCGCACCTCGCGCCTGGGGGTCACCCTGGAGGAGTTCCAGCCCGAGGCGCTGGAGGGGATCGAGGGGCTGCATTTCCACGCCCTCTGCGAATGTGGCGCCGACAGCCTGGAACGCACCCTGATCGCCTTCGAGGAGCGCTTCGGCGAGTGGATCCCGCAGATGAAGTGGATCAACTTCGGCGGCGGACACCTGATGACCCGCCAGGGTTACGACGTGGAGCTGCTGATCCGCCTGGTGCGCGATTTCCGCGAACGCTACGATGTGGAAGTCTACCTGGAGCCGGGCGGCGCCGTGGGCTGGCAGACCGGGCCGCTGGTCGCCTCGGTGCTGGATATCGTGCACAACAACATGGATATCGCCATCCTCGACGCCTCGGCCGCCGCGCACATGCCGGATGTGCTGGAGATGCCGTACCGGCCGGCGGTCCGCGGCGCCGGCGAACCGGGCACAAAACCCTACACCTATCGCCTGGGGGGCAACACCTGCCTGGCCGGCGATGTGATCGGGGATTACGCCTTCGAACGGCCGTTGCAGGTGGGCGACAAGATCATACTGGAGGACATGATCCACTACACCTTCGTCAAGAACACCACGTTCAACGGCGTCAATCTGCCTTCGCTGGCCATCTGGACCGCCGAGGATGAATTGAGGATGGTCCGCACCTTCGGCTATCAGGAGTTCAAAAACCGGCTTTCCTGAACTACACCCGGTGCCTACCCGGATGGGTATGCATTCCCACGCAGAGAGACTGTGAAAGAATTGCCAAATGACGCGAAAAGGGGGGTACCCAAACCCTTCCCGAGATGGTGATCGCCTCTCTACGGGCTTCTCAGGCGGTCAATTTTTTTGCCGCGTTGATCAGCCTGAATACTTTCACAGTCTCAGAGCGTGGGAACGAGGAACGGTAACCCGTAGCGCCGGGGCTCAACCTGGTAGGGTGGGCACGCTGTTTGTGCCCACGCGGATGCTGGAGCTTATTCCGCCACCAGCTCAAAATCGTGACTGATCTCCACCACCTGCCCCAGCATGATCGAGGCCGAGCAGTACTTTTCCGCGCTCAGCTTGACCGCCCGTTCCACGGCCTTTTCGGTCAGGCCGGGCCCCGCCAGCCGGAAGTGGACATGGATCTTGGTAAACACCTTGGGATCGGCTTCGGCGCGCTCGGCCTCCAGCTCCACCTCGCAGAGGGTCACCTGGTTTCGTCCCTTGCGCAGGATATGCACCACATCGAACTGGGTACAGCCCCCCAGCCCCAGCAGCAGCATCTCCATCGGCCGGACGCCCAGGTTCCTGCCGCCAAAATCCGGCGGGCCGTCCATGACCACGGCATGCCCACTTCCGGACTCACCCACCATGAGGGTCTGCTCGACCCATTTTACCCGTGCTTTCATCACATACTCGCAAGTTAATAAAGGTTTGCAGACTAGCATACATCGACAATCTGCAGGAGCTCACCTAGAATCCTAGGTGGAACGTTTCATTCCCAGTCCTTAACCAAAGGTCGCCCATGAGCATTATCAAGCCACCAGAACAGGAACCCGCTTTTCTGAAGCCCTTCCTGTCGTTCTGTCACCGACGCCGCTATCCAGCGAAAACGGATATCATTCATCCGGGCGATCGGGCCGATATTCTCTATTATATCGTGGATGGTTCCGTCACCATATTGATTGAAGATGAAGATGGGAAGGAGATCATCCTCACCTACCTCAATAAGGGTGACTTCATCGGCGAAATGGGGCTGTTTCTCGCGCAATCGAATCGCAGCGTGCTGGTGCGCACCCGCTCCGACTGCATGCTGGCGGAGATCAGCTATGCACGCCTGGAGCAGCTGTTTGATGGCGAACTGCGTGACCTTGCCAAGGATATACTCTACGCCCTGGGCGGCCAACTGACCCAGCGCCTGATCCATACCAGCCGCAAGGTCGGCCACCTGGCGTTTCTGGATGTGACCGGCCGGGTCGCCGGCACCCTGCTGGAGCTGTGCAAACAACCCGACGCCATGACCCACCCGGATGGCATGCAGATCCGCATCACCCGTCAGGAGATCGGCCGGATTGTCGGCTGCTCCCGGGAGATGGCAGGCCGGGTGTTGAAAACCCTGGAGGAGCAGGGCCTGGTCTATGTCAAAGGCAAGACCATTGTGGTGTTCGGGACCCGCTGACCGGCAACCGCACCGGGCACACCGCCCAAAGAGCGCCAAAATCCCACCGATGGGCCCATACGCCCCGCTTACCCACCGTCCGAATCAATCCGCCACTGAAATTTTTTCCTGATTACTTCATCACCGTTTCCCGTTTCAGATCATCGGGGGTGTCGAAGCTCTTGTCCGGACCCGCGGAGATCACCCGATACTTCCCGGGCTCCGGTTCGAACCGCAGCGCGGTACCCCAGCCATCCAGCATCTCCTGCTGGCCGATGTCCAGATCCTGCTGCAACCGCTCCAGGGTCACCTGGGCGGGATTGAATCCGGAACCGTACTGAATCATCCACACCTTGATGGAGCGATTCAGCTGCTCCAGCCGGCGACCGGTCTCGGCCCGTCGGAGGTCGGCGGGAGTGGCCGGGATAACCGGCGTCGCGGTGGCGACGGGCGCCGACGACTCATTCCACATCAGCCAGAGCACCGCGACGGCGGCCACGCCGAGCAGACCGGCGAGCAGGACCAGACGCAGGCGCTTCTCCCGGAATGCCCTGTCGTGGGTCTCGACCGTGGTGCTCCGTTGAAAAAAAGTGCCGACATTCTCCGAGTCATCGTCCGATTTGTAGGCGGAGCGCCTGATTGCCGGGGTTGCCAGTACGATATCCTCATCGGCCGCTTCGGGACTGACCGTGGAGAGGGGACGGGTGCGCTCGTCATCCGCGGCCAGTTCAGGTCGGCCCGGCACCCGGGAGGCCTCAGGGGACGCCTCAGGGGATACCTCCGGGGGTGCGACCGGGTCCGGCTGGGCGGATGCTGCGGTGCTGCCGGACGCCCGCCCGGACGGTTTCGCCTCCCCCAGCTTGGCGAGGGGGCCGCTGGGTTCGATGGAACATTCGGCACCGCGCGCCCTGACCTTCTCCAGCAGCCGCTCCGCCTTCGACTTCTCCAGCGTCTTATTGATCCTGAAGCGGCTCCCCTGGATCAGATGACCCGCTTGATCCAGGGGAATCTTGAGCAACTGGGCAAGCGATTGCTGCACCTCATGGTGTTTGAATCCCTTGCGCAATTTGCCGCTGAATACGAGTCGATAATTCGGAGTAGCCATTGTTCTGGTTGTTACCGATAGCGGGAAAAGGACCGGTTAAGGGCTCGCTCAAGAATAATTTCGCAGTACCGAGGGCGTAACTGGGCCACGCTGGCAAGGCACGCTTTGCAGGCAATGGCCGTTCCCTTGGCAAAAAGCGTAACGCAGCCAGCGGGGTCCAGTTGCGACCGAATACCGAAACTTATTTTTGCGCGAGCCCTAAGGCTAGCACAAGCCATCGAAGCGGCGCCACCACCCCAGCACCCGGCGGGGAACAGCCTCTATCCCCACCCCAGCAGCCTCTGTGGCTGCCGGCGACCAAATCGATTTGACGAATCCCTATCCCGACGGGAGCAGTCGCGGTAGGATAAAAGCAGCCAGGGCCAACACCATAAGCCGTTAAAATACAACTTAAATCAACTGAATTTATAGGCCCAGTAACTTACTCTATGGACCGCTAACCAGATGAAGAAAAACGGATCCCGGATGCGACATTTCAGTCTCACTCTATTACTGCTTGTCACCGCCCCCTTCTCCCCGCTGCCGGCCGCGGAAACCCTGGCCACCGGCAGCGCCCGACTGACCGACATCCCGCGCGAATACCGGCTGGACGGGGTGGTCGAGGCGACCAACCAGTCCACCATCTCGGCCCAGACCAGCGGCCAGGTGGTGGAGATCCGGGTGGACGTGGATGACTTTGTCGAACAGGGGGCGGTGATCATCCGCCTCAAGGATACCGAGCAGCGCGCCCGGCTGGAGCAGGCCGAGGCCGACCTGCGGGCCGCCAATGCGGTCGTGCAGGAGGCCAGCCGGGATTATGAGCGGACCCGGGAGATCTTCCAGCGCAAGCTGGTGGCGCAGTCGGCGATGGACAAGGCGACCGCCAACCTGCAGGCGTCCCGCGCCCGCCAGGAGGCCGCCAGCGCCGCCCTGGACCAGGCCAGGGAACAGCTGGAATATACCCGCATCCGCGCCCCCTATGCCGGCATCGTCACCGAACGCCTGATCGAGACCGGCGAGACCGCCGCGCCGGGTCAACGACTGATCAGCGGCATCTCACTGGAGCAGCTGCGGGTCTCGGTCGATGTCCCTCAGAGCCTGATCCCGAGCATCCGCGAGCAGGCCCGGGCGCGGGTACTGCTGCCGGATGGCAGCGCGGTGGAGTCCACCGACCTCACCGTCTTCCCGTTTGCCGATCCGGCCAGCGGCACCTTCCGGGTGCGACTGCAGCTCCCCACCGGCGTAGCGGGTCTGTTCCCCGGCATGCTGGTGAAGACCCGTTTCGAGATCGGCACCATGCAGCAGCTGCTGATCCCCGCCGCCAGCGTGGTCTACCGCAGTGAAGTGACCGCGGTCTATGTGGTGGATGAGGCGCAGCGACTCTCGCTGCGCCATATCCAGACCGGCCATAAACGCAACGGCGACATGATCGCGGTGCTCTCCGGCCTGGAAGAGGGCGAACGGGTAGCCCTCGACCCGGTCGAGGCGGGGAGCCGGCTGAAACTGCAGCCGCCCGGGCATCCCCCGGCCACGGGACCGGCCGATGAGTAGGCTGGGTATCTCGGGCCGCATTGCCGAGCGCTTCCTCTCCACCGAGATCACCCCCCTGCTGGCCCTGGTGGGGCTGCTGCTGGGGCTGTTCGCCATCCTGGTGACCCCGCGGGAGGAGGAGCCGCAGATCAACGTCACCTTTGCCAACGTATTCATCCCGTTTCCCGGCGCCAGCGCCACGGAGATCGAAAACCTGGTGGCCACCCCGGCCGAACAGGTGCTCTCGGAGATCGAGGAGATCAAGCATATCTACTCCGTCTCCAGTCCGGGCATGGCCACGCTCACCCTGCAGTACCAGGTGGGGGTGGATCGCACCGACGCCATCGTGCGCCTCTACAACAAGGTCTTCTCCAACCAGGACTGGCTGCCGCCCAACCTGGAGGTGGGGCAGCCGATCATCAAACCCAAGGGGATCGACGATGTGCCCATCGTCACCCTGACGCTGCGCTCGGACGACCCGCAAACCGGCGCCTATGAGCTGGGTCAGGTGGCCCATGCCATCGAGGCGGAACTGAAACGGGTGCCGGGGACCCGGGATATCTACACCATCGGCGCGCCCACCCGGTTGGTGAGCGTGCGGCTCGACCCGGAGGCCCTGGCCGGCTACCGCATCGACCTCAACCAGTTGCGCCAGAGCCTGCAGGCGGGCAACAGCGTGCGCGATGACCTGACCATCACCCGCGACAACCGGGAGATCCTGGTGCAGGCCGGCAGCTTCCTCACCCACAGCGAGGAGGTCGGTGACCTGGTGGTGGCCAGCCATGCCGGCCGGCCGGTATTCCTGCGCGACGTGGCCGAGATCCGCCAGGGCCCGGACACACCGGACCAGTACGTCTGGCTGGGCGCCGGCCCCGGCGCGGCCGCCAAGCAGTTGACCCTGGAGGGCACCGCCCCGGCGGTCACCATCGCCATTGCCAAGAAGCCCGGCACCAACGCGGTGGATATCGCCAACGCGGTGATCCAGCGCTTCGACCAGCTGAAGGGCACCTTCATCCCCAGCGACATCAAGGCCACCGTCACGCGCAATTACGGCGAGACCGCCGACACCAAGGCGAAACAGCTGATCAGCAAGCTGATCTTCGCCACCCTCTCGGTGGTGCTACTGGTGCTGATTGCCCTGGGCTGGCGTGAATCCCTGATTGTCGGCGCGGCCGTGGTGGTGACCCTGGCCATTACCCTGTTCGCCTCCTGGGCCTGGGGCTTCACCCTCAACCGGGTATCCCTGTTTGCCCTGATCTTCTCCATCGGCATCCTGGTGGACGACGCCATCGTGGTGGTGGAGAACATCCATCGCCACCTGGCGATGGGCAGCCGCAACCTGTTGCAGGCAATCCCCGCCGCCGTGGACGAGGTGGGCGGGCCCACCATCCTGGCCACCTTCACGGTGATCGCGGCGCTGCTGCCGATGGCCTTCGTCACCGGGCTGATGGGGCCCTACATGAGCCCGATCCCGATCAACGCCAGCCTCGGCATGCTGATCTCCCTGGCAGTGGCCTTCATCTTCACCCCCTGGCTCACCCACAAGATACTGGGCCGCTCCAGCCACCAGGATCACCAACCGCCGGCGGGCGGCCCGGCCAACCCGCTGATGCAGCGGGTCTTCAACCGCATCATGCCGCCGTTCCTCGCCGGTGGCCGGGGACGGGCGATGCGCTGGCTGCTGCTGGCGTCGGTGCTGGTGCTGATCGCCGGCTCGTTTGCCCTGGTGGCGAACCAGGCGGTGGTGCTGAAGATGCTGCCGTTCGACAACAAATCGGAGTTCCAGGTGATGCTCGACATGCCGGAGGGCACCAGCCTGGAGCGGACCGCCCAGGTGCTCGACAGCATGGGGCGCTATCTCGGCGGCGTGCCGGAAGTGACCGACTACCAGGTCTATGCCGGCACCTCCGCGCCGATCAGTTTCAACGGCCTGGTGCGGCAGTATTACCTGCGCCGCGGCGCCCACCTGGGGGACATCCAGGTCAACCTGGTGGACAAGGGATTGCGTGAGCGCAAGAGCCACGAGGTGGCCCTGGCGGTGCGCGACCCGCTGCAGGCGATCGCCCGCCGCTTCGACGGCAACGCCAAGATCGTGGAACTGCCCCCCGGGCCGCCGGTTCAGGCCCCCCTGGTGGCCGAGGTCTACGGCATCG
Source organism: Sedimenticola hydrogenitrophicus (assembly GCF_029017505.1). GTDB lineage: Bacteria > Pseudomonadota > Gammaproteobacteria > Chromatiales > Chromatiaceae > Sedimenticola > Sedimenticola hydrogenitrophicus_A. The sequence goes on from NZ_JAQGEI010000043.1 coordinate 11,489, forward strand.
ACTATGACGGACAGATCCGCGAGGCCAAGGCACTGCGTGAGCTGTTTGAGACCACGCCCGATGTGATCGATGTGGACGACTCGGTGGAGTACCCCTCGGAGAAGATCATCCTGCAGGTGGACCGTGTCAAGGCGGCCCGGCTCGGCGTTGCCCAGGCGGAGATCACCCGCACCCTGGGGATGCTGCTGACCGGTGAGGACGTCAGTTACCTGCACGGCGAGAATCTCAAATATGCCGTGCCGATCCGGGTCGAACTCCACCCCGGAGACAAAACCGACATCACCCAGTTGCTGACCTTGCGACTCCAGGGGGCAGCGGGTAACTGGATCCCCCTGTCGGAAATCGTCACCCCGCTGCAGGGCCGGCGTGCCCACGCCATCCAGCACAAGGATCTGTTGCCGGTGGTCTATGTGACCGGGGACATGGCCGGCGTGACCGACAGCCCGCTGTATGGACTGTTCGCCATCGCCGAGCGGCTGAAGAACGCGGATGGGCTGGAGCAGTGGTTCCTCAGCCAGCCGCAGAACCCCTACGAGTACAGCCTGAAGTGGGACGGCGAGTGGCAGATCACCTATGAGACCTTCCGCGACATGGGCATCGCCTACTCGGTGGGCCTGCTGCTGATCTATCTGCTGGTGGTGGCCCAGTTCCGCTCCTACCTGGTCCCGCTGGTGATCATGGCCCCGATACCGCTGACCCTGATCGGCATACTGCCGGGCCACGCCCTGCTGGATCGCCAGTTCACCGCCACCTCGATGATCGGCATGATCGCCCTGGCCGGGATCATCGTGCGCAACTCCATCCTGCTGGTGGACTTCATCAATCAGCAGGTACGGGAAGGGATGGCGCTGAGCGAGGCGGTGGTACTGTCGGCGGTGGTGCGGGCCAAACCGATCATCCTCACCGCCCTGGCGGCGATGGCCGGGGCCTTCTTCATCCTGGATGATCCGATCTTCAGCGGCCTGGCGGTCTCCCTGATCTTCGGGCTGCTGGTCTCCACCCTGTTGACCCTGGTGGTGATCCCGGTGGTCTACTACGCGGCGATGCAGAACCGGATCGAGCGGATTACCAGCGGGTAAAGCGGTTTCTTTCCTGCCGTAGGGGCAGGCCCCCGTGCCTGCCCGGCCCTGAGAATAGCCGGGGTCGCGTTCGTTAAGGGGTCGTTAAGGGGTCAGACCCCTTAACGCCTGTGTCTATTCATCCCACCAGCCGGTCGAAGATGCGGAAACCGGCCACATAGGTGCCGACGGCCGAGCCCAGGGTGCTGAACAGAAACACCAGCAGGGTACGGGAGACCCGGTTGCGCCACCAGCCGCGCACCTGGGTGGTATCGTGCTTGAGACGGGAAAAATCCCCCACCTGCGGTTTGCGCAGATAGAGTTCCGCCGCCGCGGTCACCATGCCGGCCCCAACCGTGGGATTGAGCGAGGTGATCGGCGCCGCAACAAACGCGGTGAGGATGGTCAGGGGATGTCCCGTGGCGATCAGCGCACCCAGCGCCGACAGCGCGCCATTGATCAGCACCCAGTCCATCACCAGCTGCCAGCCCAGCTCCGGGCTGCGCAGGAAGCCAATGACGAAGCCGCTGATCACCAGCGCCACGATCAGCCAGGGGATCAGCCGCGGCCAGCGGCTGGGGGTGGGCAGGTGATCCAGCTTCTCGATCACCCGGGCCGGCCGCTCCATGCCGCTATCCAGGTAGGCGCGGATACCCTTCAGGTGGCCGGCACCAACCACCGCCAGCACCCGTTCCGGGGACTGCTCCTGCAACTCCTGCAGCAGTCGTGCCGCCATGTAGCGGTCCCGTTCATCGATCAGCGGCGTGAACAGGTCCTTGCGGTCCTCGGCGAACTCGGCAAATGTGTGTTCCAGCACATCACCCTCTTTCAGCCCCTCGATATCCGCCTCGCTCACCTCGTCCCGGGAGATCAGGCTGCCCAGCAGGCCGGCAAACAGGCCGAAGCGCTTCCACCAGGGCACGTTGTGCAGCACCCGTCGCAGGGTCACGCCGATCTCGCGGTCGATCAGCAGCACCGGCTTGTGATGCGCCTGGGCATGGCGGATCGCCGCCAACTGTTCCGCCCCCGGCTCGATGTCAAACTGCTCGGCCAGGCGCTGCTGATAGGCGCCCAGGGCCAGGTTGGCCGCCACCATGCTGACCTTGCCTTCCCGCACCACCTTGAACAGGTCCATGCGGGCAAGGGCATCGGGATCGAGGATGGCATGGTAGCGACTGGGGCAGAGCTCCACCGCCACCGCGTCATAGGTGCCGCTGTCGAGCAGCTCCCTGACCTTGTCCGCACTGGCGCGCGAGACGTGGGCGGTCCCCAGCAAAGTGACTTGGCTGTTGCCGATCCGGACCTCGAACAGAGGCTCCTGTTCCACGCTTTCTGACATCAATCTGGCTCCTTTCTAGGCGGTGCATCATATCTGTTCAACCCCGCTTTGTCTTTCCCGATCAGCCGGGGCAGCGGGATCGCCGGCGGCCGAGCGGGCCGCCAATCGGGTGATCATTTCGCCATTGAGGCCGGCCCGACGCCGACCCTTTGCAGCCACATAGCGCCCACCCGTTCGCATCAGGCGAAAACGAATCGGTGTATAAGGGTCGCGGTGAAAATAAATCATCCCAAGATCGCACAGCAATCGGTCTGCTCACAAGGCGTGCAAAGGGGCGCAAAGCTGGCCTATGCAACCCTTTGCACAACGCCGTGAGCGGGCCGAGGGCGAAGCGAGATGGAATGATTTATTTTTTCCGCGGCCCTAACACCGCCTGCGTACAATTTTTCACTGATCCGGGTTACACTGCCGGCACTGAATTAAGGAGCGAAGAATGACCGGAACCGTCCTCAGAACCGTTGGGCTTATGGCAATCCTGATCTTGCTGACGGGATGCAAGACCCTAAACCTGATGCAGGATAAAAAGGAGGAGACGCTGCAGGACCGGCTGAAGGCCTACCAGTCGACCGTGCGTTGGGGCTATCCGGGACAGGCGTACAACTTCCTGCGCAAGGACATTGCCGCCCAGACCCCGGTCCCGACCAATCTGGGCAATGTCAGGGTCACCGACTACAAGGTGATCCGGCTGCCGGATCTGGTGTCGGAAAACCAGGCGACCCAGACCGCCGTCATCGGCTTCATTTTCGATGACCGCCAGGTGGAAAAGACCGTCCATGACCAGCAGCTCTGGGAGTACGACCCCGAGGCCGAAACCTGGTTCCGCATCAACCCGATCCCCGAGTACCGCTGATGGCGAAAACCCACCGACCGGCCAACGGCGGGCGCGTGCTGCTGATTACGGCGGCCTTCGTCATCGTGGTGGCCGGGATGCGCGAGGCCCAGGGCATCCTGGTGCCGTTCCTGCTCTCCGGGTTTATCGCCATCATCGCCGCCCCGGCGCTGTTCTTTCTGCGCGCCTACCGGGTGCCGTCGGTGATCGCCATCATCCTGGTGATCCTGGCGATCGCCTCCAGCGGCCTGTTACTGGGGGTGCTGGTGGGCGCCGCGGTGGACGACTTCTCCTCCCAGCTGCCCGTCTATCAGGCCAAGCTCAAGGTACTGACCGGCGCCGCACTGCAGTGGTTGTCGGGACTGGGGGTGCCACTGCCGGAACAGACCTTCTCCAAGCTGCTCGACCCGGCCAGGGCGATGTCCATGGCGGCACAGGGGCTGAGCAGCCTGGGCGGGCTGCTGACCAACACCTTCCTGATCCTGCTCACGGTGGTATTCATCCTGCTGGAGGCCTCCAGCTTCCCGGGCAAACTGCACCGCATCCTCGCCAACCCGGAGCAGTCGGTCCCCCACTTCGACCAGTTCCTCGACAACATCAAGCGCTACATGGTGATCAAGACCGCCACCAGCCTGCTCACCGGCGCCATCATCTACCTCTGGCTATTGGTGGTCGGGGTGGACTACCCGGTGCTGTGGGGGGTGATCGCCTTCTTCCTCAATTTCGTGCCCAATATCGGCTCCATTATCGCCGCCATTCCCGCCCTGCTGCTGGCACTGGTGCAGCTGGGGCCGGGCGGCACCGCCTGGGCGGCGCTCGGTTATCTGCTGGCCAACAATCTGGTGGGCAACGTGATCGAGCCGCGCTTCATGGGCAAGGGACTGGGGCTCTCCAGTCTGGTGGTGTTCCTCTCCCTGGTGTTCTGGGGCTGGGTCCTGGGGACCGTCGGCATGTTCCTCTCCGTGCCCCTGACCATGACCATCAAGATCGCCCTGGACAGCAACGACGACACCCGCTGGCTGGCGATCCTGCTCGGCCCCGAGGTCGAGGATGAGCCTGACCAACCGAAACCGGGGGGCCTGCTGCGCTGGCGGCTGCCCCAGAAACCAGAGCCCGACGAGTAGCAGCTATGTCATCACTCAGATTCAGCACCTTCCCCGGCAAACGCGAACGCCACCTGCTGCGCAAACAGCACAACCCGCTGTTCCCGGAGCCGCAGCGCACCATCACCCCGGCCCAACTGGAACAGGCCCAGCGCCTGGATCATGAGGAGTTGGTGGAGTTCATCAGCGGCTTCCGCGCCCTGGTCCACGAGGCGACCCAGCTGCCCGAAAACGCCGGGAGCGAGCGCATCCTCGCCATCAAGGAGCGGCTGGACCAGACCTATGAGCAGGCGGCCCGCATGGCGGACGACCAGCACGAGATCCAGCAGGGGGTCGAGAAGCTGGTGGCGGTGGTGATGCAGGCGGTACGCAAGGGCGCGGGCAGCGATCCGCTGGCGCTGCAGGAACTGGCCGACGAGGAGGCCGCGCGCGCCACCCATTACGCCCTGCTGGCCTACCCACTGGTGGCCGACCTGCTGGATCCGGATTCGGTGATCAGCGAGCAGGAACTGCTGCCGAGCCTGCTCTCCGCCTCGCCGGAGGCGCTACGGGCGGCCCGCTCCCTGTTCGACCCGGCCCAACTGGAAGCGCTGGCGGAGGCGGGAAAGAGCCTGTTGGATGAAACCCCGGACGTTCCCGACGAAGCCCGGGCCCGACTGCTGGAGCTATCGCTGCAGCGGGACAATTGACCGGGGCCTGTCAATCGTAGGGGCACCCCCCGTACAAATTGTAGGGGCAACCCCCGTCAAAATCGTAGGGGCAACCCCCCGTGGTTGCCCGCAGGTCGCGGTGTGATGGTCAAAGCCGGGCAGGCACAGGGGCCTGCCCCTACGGAGATCCCCCTCCTGCCCAAAACGTAGGGGCAACCCCCGTCCAAATCGTAGGGGCAACCCCCCGTGGTTGCCCGCAGGTCGGTGTGATGGCCAAGCCGGGTAGGCACAGGGGCCTGCCCCGACGGACGCCGGTGGGCGACCGGTCTCACAGCAACACCCGCTCGATGCCCCCCTGCATCACCCGCTCGACGAAGGTCTGCTGCCAGTTCTCGCCCAGCCGGTCGCGGGCCAGCTCCTCGACGATGTAGGAGACCTCCAGGCCGGTCTCGTCCTTGAAGCGGTTCAGCCCCTGGGTACAGGCGGGGCAGGAGGTGAGCATCTTCACATTGCCGTTGACCGCCCGCTCGCCGCCGCTCAGCGCCTTGATCCCTTGCTCCAGCTCCTCCACCTTGCGATAACGCAGCTGGCTGGCGATATCCGGGCGCGCCGTCCCCAGGGTGCCGGCCTCGCCGCAGCAGCGGTCGGACAACAGCACCTTCTTGTCCATCAGCTTCGACGCCACCTCGGTGGGGTTGTACTGCTTCATCGGGCTGTGGCAGGGATCGTGATAGAGATACTGGGTGGCGTCGCCGTGCGCCAGCACCACCCCCTTCTCCATCAGGTATTCGTGGATATCCAGCAGCCGGCAGCCGGGGAAGATCTTCTCAAACTCGTACTTCATCAGCTGATCGATACAGGTGCCGCAGGAGACGATGACCGTCTTGATGTCCATGTAGTTGAGGGTGTTGGCGACGCGGTGGAACAGCACCCGGTTGCCGGTGGTGATCTCCAGCCCCTTGGCGTGCTGACCGGCGGCGGTCTGGGGATAGCCGCAGCAGAGATAGCCGGGCGGCAGCACCACCTCGTTGCCCAGCTCGTAGAGCATGGCGATGGTGGCCAGGCCGACGTCGCTGAACAGCCGCTCGGAGCCGCAGCCGGGGAAGTAGAAAATGGCATCCGACTCGTCGCTCAGCTTGGCCGGGTCGCGAAAGATCGGGATCATGCCGCTCTCCTCGATACCCAGCAGGGCGCGGGTGGTCTTCTTCGGCAGCTCCACCCGGATCGGCCGGCGCACCAGCTCCACCGCCAGCGCCTTGGGCTCCGGGCGGCCGGTGGTGGCGGCCGGGATCTGCCGGCCACGCCCCAGCAGGCCGGCGCGCCGGAACAGCGCGTGGCCCAGTGCCAGCCCCTTGAAGCCCCACTCCAGCATGCCCTTGCGCAGGCTGCGGATGGTACGCGGGTCGGTGGTGTTGAGGAACGACATGGCCGCCCAGGTGCCGAGATTGCGCCGTTTCTTGCCCTGCTCGGTGAGGATCTTGCGCATGCGCACGGTGACCTCTCCGAAGTCGATATTGACCGGGCAGGGGTTGAGGCACTTGTGGCAGATGGTGCAGTGGTCCGCCACGTCGTTCATCTCCTCGAAATGGCGTAGCGAGATGCCGCGCCGGGTCTGCTCCTCGTAGAGGAACGCCTCGATGATCAGGCCGGTACCGAGGATCTTGTTGCGCGGCGAATAGAGCAGGTTGGCGCGCGGCACGTGGGTCATGCAGACCGGCTTGCACTTGCCGCAGCGCAGGCAGTGCTTGATGTCGTCGTTGAGCTCGCCCAGCTCGCTCGCCTCAAGGATGATCGCCTCCTGCTGGACCAGGCGCAACGACGGGGTGTAGGCGCCGTCCAGGTTGGAGCCGGGCATCAGCTTGCCGCGGTTGAAATGGCGTTCGGGGTCCACCCGCTCCTTGTAGGCGACGAAGTCGCGCAGCTTCTCCTCCTCCATGAAGCGGATCTTGGTCAGGCCGATGCCGTGCTCGCCGGAGATCACCCCGTCCAGGGACTTGGCCAGCGCCATTATGCGCTCCACCATGCGCTCGGACTCGTGCAGCATCTCGTAGTTGTGCGAGTGCACCGGGATGTTGGTGTGCACGTTGCCGTCGCCGGCGTGCATGTGCAGGGCAACGAACAGGCGCGCATCGCGGATCTCGGCATGGATGGCGTTGAGCCGCTCCTGCACCGCCAGCATCTCCTGGCCGGCAAAGATCTCGTTCAGCCGTGTCATCACCTCCTTGCGGTAGTTCTGCACCAGGTCGCGCCGCAGCATCATGTCCAGCAGGCTGTCACCGGGCCGCAGTTTTTCCAGCTCCCGCTCCCGCAGCAGTACGCGATGCGCCTCCGCCGGGGCCTCCAGGTGGTCCAGTATCTGCCGCCAGCGCTGCTCGGCCGTGTCCACCACCTCGCAGGCGGCGTCCCGCTTGGCCTGAAGGATGGCGCGGCTCTCCTCCGACTCCTCGTACTCCTCCGGCAGCCGCAGCTCCGGCATGCGGCCGCGCAGATAGGCCAGCACCGCGCGCATAATCTGCAGCTTGTTGCTGATCGACTGCTCGATATTGATCTGTTCGATGCCGCGGCTGTACTCCGCCAGCCGCTCCAGCGGGATCACCACGTCCTCGTTCACCTTGAAGGCGTTGGTATGGGCGGAGATGGCGGCGGTACGGCTGCGGTCGAGCCAGAAGCGGCGCCGCGCCTCGGGGCTGACGGCGATGAAGCCCTCGCCCTCGCGGGCGTTCACCAGACGCACCACCTCGGAGGCGGCCTGGGCCACCGCCGTCTCGTCGTCCGACACCAGGTCGGTGATCAGCACCATCTTCGGCCGCTCGCGGCGCGGCGCCTTGGTGCTGTACTTGACCGCCTTGATATAGCGCTCGTCCAGGTGCTCCAGTCCCACCATCTCCACCCCCTCGGTGGCGGCGATGCGGTCGCGGATCTCGATAATGGCCGGCACCGCCCTGGAGAGGTCAGAGCCGAAGAATTCCATGCAGACCGTGCGCACATGGTCCGGCATGCGGTGCAGGATGAAGCGCGCCGAGGTGATCAGACCGTCGCAGCCCTCCTTCTGCGCCCCGGGCAGGCCGGAGAGGAACTTGTCGGTGACATCCTTGCCCAGACCCGCCTTGCGGAAGCTGGCACCCGGCATCGCCAGGATCTCCGGCTCGCCAAGCGGGCGCTTGCCGTCCGCCAGGTAGCGGGTGATGCGGAAGCTGACCCGCTCCTGCTCGTGGATCTTGCCCAGGTTGTGGTCCAGCCGCTCCACCTCCAGCCAGTTGCCGTCCGGCATCACCATGCGCCAGGAGACGAGGTTGTCCAGGGTGGTGCCCCAGAGCACCGCCTTCTTGCCGCCGGCATTCATGGCAATGTTGCCGCCGATGGTGGAGGCGTTCTGGGAAGTCGGATCCACGGCAAAGGCGAGGCCGTGCCCGGCGGCCAGGTCGGAGACCCGCTTGGTCACCACCCCGGCGCCCGCCTCGACCGTCGGGACCTTACCCTCAACTCCCGGCAGTTCCCTGTATTCAACGGAGCCCAGTTGTTCCAGCTTTTCGGTGTTGATTACCGCGCAGTAGGGATCCAGGGGTACGGCCGATCCGGTATAGCCGGTACCGCCGCCGCGCGGGATGATGGTCAGGCCGCTGTCGATACAGGCGCGGACGATCGGTGCCACCTCCTCCTCCCGGTCCGGGCAGATCACCACGAATGGCACCTCGACACGCCAGTCGGTGGCGTCGGTGGCGTGGGAGACCCGCGCCAGGCCGCCAAAGTCGACGTTGTCGCGGCGGGTGATCCTGGCCAGTGCCCGGCTTACCCGGCGGCGCAGCTCCTGGTTATGCTGGAAGCAGGCGGAGAACTTCTCCACCGCCACCCGCGCGGCGTCGAGCAGGCGGATGGCGTCCGCGTTGCCGTTGGTGCGGGCCTCGAACTGGTCCAGCCGGTGCTTGAGGGCATCGATCAGGGCGCCGCGGCGCGCCGCATCCATCAGCAGGTCGTCCTGCAGATAGGGATTGCGCACCACCACCCACATGTCCCCCAGCACCTCGTAGAGCATGCGCGCGGAGCGGCCGGTCCGGCGGCTGCCGCGCAACTTCTCGATCACCTGCCACATCTCCCCGCCGAGGAACCGGATGACGATCTCCCGATCGGAAAACGAGGTGTAGTTGTAGGGTATCTCGCGGATACGCTGGGGTTCGATTGCAGGATCGGCCATAGGATCTAAATAACTCGGCAGGAGGCGTTACTTGTGATATCAGCTGCTTATGTACGCCCAAGGCGTATTAATACAGGGAGAGTGGCGTATTTTATCCCAATCCGGACTGAAACAGTAGGTCTTGCATGCGGAATCGCCCGGGGAAACCATTGAAATTGCAAGGTAAGTCATTACCAGTGAGGTGTACAGCCCGGCGCCATCCCCGGTACGGAAACGGCAGTCGAGCGCCTCGAAATGTAATGATGGCGGATGGACTCTCGCCAAGGCGCCAAAGGCGCAAAGGTGTAACTACTCACGGGGTGATTGGCCTGCCTTGTTGACCGATCCTGGTCCAGCTATGGTGTGAGGCCAGCAAGGCAGGCCGATCGCTTTCAGACCGGGTGAGTAGTTACGCAAAGGTTAAAGAAAAGAAGGGTTTTTCTTGGCGTGCTTAGCGTCTTTGCGAGAGTAAAGATCCTTTTTATCAGGCAGGCACGGGGCCTGCCCGGTTCCGACGCCAACCCGCCTCGGGCAACCATGGGGGTTGCCCCTACGAATGGTCCGGGATGCAGCTACCAAGGTGGGCCTGCAAGGTGGATCAGGGGAATTCGAGCCCCACCTCGTCCACCGACAGCATCCGTTCGATACTGCAGGCGACCAAAAATCCCCCGCCCGGCTCCTCTTCGACCCCCGCTTCGATCGGAGCGCAGCGAATCACCTTCACCACCGCGTGCAGCGGCGGGGTGATGGCCTTGCCGGGCTGGATCTCCACATTCAGCGTCGCCCCGGCGGCCAGTTCCCGCCCGATCCGCAACTGCAGCCCGCCGGCGCTGAGATCCTTGACCGTGGCGTTCTGCACGGCAGCATCACCCGCCACCCGATAACGCGCCGCACAGTCCACCGCCATGCGATAAAAGTCCCGCTTCTCTGCATAGTCCTGCATTGCTCACCCCTGTCGAATTGTTATTCAAGTCCCCTGGAATCACTCTCCCGGCCAGGCCGGTACGATCGAAAAACCATACCATATCGATGGAAAAACACACTATCCCTATGGGTCGACCGGTTTTCCGGATACTGAAGGGACGGAGCGCTTTTTTTACCCGCCGCCCTCACGCATCAATGCCTCCGCCTGGCGCGCCGAAAGATAGCGCCAGGGCAGTGGCAACAGCCCCGGCACCCGCTCCCGGTAGCGGCGATAGCGCTCCCCGTGATAGACCAGCAGCTTGCGCTCCTCAAGCCGTGAGCCGAGGATGAAATAGCCGCTGATCAGCAGGCTGGAGAGCAGGAACACGCCATCCATGTCGCGGGTCCAGACCATCACCAGCGCCAGGAAGTACCAGGGGTGACGCACGAACCGGTGCAGCGGCGAGATATAGAAACGCTCCTGATCCTCGACCCGCCGCTCGCGCTCGCGCCACTGGCGCAGACCGAGAAACTCCGCGCCGTCGTAGTAACGCAGCGACCAGGCGAAGCCGCCGACGGCCGCCAGCGCCAGCCCGTTGGCCAGCCACCAGCCCGGACCCGTCCAGCGCCACAGAAAGTCGCCGTGCCAACGGTAGATCAGCAGCAGCGGCGGGATCAGCGAGATCACCGCCAGCAGGTTGAACCCCAGCCGGTAGAGCGGCATGTGTTCGGGCCAGCGCCGCGCCACCCGCTGCTTCAGCCACAGCGAGGCGGTGAACGAGTGCAGCAGGCCATACAGCGCCCAGACGGCACACATGATTACGATCTGTTCCCCAGTGAGATTCAACACGCGTCACCCCGCCCCCATTCCACCATTACCCGGTTTGGTCATCCTGACCGATCATCCCCTGCATCCCCGACAGGTGCGCCGCCGGGCGCTGTTGCGCCAGGCGACCGGACATTTTCCATAGCTGCGCGGCCATCCAAGGCCGGCCATCATATTTTATAGGCCGACTCCACCTGCTCCCGGGTCAACACCCCGTAAATGTGGCGGATGCCCGGCGCCGTCATACGTTCGACGTAGAGCGCCTCGGCCCCGCTGTCGAGCAGAGTCAGCGCCTCCTGCAGGGTCGCCTGGAGATAGATGGGCGCCACCTCGCTGCGCTGTGCCGGGATCGCCAGCAGGTCGATCTCGGGCGCGTCTGGCTCCGCCTCCGTCTTCAGGTAACGCACCAGGTCCAGCGCCGGCATCAGGCTCACCGGCCCCGCCTCCCCATGGATCAGCAGCCACTCCGGCGCGTCCCGCAGCAGGCGCTCGGCCTGGTCGCGGCTGAGCCGCCGCTCGGGGCGGGCGAACCGTCTGTGCATGACACTGGCGACACCGGCCCGACGCAACGCCAGCATCACCGGATTGGTATCATAATCCAGGCCATTGGCCCGCAGAAGGGTTAGAAAAAGCGATGGCTTGCGGAACAGTTCACTGACGGTCAGTCCCGCCACCACGATCACCAGCATGCCCGGCATGATGGTCTGGGGTGAATGGGTCAGCTCCATCATGGCGGTGAGCGCGGCCAGCGGCGCCTGCAGCGTGGCGCCCATCATCGCCCCCATGCCGAGCAGGGCGTAGAAGCCGACATCCAGCGTGTCGTGGTGAAACACCTGGGTGGCGATCTGGCCGGTGAGGCTGCCCAGGCAACCGCCCAGGAACAGCAGCGGCCCGATATTGCCGCCGGGCACCCCCAGCCCCAGGCAGGCCACGCTGGCCAGCACCTTGACCAACAGGATCGCCGCCAGCAGGGCGATACCCAACTCGCCCAGCAGGGCGCTGTTGACCGTGTCGTAGCCGATCCCCATGGACTGGGGCACCAGATAGCCACCAACCCCCATCAGCAGACCGGCCACCAGCATGCGCCGCCAGAACGGCACCCGGGCCACCCGTTCCGTGGTCGTCTGCATCAACTGGATGAACAGCGCCGACAACCCGCCGACCAGCAGTCCGAGCAGCAGCACCACAGGGATCTCCGCCAGTGACGGCAGGGTCAACGGCGGTATCTGAAACGCCGGGGCGTTGCCGAACACGGCAATGGAGATCCCGGTGGCCGTCACCGCCGCCAGGATCACCGGGATGAAGCTGGCCAGCGAGTACTCCATCATCACCACTTCCAGGGCAAAGATCACCCCCGCCAGCGGGGTATTGAACGAGGCGGCGATGCCGGCCGCGGTGCCGCAACCCAGCAGCGTGCGGATGGTGTTGTTCGGCAGCGAGAGGTGCTGCCCCAGCAGGCTGCCGGCAGCCGCCCCGAGCAGGATGTGCGGCCCCTCGCGGCCGACCGAATGACCGCTGATGATGGCGACGGCCGCGCCGACAAACTGCAGGACAAAGCTGCGCAACGTGAGATAGCCCTGGTGATAGGCCATCCGCTCCATCACACAGGTCACGCCCAGTACGGTCTCCCCCTTGGCGTAGCGCTGAAAGAACAGGGCGATGATCAGCGCGCCGGCGACCGGCAGCAGGAAACGCAGCCAGGGGGAGAGCGCCTCGTAGTTCTCGGCAAGGCCATCGGCCAGAAACCCCGCCTGGGTCTGTTCCACCACCAGGCGAAACAGCACAATCACGGCACCGGCGAGCAGGCCGGTCAGCAGACCCAGCAGGGAGAGTTGCAGCAGGGCGTCATGGCGTGACAGGTGCAGGCGCATCCGTTCCAGCCGATCGCCACCCCAGCGGTGGAGCTGTTGCCTCAGATTGTTTTTTATCATTGTGTTATAGCCTAGGGCTCGCGCAAAAATAAGTTTCGGTATTCGGTCGCCACTGGACCCCGCTGGCGGCGTTACGCTTTTTGCCAAGGGAACGGCCATTGCCTGCAAAGCGTGCCTTGCCAGCGGGGTCCAGTTACGCCCTCGGTACTGCGAAATTATTCTTGCGCGAGCCCTTATCCGACTTCAACATAGTCGCCGAATTCAATGCGGCTATCCGGCGGGTCCTTGGTCCCGCCGGATAACCCCGAACAGGAACAGCAGCATGCAGATCAACGCCCCGGAAAAATATCAGGTTGCCACAGAGCTGGAGATAATTCAGCAACATCTGCCGATCCAGGACAAGCGGCTCCTGGAACTGGGCTGCGGACGCGCCTGGATGACCCGCCAGCTGGCCGAACGCTTCCACCCCCGCCAGATCATCGCCACGGAGGTCGACATCATCCAGCAGGCGAAAAACCTGCTGATCGATGACCTCCCCGGCGTCTCGTTTCACGCCGGCGGGGCGGAGGCGATCGACCTGGAGGACAACAGCGTCGACGTGGTGCTGATGCTGAAATCGCTGCACCATGTGCCGCTGCCGCTGATGGGCCAGGCGCTGTCCGAGATCGCCCGGGTGCTCCGCCCCGGCGGCCTGGCCTACATCTCCGAGCCGGTCTATGCCGGTGAATTCAACGACATCCTGCGCCTGTTCCATGATGAAAAAACGGTGCGCGAGGCCGCTTTCGAGGCAATTCGACACAGCGTGGAGCAGGGCGAGCTGGCCCTGGTGCAGCAGATCTTCTTCAACGCCCCCGGCCACTACCAGGACTTCGCCGAGTTTGACCAGCGGATGATCCGCGTCACCCATACCCAGCACCGGATCGACGACGCCCTCTACGGACGAATCCGTGACGCCTTCAACCGCCACATGGGGGAGGACGGCGCCCACTTCCTCAAGCCCTCCCGGGTCGATCTGCTGCAAAAGCCGGTGTAGATGCCACGGGGCGGGTTCCATCCAGGCTACAAATGCCACTAAGGGCTCGCACAAGAATAACTTCGTAGTAGCGAGGGCGTCACTGGGCCATGCCGGCAAGGCACGCTTTGCAGGCAATGGCCGCTCCCTTGCCAAAAAGCGTAACGCCGGCGGAGGGGTCCAGTGGCGACCGAATACCGGAACTTATTTTTGCGCGAGCCCTGACCCATCCCGCCAAACTGAATCCGCCCCACGGATCCGCGGTCCATGCCGCGGAACAACCTTACTTATGTTAAAGTTTTTCTGGTTTATCAGTTGTTCCTGATATACAACGGTGATAGATTTAACGTTAATCATTCTTATTGAGATATCGCTGTCATGGACACCGCCGCCGTCGTTGCCAACCCGGTCACCCTGGACCACATCCCGGCCGGGGCGCACGCGTGTATCACCCGGATCCAGGGGGACAAGGGTCTGGCCAGGCGACTGCTCGGCCTGGGCCTGCGTGTCGGTTCCGAGATCAGTGTGCTGCAACAACGCCGCCGTGGCGTGGTGGTGGCCAGCGCCGGCACCCGGGTCGCCCTGGGCAGCAGTGTGGCGGACAAACTGCTGATGCAGCCGCTCGATCGATAGCAGCAGACCAAGACCGGGCTCCCCGGTCAGCGGAGGAGCCCGTGATCACCATCGCCCTGGGAGGCAACCCCAACTGCGGCAAGTCGGCCCTGTTCAACGCCTTCACCGGCATCCGCCAGAAGACCGGCAACTGGCCCGGCGTGACCGTGGACCGCAAGGAGGGGCGCTTCCAACTGGCGGGCGAGGAGGCGGCCCTTATCGACCTGCCCGGCATCTACTCCCTGGATGCCTCCTCCATCGATGAACAGGTGACCCGCGACTACCTGCTCTCCCGTGACGCCGAGCTGATCATCAATGTGATGGACGCCTCCAATCTGGAGCGCAACCTCTATTTCAGCGTGCAGCTGCGCGAGATGGGGATACCTATTATCGTCGCCCTCAACATGATGGATGTGGCCCGCAAGCGCGGCATCACGGTGGATATCGAGCTGCTCAGCCGGGAACTCGGCTGCCCGGTGATACCTGTGGTGGCGGTCACGGGCGAAGGGCTGGAGCCGCTGAAACAGGCGCTAAGCGACATGCTCGGCCAGACCGGCCAGGCCTTCCAGGTAACCCATGAGGCCTGTGTGGAACAGGCCATCAGCGAGCTCACCGCCGCCATCGAGGGGGTGCCGGTCGCCGCCAACCGACGCTGGCTGGCCCTCAAACTGCTGGAGAACGACAGCCACGCCTTGCACCTGGCCTGCGAACCGGTCCGCCCGCTGGTAGAGCGCTGGCAGGGGCTGATCCGCGACCGCGCCGGCGAGGATGCGGATATCCACATCGCCGACGCCCGCTACGGGCATGCCCATACCCTGGCGCAGCGGGTGATCCGCGAGCAGGGGAGGCTCGGCCACACCCTCTCCGACCGGATTGACCGGGTGGTGCTGAACAAGGTGGCCGGCATTCCGATCTTCATGCTGCTGATGTACCTGATGTTCATGTTCACCATCAATATCGGCGGTGCCTTCATCGACTTCTTCGATATCGCCGTGGGGGCGGTCCTGGTGGAGGGGGCGGACCACTGGCTGGGCGCCCTGGGGCTGCCGGCCTGGGCCCGGGTGTTCCTGGCCGACGGCCTGGGGGGCGGCATCCAGGTGGTCTCCACCTTCATCCCCATCATCGCCTGCCTCTACCTGTTTCTCTCGGTGCTCGAAGACACCGGTTACATGGCCCGCGCCGCCTTTGTCATGGACCGGGCGATGCGCACCATCGGCCTGCCGGGCAAGGCCTTCGTGCCGCTGATCGTCGGCTTCGGCTGCAACGTGCCGGCGGTGATGGCCACCCGCACCCTGGAGAACCAGCGCGAGCGCAAACTCACCATCCTGATGAACCCCTTCATGTCCTGCGGCGCACGCCTGCCGGTCTATGCCCTGTTCGCCGCCGCCTTCTTCCCCAGTAATGGCCAGAACCTGGTGTTTCTGCTCTACCTGGTGGGCATATTGATCGCGGTGCTGACCGGCATGATCATGCGCCGGACACTGCTCTCCGGCGAGAGCAGCGGCTTCATGATGGAGTTGCCGCCCTACCATCTGCCGACCCTCAAGGGGGTGATGCTGCGCACCTGGGACCGGGTCAAGCTGTTCATCCACGACGCCGGCAAGGTGATCGTGGTGATGGTGCTGGCGCTGAACGTCCTCAACTCCATCGGCACCGACGGCAGTTTCGGCAACCAGGACAGCAACCAGTCGGTGCTCAGCGAGATGGGCCGCTCGGTGACGCCGCTGTTTGCCCCCCTGGGCATCAAACAGGAGAACTGGCCGGCCACCGTGGGCATCTTTACCGGGGTGTTGGCCAAGGAGGTGGTGGTGGGCACCCTCGACTCCATCTACACCCGGCTGGCGCAACAGGATGCCGGCGCGGCCGGGGAGGAGGCCCCGTTCGATCTCTGGAGTCGACTGGGGGAGGCGGCGGCCACCATACCGGAGAATCTCGCCGCCATCCGCGACACCCTGCTCGACCCCCTGGGGCTGGATGTGGGGGATCTCAGTTCACTGGAGAGCGCGGCCCGGGCGCAAGCGGTCAACAGCGGCATCTTCGGTGCCATGGCGGCCCGTTTCGACGGCCAGGCCGGCGCCTTCGCCTATATGCTGTTTATCCTGCTCTATTTTCCCTGCGTCGCCACCATCGGTGCCATTGTGCGCGAAGCCGGGGGCGCCTGGGCCGGGTTTGTCGCCGCCTGGACCACCGGTATCGCCTACACCACCGCGACCCTGTTCTATCAAACCGCCACCTTCAGCCAGCACCCCGGCAGTTCGGCCGCCTGGATTGCCGGCCTGGGCTTGTTCATCGCCGCCGCCATCACCGGCCTGCGTATCTGGGGCCGCCGGGATCCGCCGATGCCGCCACTGGCGGACAAAAAGGCCGCCGCATAATGCTCTCCCGGATCAAGCACTATCTGCACAACCGGGGACCGGTCTGCCTGTCGGATATCGCCCTGCACCTGGGGTCGACCCCGGATGCCGCCCGCGGCATGCTGGAGACCTGGATGCGCAAGGGCAGGGTGACCCGCCGCACGATCGAGTCAGGCTGCGGCACCAGTTGCGGCAAGTGCCGGCCGGACGACACGGAGCTTTACGAGTGGGTCGACGGCGGAGCGGTTTAGCCACCGTGGATCAAGGCTGGCCCTTGCGGGACAGGCGGTAGGGTGGGCAAGTTTTTTGTGCCCACGCAGATGCGACCGAACCGAGTGACAGCGTGGGCACACACGACGTGCCCACCCTACAACTGCAACCCCGCCCCCGCCAGACAGACCGGCCGGTTATTTTTTCAGCCTGATCACCAGGCTGTTGATATTGTTCTGCGCCAGCCGGGCACGCAGGGTGTTGACCTGGCCGCTGGTATAGGGACCGCTGCGCACCCGGTGGAACACCTCGCCACCATCCAGGGTGAACTTCTGGATCTCGGCCTCGATCCCCACCAGGGCCAGGCTGGCCTTCAACTTGTCGGCGTCGGTGAACCTCCTGAACGAGCCCATCTGCAACATGTAGTAGGCGGACGCCGCTGCCGGCTTGGCGCCGGCGGCGACCACCGGTGCCGCCCCGCCAACCGCCCCATCAGCGGCCGGGGCCGCCACCGGTTGCTTCTCCGGTTCCGGTTCCGGGTCCGGCACCACCACCTCCATCTCCGGCAGGATGGTATAGAAGTCGAAGCGCGGCTTGGGCGCGGACGGGGCCTTGGGCGGTTCCGGCGCGCGCTTCGCCACCGCTTCGCGCGGGGCGCTGTAGGAGCGGTCGACCACCGCCGGCCGCGGCTTCTGCGGCCCCTCCGGGGTCAGCTTGAGCCACACCAGCAGGGTGATGAACAATCCGACCGCCAAGCCGCTGGC
Source organism: Sedimenticola hydrogenitrophicus (assembly GCF_029017505.1). GTDB lineage: Bacteria > Pseudomonadota > Gammaproteobacteria > Chromatiales > Chromatiaceae > Sedimenticola > Sedimenticola hydrogenitrophicus_A. The sequence goes on from NZ_JAQGEI010000043.1 coordinate 29,191, forward strand.
AAACCAGACCCAGCCGGACAGCGGCTGCTTGCGGCCCTTGTTCTGGGGTGTCGCCCGACTCTTGTAATCCCGCGGCATTACATCTTCTCCGGCGCGGAGACCCCCAGCAGATTGAGGCCGTTGCGCAACACCTGGCGCACCGCCAGGATCAGCTTGATACGGGCATCGCGCAACGCCCCGTCCTCCACCAGGAACTGGTGGGCGTTATAGTAGGTGTGGAAGTCGTTGGCCAGCTCCCGCACATAGTTGGTCAGCTGGTGCGGCTCCTCGTTCAGGGCCGAGGCCTCGACCACCTCCGGGTAGCGGGCCAGACTCTTCAGCAGCGCCTGCTCGTGGCTCTCGGTCAGCCGTTCCAGGTTCTCCCCGCCCGCGCTGATCTCCACCGGGATACCCTTTTCCGCCGCTTGGCGCAACACGCTGCAGACCCGGGCGTGGGCATACTGCACGTAGTAAACCGGGTTGTCGCTGGACTGGGACTTGGCCAGGTCCAGGTCGAAATCCATGTGCTGCTCGCACTTGCGCATCACGTAGAAGAAGCGCGCCGCGTCCGCGCCCACCTCCTTGCGCAGCTCCCGCAGGGTGACGAAGGAGCCGGAACGGGTCGACATCTGCACCCTCTCGCCGCCCCGATAGAGGATGGCGAACTGGACCAGCAGCACATCGAGCCGCGACGGGTCGTCGCCCACCGCCTGCATCGCCGCCTTGACCCGCGGCACATAGCCGTGATGATCGGCGCCCCAGACGTCGATCACGCGCTCGAAACCGCGCTCCAGCTTGTCCATGTGATAGGCGATATCGGAGGCGAAATAGGTGGTCTGGCCGTTGTCCCGCACCACCACCCGGTCCTTCTCGTCACCGAAATCGGTGGACTTGAACCAGAGGGCGCCGCCCTGCTCGTACACATGGCCGGAGTCGCGCAGCCGTTGCAGCGCCTTGTTCACCGCGCCCGATTCGGTCAGGCTGCGCTCCGAGTACCACTCCTGGTAGGTGACACCGAACTGGCCCAGGTCGTCGCGGATATCGTCCAGGATGGTGTTGAGGGCCAGTTCGAAGACATAGCGGTAACGGTTGTCGCCCAGCAGCTGCTTGGCCTGCTCGATCACGCCGTCGATATGTTTCTCCTTGTCGCCGCCGGCCGGCTCGTCCGCCGGCACGCCTGCAAATACCGCGTCGGCGGCTTGCCGGTAGCCGTCGCCGTGCTCGCGGTGCAGGGTGGCGGCGATATCCCAGACGTAGTCGCCGCGATAGCCGTTGGCCGGGAAGGGGATGGTCTCGTCGCACAGCTCCAGGTAACGCAGCCAGACGCTGGCGGCCAGGATATCCATCTGCCGGCCGGCGTCATTGACGTAATACTCGCGGTGCACGTCATAACCCACCGCCTCCAGCAGGTCGGCCACCACCGCGCCGTAGGCGGCGCCCCGGCCGTGTCCCACGTGCAGCGGTCCGGTGGGGTTGGCGGAGACGAACTCCACCTGGATACGCTTGCCCTGGCCCAGGTCACTGCGGCCGTACGCGTGGCCGCGGGCCAACACCTCGCCGACCACGGCTCGGTAGGCATCCTCCGCCAGGGTGAAGTTGATGAAGCCGGGGCCGGCGATCTCCACCCGGGCCACCGCCGGCGAGGCCGGCAGGGCGGCGATCAGCCGTTCGGCCAGCTCGCGCGGCTTGCAGCGCGCCGCCTTGGCCAGTACCAGCGCCACGTTGCAGGCGAAATCGCCATGGCGGGGGTCGCGGGTACGCTCGATGATCGGCTGCGGGGCGGGCGTATCGCCCAACCCGCCCGCCGCGGCGATCTCACCCAGGGCCTGGGAAACCAACTGCTGTATCAGGTTCTTCATCTTCTACTCAATGGAAAAACGGAAACGGATAAGGATACAACAAAGGTGGGGCTGTGGGGTAATGGTGTAGGGGCAGGCCCCTGTGCCTGCCCGGGTTGGTGCAACCGGTCAGCTGCCGCCGAACCGGGCGGAGCAGCCGCGGTCCAGTCGCAAAGCGGTGCGCCCATACCGGGAGCGGCCATTTGACCCCGCCGCCGGGGGGATCTACTGTACTTTAAGGATAGCGGGAGTCGATTCCCGATCACGCGAGGGAGCATGCCATGGCTAGCGAAAAGGGACTCTTTTTTCAGGACCCACCGCAGCTTACCAACACCTTTGAGGCCGATCCGTCATTGCGGCTGCAGCTGGAACGGCTGTTCCCGCCCGATCAACTGGAGAGCATCCTCCCGCCGCTTCGTGAACTCGGCGAACTCGCCGCGGGATCCCTGCAGGCCCTGGCGGTCGAGGCGGAACGGGATGAGCCGGAACTGGTGCAGTACGAGGCCTGGGGCCGGCGCGTGGACAAGGTGCGAATCAGCCCCGCCTGGCGTGAGATCCACCGGATTGGCGCCACGCAGGGCCTGATGGCGACCGCCCATGAAGCCCAACTCGGCTGGCGATCGCGCCTTCATCAGGCTGCGCTGATCCACCTGTTCGGTCCCAGCTCCGCCTTTGTCTCCTGTCCGTATGCCATGACGGACGGCGCCATCGCGGTTCTCAAGCGCTACGCCGATCCCGGTGACGCCGAGCGGCCGCTCCGCCACCTGCTGAGTCGCGACCCCGACGAAGCCTGGACCAGTGGCCAGTGGATGACCGAGAAGGAGGGCGGCTCGGATGTACGCCGCGCCAGCACCGTCGCCCGCCAGGAAGACGGTGTGTGGCGGCTCTACGGCAATAAGTTCTTCGTCTCGGCGGTCACCGCGGAGTGTGCGCTGACCCTGGCCAATGCCCAGGGCACACCCGATCTCTCACTGTTCTTTGTCCAGCCCTGGAACGCGGACGGGACGCTGCGCCACATCACCCTGCGCAGGCTGAAGGAGAAGCTCGGTACCCGCGCCCTGCCCACGGCGGAGATCGATCTTGAGGGTGTCGAGGCGCGCCTGGTCGGCAAACCCGGCGACGGCGTGCGCCTGATCGCAACGGTGCTCAACCTGGCGCGTTTTCACAACACCCTGGCGGCGACCGGGATCATGGCGCGCTGCCTACAGCTTGCCAAGGACTACGCAGGGCGGCGCGTGGCCTTCGGCCGCCCACTGATCGAGCAGCCATTGCACCTGGAGACGCTGGCGGGGTTGCAGGTCGAGTACGAGGCGGGCCTGGCCATCGCCCTGCGCCTGGCCGAACTGATCGGCAAGGTCGAGACCGGGGTCGCCAGCCCGCTCGAGGCGGGCGCCTGCCGACTGCTGACGCCGGTCGCCAAACTGGGCACCGGCAAGCAGGTGGTGCGCGTGGCCAGCGAGGCGATCGAGGCGATCGGCGGCATGGGCTACATCGAGGAGACGAATCTGCCGCGCCTGCTGCGTGACGCCCAGGTGCTGCCGCTGTGGGAGGGAACCACCAACGTGCTGAGCCTCGACGCGCTGCGGGCGATCGCCCGGCAGGACGCGTTGCGCCCGTTCCTCGAGGACACCCTGTTGCGGGTGGCACAAGCGACCACCCCCGAGCTGGACGACGCGGTCAAGTCCGTGCGGACGGCCGTCAAGGCCCTGGGCAGGCATGCCGAATCGATGGCCAAGGGCGGTCGTTCCGACAGCGAGGCCGCGGCACGCCGTTTCGCCCTTGGCCTGTTCAACACCTATGCCGCCGCCCTGCTGACCGAGGCGGCCGACTGGGAGGTGAAGCACGGGCGATCCCGCCGCCTGGCGGTCGCCGCCCGCCGCTGGATCGGGCGGGGACTCACGGATCTGGCGGCGACTGACGAGAAACACCGCGCGGAGAGCCGGCTGCTGCTGTGACCCCGCTATCCGTGGCTCACCTCTAAAACATCTCCTGGGGATCGACATCGATCGACCAGCGCACGCGCCGGGCCGACTTGAGCTTTGCCAACTGACTCACCCAAACGCACAGCAGCCGCTGCAGATCGGCGCGCTGATCGGCCTGCAGCAGCAGGTGGGCACGGTAACGCCCGGCCCGTCGCTCCATCGGCGCCGGCACCGGCCCCCAGAGCTCGACCCGGCCCCCGGCGAGCGTCTCCGCCAGGCCGGCGGCCTCCTCCAGAAACTCCCGGGGCGCTCCCTCCCGGGACGCCTCGGCGCGCAGCAACGCCTGATAACTGTAGGGTGGAAAGGCGGCCGCTTCGCGCTCCGCCAGCAGTTCCGTGGCGCAGGCGGCGTAGCCTTGGCTGACCAGCCGCTGCATCAGCGGATGGTCGGGATGACGGGTCTGGATCAGTACCCGGCCCGGCTTCTCGGCACGCCCGGCCCGGCCGGCCACCTGCACGACCAGTTGGGCCATGCGCTCGGCGGCGCGGAAATCGGCCCCGAACAGCCCCTGATCGACGTCCAGAATACCCACCAGGGTCACATCGGGAAAGTGGTGCCCCTTGGCCAGCATCTGGGTCCCCAGCAGCAGTGAGTACTTACCCTGGCGAATCCCGTCAAGCAGCCGGTCGAGACTCCCCTTGCGGCGCGTGGTATCGCGGTCGATGCGGGCAATCCCCGCCTCCGGAAAATAGCCGGCCAGCACCTCCTCGACCCGCTCGGTGCCCTGTCCCAGGGTGCGCAGATCGGCATCGCCGCACTCCGGGCACTTGGACTCCTGGCGGCGCTGCGAACCGCAGTGATGGCACCAGAGCAGCCGGCTGGCGGCATGCAGGGTCAAGCGCGCGTCGCAGCGGCGGCACTGGGCGACCCAACCGCAGGCGTGACAGGTGACGATCGGGGCGTAGCCGCGCCGGTTGATGAACAGCAGCGCCTGGTTGCCCGCCGCCAGGGTCTCCCGCAGCATGCGCAGCAGCACCGGCGACAGCCCCGCCTCCAGGCGCACCGAGCGGATGTCCAGCAGATCCAGGCGGGCGGGCTGCGCCTCGCCGGCCCGCTGTGTCAACCGCAGGTGCCGGTAGCGACCGGCACGGGCATTGTGCAGGCTCTCCAGCGAGGGGGTGGCGGAACCCAGCATCACCGGACAGCCGCTGCGCTGGGCGCGGATTACCGCCAGGTCGCGGGCGGAGTAGCGGAAACCCTCCTGCTGTTTGAACGAGAGATCGTGCTCCTCGTCCACCACAATCAGGCCCAGCCGCGGCAGCGGCGTCAACAGAGCGGAGCGGGTTCCCAGCACCACCGCCGCCTGCCCCAGCCGCGCCAGGTGCCAGGCGCGCTCGCGCTCGCCGGCCGCCAGCCCGGAATGGAGCACGGCCAGGCCCATCCCCAGGCGCCGCTCGAAGCGGCGGATCAACTGCGGGGTCAGACCGATCTCGGGGACCAGCACCAGGGCCTGGCGGCCGGCTGCCAATGCCCGCTCCACCAGCGCCAGGTATACCTCGGTCTTGCCGCTGCCGGTCACCCCGTCCAGCAGATAGCTGCCGAAGCACGCCAGGTCGACCGCCGCGACCGCCGCCTGCTGGTCGGCATTGAGTGGCGGTGGCGGGTGGCCGGTCGGCGCCGCCCTGACCTCCGCGGGCAGGCGCTCGTCCAGCGTGATCCAGCCCTTGCGTTCCAGCGCCTGCAGTGCCGGCCGGCCGCCCCCGCCGGCCTGAAGAATCTGCTCCTGGCCCAGACTGCCGCCGGACTCCAGCAGCAGCGCCAACAGTTCGGCCTGCCTCGCGGCGCGCCCGAGCGCAAGCGGATTCTGCCGCGCGCCCAGGGCGGTCAGTGACCAGATCCGCTGCAGCACCGGGAGCGGTGGCTCCCCCTTACGCAGCCGCAGCGGCAGGGCGTTGGCGACCACTTCGCCGATCGGGTGCTGGTAGTAGCGGGCTGCCCAGCACAACAGCGCCAGATCGGCGGCGGAAAACAGGGGGGCGGCATCCAGCAGGGCGAGGGCTCGCTTCAGGCGCCGCCCATCGGCATCCGCGGCGGTGACCACCTCCAGCAGCACGCCGCAGCGCTCCCCACGACCAAACGGCACCCGCACCCGCACCCCGGGGAGCAACTGCTCGGTGGAAGTGTCGGCGGGCGGCAGATAGTCGAAACTGTGGTGCAGCGGGGCAGGCACAGCCACCCGCAGGATCTGTTGTTCAGGCATGGCGGAATGCTACCTGACTCCCGGCGATTTAACACTAGCCGTCCACGCTCACCGGGTATCGGGGCTAACTAAATTCTGCACAAAATCCGCTAACTGCCTATTTCATAAAAATAATTGTGTTTATCCACAGAAGCTGTGGATAACTCTGTTGAAAAACCGTTGGAACTGGCCGCAAGACCCGTAAATCATTACATTTCTGTTAATCTGACAAAAAAACCACCAACAGAAACAAATAATTAATAAACAATAGGTTACATAACTTTAGCATTCACTGATAAAACAAAGCGGCCCGTTCAGCCCGGCGCGCCACTTGCTGCACCGCAACTGTGCATAACAGCGGGAAGACGGATCGCTTGTTTTTCCCTTGTCAACCACTTTTTACACTTTTCGACCCGCTTCCAGCGGCCGCGGGAGCGTGCCTGATCACTGAAAAAAGATACCCGGCCAACACCCCGGCAGTCGCCCACCGATCGACCCGGCGGCGCAGCCCATCCGGGCCAGACAGCCCCGGGTCGGGGCCATTTGCAACCATTTTCGAACTATGCTAACTAAATGATCAGTTACCAGGGCTTTTTGACATGGCAGGGCTTCACCAACTGATACTGCGTACCGATCTGGCCGGCATGCCACTTGAGTGGGTCGACTATCGGGACGCCGTGCGCTTGCACTTTCTGGACCAGATCGCCTATACCTGTGGCCGGGTACTCTACCGGGTGCATGGCGGCATCAATGCCAGAACCCACCGCCAGAGCCATGTCGACGTCAACTCCATCATCGCCACCCATGGCAACAGCCGGGCACTGGAGAAGATGCGCACCGGCTATGTCCCGCCACTGAACAACCAGACCCTGTTTCAGCGGGATGGCCATATCTGCCTCTACTGCGGTGAGCATTTCCCCAAAAAACAGCTCTCCCGGGACCATGTCCGCCCCCTGAGCCTGGGCGGACCGGATCACTGGAACAACGTGGTCACCGCCTGCATCCGCTGTAACAACCACAAGGCGGGCCGCTCCCCGGAAGATGCCGGCATGCAGCTCCTGGCCATCCCCTTCATCCCCACCCATGCCGAGTATATCTATCTCCAGGGACACAACGTGCTGGCGGACCAGATGGAGTTTCTGCGTGCCCATTTTCCCCGCTCCAGTCCGTTGCGCCGGCGCCTGGACAGATATCCGTCCACCCGCCGTCCGGAATGAAGGCGTGGAACGCCGTCCTGCAGCACATCGCCCGGCGGATCACCGGTGCGGTGGCCACTGAATTCGGCTCCCGGCCCTTGAGCGGCGGCTGTATCAACCAGGCCATCAAACTCACCCTCCGGGACCGGGCATACTTCGTCAAACTCAATCGGGCCGACAGCCTGGCGATGCTCGAAACCGAGGCGGCCGGGCTGGAGGCCCTGGCCACGGCCGGGGCAATTCGCACGCCGGGAGTGGTCTGCAGCGGGCAATGGGAGGATCACGCCTATCTGGTCCTGGAATATATCCCGCTGCAGAGCACCGGGGATCAGGCACTGGCCGGCCGCCAGCTGGCCGCGCTGCATCGCGCGACCGGTCCCCATTACGGCTGGAAGCAGGACAACTACATCGGCGCCACTCCCCAGCCCAATACGCCCGACGACAGCTGGGTCGAGTTCTGGCATGGACAGCGCCTGGGGTTCCAGCTGGCCCTGGCCGAGCGGCGGGGATACGGGGGAGCGCTACAGGTAGCGGGCGCGCGCCTGCTGGGGCGGCTGCCCGCGCTGCTGGACCACAATCCGCCGGTTTCGCTGCTGCACGGCGATCTTTGGTCGGGCAATCTCGGTTATGACCGCAACGGTGCGCCGGTGATCTACGATCCGGCCGTCTATTACGGCGACCGCGAGTGCGACCTGGCCATGAGCGAACTGTTCGGCGGTTTCTCCGAACGTTTTTACCACGCCTACGACGAGGCCTGGCACCTGGACGCCGGTTACGCCACCCGCAAAACCCTCTACAACCTCTACCACATCCTCAACCATTTGAACCTGTTCGGCGGCGGTTACGGCCAGCAGGCGCTGGCGATGATCGACCGGTTGCTGGCGGAACTGGGTGATTGAGCCGCCTTCGGCCCATCCGTTAATTAAGTCAGCACCTTCCCACCCAGGCCCGACGCCCCGGCACAACAGTGCACACGGAAACCGAATGAAAGATTGACTTGGAGCAATTAACCATGCCAGTACTAAGCTTATTATTAGTACGGTTCTAAAAAATCACTTAACTACAGTTTATTGGGGTATTTATCGTGAACCACACTATTCAGCTTGTGCTTGGATGCACTGTTTTTACCGCTGCTGGAATTTCAACCAGTTGGGCGAATGAGCCCATTTCCCCCATCGCTCCTGTCAAGGAGATCAATATGGCCCAGGTCGAGCTGGGCAAGAAACTCTTCTTCGACCCGCGTCTCTCCAAGTCGGGATTCATCTCCTGCAACTCCTGCCACAACCTGAGCATGGGCGGCACCGATAACCTGAAGACCTCGATCGGACATAACTGGCAACAGGGACCGATCAACGCCCCCACGGTGCTGAATTCGAGCATGAACGTCGCCCAGTTCTGGGACGGGCGCGCCGCGGACCTGAAGGCCCAAGCCGGCGGCCCGATCGCCAACCCGGGCGAGATGGCCTCCACCCACACCCTGGCGATCGACGTGCTGGAGTCGATCCCCCAGTACGTGATTGAATTCAAACAGGTGTTCGGCACTGACAAGATCACCATCGACGAGGTGACCCAGGCCATTGCCGAATTCGAGAAGACCCTGGTGACCCCAAACTCCCGCTTCGATCAGTGGCTGCTGGGCAACCGGGATGCCCTGACCGCGAATGAATTGGATGGCTACAAGTTGTTCAAGGCTAGTGGCTGTACCGCCTGCCACAACGGCCCGGCGGTCGGTGGTTCCTCTTTCCAGAAGATGGGTGTGGTGGAACCGTATCAAGCCAAGAGCCCGGCGCAGGGTCTCAGCGGCGTAACCGGCAGGGACGCGGACCGCTTCAAATTCAAGGTCCCCACCCTGCGCAACGTGGAGATGACCTATCCCTACTTCCATGACGGCGAGGCCGAGACCCTCACCGAGGCGGTGGACCTGATGGGACGGCTGCAGTTGGGTAAAAAGTTCACCGACGCTGAGAACACCAAGGTGGTCGCCTTCCTCAAGACCCTGACCGGCGATCAACCGTCATTCATGATGCCGGCCCTGCCGCCGTCGACCGACAAGACCCCGCAACCCACACCGTTCGACTGAGGAGCCCAGCGGCACGACAAGCCCGGCCATTGGCCGGGCTTTTTTGTCCAGGGGTAACTACTCACCCGGTCTGTAAGTGAGTAGTTACGTCCAGGGATGGACTTATGCCGCGGAGGCCAGGAGGAGTGGTACAGGGATGTACCGTTTACGGAGCCGAGGATGCAATGGCCGGGAGCGGCTTTGTCCAGGGAATGATGCGGTTCGCAAGCTCACCGGCATCCATGATGTCTACACCACCGACAACCACCGTAGTCAGCAGCAGCGGCTTTGCCCCTCCTCAATGCTGCAGGATCTGGCTGAGGAACAGCTGGGTGCGGTCGGACTGGGGGTTGTTGAAGAATTCGTGGGGTTCGTTCTCCTCGATGATTTCACCGGCATCCATGAAGATCACCCGGTTGGCCACGGTCTTGGCAAACCCCATCTCGTGGGTTACGCAGAGCATGGTCATGCCGCTCTCGGCCAGTTCGATCATGGTGTCCAGCACCTCCTTGATCATCTCCGGATCGAGCGCCGAGGTGGGTTCGTCGAACAGCATGACATGCGGATTCATGCACAGACTGCGGGCGATCGCCACACGCTGCTGCTGACCGCCGGAGAGCTGGCCCGGATACTTCTTGGCCTGCTCCGGGATCTTCACCTTCTCCAGGTAACGCATGGCGGCGGCCTCGGCCTCCTTGCGCGGCAGCTTGCGCACCCAGATCGGCGACAGGCAGCAGTTCTCCAGCACGGTCAGGTGCGGAAACAGATTGAAGTGCTGGAACACCATCCCCACCTCCTTGCGTACCTGATCGATATGCTTCACGTCGTCGGTCAGCTCGGTGCCGTCGACGATTATCTGCCCCTGCTGATGCTCTTCCAGCCGGTTGATGCAGCGGATCATGGTGGACTTGCCGGAGCCGGAGGGCCCGCAGATCACAATCCGTTCGCCCCGGTTCACCGCCAGATTGATATCCTTAAGGACATGAAACTGGCCATACCATTTATGCACCCCGCGCAGTTCGATGGTCACATCACCCGTTGCGCGCGGCTTGCCGCCTGGGTTGTCGGTCTCAGACATACTGTATCTCCAACTCTTGCCTTGTTTTGATGGTTACCGGGTGTGGCCGGTATGCAGTTTCTTTTCCAGTGCCATGCTGTAGCGTGACATGCTGAAACAGAAGACCCAGAAGATGCTGGCGGCGAACACATAACCCTCGATGGAGTATCCCAGCCAGTCCGGATCGGCGAATGCCTGCTGGATGATCGCCAGCAGATCGAACAGGCCGATGATCAGCACCAGGGTGGTGTCCTTGAACAGGGCGATGAAGGTATTGACGATCCCGGGGATCACCAGCTTCAGCGCCTGGGGCAGGATGATCAGCCCCATGCTCTTCCAGTAGCTGAGCCCGAGCGCCTCCGCCGCCTCGTACTGCCCCTTCGGTATCGCGGCCAGACCGCCCCGCACCACCTCGGCCATGTAGGCCGACTGGAACAGGGCGATACCGATCATGGCCCGCAACAACTTGTCGAAGTTGGTCCCCTCGGGCAGGAACAGCGGCAGCATCACCGAGGACATGAACAGCACGGTGATCAGCGGCACCCCACGCCAGAATTCGATAAACACCACACAGACCGATTTGACGATCGGCATCTTCGAGCGCCGCCCCAGCGCCAGCACGATGCCCAGCGGCAGCGAGGCAACAATGCCGACACCGGCCAGGATCAGGGTCAGGCTGAGCCCGCCCCAGCGGCTGGTCTCCACATGGGTGAGGCCGAAGTTGCCGCCGGAGAAGAGCTGGAAGGTGATGATCGGATAGACCACCAGGATGAATATCGCCAGCTTGCCCTTGTGCTGAAACTGTTTGATGAACAGGGGTATCGCCAGCACGATCAGCAGCCCGAAGGCCAGATTGATCCGCCAGTACTGGGACTCGGGATAGAAGCCATACATGAACTGATTGATGCGCACCTTGACAAACACCCAGCAGGCACCTTCGCCCCCGGCACAGGCCTCGCGGCTGTCACCGACCCAGGTGGCCTCCAGAAAGGCCCAGCTGATGATGGGTGGCACCGTCAGGTAGAGCAGGTAGATGGCAAACAGGCTCAATGCCGCATGCAGGGGCGAGGAGAACAGATTGCTCCGCAACCAGCCGAGCACGCCTACATTCAGGATCGGCGGCGGCATATCGGGATGGGGGGTATGTACGCTCATGGATTACCTCTCCACCAGTTGGATGCGTTTGTTGTACCAGTTCATGAACAGCGAAATGGAGAGGCTGATCGCCAGGTAGACCGCCATGGTCATGGCGATCACCTCGACCGCCTGGCCGGTCTGGTTCAGGGTGGTACCGGCAAACACGGCGACCAGATCCGGATAGCCGATGGCGGTCGCCAGCGAGGAGTTCTTGGTCAGGTTCAGGTACTGGCTGGTCAGCTGGGGAATGATCACCCGCAACGCCTGGGGAATGATCACCAGGCGCAGTGTCGGGCCGGGCCGCAGCCCCAGCGCATGGGCCGCTTCCGTCTGCCCGTGGCTCACCGCCAGGATGCCGGAGCGCACCGCCTCGGCAATGAACGTCCCAGTGTAGATACTCAAGGCCACCAGCAGGGCCGCCAGTTCCGGGATGACCACCATCCCGCCGCCCATATTGAAACGCTGCAGCACCGGCATGTCCCAGCTCAACGGCGAACCCATCATCAGGAAGGTGAGCAGGGGCAGACCCAGCACCAGGCCGATGGCGGCATACACCGTATGGAACGGCTGCCCCGTTGCCTCCTGCCGTTGGTGCGCCCAGCGGGCCACCAGGACGGCGGCGGCAATTGCCACCAGCAGCGCAACGACCACCAGCCAGAAGCCCTGTTCATAGATCGGGCTGGGCATATAGAGGCCGCGATTATTGAGAAACAGCGTGTCGTTAAAGATCATACTCTGGCGCGGTCCGGGCAGCGGCCGAAGCACGGCGAAATACCAGAACATGATCTGCAGCAGCAGCGGGATATTGCGGAACACCTCGATATAGACCGTGGCCAGTCGTGAGATGATCCAGTTTCGCGAGAGCCGCGATACCCCCATGATGAAACCGATGATGGTGGCAAAGATGATGCCCAAACTGGCGACCAGCAGGGTATTCAGCAGCCCCACCAGAAAGGTGCGGCCGTAGGTGTAGGTCTCATCGAAGGGGATCAGGGTCATCAGGATGCCGAACCCCGCCTCGCTGTTGAGGAAGCCAAAACCGGTACTGATGCCGCGCTGCTGCATGTTGTGGAGGGTGTTCTGAAAGATGGTGTAACCGAAGAATACGATGCCCGCGATCAGCAGCATCTGGAAAAACAGTGAACGGACCGCTGGCCGTCGCCAGAACGCCGCCTTCGCCGGTTCTGGCACTACCCGTTGTTCATCCGCCATAAAAATACCTTCAGGGCAGTTAAAACAGTAAGCCACGGAGCGGCATCACACCACCCCGTGGCCTCCTTAAACGCGCCGGGGCACGATGATTAACGGATAGGCGGAGCGTACTGCAGACCACCCTTGTTCCAGAGCGCGTTCTGCCCACGCGCGATCTTCAGCGCACTGCCCTGACCCACATTGCGCTCGAAGGCCTCGCCGTAGTTACCGACCTGCTTGATGATATTGGTCGCCCAGTCGTCGGCGAGGCCAAGCCCGCCGCCCTTGATGCCCTCCTGACCCAGCAGGCGACGGATGTTGGGATCGCTACTGGACATCATCTGCTCGACATTGGCGGAGCTCACCCCCAGCTCCTCGGCATTCAGCATGGCGAACAGCGACCAGCGGACAATCTTGTACCACTCCTCATCACCCTGGGCGGTGACCGGACCCAGCGGCTCCTTGGAGATCACCTCGGGCAGCACCAGGGCACCATCGGGATTGCCCAGTTTGATGCGCAGGGCATAGAGCTGGGACTGATCCGAAGTCAGGGCGTCGCAGCGCCCCGAGTCGAAGGCCTTTACGGTTTCGTCGGAGGAGTCGAAGGTGACCGGCGTATAGGACATGTCGTTGGCGCGGAAATAATCGGCCAGGTTGAGCTCGGTCGTGGTGCCGGCCTGGATACAGAACGAGGCGCCATCCAGTTCCAGCGCGCTCTTCACGCCCAGTTTCTTGGTGACCATGAAGCCCTGTCCGTCGTAGTAGTTGACACCGGCGAAATTGAGGCCCAGGGACGAATCGCGGGTCAGGGTCCAGGTGGTATTACGGGAGAGCATGTCGATCTCACCCGATTGCAGGGCGGTGAAGCGCTCCTTGGCGGTCAGGGGTGTATATTTGACCTTACCGGCATCGCCGAACACGGCTGCTGCCACGGCGCGGCAGACATCCACATCCAGGCCCGACCAGTTGCCCTTTTCATCGGCACTGGAGAACCCGGGTAGGCCTGTACTTACGCCGCATTGCACAAACCCTTTCTTCTTGACTCCGTCGAGGGTTGCGCCGGCAAAGGCGTTGCTTGACATGACCGCGGTCAGAGCGACCGCGGAGGCGATTACATGAATTTTCTTCATGGTACTGTGTTCCCCTTGTGAGAGATATTGTTGACATCGGTTTGATGTTTTCCGGTACGTGCAGCTCTACTGCATGCCCCGCGCCGATCCTCCTCGGCAACGACGGCGGCGCACCCCCTTCCCGGTCGAGATCAGACGTTTATCCAAAAACGCTAAAGTACTGATACACAACATGGTAAAGTCAAATAAACTCTAGCCCGCCTGCGTACGATCTGCAAGCCTATTCGAAAGTTCGGGAAAACTTCGGTTGTTGCGGCGCAATAAAGCCGATACGGTCCATATTAAGGTATAAACTGCCGTCTAATCCGGCAAATTCCCGATTCAACCATAAAATCCCAATGGCCATCCGCTGCGCCGCAGCAACCAATCGGGCCGGCAAACGCGCCGCCCAGGCGGTCGACTCAGCCGCCCTCCGGTTGCGCCCGTACGGCCATCAAGGTCTGCAGCGCGGTGGCGCAGAGCATTTCCCGCCCCTGTTCAACGGCCAGGATCTCGATCTCCGTGGTGGTCAGCGAACGGCCGGCGCGGACCACCCGGCCGCGGCCGATCAGGCGCTCGCCGCGACCCGGCGCGACCATATTGGTCTTGTACTCCACGGTGACTATCCACATCCCCTCCGGGAGCAGGCTCCAGCCGGCAAACCCTCCGGACACATCGGCCAGGGTGGCGATGGCCCCGCCATGGAAATAGCCGTGGTTCTGACTGATATCCTGCCGGTAGGGAAGCTGCAGCTCACAGAACCCGGGTTCGATCCGGCACAGCTCCACGCCCAGCGCTGCCAGCATCGCCTGCCCGGCAAACGCCTCCCGCACCCGCTGGACGTAGTCCGGATTACGCGGTTCGAAGGTCAGGGAATCACTGTGGCGACACTGTCTCATCGGTTCTCTCCAGTCACTGCCGGATCAACCTTAAGTCACGTTAACGTTAACGTCAATAATTTCGCTCCCGGCCTGTTCGGCCTGTTAAGGGGTCCGGCCTGTTAAGGGGTCAGTGTTAAGGGGTCAGTGTTAAGGGGTCAGTGTTAAGGGGTCAGTGTTAGTGTTAAGGGGTCAGTGTTAGTGTT
>NZ_JAQGEI010000044.1 GCF_029017505.1 Sedimenticola hydrogenitrophicus
TTACAAACTCAGTTCACTCCCACTCAATTGTCAATTTGACTTTTAACATCTTATTTTTCAATTAGTTAAAAATACCGACTTTGGAAATACCATGAAGAATACCATGCTCAAAAACTCCTTCAAAAAGTCGCGCTTTCCACAAATTGCCACCTGATTAGAAAGAAAAGTCAGCCAAGTTCCGTCATTCCCGCAGAAGCGGGAACCGCAACCCGAGGTGCCCGCTTCCCGGATTCCGCCGCCGCGGGCATACCACCCTTGCTGTTTGAGCGGCAACGGCTCCATCCGGGCTACGGTACTTGGCCATAGGGCGCCCCGCGGGCGCCGACGGCGGGCACGGCCCGCCCTATGGCTAGTTTGTAGCCTGGATGGAGCCCAGACCATGGAACCGGACAGAGGCACGGCCCCGAATGGGCGGAATCCGGGGCAGTGGATCGAGCCCACTTCCCGTCTTCGCGGGAATGACGGGCGCTGATGCTCCGGTCCGATTCGCGTAGCTGACGTTCGTTGCTAATCAGGAATTGCCAAGGGTTCGACCAAATATCCTCAACTTCCGCACCAGCGGCGGTAAGCCGCTATCCATTCCGCCCCTTCTGGCAGCGGATCTGGCATCGACAGATCAAGAATCGGAGTTGCTTGGACTGTGTTTCCGAGCATGCAAATAGCGACTATTTGATCGCTTTCAGTGATGTCAATCCCAGTCACAGTCACTGCCTGTCCAAGCACCCGGGTCGTAAATGGAACGGCGAGATTATCTTCAATCAACGTGAAGAACCCACTGACCTGTTCCGATTCATTGTAGGCATCGGTGGTCGCCGCTTCGATGAGCTTATCCAAGTATTTCACGGTAAACCTCGCCGCCTCTTTCGGCTTGACTCCCTTCATTGCGAGGACTTCTGCCAGAGACCCGCCTCAACGAGGCGCCGAACCAAGGCACCGCGTTTTCCATGCCGCACCATAAACTTAGCCAATCTTCGGTCGAAGTCGGCTCGGGTCGCGCACAGTGCATAGGCATCCGACAGATCGACGAGTGAGCGCTTGACCTCGTCGTAGGCAGAAGCAGTGCCACGTTCAGCGTGTTTGTCAGCAGTCCGCCAGCATCGGTTAAAATCGGCAGCGAGTGTACGCAAGTAGGTTTCTCGTTTGATCTGCCGCTCGGCCTCGGCCTTTTTGCGTTGTATCGCTGCCTGCTTCTTTCTCGCTTCGGCAGTGGATGCCGCCAGCTTATGCAGATCGGCGACCTTGCGCCGTGGCATTACAGGCTTTGCACCTGACGACTGATCGCGCCTCCAGGCCAAGGACTGCAGTTTCAGTTTACGCTCGGCCTGCTGCACATGCCCGGTCAACAACAATTTAAGTATCGCGTTTTTCTCTGCTTCAGGAAGCGCGGCAAGCCAGGCATCCAGTTCCGCGTCGCTCTCGCCGTCGAATTTAGAGCCTGGCGGGTCAATGAGTCCGGCGGCAGCCAGAAGATCCTCATCGATTTCCAGGAAGTCCGCCAGCGATTGCTGGGCAGCGCTCAATCGGGAAAGTCCGGGCGGCGGTTGAGGTTCGGTGCTCTTTTCACTGACTTCACCAGCATTCACGCCGGCCAGCCAGCCGAGATACAACGGCCGCATATCACCCCGTAGCAATTCGTCACGCAATGGCGCCAGCCTGCCCATCCAGCCTCGTCCATCCTCGTCGGCAAAGCGGTCGTAGTTATCACTCTCGTCCAGAATCCATTCAAGCAACCAATGTGTCTTGGTCTGTTTAACCGAAAAAGTGGTTTCGGTTTTGAAATCGTGGAAGATCCCTGCATCAAAAGCACTTTTCGGCAGGCGCAGGCAGAGAACGCAAACGCACCAGTTTGCCATGTAGACGTGGGCATCAAAGTAACACCGCATCCAGTCAACCGGATTAGCCTTGAGATCGCCCCACTGATAATCATTGACAAAACTGGTTGGTGTAATGTTAGCGCGAGACGAACACGCGCGCAGTTCGGCCATCTGCCTCGGGGTCAGTGGCTCATCAATGGCGATGAACTCGTAGTATTGGTATTCACTCATCCCGATTCACTTCTTGCGAAGCGAAGTCGCTCCATAAGTCCTGGCAATGAAATAACTTTTATATCACTACCCACAGGAAATTCATCCTCGCCACCATAAAGAATGTACTTATGTGTTGCGCCAACATCATCACAGGTCTGGCTATAATGCTTGCCAATTTTGGGGGCAACCCCATACTTAATCTCGACGGCCCAGATTTCAGACGAGGGCATCTTGATAACAAGATCGATCTCTGCACCAGCAGCCGTTCGGTAAAAGTAAGTCTCTGAACGACTTGGCAAGATGGAATGAATATTCTCGATGACAAAGCCTTCCCAGCTTTTTCCCAACACCGGGTTAGACATCAACGCATCATAAGCATTGATTCCCAGCAACCGGTGCAGGATACCGCTATCACGTACGTAATAACGGGGTGATTTGACTAATCGCTTTTTGACGTTGATATGCCAGGGATCGAGACGCCTGACCAACAAAAGATCCGTCAGAATATCAATGTAGTGCGTTATCGTCTTGGCATCGACCTCCAGGTTTGAGGCGAGCTTGGAATAGTTAACGGTCTCACCCTGAAGATGCGCCAGCATCGTCCACAGCCGACGTAACCTTGCCGCGGGAACACGAAAGCCCATTTGCGGGATGTCGCGCTCAAGATAAGTACGAATCAGATTTTCCAGCCAGTCCATGGCCAGATCATCATCTGCAGCAAGATAGCTGTCCGGAAATCCGCCCCGCAGCCACAGAGTCTGTCTTTCCCGTTGGTGACCATCAACTTCAACCAGGCTCAGGCCGCTCATCTCCAGATAACTAATCCGGCCTGCGAGACTTTCGGAAGACTGACGCATCAAATCCATTGATGCAGACCCAAGCAGCAAAAACTGACCTGCTCGACGACCCTGCTCCCGGTTTTTATCGATCAGCCCCCGCAGCACGGGAAACAAGTTCGGGCCTCTCTGCATTTCATCCAGAATAACCAACTTATCGGCATGGGCGCTTAAGAAACTGCTTGGGTCACTGAGCTTCAGCAAATCCTCGGGGGCTTCCAAATCGAGGTAAATCGAGTCGATGTTTTTGGCAATGGTTTTTGCCAGCGTTGTCTTACCGACTTGGCGTGCACCCAGCAGCGCGACCGCGGGCACTTGTGCGATGGTTGCTCGAAGTTTCTCTGTAATTTCACGATCTATCATACCTTGTATTTTAGGAGTCAATCTCCATATTTACAAGATTTAAGCTGATGATCGATTGATACTCCTACGTTGCCAATACCAGACATTGGCAGATATTGCCTGAGTATTAGAACCGCCCTGATACCATAGGCGTCTATCTTCCTCTCATGGTATCGCCGATTTCTGCCTTACTATACGCAATAAATACCATGAAAAGTACCATTGATGATGCAGATTACATCATCAACTGGAGTTATTTTATAATTATATATCAAGGAGTTACTAATTAACTCTACTCCCACTCGATTGTAAATGAGCCATTTTTGTCTTTTATATTCAATGGCTTATTTTCCTGCTAATTGGAAATACCATGAAAAATACCATGCTCAGAAAATCCTTAAAAATGCTCGAGATAATTGCCGATTGAGCACCACCACATGGCACCCCAGGTTACCTTCCGGGCTTTGACTTCCAGGTATCCCCCCTTGCTCCTGCAGGTAATGGATCAGCGTAAACAGGCGTCGCCTGGCTAATTGGTAACAACATTGACAATTAGCCATTTTCACGCATAATAATAGGCATTTAAAGCAACCAGAAACCATCGTGACCTACATCCCCCGAAACGCGGAATCCAGGCTTCAACACTTCGCCAGCGGCTATCCAGTGGTTGTCGTCACCGGGCCACGCCAGTCCGGCAAGTCCACCCTGGTGCGGCATGCCTTTCCCGAACACCGCTATATTTCGCTTGAAGATCTGGATCAAAGAGAATTCGCGGAAACGGACCCGCGTGGTTTTTTGAACCAGTTTACCGAGGGAGCCATCCTGGATGAGGCGCAACGCTGCCCTGCTCTGTTTTCATATATTCAGACACGCGTCGATGAAAGACAGCAACCCGGCGAATTTATCCTGACGGGATCCCAGCAGTTTGGTCTGTTATCAGGCATCACACAGAGCCTGGCAGGCAGAGCCGCACTGATGACGCTGTTACCTATGACCTACGGCGAATTACAACGCGCAGGAAAAATTGGCAAAAACGTCGACAAGATACTCTTCGATGGGGCGTACCCTCCTATCTTCGACCGCGGACTCGAACCACACCCTTGGCAAGGAAACTATGTACACGCTTACCTGGAACGCGATGTCCGACAATTGATCAAGGTACAGGACCTGGGCACCTTTCAACGCTTTTTAAAATTGTGCGCGGGCCGGACCGGACAACTGCTCAATCTCTCCTCGCTGGCCAATGACTGTGGTATTACGCATAACACAGCCAAAGCCTGGATATCCGTCTTGGAAGCCAGTTATATCGTGCATCTGTTGCCACCGCATCACCAGAATTTCAACAAGCGTCTGGTCAAAACGCCCAAACTCTATTTTCTGGATACCGGCATTGCCACCTGGCTGCTTGGTATCCAGAACAGCGAGCAGCTGACTACCCACGTTCAACGAGGCGCCCTGTTCGAAACCTGGGTCATCGGTGAATTGCTTAAGGCCCGTTATAACGCGGGCGAAACCTCGAACCTTTACTTCTGGCGTGATCGTTCTGGACATGAGGTGGACCTGCTGATTGACCATGGAACCCATCTGTCACCGCTGGAAATCAAATCCGGGCAAACTATCAACAAGGATTACTTCAAGGGGCTTGAGTTTTGGAAAAACCTGGCAGGTGATAACGCCGGAAAGGCCTGGCTGGTTTACGGCGGCGACAGCCGGCAGATACGTTCCGATGTCACTGTACTACCGTGGTATGAGGTCAATTCCGAGCAGATTGTGATATGAAAATACCGGGCATCGGACGCAATGATCCTTGCCCTTGCGGCAGCGGAAAGAAATTCAAGCACTGCTGCATGGGCAAGGAGAACAGCACGGCATCCGGTCAGGGCGCGGCAGGCATGTCCGAACTCTTGCGAAAAGCGCTCGAAGGCCGGCAATTCAACTCACTGGAAGAAGCACAGGCATTTGTCGCCCGGCATGCTCAAGAACAGAACCGGCGGCCACGGGACGAGTTTCACGGTTTATCGCCCGAGCAGATGCACCAAATACTGAATCTTCCGTTCGCATCGCCGGGACTGGTCCACTTTCCGGAGGTGCTCGATGCCAACCCGACAGCACCGATACTGACCCTGTTCGGGCTATTGACGGACGCCATCGGCGAGCAGGGCCTCAAACCGACCGCCAAGGGCAATCTGCCGCGCAACTTCTGCCGCGAGGCCGCGCTGGCCTATTGGGGTGAGCAGCGGTATCAGGAAAAAACCCGTTATGGCGGCATTAATCGGGAGGAGGATTTTGATGATCTGCATGTCACCCGCCTTGTGGCCGAACTGGCGGGGCTGATCCGTAAATACAGGGGCCGGTTCATCCTCAGTCGCGACTGCCGCCGGCTGTTGGCCAGGGACGGCATGAGCGCCATCTATCCCACACTGTTCAGGGTCTATGCCGAACAGTTCAACTGGGCATACCGGGACGGCTATCCCGAATTGCGACTCATGCAGAGCGCCTTCCTGTTCACACTTTATCTGCTTACCCGCTACGGTGACACCTGGCGGCCACAGGTATTTTATGAAGACGCCTTCTTACGCGCCTTTCCCATGCTGCTGGATGAAGTGCCACCGAGCCAGGTATTTTCCCCCGATGAGTCTGTTCGCAACTGCTACACCTGGCGCTCGCTGGTGCATTTCGCGGGCTTCCTGGGATTGGCGACGGTGGAACCGGCTTCCGACGAATTCCTGTGTCGCGAGTATCGGGTGAAGGCCCTGCCGTTGCTGGGCCAGATCGTTCAATTTCAGCTCACCAAGTAAAGCCACATGGCGAGAAAACGCAAACAAAATGACCCGCTAGCCACCTTGCTGGAGACCGCACCGAAAACCAAGCTGGTCGATCTGCTCGTCCGCGTGGCAGGCACGCGCCCCGATGTCCGCCGCGAATGCCTCGACTACCTGAACAGGCACACTGCCCTGTCTCCCAGCCGGAAGAAACAGTCCGAGGGAGAAAAACTGCTGGCCTTGTGGGACGAACTTGCCCCGGACCTGGATGAGCTGGATGCCTACGGCGGCGGTGATTATGACGTCGACATCCATGTCTCAAGCCTGTTGCAGGAGATCGCACAGGCACTTTCCCGGAAAAAGACCGAAGCGGCCTACCGGCAACAACTTCTCAACAACGTCCTGCCCTATATCGAGAGTGGCAATGCCGGCCTTGACGACGATCTCTACGATGTGGCCTATGCGGCCTGTTATACCGACGACGATTGGCGGGCACTGGCGGAAGCCTTCGAGACCATGGGTGGAGACTGGAAACTCGACCATGCCCGCCGTATCTATCGCCGACTCGGTAACCGGGAAAAATATCTCGGACTACGCCAGCGCAAACTGGCCACCGGCACCGATTATCACGACCTGGCTGATTTCCACTGGAAGGCCGGTGAGAAGCAGAAGGCCATGGAGATTGCGGAAGAAGGGCTGCTCCGCGGAAAGGGCCGCATGGATGAATTGCGCCAGTTCGTTGCCAAGCGGCTCAAATCCGCCGACAACCGCGAACGCTACCTGGCGCTACAATTCGATCAGACAATCGATCACCTGACCTGTGACAAGTACAAGGCATTTCGAAAACTGTGCACGGTCGCCGAATGGAAGCGTTACCAAGCGAAAATTCTTGCGCAGCTGGAGAACGCCTGGGACATGGAGCAACTCCGCATCCGCATGCACCGCAAAGAGCATGAGGAAGCGGTAGCCGTGCTGACCCGAAGCCGCTATCCCCTCTACGCCTGGGACAGCGCCTATGAACTGCAGACCGCCAGGCGCCTCGAAGGCAGGTATCCCGAGGCAATTCTCAAATACTATTTATCGGGCCTCGGCAACCTCAAGACTAACGCCCCGCGCAAGGAATACGCCCGCAAGGCACAGGTAATGAAGAAGGTCCACCACGTGTTGGTTGATGTACTGCACGATGCGCCGCGCTGGCGAGATTTCGCCATCAAAATCAAACGGGACAACATAAAGCGCCCGGCTTTCCAGGAAGAATTTGCCAAAGCCGTACCAGGTTGGCAGGCGTTGAAATAACAACGACACGCTTTTCGGAAATGGGGGTAGGCAACGATATAAACCGCACCCACCTGCATAATCACGCCACGCTCGTTCGAGAAGCGAAATCTGAACTCCGTTAATACCATAACAACATCAATCTGCCTCTCATGGTATCGCTGGTTTTTGCGTTACAGCGCGCTGAAAATACCATGAAAAATACCATTGATGATGCAGCTTATATTATCAATTTGATTTTTTTTATTCTTATAATTCAATATGTTACTAACCCATGTCACTCCCACTCGATTGTAAATAAGCACTTATTTTTATTTATTTACAGATACTTACAAATGTAAGCGCCATAAAATCAGCACCTGTTTTCCATGACCCGAATCCGAAACACTGATTCCACTCACATCTATACCGAGGAATCAGTAATGACCCAACAAGAGCGTGTTCAGTTTTGGCATCAACAGATCGACGCCTGGCAAATGTCCGGCTTGTCCGGGCAGGCGTTCTGCAAACAACATGACCTGGCCTATCACCGGTTTGTCTACTGGCGGAAAAAGCAGAGACGAACCCAGCCGGATCAATCGGCCTCGGCCGCCGGGTTCGTCAGGGTGGTGCGGGCGCAGCCCACCAGCCTTGCTGGTCAGTTGACACTGGCGCTGCCCAACGGTGCGTCGATTACCGGTATCCAGGCCGACAATGTCGGCTTGCTGGGTGCGATTCTGAGGCAGCTGTGAAGCGATCACGCTACCTGCGCCCCTCGCTGGATATGCCCCGGATCTACCTCTACCGTGAGTCGGTGGATTTTCGCAAACAGGCCAACGGGCTGGCGGCATTGATCGAGCAGGAACTGGGGCACAATCCGTTCACCGGTGTACTCTATGCCTTCACCAATCGCCAGCGCAACAAGATCAAGTGTCTGATGTGGGAGGACAACGGCTTCGTGCTCTACTACAAGTCGCTGGCCGAGGAAAAGTTCAAATGGCCCTCACCCTCGCAGGAGCTGCTGTCCTTGACTGGCGAGCAGATCAACTGGCTGCTCGATGGATACGATATCAGCCTGCTCCAAGGGCATAAAAAACTGCAGTACGAGTCGCTCATGTAGTCACGTAAACCGTGCGTCAGGACGTTGTTTTTGCTATTATTTAGCAATGCAATCGACGCCCGGATGCTCCACCGACTCAAGCGTTTACAGCGAATTATCCGCTGCGGAGTTGTTGTCTGCGATCGCTGATTTTCAGCAGCAACTGGCGTCGAAGGAAGCGGCACTGCGTGTGCAGGAAACGCAGCTCCGATCTCAAGAAGAAACACTGCAGTCACTCGATCACGCCCTCCACTCCAAAGACACCGTCATCCACCAGCGCGATACCTACATCCAGCTGCTGGAGGAGCTGTTGCGACTCAAGCGCGTCCAGCAATTCGCGGCCAGCAGCGAGAAGCACGCGCACCAGATCCACCTGTTCGATGAAGCCGAAATGGAGGCCGAGATCGAGGGGCTGTTGGAGCAGTTGCCGGACGACGTGGTGGAGCCTTCTGAATCCAAAATGGCCAGGAAGAAACGCCGCCAACGCGGCTTTTCCGACAGGCTGATTCGCGAGCGTATCGAACTAACCCTCTCCGAGACGGAGAAAGCCGGTGCCAGCAAGGTCTTTTTCAGCAAGGTGAAAGAGGAGTTGCAGTTCATTCCGGCGCAATTGAAAGTGCTGGAGATCTGGCAGGAGAAGGCGGTGTTCGTGCATGACGGTCAGGAAGTGATCCTGGCCGCTCAGCGCCCCGTTCATCCGCTGGGTAAATGCATCGCCACCACCTCACTGCTGGCCTACATCATCACCTCAAAATACGCCGACGGACTGCCGCTGTACCGGCTGGAACAGATGCTGAAGCGCCTGGGCCATGAAGTGAGCCGCACCAGTATGGCCCACTGGATCATCCGGCTCGATGAGGTGTTCAGACCACTGATCCACCTGATCCGTGAGGTGCAGAACAGCGGCCGCTACCTGCAAGCGGGCGAAACCCGGATCCAGGTGCTGAAGGAGGACGGCAAAACTGCCCAGTCCGACAAATGGATGTGGGTGACCCGTGGCGGCCCGCCGGACCAACCCTCGGTGTTGTTCGAGTACGATCCGTCCCGTTCGGGGAGTGTCCCTGTGCGCCTGCTGGATGACTTCAGCGGCATCCTGCAGGCAGACGGGTACTCCGGTTATGGCCAGGTGTGCCGTGAAAACAAGATCATCCGCATCGGCTGTTGGGATCACGCCCGACGTAAGTATGTCGAAGCCGTCAAGGCCGCGTCGCCCGGCGGCAAGGGCAAAAAGGGCAAAGTCAGCAAGGCCGATGTGGCACTGGGCTACATCCGTAAACTCTATGCCATCGAGCGTGAAATACAGGATCGGCACGAGGCCGACCGGTACCAGGTGCGGCAAACGATGAGTGTGCCGCTGCTCAACGAGTTCAAAGCCTGGCTGGAGAAGCATGTCGGCAAGGTAATGAAAGGCTCGCTGACCCGCAAGGCGATGGAATACACCCTAAACCAATGGCCCCACCTGATCGGCTACTGTGACAAAGGCTACCTGCATATCAGCAATGTGCTGGCCGAAAATGCGATCCGCCCCTTTGCGGTCGGCCGCAGGGCCTGGCTATTCGCCGATACCGCACAGGGTGCCAGAGCCAGTGCGACCTGCTACTCCCTGATCGAAGCGGCCAAAGCCAATCAACTGGAACCCTCGGCCTACATCCACCACGTACTGAACCGGATCGGCGAGGCGGACACGCTGGAAAAACTGGAGGCTCTGCTGCCGTGGAATGTGACTCTGGAGCCGGCTGAAAAAAATGTGGCTCAGTACGGTTAGGGGAAGTGTGTCGATTTAACGGCGCTTACTTACAAATCGACATATTCACAATACCATGAAAAATACCATGCTCAGTAATTTCTTAAAAATTCACAGGATAAGCGTGGCTTATTCTACAGAACCTGCATTTTTCGCAACATGCCACAGCATTGGCCAACACTACCTGCCCATCAATGAAATGGCCAGATCATAGGTATCAGCACAGTAGTAACCGCCGTGGCCAAAAAGGACATCGGCATACCAATCCTCAGGTAGTCGGTAAACCGGTAGCCGCCCGGCCCCATGACCATCAGGTTGGTTTGATACCCTAACGGCGTCAGGAAGCTTGCGCTGGCGCCAAACATAACCGCAATGATAAAGGGCATGGGGCTGACGCCCAGCTGCTCGGCGACACCGGTTGCTATAGGAAACAATAAGACTGCTGCCGCGTTATTGGTAATCACCTCGGTAAAAAGGCTGGTGACGAGATAAAACAGCAACAACGCCAGCCATGGATTCTCAATGCCACCACTGAGCAGGATATCTACGATCCAGGCGGCTGCCCCGCTCTCCTCCAGAGCGGTCCCCAACGCAAAGGCCGCCGCGATAACCACCAGAACCGGTAAATTGACGCTGACATTCATGCGCGCACGATTGACCGTCACACAACCGGTGACCAGCAACAGGCCCGCAGCCACTAACGCCACTTCCAGCACAGACATGAACCCCAGGACATTGACCACCACCATGGCAATCAGAATGCCCGTTGCCAGTGGCGCCTTGGAAAAGTTTGGAGGTGTGGAATCCCGCAGCGGGCTGACCAGCATAAAATCCCTGCGATACTGGTACTGATCAACGAAGCTTTGACTGGTCTCCAGTAGCAAGGTATCGCCTACCTTCAGTGTGATATCACCCACTTTGCCCGAAAGGCGATGCCCGCCACGACTGATGCTCAAAATAGCTGCATGATAGCGGGAGCGAAATTCCGTTTCTTTTACGGTCTTGTTCAAGCCGGGAAATTCTGCCCCCAACACCACTTCGACCAGGCAGCGTTGATGATGGTTAAGTTGCAGCTTGTGGGCACTGCCATGGGCGGGAACCAGACCGTTGATGCGTTGCAGTTCACGAGCGCAGGCGGGGGCACCAATGAAAGCTAGCTGATCACCTTCTTTCAACTGCATATCCGGGCCGACGGCCGTGTAAAGCTTTTCACTGCGCGTGATGTCCGTAAGGTAACCGTGCTGTAAATTACGCAAACCGGCATCCCGAATCGATTTACTGTGCAAGGGGCTGCCCCTGGGGATTATCATTTCGACATGGTACTCACGGGCGTGCTCCAATTGCTCAATCAGGCCTTCACGCTCCGGCAACAACCTGCGACCAAACAGCATCAGAAACACTGAGCCTGCGAGCAACAACGGCACGCCGATCCAGGCCAGATCGAATATCTGAAGACCGGGAAAACCGCGGTCCTGCATCAGGCCGTCAACCACCAGGTTGGTACTGGTACCAATCAGCGTGCAGGTGCCGCCCAAGATGGCGGCGTAACTCAGCGGGAGCAGCAATTTTGAGGGTGACATCTTCAGGCGCTGCGCCCACTCCTGTACCGCCGGAATCATGATGGCGACGACGGTAGTGTTGTTGAGAAAGGCGCTTAAAAAGGAGGTCGGCAGAATCAAACGCATCTGACTCGCCAATAGGGTTTTAGGTTGTCCCAGCAATTTGTGAGCAATCCAAAAGATGGCGCCAGTATCCCGCAGGGCCGCAGCCACCACATACAGCACCGCCACTGTCATCATTCCCGCATTGGAAAATCCCGCCAGCGCCTGCCCGGTGTCAATAACGCCACCTATTAATACCGCCACCATCGCCGCCATCATGGCAATCTCTGCGGGTACCCGATTGCTGGCCAGAGCCACCAGCACGCCGACTACCACTGCCAGGGTGAATAACATTTCCACCGTCATGTTTTGAGTCTCTTTTTACGTTTTTGTATTGGCAAAAGCCGCGAAGTCTGATTGCGTTACCGCTGCCGGTATTTGGCGGGATCGATACGATACCGTCGGAGCTTTCCCCGCAACGTATTGGGGTTAAGCCCGAGTAGACTGGCCGCTCCTTGGGCGCCATCGACCCGACCTCGGGTTCTGGTGAGGGTGCGTTTCAGGTGGGCAGAAATTACTGTATCCAAAGGCTCAATCGCGGCGCTCTCGTTGATCGCAGTGTCCGGGAAGTTATCGTGGCCTTCCGGCCTCAGCAATTGCACGCCCAGGGCGGCATGGAGATCGAGATGGTGACCGCGACCAAGAATGACCGCGCGCTCCAATACGGCGCCCAGCTCGCGCACGTTGCCCGGCCAGTCGTAATCGCGTAGCCGATCAATGTCCGACTTGTGTAACGGCGGAATCGGCACACCGAGTCGCTGAGCGGCACGTTCAATACAATGCTGGGCCAGCGGCTCTATATCCTCGAGTCGTTCACGCAGCGCGGGAAGAATAATGGGGAACACGGCCAGCCGATACCACAGATCCTCGCGGAACTCGCCATTCTTTACCATGTGTGGTAGATCCCGGTGGGTGGCGGCAACGACACGAACGTCCACCTGGATTGAGTTTTCACTGCCGACCCGCTGCAACACGCCATCCTGCAATACCCGCAGCAGCCGTACCTGTGCCGCCAAGGGCAACTCACCGATTTCGTCGAGAAACAGCGTGCCGCCATCGGCGCGCTCGAACCAGCCGCGGTGGGCTGCCATCGCGCCGGTAAAACTGCCTTTCTCGTGGCCAAACAATTCCGTATCAATCAGCTCTGAGGGTAAGGCGCCGCAGTTGACCCGTATAAACGGAGCGCCATGGCGCCGGGATCGCTCATGAATGGCACGGGCAATCACCTCTTTGCCAGAGCCGGTCTCACCCAAAATCAGCACACTGGCGTCCGTCGGCGCCACTTGCCCTACTCGCTGCATGACGGTCCGCAACCCGCCGTCAACACCGATAATTGCCTCTGACGAGAGCGAGGTGCGGCCAAGCCGCGTTAGCAAGGTATCCCTGTCCGCCTCCGCCGCTGCGCGCAGCCGCTGAATTTCCCGCAACCGGTGGTCATTGTCGATCATCACGGTCAATGGCTGTATTAATGCATCCAGCAGGGCCAACTCCGCGCTGGAGAACACCGCCCGACGAATCCGCAAAAACAACAGCCCGTGCCCCCCAGCACTTAGCGCAAGGGGGGCAAAGTAATCCGAGTCCTCGCCTTGTTCCTGAACCAACACCGCCAAACATTCAGGTGTCGCATCGGCGCTTTCACTGACACAAATCTCACCCGCGGCCAACCAGGCAAGCAGCGACTTTTGTAATGCGGGCGACAGGTCAATCGAGTGATGCAGCGATTCCAGTTTCGCTTGCGGTCTCCAGCGGTATATCAGATCAAGCCCGAACGGCTCCAGACCGGCATCGTAGAGGCTGACCTCAACCAACGGCAGTCGATCCTGTAGCAGATGGATAAATACCGGCAGTGTCGTTTCAAGCACTGCGTGACGACCCGCTTCGGCCCAGAGGGCGAGCAATTGATTTTCATTCATAGAGAAACCAGAAAATCTTTTTATTTGATATGCGAGCGACAGATATAACGATTTAATTCATCAAATAACAATGTTTTTTCAGTTATATAGAAATAACTATTAATACTTTACATACATATCAATTAGTTAAAAAGCCATATCGGATTTGGCATAAAGCTTGTAATAGGTTCAGTGCCATACAAACCGCAAGCAAGGGAAAATCATGAACCGCCAGACCGCCAATCCTGCCAACGAAGGCACGCATACCCTGCGCAGCATTATCGATGCCCTGGATGACCTGGAGTTTGGCGCCGTGGAAATCACCGTGCATCAAGGCCGCATCGTACAGATCGAGCGACGCGAGAAACTGCGTTTTGAGAAGGAGCGCCGACCCTCTGGGACGACCTCTGAATCCACTACCCGTGACTGACCGGATCGCCGGAAGCCGCCTTAGCCAAAACAGGACATTTTCAACAATGAAAACACTATCCAAATAAGGTCCTGGTCATCGATCGCCCTGGTAACCAGTACGACGACAAAAAACCCGGCAGCTTTGTGCTGCGGGCGCAGATCGATATTTAACCCCTATTTGAATTTTGACAAACATTACCCAGAGGAATACGACAATGATCACATCAATATCACGAAAGCTAAGTCTGCTAGCCGCTTCATCGCTTATCGCCTTCACGAGCTTCTCACAGCTGGCAAGTGCCGCAGAACTGCTCAACGTGTCCTACGATCCAACGCGTGAACTGTATAAGGAATACAACGAAGAGTTTTCCGATTATTGGAAATTCAAAACCGGCAAGGATATCAGCATCAAACAATCCCACGGCGGTGCCGGCAAGCAAGCACGGGCGGTGATCGACGGGCTGGGCGCCGACGTGGTAACCCTGGCGCTGGCTTATGATATCGACGCCATCGGAGAAAAAACCGGCAAGATCCCAAAGGACTGGCAATCGCGATTGCCGAACAACAGTGCCCCCTACACCTCAACGATCGTACTGCTGGTACGCAAAGGCAACCCGAAAAATATTCGCAATTGGGATGACCTGGTGCGCGACGGCGTGCAGGTGATCACACCCAACCCGAAAACCTCCGGCGGTGCGCGCTGGAATTACCTGGCTGCCTACACTTTCGCGAAAAACAAGTACGGCAGTGATAAGGCGGCACAGGACTTCGTTGGCAAAATCTACCGCAACGTGCCGGTGCTCGATACCGGTGCGCGGGGATCTACCAATACATTCGTGCAACGCGGTATTGGTGATGTATTGCTGGCCTGGGAAAACGAGGCATTTCTCGCCGTCAATGAACTGGGACCGGACAAGTTCGAAATCGTGGTGCCATCCGTTTCTATTAAAGCTGAGCCACCGGTAACCGTGGTGGATGGCAATGCCAAAAAGCATGGTAACGAAGCCGTGGCCAAGGCCTACCTGGAGTTTCTGTATACACCTTATGCACAAAAGCTGGTGGCAAAACACTACTACCGCCCGTTTCTAGCGGAGTTTGCCGACGCTAAGGATCTGGCTCGCTTTCCGAAGCTGAAACTGATTACCGTGGATGAACAATTTGGCGGCTGGCAAAAAGCGCAGAAAACCCATTTTCTTGACGGCGGCGTGTTCGATCAGATCTACACCCCGCGCTAATTCCCACTAACCAAAACCCTCAGCCGGCCAAAAGCCCGGCTGAGGGGAGAGGACCGCACTATGACAATTACCGCCATCAACGCACGCAATCAGTTTCCGGGCAACATCAAACGCATCAAGCGCGGCGATGTCGTCTCGGAAGTAGAGGTGGATATCGGCAATGGCATCATTACCTCTATTGTTTCCACCAGCTCGGTGGATGATCTGGGGCTCAAACCCGGCAGCCAGGTAATCGCCCTGTTCAAATCCACCGAAGTGGCGCTGGCCAGCTTCGCTCCGGTTTGACAGCAACAATGACCTATCAAAAAAATGGATGATAACGACATGAGCACCAATGTATTGATCGTACCGGGGTACCACGGCAGCGGCGATGCCCATTGGCAGAGCTGGCTGGAGGCACGACTGCCACAGGCCCGTCGCGTCACCGGTATCGACTGGGAAGTACCTGCTCTATATCGCTGGGCGGAGGCCGTGATCAATGATTTGGATAACCCCCCCTACCCCAGCATCATTGTGGCGCATAGCTTCGGCTGCCTGGCCAGTGCGTTGGCGATCGCCCACCGCCCACGTCGCGTGGCGGGTGTTATTCTGGTGGCCCCTGCCGACCCGCAGCGCTTCGCCCTGTCGGGGCCGCGCAATCCTGCGCAGCCCCGCGAACTCAGTATTGCCTGGTCTCTGCCGGAAAACGCGCTCAATACCCCCGGATTGGTCGTGGGTAGTCGCAATGATCCCTGGATGAAGCTGCAACACGCCCACGCCTGGGCGAAACGTTGGGGACTGCCCTTGCATGATGCCGGTTCAGTGGGTCATATCAATGTCGATGCGGGTTTCGGCCCCTGGCCCTGGATTGAGCAGATCACAGCAGCTCTGTGCGAGAAGGTCGCATTGAGCCATGGAGCAACTCAACACTGGGGGCACGGTCACGAAGTGGCTCGTCACTCCACAGCACCTATGCGGTTGCTCTATGCCTGAACGCAGCAATAAACCCTATTCGACACATTGCTTCATCGGAGGCTACCTACTCTCATGACATTCACATCTCGATCCGCGCTACCCGGCTTCCACCTGGCGCTCGGATATACCTTGGTTTATCTCAGTCTGATCGTGCTGATTCCGTTGGCGGGCGTATTTTTTAAAGCCACCGAACTGGGT
Source organism: Sedimenticola hydrogenitrophicus (assembly GCF_029017505.1). Taxonomy (GTDB): domain Bacteria; phylum Pseudomonadota; class Gammaproteobacteria; order Chromatiales; family Chromatiaceae; genus Sedimenticola; species Sedimenticola hydrogenitrophicus_A. The sequence goes on from NZ_JAQGEI010000044.1 coordinate 16,416, forward strand.
TTGGCGGAAATTTGGGCCATCCTTCGCTCCGAACGGGTCCTTAGCGCGCTGACACTCTCCTTTGGCACGGCGCTGATTGCCGCGGCCCTGAATGCGGTCTTCGGCACCCTGGTCGCCTGGGTATTCGTGCGCTACGACTTTCCCGGAAAACGCTTGTTCGACGCCATGATTGATCTGCCCTTTGCTTTGCCTACTGCGGTAGCGGGTATCGCACTGACCGCACTCTACGCCGGCAACGGTTGGGTCGGTCAATGGCTGGAGCCATTGGGTATCAAAATCGCGTTTACCCAGGTTGGCATCATCATTGCTCTGCTCTTTATCGGCTTGCCGTTTGTTGTGCGCACCGTTGAACCGGTGTTGCGAGATATGGAAAAAGAACTGGAAGAAGCCGCTGCCTTGTTGGGCGCCAGCCGCTGGCAGACCATCCGTTTGGTGTTACTGCCCAGCCTGCTGCCCTCCCTGCTCACCGGCTTTGCCCTCGCCTTTGCCCGCGGCGTTGGCGAATACGGCTCGGTGATTTTTATCGCGGGCAACCTGCCCTATGTGTCGGAGATTGCGCCCCTGCTGATCGTGATACGACTGGAAGAATTCGACTACACCGGCGCCACCGTCGTCGCCGCAGCCATGCTGGTCATCGCCTTTGTGATGCTGTTTGTCATCAATGGCCTGCAGGCCTGGAGTAATCGCCACAAAGTCCGCAATCAGTCGCTGGCGTTGCCGGTGCAAGGAGCTAAACAATGAGCACGACCTTATCCGTCAAAGCCAACCACAGTGCCGTGACCGAATCTGCTGGCATGCGCCAACTGCTGATCGCTGGTGCCCTGCTGTTTTTGCTGTTGTTTCTGTTGCTGCCGCTGATTTCTGTCTTTTTTGAAGCGCTGCGCAATGGCATCGGCACCTATGCCGAGGCACTCACCGAGCCTGACGCCCTCGCCGCCGTCAAACTCACGCTGATAGCAGCGGGTATTTCGGTGCCGCTCAATCTGGTGTTCGGCGTTGCCGCCGCCTGGGCGGTGGCTAAGTTTGAGTTTCGCGGCAAAACGCTGCTGATTACCCTGATCGACTTGCCGTTTTCGGTATCCCCGGTGGTAGCGGGTCTGATCTATATACTAATGTTTGGCGCAAGTGGCTGGGCCGCGGGGCTGATCGCCGACACCAATATTCAGATCATTTTTGCCTTACCGGGTATCGTATTGGCGACAATTTTTGTGACCTTTCCGTTTGTGGCCAGGGAGTTGATCCCTCTCATGCAGGAACAGGGCACCGATGACGAACAGGCCGCACTCAGCCTGGGTGCCAATGGCTGGCAAACCTTCTGGCATGTGACCCTGCCCAATGTGCGCTGGGGCCTGCTGTATGGAGTATTGCTGTGTAATGCACGGGCGATGGGTGAGTTTGGTGCGGTATCGGTAGTCTCCGGGCACATCCGCGGCGAGACCAACACCATGCCCCTGCATGTGGAGATTCTTTATAACGAATACAACTTCGCCGCCGCCTTCGCCATGGCCTCGGTACTCGCATCGCTGGCCTTGCTGACCCTGGGCCTGAAATCACTGCTGGAAACACGCCACGGTGAAGCCTTGTCGCAGAGCCATAAACACTGACCAACAGATACTGATTGATTTTTGAGGACACTATAATGGATATCACACTGAACACTATCGACAAGCAGTTCGGTCAGTTCAAGGCGCTGGACAACATTGATCTGCATATTGAATCCGGTGAATTGATCGCCCTGCTGGGGCCATCGGGTTCAGGCAAAACCACACTGCTGCGAATTATCGCCGGCCTGGAATTTGCCGATGGCGGCGGGGTGTACTTTGGTGGTGAGGACGTCGTCGCGATCCCACTGCGCAAACGTCAGATCGGGTTTGTGTTTCAGCACTATGCCTTATTCAAGCACATGACCGTGCGGGACAATGTCAGCTTCGGCCTCCGGGTTCGCAAGGGCGAGATACGCCCCGACAAAGCAGCCATCCGTCGCCGTGCTGACGAATTGCTGGACCTGGTACAACTGTCGGAACTGGGCGACCGCTACCCCCACCAACTATCCGGCGGCCAGCGCCAACGCGTGGCACTGGCCCGAGCATTGGCCATCGAGCCCAAAGTCCTGTTGCTGGACGAACCCTTCGGCGCTCTCGACGCCAAAGTCCGCAAGGAATTGCGGCAGTGGTTGCGTGAGCTGCACCAGAAGACGGGGGTCACCACCCTGTTCGTCACCCACGATCAGGAGGAAGCGTTGGAGCTGGCGGATAGAGTGGTCATCATGAGCGGTGGAAAAATTGCCCAAGTTGGCAGTGTCGATGAAGTCTATGAACGACCTGCATCGCCGCTGGTATTCGATTTTCTCGGTAGTACCAATCGCATTCCCGCAAAGTTGCAGGATGACCACCTCATCGTTGGCGGCCAACAGATCGTCCGCTACAACGGCAATCAAACCGGTAACGTTACCATCTATGTGAGACCGGGTGATTTGCGTGTAGCCGGCACCAGAGATATCGGACTAGATGCCACTGTTCTGAACGTACAGCGAACGGGGCCGATAGTCAGAGCGACCGTGGAAATCCCATCCACGGGCCAACGCCTTTCCGTTGAAATGCCGCACCTGCATCACGACGTGAAACAGTTGATCCCCAAACAGACTCTGCGTCTGCGATTGATGCAATTCAGCGTCTTCGCTGCCGAACCCGATTTGATCAGCGAGAGTATTATAGCGCCCCACCTGATAGGGCGGGAACGGTTAAGACAGGCGTAATAATTGGCAACAGGTAGGTACGTAATGATGGACACTTTTACGTACCTCTCTGAAAACGAAAACCGAAAATAATCAGGGTTTTACTTGGTGATCTTCTTAATCACTCTGCCTTCGAAAAACACTCTGGAAACAACAAATCTTTATCTAGCACGCAACCCACGCCTTAACCTGACCAATTCCGCCTGGATACCTTAGCTGGATTAATTATGCAAAGGTTGCACAGAGAAACTAATTCTTATTGATAATGTAATCCAGACGATCAACGACACAAAATTATCCTATTAAAAACAATAGTTTGTATAAAGACTACTCCCACTCGATGGTCGCCGGGGGCTTACTGGAGATGTCGTAGGCCACCCGGGAGATACCGGTCACCTCGTTGATGATGCGCCGCGACACCAGCTCCAGGAACTCAAACGGCAGATGGGCAAAGCGGGCGGTCATGAAATCCACCGTCTCCACGGCACGTAGCGACACCACGTACTCGTAACGACGCGCGTCTCCCACCACGCCCACCGATTTCACCGGCAGGAACACGGCGAACGCCTGGCTCACCTGGTCGTAGAGGTCGTGGTTGCGCAACTCCTGGATGAAGATGTGATCCGCCTGGCGCAGCAGGTCGGCGTAGGACTTCTTCACCTCGCCGAGGATACGCACCCCCAGGCCGGGACCCGGGAACGGATGGCGGTAGACCATCTCGGAGGGCAATCCCAGCTCGACGCCGATCTTGCGCACCTCATCCTTGAACAGCTCGCGTAGCGGCTCCACCAGCTGCAGCTTCATGTAGTCGGGCAGGCCGCCTACGTTGTGATGCGACTTGATGACGTGGGCCTTGCCCGATTTGGCACCGGCCGATTCGATCACGTCGGGATAGATGGTCCCCTGGGCCAGGTACTCGACCCCTTGGATCCTGGTCGCCTCCTCTTCGAAGATGTCGATGAACAGGTTGCCGATGATCTTGCGCTTCTTCTCCGGATCGCTCTCGCCGGCCAGGGCGTTGAGGAAACGCTCCTCGGCATCGACCCGGATCACCTTCACACCCATGTGCTGGGCAAAGGTGGCCATCACCTGATCCCCCTCGTGCAACCGCAGCAGGCCGTTATCGACAAAGATGCAGGTGAGCCGGTCACCGATCGCCTTGTGCAGCATGGCCGCCACCACCGAGGAGTCGACTCCGCCGGAGAGCCCCAGCAGCACCTTGCCCTCCGTCCCCACTTGCGCACGGACCTGGTCGATGCTGTCCTGGATAATGCTGGCCGGGTTCCACAACGCCTCGCAGCCGCAGATCTCGAACAGGAAACGCTCGAGGATACGCCCACCCTGACGGGTGTGGGTCACCTCCGGGTGGAACTGGATGCCGTAGAAACCGCGCGCCTCGTCGGCCATGCCGGCCAGCGGTGCGTTGTCGGTCTCGGCAATCACCGTGAAGCCTTCCGGCAGCACCTCGACCCGGTCACCGTGACTCATCCAGACGTCCAGCAGGCCATAGCCTTCGGAAGTCGTATGATCCTCGATATCCCGCAGCAGCTTTGAGTGCCCCCGGGCGCGCACTTGGGCATAGCCATACTCATGGGCCTCGGAGCCGGCCACCTTGCCCCCCAACTGCGCCGCCATGGTCTGCATGCCGTAACAGATACCCAGCACCGGCACCCCCAGTTCGAACACCAGGGCGGGGGCACGCGGGGTATCCTCGGCCGTCACCGACTCCGGCCCACCGGAGAGGATGATCCCGCTGGGATGCTGTTCCCGGATGGCCGTTTCGCAGTTGTCATAAGGCCAGATTTCGCAATAGACACCGGCCTCACGCACCCGCCGGGCGATCAGCTGGGTGTACTGGGAACCAAAATCGAGGATGAGGATGCGGTGAGCGTGGATATCCTGATTCGTCATAATCTATATTCCAAATTCCAATCGTGCTGAAACGAAAGAACCGCAGAGCGGTGGCGAAGCCTGGTAGGCTGCCAGCCACCGGTCTGCGGCTTCCCATGGGTCTTGTGCGACAATCAACCCTGGCGGTAATTCGGCGCTTCCTTGGTGATGGCCACGTCATGCACATGGGACTCGCGCATGCCGGCATTGGTCACCCGGACGAACTCCGGTTTGGTGCGCATATCATCAATCGTGGCGCATCCGGTATAGCCCATGCTGGCGCGGATGCCGCCGGTCAGCTGGGTGATCACGTTGATCAGCGGCCCCTTGTAGGGGACCCGCCCCTCGATACCCTCGGGAACCAGCTTGTCGGCCTCCTTGGTATCTTCCTGGAAGTAACGGTCGCTGGAGCCGTGGCGCGCCTGCATCGCCCCGAGACTGCCCATGCCGCGATAGGCCTTGTAGGAGCGCCCCTGATAGATCTCCACCTCACCCGGCGCCTCTTCTGTGCCGGCCAGCAGGCCACCCACCATGACGGTATAGGCACCCGCCGCCAATACCTTGGCGATATCGCCCGAATAGCGCAGCCCGCCATCCGCGATCACCGGGATGCCGGTGCCCTCCAGCGCTTCGGCCACGTTGGCCACGGCCGTGATCTGGGGAACCCCGACCCCGGCCACGATCCGGGTGGTACAGATGGAACCGGGACCAATACCTACCTTGACCGCGTCGGCACCGGCTTCCGCCAGCGCCCGTGCCGCCGCCCCGGTAGCGATATTGCCACCGATCACCTGGACCTGCGGATAGTTCTGCTTGACCCAGGCAACCCGGTTGAGCACACCTTGGGAGTGGCCATGGGCGGTATCCACCACGATCACGTCGACCCCGGCCCGGACCAGTGCATCGACCCGCTCCTCGGTACCCTCGCCGACCCCGACGGCGGCCCCGACACGCAGCCGCTCCTGGTTATCACGGCAGGCGAAGGGATAATCCTTGGCTTTCTGGATATCCTTCACGGTGATCATGCCACGCAGCTGGAAGGCATCATTGACCACCAGAATCTTCTCAATGCGGTTGGCCCGCAGTTTGGACATCACCTCTTCCCGGTCGGCGCCCTCATGCACGGTGATCAGGCGTTCCTTCGGGGTCATGATGGCGGAGACCGGCTCATTCATACGGGTCTCGAAACGCACATCGCGATTGGTGATGATACCCACCAGGTCCTCACCCTCCACAACCGGCACGCCGGAGATCTTGTTCGCCTGGGTGATCTTGACCAGTTCACCGACCGTCATGTCCGGTCCCACGGTGATCGGGTCGATAATGACACCACTCTCGTAACGTTTGACCGTGCGGACCTCGGCCGCCTGCTGCTCGGCGGTCATGTTTTTGTGCATGATGCCGATTCCCCCCTCCAGCGCCATGGCAATGGCCAGGCGGGATTCGGTCACCGTGTCCATGGCCGCGGAAACCAGGGGAATATTGAGCCGGATTCCACGGGTGAACTGGGTGGCCAGATCCACATCCTTGGGCAGCACGGCGGAGTGGGCCGGCAGGAGCAGGACATCATCAAAGGTAAGGGCTTCCTGAACGAGGCGCATAATAGGTTCCCAAGTGAAAGGTTTTTCAGTAAACCGAGTATTATAAAATCTCAACGAATCAAGGTAAACTCAAATTAACATTTATTTACCAGAATACCCATCTAACGCAGCGGTACCCAGGAAACCTATTAGCCGCGAGGCGTGGTGCAAGAGGAGTGGTACAGGGATGTACCGATACCGGAGCCGAGGACGCAATGTACTGTTTACGGACCTAAGGATGGAATGAACGCGAATAAGGTAATTCCAACAACGCCGGGGTAGGATGCGGTTCATTCTTGCACCACTCCCCACCCAACGAAACTGGCGCAAACTGAAAATCAATGAGTTAGGCTCAAGTTCTTGATGAGCGATTCAGAATAGAATTGGGCGATACGGCATTTTTTAGACCTATGCATGATTCAGAAGCAAATTTCCAGCGGGACATCTACAGCGTATCCCGCCTCAACAGTGAGGTCCGGACGGTACTGGAGGGAAGTTTTCCGTTGCTCTGGGTGGAAGGGGAGATATCCAACCTGGCCCGCCCCGCCTCCGGGCACATCTACTTCACCCTCAAGGATCCCCATGCCCAGGTGCGCTGTGCCATGTTCCGGATGAAGCGCCAGCTGCTGCGCTTCCAGCCGGAAAACGGCCTCAAGGTGCTGATCCGGGCTCGGGTCGGGCTCTACGAGGGACGCGGCGAATTCCAACTGGTGGCGGAGCACATGGAGCCGGCCGGTGAAGGCGACCTGCAGCAGGCCTTCGAGGCGCTGAAATTCAAGCTGCAGCAGGAGGGCCTGTTCGACAGCGCGCATAAGCGGGCCCTGCCCCTGCTACCGAAACGGATCGGCGTCGTCACCTCCCCCAGCGGCGCCGCCATTCGCGATGTGCTGAGCGTGCTGCGGCGACGCCTGCCCGCCGTACCGGTGCTGATCTATCCGGTCGCGGTGCAGGGCGAGGAGGCGCCGCGCTCGATTATCAACACCCTGCGACTGGCGGAGCAGCGGCAGGATTGCGATCTGTTGATACTGACCCGGGGCGGCGGCTCGCTGGAAGACCTGATGGCGTTCAACGATGAGGGGGTCGCCCGCAGCATCCACGCCCTCACCATCCCGGTGATCTCGGCGGTCGGACACGAGGTGGACTTTACCATTGCCGATTTCGTGGCCGACCGGCGCGCTCCCACACCCTCGGTGGCGGCGGAGCTGGCGACACCGGACCGACTGGAAGTCCTGGACCGGCTCAACGCCCTGCAACGCCGGATCGGCCTGGGGACCCGGCGCCACCTGGCCAGCAGCAACCAGGCCCTGCAGGCGCTTGTTAAGCGGCTTGAACGGGCGCACCCGGGTATCCGCCTGCAACAGCGCCAGCAGTACCTGGATGAGCTGGGGCCGCATCTGCTCCGTTGTATCCGCAGCCGGCTGACGCAGGACACCGCCAGGCTCGGTCTGCTGGCGAGCCGGCTGCGTGCGGTCACGCCCGGCCACCGGCTCAACCGGCAGCAGGAACTGCTGCACGGACTCAGGCATCGACTCGACCTGGCCCTGGGCGCCAGCCTGCGCGCCAAGCAGCACCGCCTCGGCTCGGCCAGCGGCACGCTCAACGCCCTGAGCCCCCTGGCCACCTTGCAGCGCGGTTACTCCATCACCCGGCTGCTGCCGGAGCGAACGCTGCTGCAGGATGCCGGCCAGGTACAGCGCGGCGACCGGCTGGAGACCCGGGTGGCCAACGGCACCATCATCTCCACCGTGGACACGACGGTGGAAAATTAAATTAGTTGCCATTGTAACTTATAAGGCGGGGTAGGCACCTTTTTTGTGGCCGCACGAAGCGCTCGACACCACCCCGAATTCCGCCCGTCTTGGGCTGTGCGCCGGTTAGGAGTGAACCACGGATAGACACGGATAAACACGGATTTTTGGTTAAGTTTGGTTAAGTAAGCATCGCAACTTCGGCGTGCCTATCAATTTCGAGCGATGCGGTTCGTTTCACTCACCGCGACCTGGCCCACTGCCGGCGCCGGCAACACGCCCTATTCCCTACCGAAAAAACGCTTATTTGTTTCATGTGTAACTATTGCGTTAGCGATCAAAACCGGATATGAATGTCACATGATCTCGCCAAAGTCCCTGTTCGCCACCGCCATCATCGCCTTACTCGTGGCGATCGGCCCGCTCTCCACCGACATGTACCTGCCGGCCTTCCCGCTGCTGATGCAGGTTTTCAACGCCGATATCAACCAGGTTCAGCAGACCCTGAGCATCTTTCTGGTCGGCTTCGCCCTGGCCCAGCTGATCTACGGCCCGCTGTCCGACCGCTTCGGCAGAAAGCCCGTACTGATGGCGGGCCTGCTGCTGTTTCTGCTGAGCAGCCTGGCCATTGTGTTTGCCGAATCGATCGCCTCCCTCTCCGCCCTGCGCCTGCTCCAGGCGATCGGCGGCAGCGCCGGCCCGGTGCTGGGGCGCGCCATGGTGCGGGATATCCATGGCCCCCGGGAGTCCGCCCGCCTGCTCTCCTATATCGGCACCGCCATGGCCGTGGCCCCGGCCGCCGCCCCCATCCTGGGCGGATACATGACCATATGGTTCGGCTGGCAGTCGATCTTCCTGTTCCTTGCCGCCTATGGCGTCATCGGGGTCGTGCTGCTAGGGACGCGCATCCCGGAGACCGCTCCGCCGGGCAGTCATCACATCATGACGGTCGGCAATTTGTTGAAAAACTACGGTATTCTGCTGAAACATCCGACCTGGCGCTGGTACACCCTGACCTGCAGCTTTGTGTTTGCCGGGCTGTTCTCGTTCCTTTCCGGATCCTCCTTCGTCATTATCGACTTTCTCGGCTTCAAGGAGGAGCAGTTCGGACTCTTCTTCGCCTTGGTGGTGGCCGGCTTCATGATCGGTACGCTGATCGGCGGACGGCTGGTGCGCAGTGTCGGTATCAACCGGCTGCTGGGTTACGGTTCGATCATCGCCGCCACAGGGGGCGTCAGCATGCTGCTCTTTGCCCTGGCCGAGGTACACCACGTGGCAGCGATTGTACTGCCGCAGATGTTCTATATGATCGGCGTCGGCATCGTCATGCCGCAGGCGATGGCGGGGGCGCTGGCCCCGTTTCCGCACATGGCCGGCACCTCCTCCGCATTACTCGGCTTCATCCAGATGTCGGTGGCCGCCTGTATCGGCGTGCTGGTGGGGCATTATCACGACGGTTCGCCGTTTTCCATGGCACTCTCCATTGCCCTGATGGGGATCTTCACCCTGATCAGTTTTCTGCGCCTCAGTCGGCTTGATCACACCGAGGAAGATGATGATGACGAAGATGACGGGGTGGAGCCGTCCGGCATTCTGTAGCGGTGAACGCCCCCGGGCCGAAATCGCGGTGAATTTCCTAGTGCGGTAGGTTGGGGTTCGTTCCTCACCCCAACCTACAAGCTGTTACCCCGCACCGAATCATCCGCGTGGGCACAAAAAACGTGCCCACCCTGCGAATTAACAGGATATTGTGGTCGCCAGATGCCAGCTACTTGCGCTTGCTGAAGGACTTGAGGCGTTGGCGTTTCTGTACCTGGCGCGGGGTCAGCTTGTTCTTGCGGTCCTTGAACGGGTTCTCCCCGGACTTGAATTCGATGCGGATCGGCGTGCCGGTCAGCTTCAGGACCTCGCGGAAGCGGTTGATCAGATAGCGTTTATAGGTGGTCGGTACCGCATCGGTCTGGTTACCGTGGATCACGATGATGGGCGGGTTCTGTCCACCCTGGTGGGCATAACGGAGCTTGATCCGCCGGCCATGCACCATTGGCGGCTGGTGCTCCTGGACGGTCCATTCGAGGATACGGGTCAGCTCCGGGGTGGCCAGATTGCGCGTGGCGTTGGCGTAGGCCGAATCCAGCGCCTGATAGAGCTTGCCGACACCCGAGCCGTGCAGCGCCGAGATAAACCGCTTGGCGGCGAAATCGAGGAACGGCAGTTTCCTGTCGATCTCCTCCTTGATCCGGTCACGCTGCTCCGATTGCAGACCGTCCCATTTGTTGATCACCACCACCAGGGCGCGCCCGCTCTCCAGGATATGGCCCGCCAGGGTCGCGTCCTGTTCGCCGACGCCCTGCTGGGCATCCAGCACCAGCATTACCACATTGGCCTGCTCGATCGCCTGCAGCGTCTTGATCACACTGAACTTCTCCACCATCTCACTGACCCGGGCACGGCGTCTGACCCCCGCCGTATCGATAAGGGTGTAGGGCTTGTCATCGTGCGTGTAGGTGATGAAGACACTGTCCCGGGTGGTGCCGGGCTGATCAAAAGCGACCACGCGCTCCTCGCCCAGCATCCGGTTAACCAGGGTGGACTTACCCACATTGGGACGGCCGACCACGGCGATAAGCGTGCCTTTGTCCTTCTCCTGGGCAATACCGTCAGGCTCGGGGAAGGCATCGAGTACGTCATTGATCAGGGAACGCACGCCGCGGCCATGGGCCGCGGAGATGGGTAGCGGCTCGCCCAGTCCCAGGGAGAAGAAGTCGGCACCGGCCATGTCGCCATCCAGGCTTTCACTCTTGTTCACCACTGCACTGACCGGTTTCCCGGTACGGCGGAGCTGCCCCGCGATGGCGCTGTCGGCGGGGGTACAGCCGGCGCGGCCATCCAGCAGGAAAAAGATATGATCGGCCTCGGCAATGGCCGCCTGCACCTGCTGTTCCATCAGCAGATCGACGCCCGCGGCCTCGCCGCTCAAACCGCCGGTGTCCACCACCACATAGGGACGATCCCCCAGCTTGCCGACACCGTACTGGCGATCGCGGGTCAAACCGGGCTGATCCGCCACCAGGGCGTCACGACTCCGGGTCAGTCGATTGAACAGGGTGGACTTGCCCACATTGGGGCGTCCCACCAGGACGATTACGGGCAGCATGTTTGGCACATTTACGCTCAAAATTCAGAGTCAGGGAGTTCAGAGACCGGGGATCAGAGGCCGGAGGTTGTTATGGCGGCCATCTCACCGCCATCCGCATAGATATAGACCGTACCATCGATGACGATGGGCGGGGTGGAGATCGCCGACTTGGCGACGCGCACACGGCCATCCAGGCGACCATCCTCGCGTGACAGAAAGTGCAGGTAGCCCTCGAAATCGCCCACCAGGATACGCTCACCCAACACCACCGGCGCGGTCAGCTTGCGGTATTGGAGTTTCTGGTTCTTCCACAGGGCGGAACCGTTGCCCGGGTCCACCGACAGCACATGATCGGTATCGTCGGAAACATAGATCTGTCCGTAATCCGCCCCCATGCCGGCGTAGGAGGAGAGCTTGCGACGCCACAGCACGATACCGGTTTCCAGCGACACCGCCGCCATCTCGCCCTGGTAGGTGACGGCGTAGACCACATCGCCGATGACCAGCGGATCACCATCGATATCCACCATGCGCTCCAGCTCGGAGCGGCCACTCGGCGCCGAGACGGTGAGCTCCCAGAGCAGCTCACCATCGCGCAGATTGAACATCGCCAGCTTGCCGCTGGCGAAACCGGCGATGACCCGATCACCGTCAATCACCGGGGAGCTGTTGCCGTGCAGGGTCAACACCGGAATGGAGCGGTCATAGATCCACTGCTGGGCGCCGGTTGCGGTATCCAGACCGAACAGTTTGCCGTCGATGGTATGCACCACCACCACGCCTTGGGCGGCCTTGGGCACGGAGAGCACTTCGCTGCTCACCCGGGTCCGCCATTTTTCGCCGCCCCCGGCCTGATCCAGCGCGACCACCTCGCCGTTACTGGTGCCGAACAACACCAGCTCCTCGCCCGCGCCCGGTCCACCGGAGATCTCCAGCCCGGTATCCACCGACCAGAGGGTACGCCCGGTGGCGGCATCCAGCGCCCGCACCTCACCCTTTCGACTGGCGGCATAGATCCGGTCATCCTTGACAATAGGCACCAGTTTGACCCGCTGCTTATCCGCGCCGCCACCGATGGAGGTGGACCAGAGCACCCGGGCGGGAACGGTTTCGTCCAGTTCGACCAGCTCAGCCGGCGGTTCGGAGTTGTCATCCTCGGCAAACCAGTCCACCGGGTTCATGGAGTTCATGGAACCGCAGCCGCTCAGCAGCAGCGCCAGCAGGGATATCGGCAGGTAGCGCATCATTGGGCGATCCTCGGAACTATTCGGCCGCGGCCAGATTGTCAAACTTCATCTGTACCAGGGCACTGTTACTGACCTGGTACTCCAGCGCTTCCTGGTAGGCCTGCCGGGCAGCCGCCCGGTCACCCTTTTGCAGGGCGATATCGCCTCTCAATTCGGCAATATCCCCTTTGAAATTGTCCAGCGGCGCCTGGGCGATGAGGCTGGATGCCTCGTCGACCGCGCCCTGATCCAGCAACAGGCGCGCCAGTCGCAGGCGGGCGATCTGCCGCAGTGACTGATCGTCGGCATTGGCCACCACCCATTGCAGCCGCTCCTTCGAGCCGTCAATATCGCCCTGCTGGAATTTCACTTTGGCCAGATTCAAGGCGGCAAACACCGCATAGGTGCTCCCTTCATGACCGGCAATCAGGGCCTCGGCCTGAGCGACCGCCGTTCCCGAACCGGCGGCGACACTCTCCGTCAGCTGTTCAAATTGCTGCGAGGCCTGCTCAGCCACCTGACGCTGATGCTGGCCCCAGTATTGCCAACCAAACACGCCACCCAGGCCCAGCACGACACCGGCGATGACCGACTTGCCGTTCTCCTTCCACCACCTTTTGAGTGCCTCAACCTGCTCTTCTTCCGACAGATTCACATCAACCATCTCGTCCTCTCTCTCCGCCCGATAGCGGCTAAACAATTCACTGCCGGGAACCGCAAGGGTCCCGGGCATAATCAGGTTTTCTCGCGCAGATAGCTTGCCAGATCGTCCAGCGCCACCTGTTCCTGTTCGCGCTCTTCACGCAGATATTTGACCCCGATGACACCCTGGGCCAGCTCATCCTCACCCAGCACCAGCGCAAAACGGGCCCCGCTGCGATCCGCCTTCTTGAACTGGCTCTTGAAACTGCCGCCGCCACAGTGGGTCATCAGCCGCAACCCCGGCACGTCCCGGCGCAGGCGATCGGCCAGCAACACCCCCTGCCGTTGCGGGGTATCACCAACCAGCACCAGGTAGGCATCCAGGGTCGGCAGTTCAAGGGGGATTTCCCGCTCTTCCAGCAGCACGATCAGCCGCTCCACGCCCATGGCGAAGCCGACCGCCGGGGTCGGCCTACCCCCCAACTGCTCCACCAGGCCATCATAACGGCCACCGGCACAGACGGTGCCCTGGGCACCCAGGCGGTCGGTCACCCACTCGAACACCGTGCGTGCATAGTAGTCGAGTCCGCGTACCAGTCGGGTGTTGACCACATAGGGTACGCCCGCCGCTTCCAGTCCGGCGCAGAGGCTCCGGAAGTGCTCCTTCGACTCCTCCCCCAGGTAATCCATCAGCGACGGGGCGCCGGCGATCAGTTCACGCATATCCGGGTTCTTGGAATCGAGGATACGCAGGGGATTGCTGTCGAGACGGCGCAGGCTGTCTTCATCCAACTGCCCCCTGCGCTCCGAGAGATAGGCCACCAACTGTTCACGATAGACCAACCGCTCAGCGGAGGTACCCAGGGTGTTGATCTGCAGTTCCAGCCCCTCCAGCCCGAGGCACTCCCAGATACGCCGGGTCAGGAGGATCATTTCGATGTCGATATCCGGACCGGTGAGGCCATAGGCCTCCGCGCCGATTTGATAGAACTGACGATAGCGCCCCTTCTGGGGACGCTCATGCCGGAACATCGGGCCATAATACCAGAGGCGCTGCACCTGGTTGTGGAACAGCCCGCTCTCGATGCCGGCCCGCACACAGCTGGCGGTGCACTCCGGGCGCAGAGTCAGGCTGTCGCCGTTGCGGTCCTCGAAGGTATACATCTCCTTCTCGACAATATCGGTCACTTCACCAATGGAACGCTTGAACAGCTCGGTCATCTCAACCACGGGGGTACGCAACTCCCGGTAGCCGTAGCTGTCCAGTACGGAGCGTGTCTGCTGTTCCAGAAAATGCCAAAGTGGCGACTTGTCCGGCAGGATATCGTGCATGCCACGGATGGCTTGGATGTTTTTGGCCATTACTCTCTTTCTTTGCTCTTGCTTGACCTTTGCTGACTGTCCGTCCCGCCCGGTCATCATTCATCTTTGGTAGGGTGGATAAGCGGCAGCGCATTCCATCCTCGGGTGCGTAAACGGTACATCCTTGTACCACCCCTCACCGCAGCATTGGGGATACGCCTATCGGCTTTTCCACCCTACAAAACTGTATGTCCCGAGGGCTAACCAACTGGCACCCTTACTCATTCGAGCTCAAGGGTAAACCGGGCGACATTCGAGCGGGTATGCGGGGCCAGATCATAGGCCGCCCCATTGACCAGAATGCTGACCGCGGACGCATTGCCGAACACCATCTGGTAGGGCGCCTCGCCCGCCAGAATCAGGCGTTCCCCCGCTGTTTTGTTGCCAATCACCCGGTAACCGCCGGTGGCGTCCCGGATCTCGGTCCAGCAGGCTTCGGAGAAGCTGACCTGCACCTGCGCAGTGGCTGGTGGCTGGGCGGCTCCCCGCGTCACCGCCTCGCCGGCCGCGGCAACATCCGCCGCGCTACCCTGCGCCAGGCCACCGGATGGCGCGGCCGAATCGCTCACCGCCGGTTGCGGCGTCTCCTCCAGGGTTGCGGCCGGCGCATCGCTGCGCTCCCGCGTGGCTGGCTCGTCAGGGCGCCGGGGTTGTGTCGACTCCACCGGCGCGGGCTCGCCGACCGGGGCGTCCAGAATCTCCGGTTTCTCCATCAGCGGCAGGGTGGCTGTGCCATCGGTGGCAACCGGTTGACTTTCGGTCGCCGGCGGCCGATCTCCAGCCTGCTGCGCTACCGGCGGATCGCCACCCTCCAGGCTCAGGCTGATCGGCCACTGCAGATAACCGCGCCACCAGGTCACCACCAGGGCGATGATACCGATGACGATCAGCCAGGTGATCACCCGCACAACGGTATGACTGCTGCGCACTTCATGCCGGACCTGCGAGGCCTTGAGATTCATGGTCTCGTCGGCCACCGGCCGAAATTGCTGAAAGGCGTCCAGTATCGGGGTCACCGGGATATCCAGCAGGCGGGCATAGTTGCGCAGATAGCCCTGGACGAACACGGGACTGGGCAGTTTGCTGAAATCATCCGCCTCCAGCGCGTCCAGCAGGGAGACATTCAGGTGCAACAGACCAGCCACCTGGTTGATATCCAGATTCCTCGCCAGGCGGATCTCCCGCAACTGTTTTCCAGGCCCCTGAACAACCGGCTCATGCACCTCTTGGTTATGATCGGCGGCATTCATTACTGTTCGGAATCCTTCAAGAGCAGCACCTCCCTGGAGTCAGGGAAGTTATTTTTCAACATCAGAGAATAGCTGGAGACCGCATTTCGGTCACCGAGGATACGCTCATTCTGGATACCCAGCCACAGCGAGGCCGGTGTCGGTTTGGTCAGCTCCAGATAACGCTGCAGATAGGCGCGGGAAGAGAGGTTCTGTTCATTCCGAAAGCTGATCTGGGCCATCTGGTAGAGCGCCAATGGGAACTTGGCGTTGTAGCCCAGCGCCCGGCGAAAGTACTCCTCGGCCTTGTTCAGGTCACTGTTGCGTATGGCGCAGATGCCCGCATTGGTCAGCGCCACTTCGGGGGTCCTGTAGAGTGGGTTGAGCAGTGCCTTCAGGAAATACCCGTCGGCCTCTTCATAGCGTTGTTGCTGGCAGAGAAAGGAGGCATAGGCGTTCAGTACATAGGAGTTTTTGGTGTCGATACGGAGACTGCGCTGGAAGTGCTTCTCCGCCAGATCGCGTTCACCCAACCGGTCGTACAGCAGGGCGATGACGTTATGCCCCTCCGCGTTCGCCGGCTCGACCGAGAGTGCCTGCTTGGCCTTCATCAGCGCCACATCCAGATGGCCTTCCCGCATATAGGCGATGGCCAGTTTCACATAGACATCCCCCTCACCGGTTCGGCTGTTCTGACTGAACCGTCCGGTGTTGTCGACCATATCCGGGGACGTGCCACCGGGCCTTACCGTCCCCTGCTGACAGCCGACAAGCAGCAGCGCGAACAACCCCAGAACAGTGAGCTGACTGACTTTCAAGCTAAAGTCCTCCTGAATGTTTCAATTCACGCCGACTGCGATCCTTCACCCGTCCGACCAGCTGGCCGCAGGCCGCGTCGATATCCTCGCCACGGGTCTTGCGGGTGGTGGTGACGATACCGGCCCGGACCAGGCGCTGACGAAAGGCGTCTATTCGTTCCGGCGGCGAGCAGCGGTAGTGGGTTCCCGGAAACGGATTGAATGGAATGAGATTGATCTTTGACGGCGTGCCTTCCAGCAGCCGGATCAGCTGCCGGGCCTGTTTGTCACTGTCGTTGATACCGTCCAGCATGACATATTCCCAGGTCACCTTGCGCCGTTTGTCGCCGCGCAGGTAGTCCCGGCAGGCCGGAATCAGCTGCTCCAGGGGATACTTGCGGTTGATCGGCACCAGCTGGTCGCGCAGTTCGTTGGTCGGCGCATGCAGCGACACCGCCAGGCTCACCTCGGACAACTCCTTAAGCTGTTTCAGGGCCGGCACAATGCCCGAGGTACTGATGGTGACCCGGTATTTCGACAGCATGTAAGCCAGGTCGTCCTGCATGATATTGGTGGCCGTGACCACCGGGTCGAAATTGGCCAGTGGCTCGCCCATCCCCATCAACACCACGTTGGTGAGCGACTTGCCCAGTTCCCGCTCGGCCACCCATACCTGGCCGATGATCTCAGCGGCGGTGAGATTGCGGTTGAAGCCCTGCTGCGCGGTGGAGCAGAAACTGCAGTCCAGCGCACAGCCGACCTGGGAGGAGATGCACAGGGTGCGGCGATTGGGTTCCGGGATGAACACCGATTCGATGCGGTTATTGCAATCCAGCTCCAGCACCCATTTATGGGTGCCATCCAGCGCCGGCTGCTCGAACACGATCTCCGGCACCCTGATTTCCGCCGTCGCCTTGAGCTGTTCGCGCAGCTTTTTCGACAGATCGGTCATGGCATCAAAATCGGTGACGCCATGCTTATGGATCCATTTGAGCACATTGCGGCCGTTGAAGGCCTTGGCACCCAGCCCCTCAAAGAAGGACTCCATTCCCTTGCGGTCAAAATCCAGCAGATTGATTTTCTGTTCAGCGCTCTGCATTACCCTGCCACTCCACACAGTGATTGAAAGGTGTCGCCGACTCCAAGTGTACGCAGTCCGACCGGTCGTCAGCGGAATGGCGAAGGTAATGCAGATCGATCAAGGGTGACCTCAACGCAGCCTTTCGCAGACACCTTCGGGGAAGAAGAAGGCGATCTCCACGGCAGCCGTCTCCGGGGCGTCCGAGCCATGCACGGCATTCTCATCGACCGTCTCGGCAAAATCGGCGCGAATGGTGCCCGGTGCCGCATCTTTCGGATTGGTGGCA
Organism: Sedimenticola hydrogenitrophicus; assembly: GCF_029017505.1. Classification (GTDB taxonomy): domain Bacteria; phylum Pseudomonadota; class Gammaproteobacteria; order Chromatiales; family Chromatiaceae; genus Sedimenticola; species Sedimenticola hydrogenitrophicus_A. The sequence continues at coordinate 34,130 of NZ_JAQGEI010000044.1, forward strand.
CCCATCACCTCACGGTTCTTGGCGATCGCGTTTTCACCTTCCAGTACCTGTACCACCACCGGCCCGGAGGTCATGAATTCGATCAGGTCGTTATAGAAAGGCCGCTCTTTGTGTACGGCGTAGAACTCGCCGGCCTGCTCGCGGCTCAGCTGCAGCATCTTCGAGGCGACAATGCGGAGACCCGCCTCTTCGAAGCGGCTGTAGATCTTGCCAATGATGTTCTTTGCCACCGCATCCGGCTTCACAATTGAGAATGTACGCTCGATCGCCATCAAAAACTCCAATAATTTCAAACAATAAAAAACAATGCCCAGCCGGCAGGCTACGCAGGAAATTTGAATTCAGCCCTCTGAAATAACCGACTACCCTTCTGTGGGCGGTACATATCTATGGAGAAATCGCACTGATTTACCGAAGGCGCCAGCGAGGATCTGCTTTCTATTTACAAAATCAACGCTTAGTTTACCTTGCGGCGGGGGAAACAGGCAATTTATCATTCCGCGCCGGCAAGATTATTGGAGGGTTACGCCGCGCCCTCTCCTCCACCCATCCGCGCACCGCGCATTCCGTCACACGTCACGCCTGACCGCCAATACGTCGGGCAGTTGGGCGATCTTCTCCAGCAGGCGACTCAGCTGCCGCATGTTGTTGATTTCGATGGTAAAGCGCATATTGGCGCGATCCATCTTACGGTTGGACTGGGTGTTGACCCCGAGCACATCCACCTCTTCATTGGTGAGGATGGCCGAAACATCCCGGAGCAGCCCCTTGCGATCGGCCGCGGTGATCCTGATATCCACCTGATAGGTACCGGTGGTGCCCTCGCCCGCCCAAGCCACATCGATCAGCCGTTCACGCTCATCACCGTCGAGGTGGCCAATCATGGCGCAGTCGTTGCGATGCACTGTCACGCCGCGACCGCGGGTGATGAAGCCGACAATCTCATCGTTCGGTACCGGCTTGCAGCAGCGCGCGATGTGGGTCATGAGATCGCCCACACCCTCGACGATCACCTCGCCCCGTCCGCTTTTCCTCGGCCGGCCGGGTTTGCGCTGGGGGATCGGTTCAACCTGCGTTGGTGTCCGCGCCGGCAACTCGTGCGGCACGCCCATCCCGGCCACCTGAATGGGGGAGACCTCGCCGCGGCCGATGGCGGCCAGCAGGTCATCGGTTTTCTTGAAATTGAACCGTTTGGTGGCGATTGCCAGATCCGGCTTCGGCACCCCCAGGCGATTGACCTCCCGCTCCAGGCTGACCTTGCCGGCATGCAGATGCTGCTCGTAATCCTGCTGCTTGAACCACTGGCGAACCCGGTTGCGCGCCCGGCTGGTTTTGAGGTACCCGAGATGGGGACTGAGCCAGTCCCGGCTGGGGCCCCCTTCCTTGACCGTGAGGATCTCCACCAGCTGACCACTCTCCAGCGGGCGGGTAAGGGGGCGGATCTTGCCGTCGATCTTGGCGCCACGGCAACGATGCCCCACATCGGAGTGGATGGCGTAGGCGAAATCCACCGCGGTGGCCCCCTTCGGCAGCTCCACCACCTTGCCCTGCGGGGTCAGCACATAGACCTGCCGCGATTCAAATTCGCTCTTCAGGTGGTCGACGAAATCCTCCGAGCCGGCCGGATCGTCCTTCACCTCGATCCAGTTACGCATCAGCGAGATGCGCCGCTCAAACTCGACATCCCCCTTGCTGCCGCCCTCCTTGTAGCGCCAGTGGGCCGCCACGCCGAGTTCGGCATGCTCGTGCATGTCATGGGTGCGAATCTGGATCTCCAGGGTCTTGTCTTCCGGCCCGATCACCGCGGTATGGATCGAGCGGTACATGTTGGCCTTGGGGGTGGCGATGTAGTCATCAAATTCGCCCGGGATATGCCGCCACAGCCCATGGACGACACCTATGGCGGCATAACAGTCGGCCACGTTGTCCACCAGCACCCGCACGGCCCGCAGATCGAAAATCTGTTCGAACGGGACCGCCTTGCGCTTCATCTTTTTCCAGATGCTGTAGATATGCTTGGGACGGCCGGTAATCTCGGCGTCGATATGCAACTCGGCAAATTTGGCCTGCAGTATGTCGACGACATCATCGATATACTCTTCCCTGTCGGCACGCCGGCCATCCAGCTTTTTGGCGATATCCATGTAGGTGTCCGGCTCAAGATAGCGCAGACAGAGATCCTCCAGCTCCCACTTGATCTGCCAGATACCCAGCCGGTTGGCGAGGGGGGCATAGATCTGCTGGGTCTCGCGCGCCTCCTTGACCCGCATCGCCTCGGGAAGCGCTTTCAGGATACGCATGACATGCAGCCGCTCCGCCAGCACGATCAGGACCACGCGGATATCATCGGCGATACTGAGCAGCATGCGGCGCAGGTTTTCGGTATGCGCCAGCTCCTTGTCGTGCTGGCTGGCCGCGCGGTCGCGGGAGACAAAACCGATACGCGCCATGTCACTTACCATGCGCGCGACGCTCTTGCCGAACTGCTTTTCCAGTCGCAGCAGATTGACCTGATCGCCCGGCAACACATCATGCAGAATGGCCGCCGCCAGGGTCTCCCAGTCCAGATCCATCTCGGCCAGGATTTCCGCCACGGCAAGGGCGTGGCGCAGGGTGGTCTCACCGGTGACCTCGACACCCTCGCGATGAATCTCAAAGGCGAGATCACACGCCTCGTGCAGCTTTTCCATCTCTGCCGCGCTGCGCTTGACCGCCAGGCCCGCCAGCCACACACGGATGTCCCGCTCATCCAGCGCATCATTTTCAGGAAGGTTGGTTGTGATGCTAACCATTTGAAGTCCTTATGGAAATATCAACCCGAGCCGTACCGAACCAGGCAACGATTCAGTGCCCTAACCATTTCTTATAATAGTTATTACATATTATATGGTGGCCCAAATGGATATCAGGAGGGGGAACGGAGTCAAATTCGCCGCGCCATTCTGAACCAAACCGGTCCATCCTAAGCGAATTTGAACCCAACCTGTGCTTTATACCCATCAACGGCGCCATTTTCCTGGTAAATCTGCTGCGTATTATTCAGGAAAACAGGACCAATGCCAAACCACGCCCGCGAGTCTAACCCGGTCGGCGGCATGGCTATATGAACAAGATCAATGAAAAAGGTTCACTGGGATAGTGTGAACCCTCAGGGGTCGATGCTGTAGGAGTGCCTCTGACGCGAATGGTTTTCGCGGCAGAAACCACGATGCCCGGGGTAGGATGCCGGTGAGGCACGAACCGTATCAAACCTTACCGCGAATGACGCGGTTCGCAAGCTCACCGGCATCCTACGTCACCGGCAAGCACCTGAGCCTGGATGAAGCCACCATACCTCCAACCAGATAGACCGTACTATTTGCGGCTTTATAAATAGTATTTAACCTTTGCGGAATCTGGTGGGTAATCAGTTATTTTTCTCGCCATCCGTTGTTGTACCGGATGCGCCCGGCCCGCCGTTCCCATATTTTTCGGCGATAAAATCGCTCGCCAGCACGGTTTTCGGCGCGATCTCGGCATAGGGCTTGAGACCCTCATCGCCGGTACCCGGCCCTTGCGGCACTGGCACATTGATCGCATCGAGCAGTTGCCCCATCCCCACCAGAATACGGTACTGGGCATTGAGCAGATCCGACAGCGCTTCAGCATAGGCTCGCTTCGCCTCGAACACCTCGTTCTCGGTATTCAACAGGTCGATCAGGGTGCGCTTGCCGATATTGAACTGCTGGATGTAGGCATCGCGGGTATTCTCGCTGGAGATCAGGTGCTGATTCAGGGAAACCAGCTGCGCCTGGGTCGCCTCGTAGGCGGTCCAGGAGAGACGCAGGCTCTCCACCACCTGGCGATAGGTCCGATTACGGACCTCTTTGGCTTCATTGATCAGATGGGCGGTCTGTCTCTGGCGCGCCTTGTCCCGGCCCCCGGAAAACAGGTTATAGCGCATCCTGACCATGGCCGTGACATCTTTATCAACACCCGTAACACCATCCTGGTCATCACCCCAGGTGCTGCCAACCTCCAGGTTGAAATGGGGATAAAAGGAGTTGTCAGCCGCGGCCCTCTGGGCGACTGCCGAATGGACATCCTCCTGAGCGGAACGCAGTGTGGGGTGTTGCGCCAACGCCTCCTCGATGGCCGCCTCAAGGCTGTCCGGCAAACGGGACTGCAACGAGGGGGCCGGCTCCAGATCCCGCGGCAGATCGCCCACCAGCGTCAGGTAGGTCGATTCCGCATCCCTGAGATTGGCCAGGTCTGCCAGCCGACTGGCATCGGCCGAGGCACGTCGGCCGCGCACCTGTTCGAGATCGGAACTGCGCCCGATTCCGGCATCACTGCGCAGCCTTACCTGATCATAGATGCGTTTGTGGGACTCAAGGTTCTCTCCCGACAGCTCGACAAACCGCTGCTGGCGCAGGACGGCCAGATAGGCGCTGACGGTCTCCAATGCCTTGTTCTGACTGACCCCTTCCACACGATAACCAGCGGATGCCTGGCGGGCGCTCTGGCGCGCCACCTCGCTGTCGGTGGCGTAGCCATCGAACAGCATCTGCTGGAGATTGATGGCCGCCTCTTTACGCGTCAGGCTGCGATCATCAAACCCGGCCGCGCGGGTCGTGCTGTTGTCGCTACGCTCGTAACCGATGCCCGCCGTGATATCCACGGTCGGCAGATAACCGGCCCTGGCCTGCTCCACCTCCTCGGCACGGGAGAGCAGTTCGTTGGTTTCAACACGCACATCGGGATTGCTATTCAACGCCTGGCGTATTGCCTCTTCCAGGGTGGTTGCAGACGCCAGGGAATACGGAATGAGCCAGAGTGATGCCGCAAGGGCGAGGCCGACCGTCTTCTTATTGTTCATAGTGGATTCCCAAAACATGATTCATGTCACAGAAAAAGTTGCGGAATTCTAACAGAGATAGTAACGACTACACAAACACCAAACCGTCAATTCGCTCATAATTGCAAATAATACAGGTATATGGAGAAGAAATTGGACTCATGATCGGTTGACCGGTGAGTTGGGGATGGCGATCCACAGTCATCAGGAATCGAATCCTCAGGGGTCGGAGTCAAACCAGCCAGCATTTCACCCGTTCGCTCTGCCATGGCACGGCTTGACTCCAACCCCTACCTGATCCTAATCCATTGATTCCTGGTTTGTATCGACAGGTAGGATGCGGTGAGTGAAACGAACCGCATCAATTACGATTGATGCGGTTCGCTTTGCTCAGCACATCCTACTGTCCTGTGTTCTCCGGCTTTTATCGCCCTTCAAATAAGTACTCAACCACCCATCGGAGGCCGAATCAGACCGAGATCACGTCAATACCATTCTCGATCAGCAGCGTAGCCGTATCTGTGCCAATAGTGCCCTGATACTCCGTGAACTGATGGCCATTTTGGGTAATGGTACTCCCCGCTGTCCACTCGCCGCTGGGCAGGGTGACAGTGTCACCCGAATCCCCGATGATCTCGAGCTGATTGCTGCTGTCGGTCATGTTCAACACATCATTGATGTTGAGATTGGATACACCATGGTCGCCACTGCCCAGGTCGATCCGTTCGATATTGTTAATGGTCTCATTGGCAATAGAACTGAAATCCAGGGCATCATTGTCTGGCACCAGGAGGGTGTCGAAGCCGGTGCCGCCATCGATCAGGGTGTCGGCAGCGTCATAGACCAGGGTATCGTTCCCGGCGCCGCCCAGTAGCGTATCGGCACCGGTGCCACCGGCGAGGATATCATCCCCAGCACCACCGGTGAGGATATCATCCCCGGCACCACCGGTGAGAATGTTCGCCAGTCCGTCCCCACCAATCGCTTCGGAAGCCGTCGTGCCTGTCACGGTATTCGTATCGCCATCCAGCGTCAGTGTGATGGTATCGAAACTGGAATCGGCATCGCTGTCCGTCAGGCCGAAGTTAAAGTTAATTGTGGCGTCCTGCGCCTCATTTAGATAGTCCGCGACGAAGGCCGAGGGAGAGAGCTTGTAGCTGTTGTTATCCGCCTCGAAGATCACCATGGCAAAGCTGTCGAGACCAGGAATCGTGCTTGCATCGATGGTAATGCTTTCCTCTTCATTGTTTCCACTAAGTGTGTTTGTGACCGTGTAGGTCATGCTGATGCCACCCGAGGGGAAATCACCCGTGGCAATGCTGTCTTGTAATCCATCGAAGCCTGCGGGTATCGATTCATAAACGGTGTAGCGCACAACTGTATTGACGCTGGAATTTTTGACCGCGAAGTCTATTGAGGTGAGGGACTTGTCGAAGGTGGCTACGAGAAAGTCCTTGCCGCCGCTGTCCGAATCCACATCCTGCCCAGTACCGACCCCCATGGTATTGGCGTTGGTGTTGACCGTGGCCCGATCGTAAGCCGAGTCGGTCTGCTCGTAGGCGAAGAATGTGGTGGTCAGGTCACCCACCGTGGTGGTAAGCAGGTAATCACTGCTGTTACCACCGCTCAGTTGACTCGCCAGTCCAGAGGCGGGCAGCTGGACCTGCATGTCAACATACTGATCGTATGTATAACTACCAACCGCCGGGTCCAGGGCAAGCACGAACACATCCGTACCATCACTCAGCTTACCGGTTACTGTCTTTGCCACATCATCCATTGTAAATTGCACAAGCTTTCCCTGGGCGTAGAGGTCGACACTCGATGTGACACTACCCCAGCTGAAAGTATTGGATATATCCGCAGACTCAGAATACTCCAGGGTGCCAAGAATAGTTGCGCCATTGCTGTTGATGCCAAAGCCATCCACCGCGCTAACCACAGGCACGGAGTCATTGATCGTCACCTGGAAGGTGTCAGACGAGACGACGTTGTTAGCCTGATCGACAACATTGGCGACAAAGTTCGCAGTCAGATCCTGCTCCCCCTGGCCCGCCGGGTGATCGATCCCCGCATACTGGGTAAACAGGTAGCCGTCATTCGCGGGATTGATGGTGATAGTGAATACCTGCCCCAGGGCACTTGTGCTGGCCGAGAGTGTCTTCGATGAATCATCCCAGCTATAGGTCAGCGAATCCCCGTTGGCGGTCAGGGATGCATCCCCCTGTAGCTGGATCGTGAATTGCGGGTCGATCTGCTCGGTTATGTCTCCCGGATGGATGACATCGTTGTCGGGATTACCATCGCTATTTGCCTCGGCATCGTCATCGTCGGATTCCGTATCGCCGACAACAATGGTGTCGTTCACCAGGGTCACCGCCGGATCGTCGCTGTCGCTGCCCGTCAGGTTCGGCGTGCCGTCGTCGGTCACCGTCAGCGCGATCGCCGGCAGGTCGTTGCCCGCATTCACGTAGGCCGCACCGGCCGCAGTCAGCAGCACCTGGTCGTTCGCCGTGTCCAGTGTGTACAGCGCATTGCCGCTGCCGTCCTCCGGACTCGCACCGCTGCTCCAGGTCACCGCCAGGGTGTCGCCGTCCTCGTCATCGGTGGTGTAGGTCGCCGCCACGTCATTGGCCGACGCGCTGTTCTCGATGAAGTCGTTCGCCACCACGTCTATGGTCGGTGCGCCGTTGG